>CAYRCC010000036.1:0-20955 GCA_964422725.1 uncultured Lachnospiraceae bacterium
TTGTATAAAACTTAATATGTCCGTCTTTCTTCATCTGCATAAATTCATCTACAAAACGTTCCATATCATCTTCATTCGGAGTTGGGTCAGATAAAAAGAAGATTCCGTTTTCTTTCAGCACCCTGCTAATTTCACAAAATGTGTCACAAATTACAGGAAAATGATGTAATGCATACCTAGAAATAACTATATCAAATGAATTATCATTGAACGGAAAATTCACTCCATCGTAACTCACAAAATGTAAATTGTTAATGCCTCCTATTTCAGCCTTTCGACGATTTTCCACTAAAGTCTTTTCTACTATATCTAACCCTATTATTTCCGCCTGTTTGTACTTTTCTGCAAATGAAAACGCTAAATAGCCAGAACCGGTTCCTAAGTCAAGAATTTTCATTCCCGGTTCTACCGGTATGTATCGCAAAATCATTTCCAAATGCAAATTATCACTTGTTTGCTTATTATAGTATGCTCCATCTCGAAAACTTTCTTCAAAACTTTGTTTTGTTTGTTCAATACTCTCTTTATAATTCACTTTACATCACCGCCAATTTCAAGTTCATTGCTATACATTATACCCCGGTTCTGTAGGAAGATTATCCCAAAGAACTGTTCTTGTCTTACATACCGTTGAAACAGATTTGCACCGCAATAAAGCTGCTAACAAGTGAGATTTAGCAAAACATATTCCATGACCGGCGTTTAGAACTTCTGACACAGAACATGTTAGCATATCTTAATTTATATCTTTCCTACACAATGCAATTCAAAATGTTGCCGAATCGTTGTCAACACTTAAACAAATTTGTTTAGAAACCGCATAAATACCGGACTTTTTTGACCCCACTCCTTATTCCCCTCTGTTTTTAATCTTTAATCAGTGGTCTTTTCGTGGGGTTTTAGTTTCAAATATCTCAAATTCTCCATTGTTTACTGATAAAAATTTGGCCTTTCAAATTTATTAGTAAGCTTTTAGTACTCACTACTTTTTCAAAGCCCCGAAAACCCACTGTTTATGCGGATTTTCGGGGCTTTTTTGTTTATTTTTGTTTATTTTTGTTTATTCCCATTCAATAGTAGCCGGTGCTTTTGGACTCAAATCGTAAAGCACACGACACACACCCGGGACTTCAGCTAAAATTCTGTCCGTAATTTTTTTCAAAACCGCCCAGTCAATTTCAGGAACTGTTGCACTCATAGCATCAACAGTGTTTACGGCGCGGATTATAACCGGCCAGTCCCAAGCACGCTTACCGTTGCGCACTCCTGTAGAACGAAAATCCGGAACAACCGTAAAGAACTGCCATACTTGCTGAGTAAGTCCGGCTTTGTCAAATTCTTCTCTCAAAATTGCGTCCGACTCACGAAGTGCCGCAAGTCTGTCACGGGTAATCGCGCCAAGACAACGTACTCCCAAGCCCGGTCCAGGAAACGGCTGACGGTCAACCATTTCAGCCGGCAACCCCAAAGCCTTACCTACCATACGTACTTCGTCTTTATACAAAAGTTTCACCGGCTCTACAAGCTCAAACTTCATATCCTCAGGCAAACCGCCTACATTGTGATGAGCCTTTACACCGTCACTTTCCAAAATATCAGGATATATTGTACCCTGTGCAAGGAATGAAATGCCTTCAAGTTTGCCTGCTTCCTCATCAAACACCTTGATAAACTCTCCGCCGATAATTTTACGTTTTTTCTCAGGCTCGTCAACTCCGGCAAGCAAATCAAGAAAACGGTCGGTAGCATCAATATAAATAAGGTTAGCATCAAGTTGATTTCTGAAAACTTCAATTACTTTTTCACTTTCACCCTTACGCATAAGTCCGTGGTTTACGTGTACGCATATCAACTGTTTGCCTATTGCCTTAATCAAAAGTGCCGCAACAACAGACGAGTCAACTCCTCCGGAAAGTGCAAGCAGTACCTTCTTATCGCCTATCTGCTCCCTTGCCGCTTTCACCTGTTCTTCGATAAATGCTTCAGCCAGTTCTTTTGTTGTAATTCTCTCCATAGAGTCAGGTCTTTTGTTTGTATCCATTTCAATTCCTCCGTTACAATTGTCTTTCAATAAGAATATAATATCACATTATTTTTTAAATATCAACATTTAATTTTACACTTCGTCATAACTTATAATTTTTGTCAAATTTTTGATTTTGTCATAATAATCACGGCACATCTTCTTCGACGCTCCAAGCTCAAGAGAACGATAATTTCCGCACTCAATTTCACTGCAGCCGAACACTTCGCCCTCATAACCGCAAATATCGGTAAGTATTTTCTTTATGACCTCCAACACTTTATCTGTTGTTACGGCATCACGAACCAACAAATAAAATCCGGTCTGACACCCCATAGGTCCGAAATAAATTACGTCATCGGCAATTTCACTGTTTCGTACAAACGTAGCAAACATATGCTCGGTCGTATGCATTGTCACATTATCCATCAAAACACCGGTATTCGGCTTGCATACACGCATATCGTATGTGACTATATCACCGTCAATGCGCGATATATATACGCCCTCCCCCAGTTTTCTGTGGTCGACGCAAAAACTCGTAATCTTTTTCATATGCTCCTCCTCTACAGCCTGTCCTTCACACTGTCCAAAAATGCAAGTATCATTTTGAGCGAATTTTTCGCTGCAATACTAACAAACTCGTTAAACGACAAATGCGAATTATCGTCCGCACCGTCCGATATAGAACGTATAACGCAGAAATCCACCTTGTCCGCTGTACACACGTGTCCTATGCTTGCCCCCTCCATTTCGGCGGCAACGGCACTAAACGTGTTTCTTATCCATTCTTTTTTCTCAATACTGTTAATAAACTGGTCGCCCGACGCAATCACTCCTTTTATAACATTTATTCCGTCAAGCTTTTCGGCTGCCTTTGTAAATTCTTCAACCGCCCACTCACTGCAATTCATCTCTATCATATCCAGTCCGCTTATATAACCCACAGGGTCACCGAGCGGCGAAGTATCCATATCGTGTTCCACAACAGCCGTGGCAATTGCAATATCTCCGATTTTAAGCTCGGGCGCAAGACCGCCGGCAACTCCGATATTTATTATAATTTTCGGCAAAAATTTCAGTATCATAGTCTGTGCGCACATTGCCGCGTTCACTTTACCCACACCGGCTACTGAAACAACCGTATCAACACCGTTTAATTTACCTCGGTGAAACTCAAGCCTTCCAAATCTGTAAACACATATTTCCTGCATCATTGCCTTGAGTGCCTCAACTTCAACACCCATTGCGCCTATTATACCTATCATTGTTATCCTCCCTGTTATTTGTTATTTTCAAGTATATTTAATCTTTTTTCCAAATGCACTATATCCGTATCGGCGGCATTTACTTTTTTATAGCTTTCCAAAAACTTACGCGCATTTACCGCATCGCCCGAATTCAGCAGTCCCATTATAGCCGCTTTCACTTTTTGTGCATACTCGTCAAATTCGTTTTGCCTGTTTTCTTCGTTTTCGACTTTCCGGTTTATTCTTTCGCTCATAAGACTTACCACACCGTCCATAGAGTTGTCTGCTTTAATTGCAAGCCGCAGATATTTTACGGCATCTGAAATTTTGCCGTCGTTGTACAGTCTGAACATAATATTTGAATGATACGCAAACCGCACATTATTCGGATACACCGCTATGCAGTCGTCATTCAGCATTTGCGGATTGTATACAAGGCTCATATACTCTCCCGCAAATTCCGCAAATTCTTCGTAATACTTTAAAGCATTTTCTTTATCCAGATTTTTTGCGTTTTTCAGCAGTACTGTGTAAAGCAGAAATACAAGTGCTGCCGCCGTTATGCTTTCTGTTTCGGAGTGTGCACAAATATAATCTTCCAAAATTTCAATATTCTTTTTGTCATTATCTGTCATTGCGGAAATGTATTCCGCAATGCTGTAAATATTATGGAGTTTTGATAACTTGTCCGGCGAAATTTTATATTTCAGCATATAATAGAATATATTCTTATAAATATCGCTGTATTCAAAATCATCGACAAGCTTTTCCAAATCCGCCATAACATCTTCGCCGCGCATATCCTTATCACGTATGCAAAGCATTAACGCATATTTTTCATCTTTAATCTTTCCGCACAACGCCTCGGCAATACCCTTATATTCAAAGAAATTATCCATAATAACTGTTTTAATGACATACGGCATACGCTCCTTACCGTTATTTATAATATCCGCCGCAATACTGTAGTCACTAATTTCAGACATTACTTTCAAGCCGTTGTTCATCAGCTCATCTATCTTTCTTTCTTTTCCCGTAAATTCAATATAATTTATCGAATCCAATGTCTTTTTCGCATTTACATAGTCATCAAGCTTCGCATAAGCATATGCGGCGCAGCAGCTGATTTCGCAGAAATAATCTTTGCCGGCACAGTACACAACACGAAACAGTACATCTGCTGTTTTTGTTTTTCCCGTATTATACGCCTTATACGCCGCCTTATAGCTGTTATATGCCGATACACATTCATCAAATTTTTTAAGCTGCAGCTTACCTACAGTCAGGAAACCGTAAGCATCGGTGTCGGAGCTCAAACGCTGTTTTTTCTTAATTAAATACTTTTTCACCATTTCCACAACTTTATCATATCTGCACATAGTCTTGTAAATCTGTGCTGCCTGTAAATACAGTGACAAAAGTATAAACTCATCGGTTTCTTTAATATTCTTTTCATCAATGAAATCTATTCCCATTAAAGCATATTTTTCCGCATCTGCATACTTATCTACCGATAAATACGTCTGCGCAAGCTGCATACAAGTATTTGCTTTTTCTTCGCCATTTTCAAGCTTATTCAGCAAAAGAGCCTTGTTTCGCTCAAACTTTTTTATTGCAAGCTCGGGAATATTCATATAACCGTAATGATGAGCCGCCGTTTGCAGACATTTTACATTGTTTCCGAAACCCTTGAGTCCTTCGTGTATCATTCCGACAAAACCGCCGTTTGCGGTGCGTTTTATCATTCGCGGCGCATTAAAATCGTTGTAACTTCCTAAAAATTCGGAATTGTAATTTCTTTGTATATATGTAGCACTGTCGTATCTTTTATACTCACCGCTTTTGAAAAACGCTATAAGTTCAGAGGCATCATTTATTATTTCGTCCGCATCAATAAACATAAACCATTCGCCTTTTGCTTTATTGTATGTTGAATTTCTCGCCGCCGCAAAATCATTGCACCATTCAAAATGAAACACTTTGTTCGTAAACTCTTTTGCTATATCGACCGTATTATCCGTTGAACCGGTGTCGGCGATTATAAGCTCGCTGTCAATACTGTCGAGAATAGGCTTTAATCCCTCCAAACACCTACGCAGATATTTTTCTTCGTTTTTGACTATCATTCCAATCGAAAGTATCATATAAACGCTCCTTATCCAAATATATATTTGTAAAACGCCTCTCCGCGTTCTTCAAAATTTTTAAAAAAACCATAACTTGCCGCCGCCGGTGACATTATGCATACTTTCCCCTTTTGAGTAATCGTTTTTGCCTTTTCGACCGCCTCTTTAAGACTGTCAGCTGACACAACATCAGCCTTAACATCTGTATGCGACAGCATTTTGCAAATTCTGTTTCCCGTATCCGGTATTAAAATTATATTATCAACATCGGCGGTTTTCATATATTCGACAAGCGGCGTATAATCAATACCTCTATCCATTCCGCCTATAATTACACTTCCGACATTTTTCAAGCTTTCCAACGCTTGTATTGTCGTTTCGCAGATGGTTGAAATAGAGTCGTCATAATACTTTATGCCGTCCTTTTCACCGAGATACTCAAGTCTGTGTGCAAGCGGCTTATATGTTTTGAGGTAACTCAAAAATTCTTCTTTTTTTACACCATACTCGCGGCATATCGCATAGCACACCGCAATATTAAATACATTATGATTGCCTACAAGCAATGTATTTTCCTCGCCTATATGCACATTTTCCGTTCCGAGGCAAATATTTCGTCCGTCAACCGTTATATCCGCATTTTTCCCCGTCATAGTTATCGACATCAGCTTACCGTTATACGCTTTCGGCAGTATATCCGCGTTGCACACAAGCAAATCGCCGTTCTTTTGATATCGGTAAATATTTTCCTTGGCGGCTGTGTATTTTTCGTACGTGCCGTAATGGTCGAGGTGTTCGGGGTACAAATTAAGCAATACCGCCGTTTTGGGCGAAATCTTCGTATATTCCAACTGGTGGCACGAAAGCTCATACACTATAACCGTATTTTCATCTATATTATCAAGCATATCAAACGACGGTATACCTATATTACCCATCAAAATGCAGTTATCCGACTTGGATTTCAAAATGTGATATATAAGTGTCGATGTTGTGCTCTTGCCTTTTGTACCGGTAATTCCGATTATTTGGTTTCGGTAACACATAAAAAACAATTCCGTCTGCGATGTAAGCTTTGATAAAAGTTTTTCGTTTGCATTTTCAAGCACAATTCCCGGGCTTTTTATGATTATATCATATTTTTCGATATCCTTTTGATAATCCTTGCCGCATTTAAGCAAAACGCCGTCAACACCGTCAATCATTCTGGAGTCCGCAATTGTTATCGAGGCACATTCAGCGTGTTTTTTCAGAAAATTACACGTTGATTTGCCTTCCCTGCCAAATCCGAGTATCAGCACATTTTTACCGGCAACCGATTTGCATATTTTGTTATACAATTCCATTCCTCCCAAGAAAGCCGCCGTAACATTCATCATCAAGCATCTTTTTAAAATCATACGGCAACAAATTCTGTTCATCGTAAAAATGCTCGTATTTGTTCGGCTTATTCAAATATTCACCGCTGATTTTTGTTGTTTTGTAGTATTTGAGCAAAAGCGGCAACTCTTTGTTTTGTTTTTCCAGTTTCTCAATAGTCAGGCTTACGGCTGTGTTCACTTCATCTCTGCTGCCCACACATTCAAACGGCTTTTCAGGACTCTCCCCTATCAGCTGTTCAAACATACTTTTCAAGCCTTCCTTTTCAAGCAGATTTTCACCGAATATTTCCGACATTTCCTCAGTCGTCAAAAACGGCGACAATATCAAATACACAAACAAACACTTCGGACAATTACAGCACCAGATATTTTCCTTACTGCCGGCGTTACAGCTTTTAAATACAGCGTGATATGCTTTATTTGCGGCAAAATATTTTGCTATTTGAAATTCACTCATCGGGCGGAGCATACTAAAATAGCTCACTCCGCTATCAATATATTTCTTTTCGTATTCGCAAAAATCCTTTTCAAATTGAAAACTCTTTGAATACTGGTGATTTACATAACTGTTTTCAACCGTACTTTCGTTTGCACTCGCCTCGTTTGACAGCACCACATATTTTCTGCCTGTCAAATACGCGCAGATTACAGCGGAAAACGCTACTATTGCCGAAAACGGAGTGTGACCGTTCAAGAAACCTTTTTTGTTAAGCTCCAGCATATTATTGTCCAGCGTACGCTTTACCGTTACAAGGCGGTCGCCGTCCATACCGGCAATTTCGGCTGTGGAAAGAGTTGCACCGCGCGGATTGATGATGTAGCCTGCGCATTTATCGCGAATCGACTTTAAAATCTCAATCGTAACTGCCGAATCTTTTCCGCCGCCAATCGGTATAAGTACGCCGTCAAGCGGAGTATCCGTTTTTTTACCGCAAATTTCTTTCCCTGTTGACACAATACTCATAAAGCTGTCGTAATCGGCTTTGATTTTGTTGGTGTAATAAAACTCTCCCAGGCCAAAGAAATACTGTTTCTTCCACCATTCAATCTGTTCTTGCGACAAAACGGCACACTTTACGACAACCTTCGGTGCACACGATATTTTCCAATAGCTTACCAATTCCACCATACCCAGCGAAAACACCAGTTTTTCAAGCACCTCATCGTCAATGCCGATATATTTGCTTTTCGGAAATACCCATGTCGGCTTAAATTCCGAAAGTCCGTCAATAGTGAACGAATATTCAACACATATATTATCATCATTACTGCTTATTTTATAATCGTTAAATGAAAATACGGGGTACTTTTCTCTGAGCAAATCATATTTTTCCACATCATACCGTCCTTTCAAAATCAAATATCATTTACTATAATTATTTTACCACTATTTTTTTCTATGTTCAACAAAAACAAACGCAAAAAATATTTTTTATTCCGAAATTACACAAAATGAAGCATCACCAAACCAAAACGAAACGCAAAACCGGCAAATATACACGAAATGATTATGTTATCGACAGTTTTTGAACGAAAAATTCTGCCGTCAAAAAACACATATATACACAGCACCGGAACAAACGGAAACATAAAATTATACTCAAATGCTTTTTTTATGTCCCCGTGCAGGAGCGAAACATATGCACGCGTCATTCCGCATCCGGGGCAAGGAATACCGAATATCCGCTGCCATACGCACCCTATATCGTATTTATACCACATACATATCAATATAATAACTGCTGCCAATACAAATATTTTTACAGCTTTGTGTTTAATTTTTATATCCGAGTAAAAAACAGAGCTCCCGAAACACCGGAAACTCTGCTTATGTATGTTCTTAAAAATCATCAGTCCTTGAGCGGATTGCCGGCAGCGTCCTTATTAATACTACCCGTCAAAATCATAATGCCTTCAATCAAGCCCCATATAGCACCGATACCAAAGCACAATGACAGTACAATCTGCGCAATAGCTTTGCCTGTGTATCCCAAATAGAAATTGTGAATACCCAAACCGCCAAGGAAAATTCCAAGCAATCCGGCAGTCAGCTTTGATTTCTGGTTTACCGCATCAACTACCGCAACACCGCAGTTAAGACATACCTGTGCACCCGGTGCAACTTCATTACCGCAGTTATAGCAATATTTGTTACCCTTGTTTTTGTCAAATCCGCATTTCACACAAACTGTAGCGTTTGCATCTACTTCACTTCCACAATTCTTACAATACATAATTATTGCCCCTCTCAATATTTTATAATATGATTACTATATCACAATACGTTTATCTTGTCAAGAAAATTCATAATTTTGCACATAATAATATAAATTTGCACAGATTATTTAAGCAACCTAAACAATTTTGCAGGTTTTGCCTTTTGTCAAATAAATTATTTCCAAAAATTCTCCGATTCGCTTTATCGGCGAACCGGAGAATTTTTTATCGTCATTCTACTGTATCTGCCAACGGCTTTGCATTTTTCATCGACTTCCACAGCATAAGCTTAACCGTTTTATCATCAAACGCTGTGTCTATATTTTTTGCATCGTCTATATCCGCAACATCATACAGTTTCACTTCGTACAAACTGCCGTCACTGTTGTTGTAAACCGCCGCTATCAGTACCGCGCCGGTTTTCATATACACTGCCGCAGTACCGGTAAAGCTTACACTGCCGCTGTCGCTGTCATATACAATTTCGATATCGTTTTCCGGCAGCATCGGGATTTCACCGTCCGCAAGCGAGGCGGTTTCTGCCGCCGTTGAAATCATTTTCCCGTCGTCGTCCGCAATATACATTTTCGCCGACGATACACCCGACATTTCCTCCTGTGAAAACTCCACCCTGTACTCAACATCAGCTCCGGTATCCTGTGTCTTTTCGCAGGTCATTCTGCCGTTTTTATCATACAGCTCAACGTGCAAAATACCGCGCATAGCATACGCGTTCATCACGTCAAACAAATATGAATTATCCGAAAGCAGTGACACCGTTGTCGCGGTCTTACGCACATTAAGTTCGCTTGACGGCAC
Organism: uncultured Lachnospiraceae bacterium; assembly: GCA_964422725.1. Classification (GTDB taxonomy): domain Bacteria; phylum Bacillota; class Clostridia; order UBA1381; family UBA1381; genus CAKSNH01. Next base: position 9,818 of record CAYRCC010000036.1, read on the forward strand.
AATATTCGTTGCAATTCCTCTTGCCTCGGCATATTCGCGTGCCGCCGAGTCCTTAGAACATGTAATCGTCAGACTGTCCGACATCAAACCGATTTCGCTCATTGTGTACAAATTCGTTCCGTTAAACACATCGTCAGCAATCTCGGTAACCGAATCCGGTATCGTTACATTTTTCAGCGACCGCGCATTGTAGAACACCTGTTCGCCTATAGATTTGACATTTGCCGGAATGTTAATATTCTCAAGGCTTTCGCAGTTTGCAAACGCCTGAGTTTTCATTGTCTGCATATCATTCGGCAATGTAATTGTTTTCAGTGACACACAATTGTAAAACGCCTGTTCTCCCATTTCAGCTCCGCTTACTATTGAAACTCTTTCAATGAAGTCACATTCCATAAACGCGCCCGTCGGAATAACCGGCTGGTTTAGAACAGAAACATTTTTGAGTGTCTGCGGTATCTTGTAATAATGACTGTCCTGCTGACCATACTTATAATACTGCTTTGTGCCTTTTATCATATCAGTATCGTCATAACCGAAAAATCCGCCCAAAACAGATGTTTCCGTATTTTTGTCATTATGACTGTTTCCGATGAACGGAACAGTGAGCGTTTCCAGATTTACGCAGTCGAGAAGAATTTCCTCTCCTATATTGTGTATACTTTTCGGAATATACAAATTCTTTAGTGATTTGCAGTTTTCAAACGCTCTGTCCGAAACAGCTCTTCCGCCGTCGATAATTATATCGGCAATATATATGCAGTCTTTAAATGCCGATTCGGGAATATATAAATTTCTGTCTGTCCCCGTAACCTCAACCTTTGTTACCGCATACGGAACTTCCCGATTATCGGTCACACCGAATAGGTATCCGAAAATACCCTCGTTTGTTACTCCGCTGCCCGGCGCGGTATTTGCACCGACAAACGGAATCTTTACCTCATACAGCCTTATACAGCCTTCAAGCGCGCCGTCTCCGATGTTTTTAACCGATGTCGGAATATCAATTTGGGTAAGTGAGGTACAATTTCTGAACGTATAATTTTCAATACTCTTAACTTTGTTCGGAATATTTATCGCAGTAAGACTTGCACAGCCGTCAAACGCGCTCGCACCTATCGCCGCAACCGTATCCGGCACCTTAATCGAAACCGCACTCTCACAACCGCAAAACATCCGATTTCCTATAATTTTAATCCCATCGGGTATCACAAATGCCTTAAGCTTTTTACAGCCGTCAAACGCGCTCGCGCCGATTGTCTTAACCTCACTGTTTATGCTGATATTTTCAATATTTGCACAGTCTTTGAATGCATTTTCGGGTACATTTGTTTCGCCGGTTATTGTAACCTTTTTAAGGCTCTCCGGCACATTGTCGCCGAATATATAGGAAAATACCGTTTTGCTGTCCCTGCTTCCTACCTGTGCGCCGATAAACGGCAGCGTTATCTCGGCAAGAGCCGTACAACCCTCAAACACACTTGCACCCATCAATATTGCATCGTCCGGCACAGTCACACTTTCCAGTGACGTACAACCGATAAATGCGTGGTTTCCTATGCTTTTAAGCTCTGCCGGAAATTCCGTTCCGACAAGAGATGTACAGCCTTCAAATGCATTCTCGCCTATCGAAGTCACTCCGTCAGACCACGTAACAGAAACCAAATTTTTAAGTCCGTAAAAAGCATATGTGCCGACATTAGATATTCCGTCATCAAGAACTATGTTCTTTATCATTGTCCTGCCGGCATACCACGGTGCCTCACCGACATCATAATCGTACATTTCACTGCCGCACAAATACAGCGTGTCGCCTTTCAAATTCCATATTACACTGCCGCTTACGCCCGACACTCCGTTTTCCCAGCCAATCGGCGGAAGTTCTTCAAACATTATACCATTTTCTGCCGCATATGTCTGTGCGGTTGAGCCCTTATATCCTTTAATCGTAAACTCCGGTGCGCAATCCGTGAATACATTTTCTCCTATAAAAGCCTCACTGTTTTTGATGGTTACACCTACCAAACCGCTGCAGCCGGCAAACGCGTCATCGCCTATACTTGCAACCTCATTCGGCAACACTATATTTTCCGGTCCGCGGCAATTTTTAAACGCACCGCCGCCTATACTCGCCGCGCCGTTTATTTCAACCGCCGTTATATCGTCCTTATGCAAGCACCACGGTGTCATATCATCATCAGTGAGATTATAGTCCCGCATATCTCCCGTACCGTTAATTGTAAGCGTGTTGTCATTATCAAACACCCACATAAGGTTGTCACCGCAAATACCGTAATCGTTTATGTAATGTATGTCGTCTTTTCTTTGCAGATAATCATTGCCGGTATTTTCGATACGGATACTTTTCCACTCATCATATGTCCCGTTATAATACACGTTTTGCAAACGCTTACAGTCGTTGAATACAGAGCTTTCAATATCCGTCACACTCTTAGGTATTACTATATTGCTCAAACGCTTGCATTTGCCGAATGCATTTTTTCCGATACTCGTCACGCCGTTCGGTATAACTACGTTTTCGAGCCTTTCACAGCCGACAAACGTGCTCCGATTAATGAGCTCCACACCGTCGGGTATTATCACTCCTGTTAAATCATCACAATACGCAAACGCGCACTCCTCTATATTCTTTACGCTGTCAGGCACTATCACGACACCGTTATTGCCTGCCGGACAGCATATAAGCGTATCCATATTCTTATTATACAATATTCCGCACATTGATGTATAATACACGTTATCACTGTTTACGTTTATTTCCGTCAAAGCACTGCAACACGTAAACGCCTTAATTCCTATCTCTCTTACAGTTGCGGGGACGGTTATTCCGAGCAATCCCTTACAGCCGTAAAACGCGGCTTCGCTGATACTTTCAACGTTCTCCGGCACTGTATATGTACCCTCTTTTCCCTCCGGACAACGTATAAGCGTACTCATATTTTTGTCAAACAATACTCCGTCCGCCGCTGCGTAATGCGCATTGTTGCTGTCCGCATTTATTTGTGTTAAGCTGTCGCAATTGTTAAATGCAGAGTTTCCGATACTCGTTACACTTTCGGGTATTGTTATTTCTTTCAGGCGACTGCAATTGTTAAATGCATAACTGCCGATATCGGTTACTCCGACGGATAGCGTCAGCTCTGACAAGTAACTGCAATAGTCAAACGCATAACGACCTATGCTCTTAACACCCTCTGGTATTGACACATTTGTCAAGCCGCTGCACGACGAAAATGCATAACTGCCTATACTCTTAACGCTTTCAGGTATTGCTATCTGCGCCAAATTACTGCAATAGAAAAACGCCGAGTTTCCAATGTGCGTTACACCGTCTTTAATCACAACCGACGTTATACTGTCTTTATACGAATACCACGGTGACATATCGCCGGAGGAAGATGAGCTGTAATCTTGCATATCCCCCGCACCGCTGATTGTAAGCGTGCCGCCGCTGTCCAGTATCCACACAGCACTCTCACCGCAGACACCGCCCGCGATTTCTTCATAGACATTATCGTCTTGCACCTCTTCGTTTTCAGCTTCGTTATTCCCGACTTCTTCATTTACAAACTCCGTATTCGGATTGTCTGCACTCTCATTTGTTGTTTCGTCCGCAAATACACTTACATTTGCCGCAAGCATACTTATTGCCGTCAAACAGCTTAAAATCCGTTTTAGCATCTGACTCCCTCCTCTCACATTTTTAAAATTTGAGTAAAACTTTTAATGAAGTTTCATTTACAGTCTGTCTGTATTTTGAGGCTGCCGACATTTTATCGACAGCCTCTAACAACTGTCAGCGTTCAAATTCATTGTATGCATTATCTCGTCAATACGGTTGACGACTGTAACAATACAATATCCGCTATACAGCCACTCCCTTTATTCTATCGGTTACACGCTCTTTGTAACTTTTTCCGCCAGCGGCTTAACATTCTCATTTCCGCCCCATACGAATACTTTCGTATAGCTTGCTTCGTTTGACTCATCTTTAGTAAAATCAAATCTGTATTCTACTTCATTGTTTTCCGTTTCCTGTTTCTTAACCGCAATCATTCTATCATTTGAATCGTAAAGAGCCGCGTATACTACACCGCTTAATTTGTTGCCGTCGGTTACGTCAACAATACATCCGCCCGTTGACGTTGCTGAAGTGATTACACCGATTTCCGTAACATCAAGCTCGCTTGACGGCACAATGTTTGTCGCAATTCCTTTTGCCTCAGCATATTTCTGTGCCTCCGAACCCTCCGAACACGTAATCGTCAGACTGTCCGACATAAGGTTCATATCACTCATTGTGTACAAATTCGTTCCGTTAAACACATTGTCCGCAATCGTGGTAACCGAATCCGGCATTGTTACGTTCTTAAGGTTTCTTGCATTATAGAATACATTTTCGCCAATAGTCTTAACCTTTGCCGGAATATTAATGTTTTCAAGACTGTCACACTCCGCAAACGCCTCTGATTTTATCGTCACCATATCATTCGGAAGTATGACATTCTTAAGTCCCGTACACTTAAAGAACGCACGCTCGTTCATTGTTGCTCCGGATATTATGGATACGTTTTCAATAAACTCACAGTTCATAAATGCACCCACCGGTATATTGATTTGATTCAAAACAGAAACATTTTTAAGTGTTGACGGTATTTTGTAGTAATGCTTTTGCGGCACACCGTCGTCATACCTATAATACTGCATAATGTTTTTTGCCTGTGACCTATCGTCATAACCGAAAAATCCGCCCAAAACAGATGTTTCCGTATTTATGTCTGTTTCGTCCGTTCCGACAAACGGCACTACAAGTGTTTCAAGCTGTGTACAGCCGTCGAGTATACTTTCACTGCTTATGGTGTTTATACTCTTAGGAATGTACAGATTCCTCAGATTTTTGCAGTTTGCAAATGCACTGCCGAGAACACAGCGTCCGCCGTCTATAATTATATCCTCGATATTTGCGCAATTCTTAAACGCTTCTTTCGGAATATACTGTGCCTTATCCGTACCCGTAACTTCAACCTTTGTTACCGATGCCGGAATCATATTGTTATCCGCTACACCGAAGAAATATCCGAAAATACCGTTTTCCGTAACCGCTATATCTCCCGGGTCTGCGTTTGCACCGACAAACGGAACTTTGATATCTTTAAGATGATCACAGCCTGCAAGTACACTCGCACCTATCGTTTTAACCGAATTCGGAATTGTAATTTGCGTAAGCGCGGCACAGTTTCTGAAAGTATAGTCGTTTATTGCGGAAACGTTCGGCACGTATATTGACGAAAGCATTTTGCAGCCGTCAAACGCACCCGTACCTATAGCCGTTATAGCATCGGTAACCGTAATCATTTCAATAGACGAACAACCCTGGAAAGTATAATCGTTTATTTTCGTTACCTTGAGCGGAATGTTGAAATTTTTCAATCTCGAACAACCTTTAAACGCTTTACTTCCCATAGATGTTACATCGGCATTGATGTAAATATTTTCAATATACTCACAATTTTCAAACGCCGATTCAGGTATAAGCGTTTCGTCTGTGATTGACACAATCTTTAGGCTTTCCGGCACATTGGAGTTGAAAATATGCGAAAACGTGGTTACCGAATCATTTTTTCCGTTCTGCTCACCGATAAACGGCAAAGTCATTGACGAAAGTCTTGTACAACCCTCAAACGCACCCAGACCAACTACTCTTACCCCCGACGGAATTTCCACAGCCGTAAGCGACGTACAATCCTTAAACGCATAATTGCCTATTCCAACTCCCGAGCTTGTCGGAATGTCAATATTTTTAAGCGATGTACAACCCTCAAACGCATGATCGTTTATTGCGCTGATATCCTTGGACAGCTTAACACTTTCGGCGTTTTGCAAACCGTAAAAAGCATTTTTACCTATGTTTTGCAGATTATCCTCGGTAAACACAATGCTCTTAATCTTATCGGCGTGCTTGTACCAAGGCGCACTGCCCTGTTCATAGTTACTCATTGTTCCGTTTCCGTTAAGCGTAAGCACTCCGTTTGAATAATGCCACGTTACGGCACCGTCCGTTCCGCCGTCCTCATATCCGTCGGTCAGGTTTGCCGGAATTGTAATGCTCGCACCGTTCATTCCGCCGCTTGTCAGATACTGCGTTGTGCCGGTATCGTCACCCAGATACGAGTTTCCCGTAAGCGATATTGCAAACGGATTCAGAATGTTTTGCTTGAGCGTTATGTTCATTGTAAACAGTGCATCGTCCATCGGAACAACATTCACACCGCTCTCACCGCTAACCTTGTATACATCGTTTTCAAAGCTGTCTGTTATTTCCAAACCTGTCAGCTTTGAACTGCACTCTACGCTTTCAACGTATTGACTCGGTATACTTATTTCAGCATTAAATTTGCTGATACCTTTGGTAAAATATGCTTTGTTATACTTTACCTTCACCACTCTGACCAATTCCGAGCTGTTGGAATAGTCATACTCGAATGTGATGCCGTCAACAGATGCGAATAAATCAATACCCTCCTGCACTGCGGCAACATTCTGCTCGGCGGCACTGCTCTGTGCAAACGCCAAAGTCGTTCCCGATGTCAGCATCGCCGCTGCAATAATTAAACATATTGCCTTTTTCATTTTAGATTACCTCCATTTTTTCTTGATTTTCAGACTTGTGCAAAACACTTTCGGATATTATTCTCTCAAACTCCGAAAACCGCTTTGCCGCTGCCTGTCTATTTGATTAACACAAAAGCCTGTTATATGAATGTATGTAAAAGGCGTTTTTTTACTTTGTACAGACCTTTATGTTATATCCCTTATGTTATATCCCTTTAATCTCAGCCAACGGTTTTGTATTTTCCATTGACTCCCACAGCATAAGCTTAACCTTTTTACCGTCAAACGCTGTGTCTATATTTTCTTCGTCGTCTATACCCGAAATATCATATAGTTTCACTTCGTATAAACTGCCGTCACTGTTGTTGTAAACCGCAACTATCAGTACCGCGCCCTTTTTCATATACACTGCCGCAGTACCGGTAAAGCTTACACTGCCGCTGTCGCTGTCATATACAATTTCGATATCGTTTTCCGGCAGCTCCGGAATTTCGCCGTTTTCAAGCGACATAGTTTCTTCCGCCGTTGAAATCATTTTGCCGCTGTCGTCCGCAATATAAACCTTTGCCGACGATACACCCGACATTTCTTCCTGTGAAAACTCCGCTCTGTACTCAACATCAGTTTCGGTATCCTGTGTCTTTTCACTAATCATTCTGCCGTTTTCATCGTACAGCTCAATGTGCAGTGTACCGCGCATAGTATACGCATTTATCACGTCGAACAAATACGAATTATCCGAAAGCAATGACACTGTCGTTGCGGTTTCTCTTATGTTCACCTTATCCTTTGACACAATATTCGTTGCAATTCCTTTTGCATCGGCATACTTCTGTGCCTCCGAGCCCTCCGAACACGTAATCGTCAGACTGTCCGACATCAAACCGATTTCGCTCATCGTTTGCAAATTCGTTCCGTTAAACACATCGTCAGCAATCTCGGTAACCGAATCCGGCATTGTTACGTTTTTAAGGTTTCTCGCATTATAGAACACCTGTTCGCCGATGGTTTTAACCTTTGCCGGAATGTTAATGCTTTCAAGGCTCTCACAAAGTGCAAACGCCTGAGTTTCTATAGTTTGCATATCAATCGGCAATGTAACGTTTACAAGACTCTTACAGTTGTAAAACGCATATTTATGCATTACCGCACCCGTAACTATCGACACATTTTCGATAAAATCACAATTCATAAACGCACCCTCAGGTATTTCCACCTGATTCAACAATGAAATTTTTTTGAGCGTAGGCGGCACTTTATAGTAATGAAATCCGTTTCCATCTCTGTCGTAATACTGGAGCGTACCTGTCTTTACTCTATCGTTATATCCGAAAAATCCTCCCAAAACAGAACTTTCGTCGCGGCTGTTTATACTTCCGCTTATATTGGTTATACCGATAAACGGCACTACAAGCGTTTCAAGCTGTGTACAGTCTTTGAGTATTTCCTTGCCTATAGTCGATACACTGCTCGGAATGTACAGATTTCTCAGGTTTCTGCAATTTTCAAACGCACCGTCCAAAATATTTCGTTCGCCTGTGATTATGATATCTTCTATATATATACAATCCTTAAAAGCCGCCATCGGGATATAGCCTCTTCCGTCGGCACTTATAACTTCCACCTTGGTTACCGACGGCGGAACATCGCGGTTATCCGCCGCACCGAAGAAATACCCGAAAATACCGTTTTCTCCGGCACTTTCCGCGCCCGGGTCGGCGTTCGCTCCGACAAACGGAACTTTAATGTCATACAGCTTATTACACCCTTCGAGTACGCTCACTCCGACTGTTTTAACTGTTGTCGGAATTGTGATTTTTTCAAGTGAGGCGCAGTTTCTGAACGTATAATTGTAAATATACTCCACCTTATCCGGCACATTCACGCTCGTCAGCTTTCTGCAGCCGTCAAACGCACTCTCTCCTATACTTGTAACCGTATTCGGCACTCTTATCGTCGCTGCGCTTTCGCAGTTTCTGAACGCGCAGTCGCCTATAACCTTAATTCCCTCAGGCACTGCAAATATTTTAAGCTTTTTACAGCCGTCAAACGCACTTGCGCCGATTGTCTTAACCTCACTGTTTACGCTGATATTTTCGATATCCGCACAACCTTTAAATGCATTTTCCGGCACATTCGTTTCGTTGGTTATCGTAACCTTTTTAAGGCTCGCCGGCACATTACCGCCGAATATGTAGGAAAATACCGTTTTGCTGTCCTTACTTCCTACCTGTGCGCCGATAAACGGCAGTGTTATCTCGGCAAGAGCCGTACAACCCTCAAACGCACCCGCGCCCATCAGGCTCACACCGCCCGGAACCGCTATGCTTTTTAACACCGCACACCCCTTAAATCCGTCGTCGGCTATGCTTATAAGCCTTTGCGGCAGCTGTACTCCGACAAGTGCGCTGCAGTCTTCAAATGCGCCCTTTCCTATCAAATCCGCATTTTCAGACCACTCAACGGACGTTAATTTTCCGAACCCGTAGAACGCGTACGCGCCTACCGTCGTTATATTATTATCCTCAAACACAATCTTCTTAACTTGTGTACTGCCCTGTTTATACCACGGCGCACCGCCTTTTGTATAATCATTCATACTTCCGCCGCCGCTCAGGTACAGCGTATCGCCGTCAATTCTCCAGGTAACTCCGCCGCTCACTCCGCTGTTGTTCGGTGTCGGCGTTGGCGTACTCAAAATACTTAATTCAAATACAATTGTAGGAACACCTATATCGGTATATTCATAAGTATTATAATTTTCATCCCAACATGTTATGAATTTATCAATAATAGCCGGCATCTTATACTTACCGTCAATCGTCTTAAGCAACTTAAGCTCAATAGTAGCAATCTTATGTGTTGTACCGGTTATGTATTCTTCATAAGAAGGAGCTATAAAATCCGTTACAAAACTACCCGTCACTCTATTATAGCCTGATACCCCCATATAACCCGTACAACCTACATATTCAAAATATTTACTGTCAAGCGGCTGTCTCATCTGAAGCTCACATACATTACAGTTTTTCTCGTCCAAACCTTCATATGCATAAGTAATCTTAATTGTCGAGCCGACTTCATAAGAATCAGCCTCAACTTCAGCTGTTATCTTTGCAAAACCCGACAAATTCGGTGACGGTGTCGGTTCTTTGGTCGGTTCTTGCATAACACACGAAGGTGTAGGTGTAGCCGTCGGTGTGCTCGCACCGTCTATCGTATACGGCTTTGCGGCTGTTCCCTCGCCGTTCTCTGCTGTAAACGTCGAAACGTCCAGATAAAACGCCGGTCGCACGCCTATATAGCCGACATATGCATAACATCTGTTGACATCGCCCGACGAGTAGACGTAGCGGACACCGGATTTATAGCCGGAATAAGGCGAGCGGAGCCAATAGTACCATTTACTGCCGACTGTTAGATCATTACTTGTATAGTCAGAATTTTCCACGCATTTCTCGGTCGGTCTGCCTATGTAATAGTCACTGTCCAATACATCGCCGTTATTGTACACAGCGTTTAACTGTTTTACGTCAAGCAAAAACATCTTGTCGGTCACATTTTCCGAATATGCTTTATCATAATTTTGCACAACCCCTGATATACTGCCGTTATATGTATGTATTTCCGTTCCCGATGTAGCCAAACTTGAATCGTTTTCGTTCAAAAGTGATTTTTGCGTAACTTCTTTTACGACTTTCAGCTCTTTTGCTGTAAAATTAGTCAAAAATCCGCTTTCACTGTCATATGCATTATAGCCGTCAGGCACTTTTGCGGCAATAGGCGGATTTCCGCAGAGCCATTCCACATTTCCGGCTGTCGCGGACGAATTGAGCCATGAGCGCATATTCGAGTCTGCCCAGTAGTTTGAACCGTAACTTGCGCGGTTTGAATCGCTATCTCTGCTGTGCGAACCCGTTTCGGAGTTTTCGCTCGTTTGCGCGTCGAACGGTTTTAAGCAAAGTATTTTATCGCTCAGCATAAGCGGACCGTTTTCGTCTATGTCCACGCACCGCCAGAGTATCGGTTCATCGTAGTATGTACCCATTTGAAGGTAGTCACCGATTTGGATTGATGACGAAGTACCGCTTGCCGCCGTGCCCGATGTTACGGGTAGAAACAAGCACAGCATTGAAAGAATCGCGATTATGGCGGTCAGTTTATATTTTGTTTTTGCCATACTGAATCATCTCCTTGGTTAATTCGAGTTTTCCCATTATGTGTTTTCTTAGTGTTTATGTACCGCAAACAAATTGCGAAAACCGCACGTGTAAATCGGTTTTGCTATAAATGCAGTGTTAAACACCTCGATTCATAAAATTTACGTTTGAAAGGCTGATTGATTTAAAAAACAAAAGGAGAACGGAACAATCGGTCAGACCGATTGCCCTGTTCTCCTTATTATGTAATATTAAGTTATTTTTTGGTATCCAAAGTGCAGACAGGTTACGCTGTCTGTCTGTCTGTCTGTCTGTCTGTCTGTCTGTCTGTCTGTCTGTCTGTCT
>CAYRCC010000037.1:0-20751 GCA_964422725.1 uncultured Lachnospiraceae bacterium
ACACATTGTGTTTTGTCTGCAGTATGAGAGCATTGATTTTGGGTCAATGCTATTAATAAAAATATTAATTTTCGTCTGTATTTTCCGAGATGTTTACAAGCTCGCTCGGAGATAATACATTAACTTTTGATTTTTTATAATCTTTTTCGTTTCGTGTTACTTCATCGCTGTGCGCTGCGCGACGGGTAAGGTGATAAATATCGATAATTGATTTTGCGGAAATATAGCCGTCTGTTTGGTTATTTGCAACCGCAAAAAAAAACACCGAAAATCATTTGGATTTTCGGTGTTTCGCCGTCCCACTTTGGTGGGATTTTATTGGCGGAGAAGGAGGGATTTGAACCCTCGCGCCGGTTTCCCGACCTACACCCTTAGCAGGGGCGCCTCTTCGGCCTCTTGAGTACTTCTCCGTAACACATACTTCACAGTCGACAGCCAAGCCGACAGCTGTATGCAAGTACAATATAAAATTGTTGTGTGGAGGAGAGAGTGGGATTCGAACCCACGGACGCTCGCACGTCACCGGTTTTCAAGACCGGCTCTTTCAACCGCTCAGACATCTCTCCAAGTCAAACTGACAAGATATATTATAACAAAGAAAATATATCTTGTCAAGTTTTTTCTTGAAATTATTTTTGTTTTTTAAAATTATTTTTTTCGCGCACCGAAATATAAAACCGCCACCGAATGTGCTGTGACTTTTGAGTGCGGCAAAGAATACAAATTCGGCTTTTATCAGCTGTATACAGAGTCGATTACGCATATGTTGCGGTCGCGGTCTTTCAAATTTCCCTTTAGATTACGCGCCATATGAATAGCCGCAAAGTTACTGCCGTCGGTCGGCAAATGCGCAATTCCGGTGTGTACTGCGATAGGCTCGCCCTTAAACTGCGGAATCTGTTCTTTGAAAAACTCGTCAACCAAATCCTCAAAAATTTTCTTTATGTCCGTACCGCGGATAAACCGCGCCGCAACAATGAAAATCTCACTTCCGGCAAGATACGTGGCAACAGCAGCGTTGCTGTCGAGCTTGCCCCTTAGGTAAATTCCGAATTTCTCTATAACCTGACTGAGTCCAAGACCTATGGTGTGCCGTTCGTAAAATCTGTAAAAATCAACAAACTCCATATGCGCTATCGCAAAATCGTTATCCTTGTCAATGGCGGCTTGTTTTATACGGCTTGCCTGAGTGAGAAATGCCGGAAAATTGTAAAGTCCCGTGGCAACCTCAAAATTTATGGTGTTCCAAAGATAACGCTCCTTGTTGCTTACATACTCGTTTTTGTTGAGAAATACCGATATCATTTTCGTTATTTCGAGAATGACGGCTATTTCGTCGTCCGTCCACGGCTGTACCCTGTCGGGGTAATGATAAACCGTCATATAGAAAGTTTTATCCAGCACATTTGCGCAGTATATAACCTTTTTGTCGGCTATTTTCGCAAATTCATTGTTCATTTTATGGCTGAAATCGCTCGTGTCGTCCTCGGACAGTATGAAATAACCTTTCTTATTGAACCGTTTCAGAAAACAGTTTATGTCGTTGTGCGTGTAGTAACCGGTTTTGTTCGACTTTGATGCCGTATTCGATACCGCCGACCAGTCATGCTCGATAGTAACCATATCCTCGTCAGAGTCAATCTTCATAATCTGAACGAGGGTTATACCATGCTGAAGTCCGACGTGGCGCATAACGTTATGCACGGCGTTGTCGGTGTTTTTCGATTTTGAAAGGATTTCAATCGCAAGCGACACAGTATCGCGCGAGGTTGTTGTGACCGGCTCGTCGGACACAGCTTCACTGTAGCCGATACCTCTGCCGATGATGTTGCCCATAGTCTGCCCGTTGTATATTTCAAAGCGGTTTTTGCCGTTGTATTTTGCCATATACAAAGCCTTGTCGGCACAGGAAAAGAGCGTTTCATAGTTCAGCGGCTCGCCCTCGTCCGCGCACGAGGCGTACGCAATGCCGATGCTTGCGGAAATGTCCGTATCGTCGGAAATATCGGCGCGCATTTTCAAAATCATATCGTTTATCTGTGCGGCGCACGACTTAATATTTTCCTTTGTATCATTCTTTATAAATATGAAAAACTCATCACCGCCGAATCTGCCTATGATACTGTCACCGCCGGCAACGTTTTTAATGCAGTTTCCCACCATTGATATAATCGCATCGCCGTACAAATGCCCGTAGGTATCGTTAATGGTTTTGAAATTGTCTATATCTACGACAAGAAGTGCACACGCCGAGCAATCGTGTCTTGGGATATAATCGTTTATCTTTTCTATCGCGGCACCGCGGTTATACACCTTTGAAAGCGGGTCCGTTTCGACTTTTTCGCGCAGTGCCTTTTCCTGCTCTTTAAGAACCGCCAGATTTTCATACTGGTCGGACACGTCCACCAAAACCGCCGATACGGTGTCCGGCGTACAGCCGGAAACGGCAATAATCCTGTTCCAAACATTCGGCGCGGTGCAGTAATCGAGAGTTGCGCTGTCAGACTCCGCAAGCTGTACCCCAAGAGCCGATTTAAACCATTCCCGTTTGTCCCGGGGCACGTTCAGTACAGCTGTGTCAGAGGCGAAATGCTCGTTGTATATATTGTTCGAGTACAGCACAGACAAATCCTTAATGCTGAAAGATACAATACCGCACGGCAGGTTGTTATACGCGTCGTTTTTAGTATTTGATTGTTGAGTTGTTTTCAAATCCATACAAAATCACATCCAGATTTAGCAATATTTAGCGTGTTCTGCTTTAGCACATTTTAAGCATAATATACATATATTTTGCAAACTTTGTTAAAGATTTATCATAAGTTCACAAATATATAATAACATATATATTCGGATTTGTCACTATCATAAAGTGAAATAATTAAAAATTTACGGTTTGTTAATAATTGAACGAATTTCATTTTCCGTCTGCCGTACCTCGCGGTAAAACGCATCGGCGGATATACGCACCGCACCGCCGGCAAGGATTATGAGCTGTTCGAGATTGTCCGAGGTTGCCACGCGCACGCGGTGTTTTCTGCCGATTTGGTGAGTCACCTTTTCGATATACATATCCGCGGTTTCCGCCTCTTTTGTATACACAACCGTAATATTGTTGACTTTTTCAACTTCACCCTTATTACCTTTAACCTTGTACGCATCAAAAACAAGAATGAGTTCACATTCCCGAAAACCGCGGTAGTTGCAGAGAATGTCGATGAGTGCGGCGCGCGCCTGTTGTAAATCGTTATCCGCGATTTTCTTTAGGTTGTCCCAAGCGAAAATTATGTTATAGCCGTCGACAAGCAGATATTCCGGACCTGTCGGCATCGGCTTTGCTTTTACGCTTTTCGTCTGCGGTACACTCTTTTTTGTTTTGAGTGCGGTGTGCACCTTTTGCCGTACAGGACCGTATGTGCTTTCAAATATTTTCAAAAGCTCGATGTCCGTCGAGGCGTTCTTATGATAGCGTTCCTCGGCTATGACGGCACTCTGCACGTCATAACTGCCCTTTTCGCCGAAGTCCGTACCGGCGGCAAGGTGCATATGTTCGCACACTTCGTCCCACTTAACGACAAAACCGGCACCATGTGAGCAAAACACCGAATCGGCAGTGTTTTCGATATCGGCGTCGCTGTCGTAGCCGATGTCGGCGATAACGGCTTCGGGGTTGACACAAGGCTCGTACCCTTTCACACTGCACATAAGTTTTCCTCTGCCGCGCGTGTATCCGGCAAGCTCGGTGTGATATCCGCGCATTGCCGAAACCGGCGCACAGCCTGTAAGAACCGACATATCACCCGTTGTTACGGGCTGGTCGGGCGTGCCGCCCATTTGCTGAATATCCGTCATTGCGCGCCCGATATTTTCGGTCGGAATTTCAAGAAGGAAATTATACCAGGTTTCAAGGAGTATTCTGTCGGCGCATTTGAGTCCCTGACGTATAGCGCTGTAGGTAGACTGACGGAAATCACCGCCCTCGGTGTGCTTTAAGTGCGCACGTCCCGCAATAAGCGTGATTTTCATATCGGTAATCGGTGAGCCGGTAAGCACGCCGACGTGCGTTTTTTCGGTAAAATGAGTGTATATAAGCCTTTGCCAGTTTTTCGCGAGCATATCTTCGCTGCAACTGACGGCAAACTGCATACCGCTGCCGCGTGCAAGCGGTTCTAAAAGTACATGCACTTCGGCGTAGTGGCGCAGGGGTTCGTAGTGACCGACACCCTCAACCGGCGCGGCAATTGTTTCTTTATAGGAAATACTGCCCGGACCGAAACTTACATCTAATTTAAAGCGTTCGGCGACAAGACGTTTTATGATATCGAGCTGTACTTCACCCATAAGCTGCATATGAATTTCCTGTAAACGTTCATTCCATACAACGTGCAGAAGAGGGTCCTCCTCTTCCAGACGGCGCAGATTGAAAAGCGCGGTGTGCGGTGCGACATTGTCGGGGAGTATCACCTGATATGTGAGTACAGGCTCAAGTACGGGCGGTGTAGAGCTTGACTCACTGCCGAGTCCGTCACCGGCGGCGGTGCGGGTGAGTCCCGTAACGGCGCAGACCGTTCCCGACTCTGCACAGTCGGCGGCGGTGAACTTTGCGCCCGAATATATTCTTATCTGGTTCACCTTTTCCGATACAATGTTTCCGTCCGACTCTTTTTGCGTTATTATATCCTTTACGCACAGTCTGCCGCCGGTGATTTTCATATGCGTTAGCCGATTACCCTTGTCGTCCTCGGTGATTTTAAACACCTTAGCGCCGAACTCCGATTTGTAGTCGGGCGATACGGTATATTTATCCAGTCCGTCCAAAAGCTCCGCGACACCGTCAAGCTTGAGCGCCGAACCGAAATAGCACGCAAACACTTTCCGTTCGGCTAACACGCGCGCAATGTCGGATTGGGTAGGGGAGCGGTTTTCCAGAAAATTTTCCGTCAGCTGTTCGTCGCACACAGCGATGTTTTCCAAAAACTCACTGTCTGTCCTGTCAACGCTGAAATTGATACAGTTATTGCTCAGCTTGCTTTTAATATCCGCCATAATGCTGTCGCGGTCCGAAGCGGATAAATCCATT
Organism: uncultured Lachnospiraceae bacterium; assembly: GCA_964422725.1. Lineage (GTDB taxonomy): Bacteria > Bacillota > Clostridia > UBA1381 > UBA1381 > CAKSNH01. The sequence goes on from CAYRCC010000037.1 coordinate 5,081, forward strand.
TTATTTACAAATATATAGGTAGGAATTTTATAGCGTATGAGCAAATTCCAAAGTGTTTCCGTATGACTTTGCACTCCCTCCGAACCGCTTATAACGAGTATAGCGTAGTCAAGCACTTGGAGAGTGCGCTCGGTTTCGGCTGAAAAGTCAACGTGACCGGGGGTGTCGAGCAGTGTGACGGCGGTGTCGGGCAGGTGCAGAAGTGCCTGCTTTGAAAATATTGTTATTCCGCGGTCACGCTCTATTTCGTGCGTGTCTAAAAATGCATCTTTATGGTCAACTCTGCCGAGCTTTCGTATTTCGCCGCTTTGATACAGCATTGCTTCGGACAGAGTGGTTTTGCCCGAGTCAACGTGGGCGAGGATTCCTATTGATATTTGTTTCATTACATTCGTTCCGTTCTTAGTATTTTAGTTGTTTGATAATATAATATCACACATTTGCGTTATTTACAATATGAAACATTATCAATAAGACTGCAGACCTGTTAGTTTTGCCTTTGGCAAAACCGCACTTTGTACGCCGGACATCTTTGCGGTACTGCTTTAAAAGGTTTAACTCGGAATTTAATACAAAAATTGTTGTCTTTTTTATCCGAGAGGTGAACGCAAATGCGGCTGTACGCAAAAGTTAAACAGCAATTTTTGCAATGTAAAAAAGCAACGCGTGCAATGTACACAAATGTTCAATATGCTATAATAATTACAAAAGGATATAGTGCATTTTTGTATAATGTGCAAAACGAAAGGAAGAGGAGCTATGAAGAAAAAAGTATCATTTTTATGCGTACTTGCACTGCTTGTTCAGCTGCTTATACCGTTCTCGGCTTTGGCGGAGAACGAAACAGACGGTGCACAGACTGAGTATACTCAGCTTGAAACACCGACGGTGACGTATAATATGAACATTGACTGGAAGTACAAAAGAGCGGCAGACAATGCGACATTTCCGCTTGCCGCCGCACTTGACGGCGTGAAAGACACGTCGGGCAAGAACTTTTACGATGTCGGCTACGACGACAGCACATGGGAAACCGTCAGTCTGCCGCATGCGATAAACGCGGTGGATTCGTTTGACGGACTCGGAGTCGATGCCGGTGAAACGGGTCTTTACAGAGGATTTATGTTTTACCGCAAGAACATAACCGTACCCGAAACTGATGCCGGAAAGAAATTCGTTATCGAGTTTGAGGCGTTCAGACAGTCGGTTTACGTTTATGTAAACGGCGAAATGGCAGGTTATTACGAAGCCGGAGTTGTGCCGGTAGGCTTTGACCTTACCGACTACATTGTAGCCGGTGCCGATAACGTAATTGCGGTTGCGACCGACAATACGTCTTACAGAGGTTCAAACAGTGTAACCCAGGAAACAATTCCGGGACATACGCCGGGCGATTTGTCGGGTTACAGATACCAGTGGAACACCAAGGACTTCAACGAGGTTCAGGGCGGACTTACCGGTAACGTAAAGCTGCACGCGATGAATAAGATTTATCAGACATTGCCGCTTTACAGCAATATGAAAACAATGGGTAACTACATTTACGGCAAAAACTTTGATTTGCGCGAAAATTCGGCGGATATCACGGTTGAGGCTGAGGTAAGAAACGAAACCGGCGAGGATAAGGATATAACTTTGCAGGTTGACATAGTTGACAATGACGGTGTGCTTGTTGCAAGTTTTGAAAGCGATGCCAAGACGGTGCCGGCGGCAACGGATACGGAGGACGACCAGTTCCTTACGGTTGTTCCGGAAAACGCTTACGAAACCGAAAAAATTCCGGATACAGACGATGACGGAAATACGGTAATGGTAGATGCGGTTATCGAAAGAAACAGCGCACCTACAGATACGGTTGAGGTTGAAAAAATCACGGCAGAGCAGAATGTGTCGGGTTTGAAATTCTGGAGCGATGTATCGCCTAACCTTTATACGGTTTATACATATCTTAAAGACGGCGACGAGATTATCGACTCACAGAAAACGGTTACAGGTTTCAGAGAAGTTGTTTATGACGAAACAAAGGGACTTCAGATTAACGGCAAAACCACATATCTTAAAGGTTATGCACAGCGTTCGACAAATGAATGGGCGGCAATCGGTGTGGCAAACGACTGGCTGTCGGACATTGATATGCAGCTTGTGAAAGAGTCTAACGCAAACTTTATCCGTTGGATGCACATTGCCCCAAACCCTGTTGACATAAGAGCCGGAGATAAATACGGCGTTGTGTCGATAGTGCCGGCAGGCGATAAAGAGGGTGACGTATCGCGCAGAGCGTGGGATCAGCGTATGGAAACTATGCGTGACGTTATTATCTATTTCAGAAACAGTCCGTCCGCTATATTCTATGAGGCGGGCAATAACCAAATAACTGCCGCACATATGCAGGCTATGACGGATTTGAGAAAAGAGCTTGACCCGAACGGCTACAGATTTATGGGCTGCCGTACGATAAGCAGTCAGGACCAGATTGCGGCTGCCGAATGGGCAGGTACTATGCTTAACAGACACGGCAGCAATGCATACGCCTCAATGAAGGCTATAGGCAAATACATACCGATACTCGAAACCGAGTATCACAGAAACGAAGCACCAAGACGTGTATGGGACGATTTTTCACCGCCGTATTACGACTATGTGAATAAATATCTCGGTGCGGGCGCAAGCAAAACAGACGGTTATGACATTTGGGATCAGACACAGGAGGATTTCTCGCGCACGATGTTTAATGAGAGTGACGGATATTCTTACTATTATAACAACCGTGTCGGCGGTGTCGGTAAGAATGAGTATTCAGGCGCGGCAATGATGGTATGGTCGGATTCAAATATGCACGTTCGTAACTGCGGTGTTGAAAATGCGCGTACGTCGGGTCGTGTTGATGCGATAAGAGTAAAGAAAGAATCTTTCTATGCTATTCAGGCGGCACAGTCGACAGAGCCTAAAATTCACATTTTGGGTCACTGGAATTACCCTGAATACATAAAGGACGATAGAGAAAACGGAAACTACTGGTACGAGGATAAAACATGGAACGGTACATACTGGGAGCCGAACGGTACGTTTTTACAGAGAGATCCTACAAAGAAAACAGTATATGTAATCGGTTCAGAGGGTATTGCAAAGGTAGAGCTTTATGTAAATGACGAGCTGGCAGGAACTGACACTTCGGCTGAAAACAACTACATTTACGCGTTTGACAATATCGACGTTACACAATCGGGAAAGATAAGTGCAAAGGCGTATAATGAAAGAGAAGAGGTTATAGCCGAGCATGAGATAAAGACAGCCGGCGAGGCGGCTCAAATTAAACTTACCCCTGTACTCGGTCCGGACGGATTTTTGGCAGACGGCAGCGACCTTGCGTATATAGACGTATCGGTTGTAGATGCCGAGGGTAATGTTTGCCCGCTTGACGAAAGAAAAATCACATTCGCGGTAAGCGATGATTCAAAGGTTAAGTTTATAGGCGGTTATAACAGCGGTTACTACGGCGACGGTCTTAGCGGCGACGGAGACAGAATTGTAAATCACAAGAATTATGTGTTTGCCGAGTGCGGTATAAACAGAGTATTCCTGCAATCGACGCGTGAGGCGGGCGAATTTACGGTTACCGCAACGGCTGAGGGTATGCAGCCTGCACAGCTTACGCTGAATACAGAAGAATTTTTAACAGAGGGCGGTCTTACAACTACAGATGTGTCCGCGTGGAAACAGGGCGCAGTACCTACTCCGGCTCCGACGGCTCAGGTTCCGTCGATGAAGGTTTTGAGCGATACGTTTGTTGCGGACTGGACAGAAGAAACAGGTAACGTTGTAAAGGTTACAACGGATAAAAAGGATTATTATACGGTAAAGGTTGACGGCGAAGAGCTTGTGCTTACAAACAAAGCATTTAAGCCGGACAGCAGTACGGGTGTTGTAGGTGAAATCAATCCTATTCTTGACGCGTTGAAAGAAAGCGGATTGAATTTTGACTACACCTATGCAAAGGATACGGGAGTAATACCTGAAGTGCTTAACGGTCAGGGTGCAAGCCTGCCGCTTATTACGATTACCACAGGCACCGATACCGTATACGTGGCAAACGGTTCGACGGTTGTTGCCAAAAACAGCGATATAAACCTTACAAACTACCAGATAATTGCAAATTCCGACAATTCGGCACTTATTGCGGAGCTCAGCTCGGTATTGGGTTATATAAACGGGGTTTCGTTTACGGTAGATGAAGAAAACAAGGTATTTGACATTACGGTTGAAAAACCGATGGCAGAGTTGATGGCGGACGATAACGAAAGCGCTCTTCCGCTTGAACTTAGCTATAAAAACGGCGCGGTGACGGTTAAAGATGTTTCGGATACAGACGAAGTAAAGCGTGCGGCAGTTATTTTTGCCGGCTATGACAGCGATATGATATTGCGCAAAGTAGAAATTTGTGACGTTGACTATCAAAACGGTATACCGGTGCCTGATGGAATGGGCGAAATGAGCGTTGTAAAGGCTATGGTTTGGGACAGCGTTCTCGGCGGAAAACCTATGGGTAAGTCGATTTACTGCACAGAGGACGAACCGCAAGTGACTATAACGCCTATGCCTGTGCCAACGGCAACTCCTACGGCAACTCCTAACGTGACAATAGCGCCTACTCCTACACCGGAGCTTGACGTGATTTACAAATACGATAAAGTTTTGGCTGACTGCAAGTGTGATACGGCTGTGCAAAACGGTGTCGTAAGCGAGGACACGTCACCTGACGGCACAGCATATCTGACGGCAACAGACGGAGATATTTGTCTGCCGGGTATCGGTTACAACTCGAAAGAGGATTTGATGTGGGAGGCTGATGTACGTTTCAATAACGACGGCTCAAGCATTATTCCGCGTGATGAGGGAGATAAGAAGTTCGGCAGCTGTATAAAAAGACACGGTAATACGCTGGCGATAGAAAAAAGCTCAAATAACTTTGCAGAATATGGAACAGTTGACCCGACAGCGTGGTATAAGATAGTTCTTATAGGCCGCTACAGTGCGGCGGACGCAAACATTGATATGATAGTCTACAAATATAATGACGACGGCACAAAAGAGCTTGTAGGCAAGTACGACAATGTAAGCACGCGTAACCTGTATGCAAACAGCAATAACGGTGCGAGCCACTGGAATGCCGGCGGCGGTATCAGCGTTGATAATGCAAGAATAACTCTGCTCGGCGCGGATAAGATTAATATGACATCGGACAGCGACACAATCAAAGCCGGCAACACGATGCAGTTTGACTACAGCGCAACAAGACAGGGTGCATATATCACAAAACCGTCGGTTACATGGGCGGTTTACAATGCCGACGATACAGCACCGCTTGAAGATGAAAATATTTCAATCACAGCGAACGGTGTGCTGAATGTAGGTCTTGATGCACAGTCACAGACGATAAACGTAAGAGCGACTGCCGAGAGCGGAGTTTATGCCGCAAAGGCAATAACGGTAAGTGCAGTTGATATTTCGGACGTTAAGTTCGATACGCTTACACTCAGCACAACTGATGAATATGTAAGCTCGGAAAAATCTATGACAATTACCGCCAAAGCTACAAAGGACGGCGCGGAAGTAACTCTTGCGGACAGCGACCTTATCTGGTATGCTACGGATTCGACCAATATGGTTAAGCTCGGCGACAATTTGAAGTGGATTAAGATTGAAAACGGCGTTGTAACGGTTGACCCTAAGGCGGTTACACAGGATATTACGGTTCGTGCGGCTGACCCTGACGATAAGGTGAGAGGAAGCATTGCGGTTCATATTAAGGCAAGTGATGCACTTGAAGGTAATGAGGACGGCGCAAAGGACAGATTGCTGTTCTCGTCAAACGGTGAGCAGACTCTTGAAAACACCGAAAGCGTTTTGAGTGTTGACGGAACGCACGCATACAAAGCAACGGCAGGCTATGTAACGGGTAATATTGCCGAAACGGCGGGCGATATCGTTGTTGAAATGGATATTAAGTTTGCGGCGGCAGGCGCGGGATTCCAGCCGGCGAAAACGGGTAAGGTAAATACATGCGTGGTTTATAAAGACGGTCAGCTTGCGGTTCAGACAGCCAGCAACAGCTTTACGAAGTACGCTGAGGTTTCGTCGGATAAGTGGTATCACATAACACTTATAAGAAAACAGGGCGCATATGCGCATATTATCCTTGAGGAGTATGACGACGACGGAAATCGTACAAACAGAAAGGTTATCAAAGATGTAAATCAGCGTAATGACCAGCCGACGGCGTTTATCAATATCAACAGCGGAACGGTTTATGACAATCTCAGAATTTTGTCACCTGTTCCGACAGACATTGAAATAAGCACAGATGTAGAAACGGTATTTGCCGGCGAAACTGCAAAGGCAACGGCGGTGTTGTACTGGAACGAAGTTGAAATGAAGAATCCTGATTCAACGCTGTTTGAGTATAAGATTTACGATTCAGAGAATAAATATCCGCTTGACAGCGACCTTATTACGGTAAATGCAGACGGTGTTGTTACGGTAGATGCTATGGCAGATACGCAGGACGTATATGTAAGAGCAGTTGCAAAACAGAGCGGTAAGAGCGCAAGTGCTAAGCTGAGCGTTAAGCCGTCTGATATTGTTACGATTAACAAGCTGGGTATTGATGCCGAAACGGAGTCGAAGTTTGCAACACTGTTTGTGACAAAGAACTTCTTCTACTCGGACGACATTATGTTCATAACACAGATATTCGATGAGAATAACGTTCTTAAGCATACATACACAAAGGCAATGTACGGAGATGCGCTGACAATCGGTGAAAACGAGGTAACTCTTAACATAGAAATGCCGGAGGACTTTGACAAGACTAAGGATACAGTTAAGATTTACGCATTGACAAAACTGTCGGCAAACGATGCAACCGCGGCAGACGGAACGCTTACGGTTACCAAGAACAAAGGCAATGCGGTTATCACAGCCGCACCGACATATGATGTGGGTTCGGACGTTGCAGTGCTTGTACTGAAAGCAGATGCTGACGAAACCGACGTTAAGGAAAGTGACATTCTTTACTTTGACGTGCTGTCTAGTACCGATGCGGCAAGCGCAACTCTTGCGTGGGCACAGACGTATGACGGTGATTATGTTGTTAAGACGGCAGGTAAAGTTAGCGGTGTACTGAAAGTAGTGACGGACGGTAGTGCCGTTGAGGAAACAGAATAAAATACAGCAGCTGCGGAAACGAATTTCCGCAGAGCAAAGCGGCAATCGAAAGGTTGCCGCTTTCTTGCGTTTATCCGAATATTTATTCAAAACGATTAATTCCGTTATGCATAAATTTTGACTGTGGTGCACAAACTACAAAAAATGAATGAAAGGCGGCTGTTTATGAAACACGATTTCAAAATTACAAATATAATCGCACGGGAAATACTCGATTCGCGTTCAAATCCAACCGTTGAGGCGGAGGTGTACACCGAAAATGCAATGGGGCGCGCCGCTGTACCGTCGGGTGCCTCTACGGGCGTGTTTGAGGCGGCACAGCTGCGTGACGGTGACCCTTGCAGATACTGCGGAAACGGCGTAAAAACGGCGGTGGATAACGTAAACGGCAAAATCGCAAAACAGCTTATCAACCGCAACGTACTGGATCAGCGCGGTATTGACAAACTTCTCTGCATGCTCGATTCAACTCCCAACAAGGAAGTTCTCGGTGCAAATGCAATTCTTGCGGTGTCGCTTGCCGCCGCGTCCGCCGCCGCAAATTCGCTCGGCGTTCCGCTTTACCGCTATATCGGCGGCAGTAACGCGCACGTTCTGCCGATACCGATGATGAATATTATAAACGGCGGTGTTCATGCCGACAACAATATTGATATACAGGAATTTATGATTATGCCGGTCGGAGCCTCGTGTTTCTCGGCAGGACTCAGAATGTGCAGTGAGGTTTACCGTGCGCTGAAAACACTGCTCTCGGAAAAAGACTGCTGTACTGCGGTCGGCGATGAGGGTGGGTTTGCGCCGAATCTTGCAAATGATGAGGAGGCGTTTTGCCTGATATTGGACGCTGTCGAAAAAGCCGGATATAAAGCCGGTTCGGATTTTATGCTTGCCGTCGATGCCGCGGCCTCGGGGTGGTATTGCTCCGGCGGTACTTATAAAGCACCGAAATCGGGTATGATGTACGACAGCGATACCCTTGCTGCATACTGGACGTATCTCAGCGGAAAATATCCGCTGTATTCGATTGAGGACGGAGCGGCAGAGGACGACTGGGATACGTGGAAAAAACTCACAAATTCGCTCGGTTCAGGTGTTCGTCTGGTCGGCGACGACTTGTTTGTCACCAATTCCGAGCGTTTAAAGCGCGGTATACGCGAAAATGCGGCAAATGCAGTCCTTATAAAGCCGAACCAAATCGGCACGCTCACAGAAACTCTCGACACCGTGCGTGTCGCGCAGAGCAGTGGGTATACGGCTATATTATCTCACCGAAGCGGTGATACGGAGGACAGCATAATTGCCGATATTGCCGTTGCGGTAAATTGCGGATTTATCAAATCCGGCGCGCCGTGCAGAAGTGAACGCACCGCAAAATACAACCAATTGCTGAGAATTGAAGGCGAGCTTGCAAAAAACGGCAAATATGGGGTCTGAAATTAGGGGGTTTGCGGCAAAAATGATAAAAATAATTATTTTTGTTGCAAATTTGCCCCTCAAATTACGGAAATTAGCTTAAATTTGCAATTGTATTGAATTTTTTTAAATAAGCACTTGCATTTTGATAATATTCGTGTTACAATTAAAAATGTTGGGAGCTGATTATTTATTTAAGCAAATTATCGGGTTTCAATTTAGGTAAAACGTTGAAAATTTTAAATTGAGGAGGGCATACATATGTCATACGCACAAGACATACTAGCAAAATTGAAAGAAAAGAACGCCTCGGAGCCTGAATTTATTCAAGCCGCAACGGAAGTTTTGTCAACACTTGAACCTGTGTTTGAAAAACATCCGGAATTTGAGGCACAGGGTCTTTTGGAAAGACTTGTTGAACCTGAAAGACAGATTAAGTTCAGAGTACCTTGGGTTGACGATAACGGCAAAGTACAGGTAAACTGCGGATACAGAGTTCAGTTTAACAGTGCAATCGGTCCTTACAAGGGCGGACTTCGTTTCCACCCGTCGGTAAATATCGGTATTATCAAATTCCTTGGTTTTGAACAGATTTTCAAGAACTCGCTTACAGGCTTGCCTATCGGCGGCGGCAAGGGCGGTTCGGACTTTGACCCTAAGGGTAAGTCGGACAGAGAGGTTATGGCGTTCTGCCAGAGCTTTATGACAGAGCTTTGCAAATATATAGGTGCGGACGTTGACGTTCCTGCCGGTGACATTGGTGTGGGTGCGCGTGAGATTGGTTATTTGTATGGTCAGTATAAGAGAATAACAGGACTTTATGAGGGCGTGCTTACCGGTAAAGGCTTGACATACGGCGGCTCTCTTGCACGAAAAGAAGCAACGGGCTACGGTCTTGTATACTTCACACAGGAAATGCTCAAGGATATGGGTACGGATTTTAACGGCAAGACGGTTGTTGTTTCGGGTTCGGGCAACGTTGCCATTTATGCTGCGGAAAAGGTTCAGACATTGGGCGGCAAAGTGGTTGCAATGAGCGATTCAAACGGTTGGGTTTACGATGCCGAGGGTATCGACCTTGCACTTGTTAAGGAAATCAAGGAAGTTAAGAGAGGCAGAATTAAAGAGTATGCCGAGGCGCGTTCGAGTGCACAGTACCACGAGGGTAAAGGTATCTGGACTGTTAAGTGTGACATTGCTCTTCCGTGTGCTACTCAGAACGAGTTGCTTATCGACGATGCAAAAGCGTTGGTAGCAAACGGCTGTCAGGTAGTTGCGGAAGGTGCTAATATGCCTACAACAATCGAGGCTACAAAGTATTTGCAGGAAAACGGCGTATACTTTGCTCCGGGTAAAGCTTCAAATGCCGGCGGTGTTGCTACATCAGCACTTGAGATGAGTCAGAACTCTATGCGTTTGTCGTGGACGTTCGAGGAAGTTGACGAAAAGCTCAAGGGTATTATGCAGAACATTTACAGAAATGCGGCAGACTCGGCTAAGGAATACGGCTTTGAGAAAGACCTTGTTACAGGTGCTAACATTGCCGGATTTATGAAGATTGCCGATGCTATGATGGCTCAGGGTATTTGCTAATCTCAATTTGATAATATATAAATAGGCTGTAGAAAAATAGCCTTTGAAAAGTATTGTACAAAAAATCTCCTAAAACACAGTAAAATCAAGCTGTGTTTCGGGAGATTTTTTATTTTTATAAGACTGTTTTGTACAAATTGATATTAAAAAGGCTTGCTCCAAACCTTAACGCAAATCTCAACGGCTTGAGCTGCCGTTTTTTGTTATTCTCTGTTTGCGACAATAGCGTCAAGCACCCTGTGCGCGACCTCGTCCTTGCTCATAACCGACAGCTCAACAATGTTATCCGCGGTAATCAGCGTTACTACATTGGTGTCCGTTCCGAAACCGGCACCGTCAACCTTTACATTGTTTGCAACTATCATATCGGCTTTCTTTTTTTCGAGCTTTCTGCGTGAATTTTCAACCATATTTTCGGTTTCCATAGAAAAACCGCATATAAACTGCCCGTGCTTTTTGTTTTCACCCAGATATGCGAGTATGTCCTTGGTGCGCTTTAATGCAATGCTCATATCCGAGTCGCTCTTTTTGATTTTGTTGTCCGCGACTTCGCAAGGCGTGTAGTCCGCAACCGCCGCCGCCTTTATTATTATGGCGTTGTTTGCGTATTCCGCCGCCACCGCCTCAAACATATCCGCCGCACTCTCCGTTTCGATACATCTGACAAATTCGGGCTTTTTAATACTCGTTATACCGCTTACCAAAGTCACCTCAGCACCGCGCAGCATTGCCGCACGTGCAAGCGAATACCCCATTTTCCCCGACGAACGGTTTGTAATATAACGTACGGGGTCGAGGGCTTCGCGAGTGGCTCCGGCTGTAACCAACACCTTCACTCCCGCCAAATCCTTTTCATACGCAAGCTCGCGTTCGATATACTCATAGAGCAGTTCCTCCGGTGCAAGCTTGCCGGCACCGATGTCGCCGCAGGCAAGCCGTCCGCTTGACGGCTCAATAATTTCAAAACCGTATTTTTTTAAGATTTTAATATTTTCCGCAACAATAGGGTTTTCAAACATATTCGTATTCATTGCCGGCGCAACCAATTTTCTGCATTTGCACGCAAGTGCCGTTGTGGTCAGCATATCGTCGGCGAGTCCGTGCGCCAGCTTGGCTATGACGTTTGCGGTTGCCGGTGCTGTCATAAACACGTCCGCTTTTTTCGCAAGTGCAATATGCTCCACCTTAAACTCAAAATTTCTGTCAAACGTGTCCACCAAACACTTATTGCCTGTAAGTGTTTCAAAAGTAATCGGGTTTATAAAGTTTACCGCGTTGGCAGTCATTATAACGTGAACGTCGCACCCCGCCTTTTTCAGCATACTCGCAAGATTTGCGGTTTTATACGCCGCAATACTTCCCGTAACTCCCAATACAACCGTTTTTCCTTTAAGCATAAAATTTCCTCCCTACATTTCACTGTCGTATGCTTTGCAATACTGCGAAACGGCACATTCGCCGCACTTCGGCTTACGCGCCGTACACACCGCTCTGCCGTGATACACAAATCTGTGGCATAACGCAAGCTGTTCCTCTTTCGGAATAAGTCTGCGCATTTCAAACTCTATTTTTACGGGGTCGGATTCCTTTGTGAGTCCGATTCTGTTCGCAAGACGTATGTTGTGCGTGTCAATCACTACCGCACTTTTTCCGAAAATCTCTCCGAGGACCAGATTTGCGGTTTTGCGCCCTGTGCCGGCAAGTGTCAGCAAGTCCTCCATCGTATCGGGGACTTCGCCGCCGTACACATCTATAATCCGCTGACAGCACGCAATAATATTTTTCGCCTTGTTTTTGTAAAACCCCGTTGATTTTATGTCTGATTGCAGCTGTTCATAGTCTGCCGCCGCATAGTCCTCTGCGCATTTGTATTTCTTAAAAAGCTCCGCCGTCACTATATTTACTCTGGCATCGGTACACTGTGCCGAGAGCTGAGTTGCTATAAGCATTTCGAGGGGTGTGGAATATATGAGAGAGCATTTCGGGTCGGGGTAAAGCTCTTTCAGCACCGCAATAACGCCCAATGCACGCTCTTTTTTTGTCATACTGTCACTGTCCTTTCGCTGTAAAATTCCGAGAGTCGGCAAAATAAGCCGATACACTCAAAATGCGCAGAAAACACATAATGTCCTCTGCGCATAAACCGTTATCAATATTTTTCGTCCTCGGTTTCGTCGGTATAATCCTCTGCCGGCGCTTGTTCACAAGCCTCAGCATCGGTGTTTTCGTCAAGACTGTATTTATCGTCGGTTTCATCGGTTTCGCCGCTTTCGTCGGTTGTGACGGCAACTTCGTCGTCAAGCAACTCCATATTAAGCTCCGAACCGCTGATAAAAGTAAATTCGCCCAACAAACGTTTTAGTCTTTGCGCCTGAGCCGAAAGTTCTTCGGATGCCGCCGCCGACTGCTGTGCCGTTGCCGAGTTGGTCTGCACAACCGCCGAAATCTGGTCTATACCCATTGTAACCTCGGCAACCGATTCTGCCGCCTCGTCTGAGGACCTTGCGATAAGCTTGTTAATCGCAACAACCTGATTTGATGATTTTGAAACCTCTTTCATATTGTTTGCGGCATTTGCCACCAGTATACTTCCCGTTTCGATAGCGGCAACGGTGTTGCTTATAAGACCTTTCGTGTTTTGCGCCGCCTCGGAGCTTTTAGCCGCAAGCGCCATTACTTCCTCGGCAACAACCGCAAATCCGCTGCCTGCCGAACCGGCTTTTGCTGCCTCGATTGCCGCGTTCAGCGCCAATATATTTGTCTGGAACGCGATATCCTCGATTGTTTGGATAATTTCTTCTATTTCGGCGGAATACTTTCTTATTCCGTCCATCGCCTGAACCATATTTTCCATATTTACATTTGCCTCGGTAAGCTGTGAACCGGCAATGTTGGTTTTTGCGCTTGCATCAGCCGCATCGGCTGCGCTGGATTTTACCATTTCCGAAATTTCTTTAACGGTCGCCGAAAGCTCCTCAACCGCCGAAGCCTGTTCGGTAGCACCCTGACTGAGTGCCTGTGCGCCCGATGCCACCTGCTGTGACCCCGACGCTACCTGTTCGGCGACGGTGTCGATATGCAGCATTGTATTGTTAAGCTTTGCGGCAAAGCTTTTGACAGATGTCAATATATTATTGAATATTCCTATGTAAAGCTCGGCGTTTTTCGACTGCACGTCAAGATTACCCGAGGCGGTTTCGTCCAGCAGAAAGCTCAGGTCGGTAATAACAGCTTTGGTGGTTTTGGCGAGTTTTTCGATAGCATAACCCATTTGTCCGATTTCATCGCGGGATTTGTAGTTAATGGAAATGTCAAAGTTTCCGCGCGACATATCGAGTGCGGCACGATGAACCTCCATAATGCCCACACGCAGCATATTTGTGATATACATTGCAAAGAAAATACCTATGGCAATCGCAATCAAACCGATAACGGAAACGACTATGCCGGTAATCAGCGTGTTGGTTTTGGTTGAGGCGTACAGGCTGTCCGCAAGCTCAATTTCATAGTCGGCGATTTCCGTTGCGATTTCGGATATACGCTGACGTACCGGAAATACCTTTTCGTCGTACCATGCAAATGAGGCGGCGGTGTCTGTACCCGTAATCAGTGCCTTATCCTCATCGAGCATAGTTATAAGCGAATCCACCTTTGTTACCATTTCGTCAAGCAGTGCCTGATCGCCCGGATAGATTTCACGCAAGCTTTCTATTGATGTAAGTACGTTTTGGAGTGCGGATTTTGCGTTGCTTACTTTTGTTCCGGCGCGCATAGTGTTTGGGTCGTTTGCGGCGTAGAGCACATCGCGCGCTGCCTTATTTATCGAAAGGTCAAGCTGGTCGGCGATATGTACTCCTTCAAATGCGCGGTCGTGAAATTCGGATATATTGTTGTTAATCAAGCGGAACGAAAGAAAAACCGCGCACAAAATCAGCACAAGAATTGACAGCACTATACCGAATGATATGACCAATTTTTTCTGAACCTTCAAATTTCTCATAAAATCAAGTTTCTTTAAAATCATATTGCAAAATCCTTTCTCACAAAATCCTTTCTCACAAATTCCGTATATCGTTTAGCACACATAACTATATACTAAGATTATATACAAAAACAGTGAAATAGTCAATAATTTTTTCCGATTAGAGTTGCGGAATTTTGAGTTTAAATGTCAGTAGGGGAGAGAAGTGAATCGGGAAAGTGAGATTTTGAAAATTACGGCATGCGGAAAGTTTGACGGGTGATGCCGCTGTGACTGCGGATTTGTTTGGGTTTCGGACGGATTCTCTGACAAGGAAAACAGGTTGTGTACTGTTTGTTGTTAAACAGGGTTGTCTGTGAAAATAGAAACCGGACAACCCCATTTGAGATTGTCCGGTTTACAAAGCTATGTTAAACTTCTTCACAGCCGCAGGACTGTCCGAGTAAGTTCGGATTTTCGTCCTTTACCGATACCTGAATCATTGCCGCGATAAGCGGTACAAATGCAAGCCAGATACTGCTGTGCAGCATATACGGTCTTATAATGCACACCGTTGCCACTCCGGCGTGGAAAGAGAGCAGTGTGCACAGGTAGAATTTCGCTTTAAACAAAGACTCTTTGCTTTTTTCCGTAAAATAAGTGTAAGCATTGCTTACAAGCTGTCTGAAATTACCTGTTGAAAACGTCGTTGCGCTGGGATTTCCGCAAACTCCGCGGAATGTACACCATTGTATCGACATCGCAAACGCTACCGGATACAGCGCAATCACAGGGTGTATATCCTTTGGGAAAAAGCTCAGAAGCACCGCCGCAATAGCATCAATAACTATACTTATCCTTTTTTGCAGGTCGTGATGATATCTTGCGCACCACATAGTAAATATTATTCCGAGTGCGTAAATGAACAGGTTGCCAAGACGTATCAGAATGTAACAAGGTTCCCAATGCAGAAAGTTTTCCACAAGCACAATCATATTGCTTGTTTCCGCCGAACCGAATACATTCGAGTACTCCAACAGTGCATAAATGGCAAATATTCCGCCGACAAACGACATTATGTAGTGCAGTCGTTCTTCGCGTTTCGTCTTTGTATCCATAAGTATTCCTTTCGTTAATCGCGCCGTACCCATCAAAGTAATTTCGGCAAACGGCTGTGAAAACCGCAAAATTTATGCCGACAGTCAAAGGTACAGTGCCGCTTTTGTATACTGTATATAAAATCGTGGCGGTATTTGTAATTGCCGCGCCCGATGTTTTTGTCACAGACGTTTCGCCGAATGTACATTCGCACAAAACCGTAAGCATAAAGCTGAGAACACACTAAAACAGACAAACTCAATAACGAGTTTGTCCGCTCTTTAAATCGTGTATGGTCGGGATGACAGGATTTGAACCTGCGTCCCCTACGGCCCGAACTAATTGCTCTACCAAACTGAGCCACATCCCTAAAATCGGAAAA
>CAYRCC010000038.1:0-20375 GCA_964422725.1 uncultured Lachnospiraceae bacterium
TGAATAGGAATAGCTGTAAACCCTTATTTTAAGCCATTTTCAAGCACTTTGACAGTTTATCCGAAGTATCTCTTAAGCATACCCTCAAAGCCTTTTCCATGTCGAGCTTCGTCTTTTGCCATTTCGTGAACCGTATCGTGAATTGCATCATAACCAAGCTCTTTTGCCTTTTTCGCAAGCTCGAATTTGCCGGCGGTAGCACCGCACTCAGCCTCACTTCTAAGTTCAAGGTTCTTTTTTGTGGACGGCGTTACAACTTCGCCCAGCAATTCCGCAAATTTAGCGGCGTGTTCTGCCTCTTCCAAAGCAGCTCTCATATAAAACTCGCCGATTTCCGGATAACCCTCGCGTATAGCCTGACGGCTCATTGCGATATACATACCGACTTCTGTACATTCACCCTCAAAATTCGCTTTAAGCCCCTCGTAAACTTCAGCATCAATCTTATCCTTAGCACCAACGCCGATTACGTGTTCACACACAAAATTCAAATTTCCCTCTTGCATAACAGTGAATTTTTCTCCTGCCACGCCGCACTGAGGACATTTCTCCGGTGCACTGTCGCCTTCGTGAACATAACCGCATACAGGACATACAAATTTTTTCATAATAAATTCCTCCTAAAAAATTAATTATTTATATATTTTTATTTTTACACTTACTGCAAATGCCGTAAAATACCAGTGAATGACGCGCTATATCAGCCCCCGTCGCCGCACTTGCCGCCGTATCGGTTTCGGTGTTATACTCCATATCAATGTCATATATACCGTCACATTCAAAGCAATACATATGATAATGATTCTGCACATTTGCGTCGTAACGCTCCTTGCCGCCGCCCACGTCGAGCTTTAAAATCTCCCCCGACTCCGCCAGCATATTCAAGTTGCGGTACACCGTCGCAATGCCGATATTCGGAAATTCCTTTTTTAAACTGGAATGTAGCCATTCCGCCGACGGATGATTAGTCACACTCTTTAAAAGCATAACCAATGCCTCGCGCTGTCTGCTGTATTTATGCATTGTCTGCCTCCCAATAATGATAATTGTTATCGTTATTGATTTCATTATACCATATTTATTTACGTTGTCAATAGGTTTTTTGTTCTTTTTTGAAATTATTTTTTTGTGACGATTGAAAAATCAAACATATCATTTTTATACTTCCGGCACGACAAAATTACAATTATGTGTTGCGCCAAAATGCGGAAATGAGCGGGCTTGATGTCTGTACGCGGTTTTTCGTCAACTAACCGGATATCGGCAAGCCGGAAACAGCAAAGGTTTTCTCTCACGTTTTTTAACCGGATATTTTTTGTTAACATAAATTCAGCAAGCAAATTAACCAGTGTCCATACTTATTTGTGAGCTGTAAAAGCTTTTTTAAATTGGCTGATTGATGAGGGGTTGATTAATGATTTCAGCAATAAGTTGAAATTGAATAAGCAAAACAAAACCGCCTAACATATGTTAAGCGGTTTTTATGGTGAGCCATCGGAGATTCGAACTCCGGACACCTTGATTAAAAGTCAAGTGCTCTGCCGACTGAGCTAATGGCCCTTATATGGCAGGGATAGCAGGACTCGAACCTACGAAATGCCGGAATCAAAATCCGGTGCCTTACCGACTTGGCTATATCCCTATATCCTTGTTTATATAAGTAACTGGGGTGGGTAGTGGGATTTGAACCCACGACATTCAGGACCACAATCTGACGCTCTAACCAACTGAACTATACCCACCATATTAAGTTTTGGCAGCTTGCCGTTTTGCAAACGGCAAAAAAGTTTGGCGCGCCTGAAGAGATTCGAACTCCTGACCCACTGCTTAGAAGGCAGTTGCTCTATCCAACTGAGCTACAGGCGCATATATATTGGAGCGGGTGATGGGAATCGAACCCACGCGGCCAGCTTGGAAGGCTGGAATTCTACCATTGAACTACACCCGCAAATACCCGACAACCGAAACGTTTGTGTACGTCATCAGCTGACTTTAATAATTATAGCAGAAAGATTTCTGTTTGTCAACACTTTTTTTAAATTTTTTTATTTTTTTTGAAATTTTCAAACATACAGTTTGTTTTAATCAAAAATTTTCAATGTATTTTGCGCATATACGTGTTTTCAGACAATAGATTGATAGTTTTTTACCGGTACGGCAAGGTCAGCGACTTTTCCGTACTGTCCGCAATTTTTTGACATTCATACAAGCCATACGTAACCGCTCGGCTTTTGCATAGGACTCTTTCATCTGAATATCGGCATCGTATTATATTATAATAGATACATTCAAATTATAATAGATACATTCAAACGAAAAAGCAATTTTCGCACGTACTGCTTCTGCGGTGCCGCAATTATTCCGATACAGGGATATTCCGCTCCGCACTCATCATCTCCGCCGCCGCACACTGCGTTTACGCTCAAAACCCTTCGCCGATAATTTCGTCCGCATTCGATACTATTATAAACGCGTTCGGGTCGGCGGAATATATCAAGTCGTATACTTTGTATGCCTCCTGGCGTTTTACCGCACACATAAGCACGCCATGCGGCTGTCCCGTGTATACCCCTTTTGCGCTTATCTGCGTAACACCGCGGTCAAGCTCGTGCAATATCATTTTCGCGATAGTGTCGTTTTCCTTTGAAACTATAAGCAGCATTTTTTCGTTGCCGAGAGACGAACCGTACAGTATACCGTCAACAACCCTCGACATAATAAATATCAAAATTGCGGCGTATACCGGCATTTCAAGGCTTTTGTACACTGCGGCAGACATAAGCACAACGATAAAGTCTATAATCAATATGAGTCTGCCGAGAGTGAGATGCGGCAGACGGTGCATAACCAGCTTTGCGATTAAGTCTGTGCCGCCGGTGGTTGCACCGCGCATAAAAATGAGCGACAGCCCTATCCCCGACAGGACACCGCCGAGAATTGCGCAGAGCATTATGTCGCCGCGGTACGGCGGCAGAAAATGTGCGGCGGCATCTATCATAACCGAGGTTGCGACGGTTGCAAAAAAAGTTTTTCCTATATATGAAAAGCCGAATACTTTGTATGCCCATATGAAAATTGGAATGTTAAGTATGATTATTACAGTGCCTATGGGAATATCGGTTAAATAGTTGACCATAGTGCCGATACCGGTGAGTCCGCCCGGGGCGATGTTGTTCGGTGCGGTAAAAATGTTCACCGCCGCCGCGAAAATAAAACTGCCCAGCAGTATAAGAGCAATGTCGGATAGCATATGTTTAGATTTCATAGTTAAAAACCCCGATTTTTGAATTTGTATTTGGTATTATTATTGCATTATTCGGGTAAAATATTTATGAAACGGAATAAATTTGTGATTATGCGCAAAAAACAAGCATACACTCTCGTTCATAATTTGTTCATAAAAATGTCACAATTTTTTAACTTTTTCGCCATAGTATTGACAAAATAATGAGTTATTATATACCTGTAATCAGGAAATTGAGAGTAATCTGGTTTGGATATAGAGGAGGTAGCATTATGGACAACAATTATCCTTATACGGATTCTACGGCACTTATTGTTTACGAGGGTACGCCGAAAAAGAAAAAAAGCGGAAAAATGAAAACGCTGACAGCCTGCATTTGCTCGGCACTTGCGGCAAGCATACTTACCGGCGGAATTTTCTCGGCGGCTGTGCTGAACAAAATATCGTCGGTCAATAACGGCGGCGTTTATAATACATCGGCCTCGGTACAGTCGAATTTGACGGCTGTGGCAAACACGAACGGCACAAAATCACTGACAACTCCGGAAATCGCCGCAAAAGTAGGACCGAGCGTTGTCGGAATAATCAACAAGGCTAAAGTGGAACCGAGAAAGTATTTCAATCCGTTTACCGGAAGATACTACTATTCAAGTGACCCAAACACCGACCAGACGGTTCAGCAGGGCAGCGGTTCGGGTATAATAATCAGCTCGGACGGCTATATCGTAACCAATGAACACGTTATTGACGGTGCAACCGAGATAACCGTAATACTGAATACCGGAGATGAATATACGGCGGCACTGGTAGGCAAGGACACAAAAACCGACTTGGCTGTGCTGAAGATAGAAAAAACAGGCTTGCCGGCGGCTACGCTCGGCGACTCGACAACGGTTCAGGCAGGTGAGCTTGCGGTTGCGATAGGCAATCCGCTCGGACAGGAATTTGCCGGAACGGTTACGGCGGGAGTTGTAAGCGCGGTAAACAGAACTATGACAGTAGAGGGAAAGACATACAATCTGATACAGACCGATGCGGCGATAAATCCGGGCAATTCCGGCGGTGCGCTGGTTAATCAGTACGGCGAGGTAATAGGAATCAACACAATTAAGCTTTCGACGGACGGTGTTGAAGGTATAGGCTTTGCAATTGCGATTTCCGAGGCAAAACCTATTTTGGAACAGCTTACGAAAAACGGATATGTTACGGGCAGACCGCTTGTAGGTATCAGCGTACAGGCAACGACACAGGGACTTGTGGTTGCCGGAGTGAGCGAGGGCAGCGGTGCCGAAAAGGCAGGACTGCAGCAGGGCGACCTTATCGCAAAGGTTGACGGTACATTTGTGAAATCGACGGAGGAGCTTAACGCAATCCGCGATAAGAAGTCACCGGGCGACTATCTGACATTTACAATAATGAGAAACGGTGAAATTTCCGAGGTTAAAGTACAGCTTACCGAGGAAGCGCCGAATAAATAATGCTTACGAGTTTTTTATTGATATAAATCACCCCTATCTTTGCATGCGGCAAAGATAAACCATCCTTTTTTTCATAATTCTCTCGCCGCTTTATGCGGCGAGAACCCCCCCAAATATTTGTTGAGCCGAAAACTTGAGTTTTCGGCTCGTTTAATAAGGACAGCTCCCATTTCTGTCGGCAAAACCCCAAAAGAAGGCTTCGCCAAAGCTTAGGGCAAGCCTTTAGTTTTCAGACTGCAGACAAAACCCAACGTGTTTTGCATTAAAGTTTAGGTCAATCAGCGAAACCTCCTCAAAAATTTTAAGCAAAACTAATAAGTCTGCACTCTGAGTTTTCTTTATTACCCCCCAAAAAAACTGTTTATATGCAAAAAAAACAAAGGACTGCATTTTCATTTTTGCATACACCGCAACATTTGACAAAATCATATACGAATGATATAATAATTTAAACAACTTACAGAAAGGACTTGACCGCTATGTTGAAACCGAGTAAGCTCACACAGTACAGTACAATATTGTAAACGCGGATTTTAACCGTTGTATGCATTTTGATTAGCTGTTATTCTCTAAAAACGCGGATATTTCAAAATAATGCTTGAAACAGTATGTCATTGATTGGTGTGTTATGGAGGATAATTGTTATGAACAGTAAAAAAACGGCTGTTGAAGTCTATTTATCTACGGTTTTTAAGTGGGGACTTATTATATTGGTTTGTGCGTGTATGTGCGCAACCGTTACATTCAATACCGAAAAACTGCTTGGGTTATATCCGACGGTGCCGTGGACGGCAACAATCGGATTGGGCGTTATGGATACGGTATTTTTTGCCGCCGCGGTTGTTATTGTGAAAACGTCGTTCGATGATGAGGGCTATTTGAAAAAGGGCAGACTTACCCTCGGCAAAATATTTTCCGTTGCGGTGCTGGTTGTGCAGTGGAATTATCTGCTGTATATGCTGCCGTCAAGGACATTTTGGGGATTTTTGTTCTTTTTCCTTATTCTGATGGCGTTCTTTCTGGATATTAAAATGCTGCTTGGGAGCGGCTTGATTTGTATGGCCTCGCTGTTTGTCGGCTGGTATATAAAGGGCGAGGCACTTATGCCGGTGAAAGATGCATTGTTTGTGACAGATGTGATAATGTGTCTGATTGCTCTGATGCTGTCATTGTCGGGACTGGTCATATTTGTATTCTTTGTTGCGCATTTCTTGGTAAATGCAAAGAAAGATGAGCTTGAAAAGAATAACGAGCATATCAGCGGTATACTTGCCGCCGTGCAGAAACTGTCCGACAAGCTGAACCGTGCCGGACGCACTCTTTTGCAGATTTCCGGCAAGGAGAGCGAGCTGGCGGAAAGACTCGCCGACACAAGCGAACAGCTGGTGTCGGGCAGTAACCTGCTGAGCAGCGAAACGGAGAAAAGTATGACAAATCTCAGCGAGCTGAATCAATGGGAAAGTGTTGTAGCCGAGAATGTGGAAAAGGTGGAAAGCACATCGGGCAATCTTTTGGAAAAGTCAAGGCAAAACGAAAAGCTTCTTAACGATTTGTCGCTGATTAACAGCGAGGTGTCGCAGTCAATGGACACTACTATCGGCATAACCGAAAAATTGTCGCAGGCTGTGCGCGAAATCGGTATGACACTGAACATAATCAGCGAAATATCATCTTCCACAAATCTGCTTGCGCTGAACGCCTCAATCGAGGCGGCGCGTGCCGGAAACGCCGGCAAAGGTTTTGCCGTAGTGGCGGCGGAGGTCGGCAATCTTGCCAATAATACACAAGCCTCGCTCAAGGAAGTGCAGGCGGTTATAGAAAGAGTGGAGAAAAATGTTGCGGACATTACGGCACAGGTCGGCGAAAACTCCGTAAAATTAGGAAAGCAAAACGAGTATTTTGCAAATGTTTTCGAGGCAATGAAGGATATGACGGATTTGCTGAATACATCGGTGTCTGCCGTACAGGCTATGAGTGATGCTCACAGGCAACAGGCTGAGGTTATAAAAAACACCGTGCAAATCAATCAGGACATTGCACAGAGTATCAGAAACGAAAACGAGCAGTTCGGCGCGATAAGCGCGATGGCTGAAAGCAACGCCGGAGATACGGTGGAAATTGCCGCACAGGCAAATGCAATAAACGGTATGGTCAGTGAAATGTCAAAGCTTTTAAGCCGCGGCGAATGATAAGCGGTCTGCAAAAGGCTTGCAAACGGTATACACGCTCGATTGACAAATATACAATTGTATGGTATGATAATTTCATAGGTGCGGCGCATTGCAAACCGCGCATTGCAAGATGAAACAAAGACAGTTCGTGACCATCCTGTCTTAAAACAAAACTACGGGCAAATTTAATATTTGAAAAGTGTGCCGTTTCGGCACATTTTCGCCCTGAAGTGAACGGAAGGGAAGAATTATTTATGGCAGACCGCAGAAAAAATCCGGTGCAGATAATTAATATGCACACCGGCACTGAAATGACGGCATTTTTGACGGACAATACCGCCCCTGACTCCGAAAAGGGAGGATATTGCCGTGAGGAATGAATTATTGCTGATAGGCTCGGTGGGCGTTATTTACGGGGCGGTGCTTGCGGCGTACCGCATATTCGGCAAGGCGGGACTGTATGTGATGATGGCAGTCGCTACAATTCTTGCGAATATTGAGGTGCTGATGCTGATTGACGGTTTCGGAATGGAGCAAACCTTGGGCAACGTTATGTTTGCCTCAACATTTTTGATTACCGATATTTTAAGCGAAAACGAAAGCCGGCAGAGCGCATCGGCGGCGGTGCGGCTCGGAATATTTACGTCGGTTGTTATGCTGATATTCACGCAGTATTGGCTCTTATACGAGCCGTCGGCAAACGACCGGGTACAGGTGCATATAAATGCGGTGTTCTCGACTACTCCGCGCGTGCTGGCGGCAAGCTTTTTGGGGTATGTCATATCACAGCGGTTCGACGTGTGGATGTACCATGCCTGGTGGAATTTCACAACGCGCCGAAGCGGCGATACAAAGCGTTTTCTCTGGCTGAGAAACAACGCCTCAACACTTGTTTCACAGGGGATAAATACAGTTATTTTTACATTAACCGCATTTGCCGGACGATACGACAGGCAGATGCTTATATCGGTTATGCTGTCAAGCTATGTCATTTACATATTTACGAGTCTGCTCGACACTCCGGCTGTCTATTTAGCGAGAGCTATGAAACAGCGCGGTGCGGCAGGCAGAGATTTATAATGCAAAAAAAACGGTGATGTTCGCGAGAATATTGCCGTTTTGTGCATAGTGCGGCGGCACAGTGTTTTCGGGAGTGTTTAAAAATGGAGCAAAAAAACGACTTTTCAAAAGGCGCGGTACACAAGTGCATAATCGCACAGGCAATACCGCTTACGGTTGCACAGCTTGTGCAGCTGCTTTACAATGTGGTTGACAGGATATATATAGGGCATATGAGCGTGGGGAGCAGTATCGCGCTGACAGGCGTGGGACTGACGTTTCCTATAGTTACGCTGATTATGGCATTTACCGCGCTGTTCGGTATGGGCGGTGTCCCGCTGTTTGCTATGGCGCGCGGTGCGGCGAAAGACGAAAGGGCGGCGGACATAATGTCAACGTCGTTTGTATTGCTGACGGTGAGTGCGGTTGTTTTGACGGTGCTCGGATACGTATTCTGCCGACCGATACTGTTTTTGTTCGGAGCGAGCGAGGAGTCGTTTGTATACGCAAAGCAATATCTGGACATATACCTTGCCGGAACGGTATTTTCAATGCTTACAACGGGGCTTAACGGGTATATAAACGCTCAGGGTTTTCCGAGGATAGGTATGATTTCGGTTATACTGGGCGCGGCGGTAAATATTATTTTAGACCCGATATTCATATTCTTGTTCGATATGGGAGTTTCGGGTGCGGCGGCGGCGACGGTTATAAGTCAGGCGGCATCGGCGGTGTGGATTATGAGCTTTTTGCTTGGGAAAAAGGCTGCAGTTTCGCTGAAATTGAAAAATGTACGTATTGACATAAAAATTATAAAAGACATCTTCAAGCTCGGAATGTCAAACTTTATTATGCAGGGTACAAACTGCGTTGTACAAGCGGTTTGCAACGCCACACTGCAAAATTACGGCGGCGACATTTATGTCGGAGTTATGACGGTGGCAAATTCGGTGCGCGAAATGTTTATGCTGCCGGTAAGCGGAATTGTAAACGGCGCACAGCCGGTTATCAGCTACAATTACGGTGCGGGGGAATATTCGAGAGCAAAATCGGGAATAAAATTTAATACAATACTGGGTTCGGCGTATACACTGGCGGCTTGGATTTTGATTATTGCATTTCCCAAATTCTGGTTTGTTATATTTTCGGACGATGTTCAGACTATGTATGTCGGAGTCGACGCGCTGAAAATGTATTTTTTCGGCTTTGTGTTTATGGCGTTCCAGTTTTCGGGACAATCGGCGTTTCAGGCGATGGGAGATGCAAAGCACGCCATATTTTTCTCGCTTTTGCGAAAAGCCGTAATAGTAGTACCGCTGACACTGCTTTTGCCTAAAATAGGCTTTGGGGTGTCTGGAGTATTTTTGGCTGAACCCATATCCAATATAATAGGCGGCTTGGCATGTTATCTGACAATGCGCTTTACGGTGTATAAGAGTCTGGACGGGGACAGCCGCACCAAAGCACGGATAGGAGGAAAGCCATGACGGATTTACAGAAACGGCTTTTTAAAATGCGGGACGAGAAGTATAAGCTGTTTCAGGCAAAACTTATTCCGACAGTCAAACCGCAGACGATAATAGGCGTGCGCACGCCGGCTATACGCAAATTGGCAAAGGAGTTTTTCAAAAACGGCGATTGGGAGTCGTTTTTGAACGAGCTGCCGCACGAATATTTTGAGGAAAACAATATTCACGCGTTTGTGATAGAGTGTATTAAGGATTTTGACGAAGCAATCGCATACACCGAAAAGTTTTTACCGTACATCGACAACTGGGCAACCTGTGATATGTTTGTTCCCAAGACATTTAAAAACAACCCCGACCGCCTGTATGCACATATATGCAGATGGTTGGACTCGGAGCGGACGTATACTGTGCGCTATGCGGTAAAAATGCTGATGAGCCTGTATCTCGGCGGCAATTTCAGGAACGAATACGCATATCGAGTGTCGTGTATCAAAACGGAGGAGTATTACGTTCAAACGGCGGCGGCTTGGTATTTTGCGACCGCGCTTTCAAAGCAATACGACGCGGTTATAGGATATATAGCCGATTTTCGGCTTGATAAAAGTATTCACAATATGGCAATTCAAAAGGCAGTCGAAAGCAGACTGATTAATGCGGACACGAAGGAGTATTTGAAAAGCCTTAAAATAAAGTAAAATACATTTAACGATAAAATATTATTGGGAGGATTAAAAATGAGTGAAAATTGTACACATAACTGTGAAACATGCGGCGAAAATTGCAGTGAAAGAACGGCGGAAAGCTTTTTGGCAAAACCGCATGAGCTGAGCAGTATCAAAAAGGTAATAGGCGTGGTAAGCGGAAAGGGCGGAGTAGGCAAAAGTCTGATAACGTCAATGCTTGCGGTGATGTCACAGCGCCGAGGCTGTTCGACAGCCGTAATGGACGCGGACATAACAGGCCCGTCGATACCTAAAGCATTCGGACTTACCGAGCGTGCCGGAATGTGCGAGATAGGCTTGTATCCGGTAAAATCCAAAACCGGAATAGATATTATGTCGCTGAATCTGCTTACCGAAAACGAAACCGACCCTGTAATATGGCGCGGTCCGGTTATAGGCGGTACGGTAAAGCAGTTTTGGACGGACGTAATATGGAATGACGTTGATTATATGTTTATTGATATGCCGCCGGGTACGGGCGACGTACCGCTGACGGTGTTTCAGTCGATACCGGTTGACGGGATTGTAATAGTGACGACACCTCAGGAGCTGGTGGGTATGATTGTTGAAAAAGCGGTAAATATGGCAAAACTGATGAATATACCGGTACTTGCTTTGGTGGAAAATATGAGCTGGCTGGAGTGTCCGGACTGCGGAAAGCAAATTAAGGTGTTCGGCGAAAGCCATATTGACGAAATCGCTGAAAAACACGGCATCGACACCGTTGCAAAACTGCCGATGGACGTTAATACGGCAAAGCTGTGTGACGACGGCGACATAGAAAGTATAAATACGGATTTGCTTGAAGGTATACTCGACAGGATTATGAGCTTGTAAAAAGCAAAATACGCTTTGCGGCGGCGGGGATAACCATTCCCCGCTGTCGGTTTGTATAACGCGGTGCTTTGCGGCGTTTGTCCGAAAATGTGCCGCTGCTTTAGGTCATTTTGCCCAAAATCACACTCAAATCAATTCATATTTTAGATTAACATACATTTTCCTAAAAAAAACTTGAAATATTATATAAAATAGATTAAAATATATCTGATATAGTACAGACAATAGGATTTCCACTTTTTGAAAGGCTTGTCGACATTTTGCCGACAGTCTTATTTAATAAATACATATTCTGAAACGGAGGATTTAATTATGTGCGGTATTGTTGGATATATCGGTTCAAATCAGGCGGCTCCTATACTGCTTGAGGGACTTTCAAAACTGGAGTACAGAGGTTATGACTCGGCAGGCGTTGCGGTTATAAACGACGGCGGCATCGAAATCGCCAAAACACGCGGCAGACTTGCAAATCTTTCGGATAAAATCGACGGCGGAAAATCCATATCCGGAACCGTCGGTATAGGTCATACGCGCTGGGCAACTCACGGCGAACCGTCAGACGTTAATTCGCATCCGCATTTGTCGTCATCGGGTAAATTTGCGGTTGTGCATAACGGAATTATCGAAAATTACATTCCGCTGAAAAAGCGTCTTATCGACAAAGGCTTTGAGTTTGTTTCCGAAACCGACACAGAGGTTATCGCGCACCTTTTTGAGTATTACTACAAAGGCGACCTGCTTGAGGCTATGACAAAGGTTATACACAGAGTCGAGGGGTCGTATGCTATAGGTATTCTGTGTGCGGACTATCCGGAGCAGTTTATAGCGGTGAGAAAAGCCAGCCCTATGATTGTAGGTCTTGCCGACGGCGAAAACTTTATTGCCTCCGACGTTACCGCGATATTGAAGCATACAAAAAATGTATACTATCTTGAGGACAATGAAATAGTCGTTTTAACCAAGGACAATGTAAAGGTTTACAACACAGACAAAGAAGAAATTCAAAAAGAAGTGTTTACGGTTGACTGGGACGTATCGGCGGCTGAAAAGGGCGGTTATGAACATTTTATGTTCAAGGAAATTATGGAACAGCCCAAAGCAATCCGCGACACCGTAAGTCCGCGTATCAAAGACGGCAAAATCGTGCTTGACGATATTTCTCTTACGGCAGACGATTTGAAAAAATACAAAAAAATCCATATTGTTGCGTGCGGCAGTGCGTACCACGTGGGCGTTGTCGGCAAATACATTATAGAAAAGCTGACCAGACTTCCGGTAGAGGTTGACGTTGCATCGGAGTTTCGTTACCGCGACCCTATCCTTGACAGCGACAGCCTTGTAATCGCGATAAGCCAGTCCGGCGAAACAGCCGACACAAAGGCGGCGGTTGAGGAGGCAAAGGCAAGAGGTGCGCGTGTGCTGTCGATTGTAAATGTTGTGGGAAGTGCAATTGCCAATGCGTCGGACGACGTTATTTATACGTGGGCAGGACCGGAAATTGCCGTTGCCACTACGAAAGCCTACAGCACTCAGCTCTCGGTAATTTACCTTATTGCCATATATATGGCGGATAAACTGGGCAAAATTTCAAAAGAGGAATACAGTACTCTGGTAAAGGAAATCGAGGCACTTCCGGAAAAAATCGAAAAGATACTCGAATCGAAGGACGATTTGCAGTATTTTGCATCGAAATTCTACTCAAGTCAGAGTATATTCTTTATCGGACGAAATCTTGACTATGCCGTTGCGCTTGAGGGTTCGCTGAAACTGAAAGAGATTTCGTATATTCACTCCGAGGCGTACGCCGCAGGCGAGCTGAAACACGGCACTATCTCCCTTATCGAGGACGGTACGCTGGTTGTCGCTCTTGCAACGGGCGAGGAGCTTTACGAAAAGACAATAAGCAATGTTAAGGAGGTTAAAGCGCGCGGCGCGGTTGTTTTGGGTATTACCGCCGAAAACAGAGAACACTTTGATGAGGCGGCGGACTTTGTTGTCAAAATCCCGACGGCTCACGAGCTTATATTGCCGTCGCTTACGGTTATTCCGCTGCAGCTGTTCGGCTATTATGTTGCCGCATTGAAAGGCTGTGACATCGACAAGCCGAGAAACCTTGCAAAATCGGTTACCGTTGAATAATTTGGATATTTATTGATATGATGAGGCTGTAAATTATTACAGCCTCAGATTGTCGGCAGACTCAAATCTGTTTGTGAGTTTTCGGCAGTCCGCGCCGGCAGACAGCCGGCTTTTTATGAATATTTTGCCGACAGCTTTGCTGCGGCAAACGACTATTTTTTTATTTGGAAAGGAACTTATTATGCCCAAACCTCTAAAGCAAAAAAGAACGTCGTTTATGACAAACGTTTCTATAATATTGTTTGCGCAGATTGCAATTAAAATTTTGGGAATGATTTACAGTCTTGTTATAACCAATTTCGAGGGTTTCGGCGATATGGGCAACGGTTACCGCGCCGCCGGCTTTCAAATATACACACTGCTGTTGGCGGTTTCATCGGTGGGTATTCCGAACGCAATCGCAAAAATGATTTCCGAAAAAACCGCGCTGAACGATTGGTACGGCGCACACAGAATATTCAAAACCGCGTTTTACCTGTTTGCGGTTATCGGCTTAATATGCTCCGTTTCACTGTTTGCATTTTCGGGCGCAATAGCCGACCATATAATATCTATGCCGGGCACGCGCTATACGCTTATGGCACTTTCGCCGTCTATATTTTTTGTTTGCGTATCCTCGGTTATACGCGGATATTTCGGCGGTTTGCAAAATATGAAAGCTACGAGTAATTCACAGCTGTTGGAACAGATTTTCAAATGCACTCTTACGATACTTATAGTGTATATGCTTATAGGGCAGTCACCGGAAATAATGGCGGCAGGCGCTAACGTTGCAACCTCGCTTGCAACTGTGCTGAGTTTTTTGTATCTAATCAGGTTTTACCGAAAACGCAAATCCGAGATATGGCAGAAAATACAGCAATCCGAGGTCGTTTCCCAAACCAAATCGGTTTCGGCTATGATTAAGTCGATATTAATGATTTCAATCCCGATTTCACTCGGCTCAATCATCACCGCGATAAACAGAATAATCGACACCGCCACAATATCGCGCGGTATCTCGGCTGCATTTGCAAACGGTATACCCGGACAAGCCGGTATACCTACCGCCGAACAGCTCACCCGCGAGGCAACAAGACTTGCCGGTATGCTTTCAAAAAGCGACACGCTGATAAATATGCCGCTGGCACTCAATATAGCGTTTGCGACTGTTCTGGTTCCGTCTGTTTCCAGAGCGTTGGCGCTGGACAACAAATCCGAGGCGGCAAACAAGGTTTCCTATTCACTTCTTATATCAATACTTTTGATACTGCCGTGCGCCATAGGATATATCACTCTTGCAGAGCCTATATATATGCTGCTTTACCCTAACGCAAGACTCGGCTATGACTTACTGCGTTTAAGCTCGATAGCATTGGTATTCACCGCGCTCAATCAAACCATATCCGGCTCACTGCAGGGTATGGGAAAGGCTTTTGTGCCGGCGACGGGACTCTTGATAGGCTGTGCGGTGAAAATAGTGCTTAACATTGTACTTATACGTCAGCCGGAAATCAACATTTACGGTGCGGCGATAAGCTCGGTTGCCTGTCAGATGGTTTCGTTTGCGGTATGCTTTACGGTGCTTACAAGAAACCTGACACTCAAATTCAGCTTTGCAAAATATATTTTCAAACCGCTGTTATCAGGCGGCGTTATGGGTGTTTTTGCGGTGTTCGGCTACAAAGCAATAATCGCGCTAACCGGCTCCAACATAGTTTCAACTATAGTTACCATAATTTTTGCGGCACTTGTTTACTTTACAATGGTATTTGCACTGAAAATATTGTCGGAGAGCGAAATCACCTCTTTACCGATGGGCAAAAAAATACTTTCCGCACTTAAAAAGGCAAAAATATATAAATAATCAACACAAATTTATGTAAACCTCCGTATACTGGTAGTAAAATCAGTATCGGAGGTTTATTTATGTATTGCTTTTCCCGTTTCGTCAACGACACCACATTTCCGTCAGTCAGTGTAATAACAGACGACAGAGCCGTTTTCGGCGACATACTCAAAGGCGAAACTACGCCGTACCGCGCGCTTAGTGCCGGAACGCGCATGGTCAGCGTATTGCAGAATAACGGCAAAGCGTATATCAATGCAAGCATTTCACTGCCGCCGTACAAGTATTGCACAATAGTGATCAAAAATACCGGTATCTGCGTTAGAGAGGATTAGCCGCTGTATGTCAAATCCTCTCTCAGCCGCTTTAAAACGGCTTTCTCTATCCTTGACACCTGCACCTGCGACACTCCTATAAGTTTCGCTATTTCCGACTGCGTTTTCCCCTTGAAATACCGAAAAACTATAACCTGACGTTCACGCACACTCAGCTTTTCCAAAATATTTTGTATCATAATTTTGTCGATTATTCTCTCCTCGCTGTCGGGTGAGGCGAGTCTGTCGGCTATGCATATATTGCTGTCGTCGCTGTCGTACACGCTTGTGTATATTGATTCGGGCGGTGTCAGCGCGTTGAATGCCTGTACAAGCATTTCACTGTCCACACCGCTCTCGTCGGCTATCTCGCCGATACTCGGTTCGCACCCGTTTTTCCGATACAGCCGTTCGCGTGCCGAGTACCCTTTCATAGCCGCCTCTTTAAGACTGCGGCTCACCTTTATTGCTCCGTCATCACGCATAAACCGCTTTATCTCCCCAACTATCATCGCAACGGCATATGTAGAAAACTGTACGTCAAAGTTCAAATCAAATCGGTTGACAGCCTTGATAAGTCCTATAACTCCAATCTGTGCCAAGTCCTCCGCCTCATAGCCGCGTCCGGCAAATTTCCTGACTACACTCCACACTAACCCCATATTCTCGTTTACAAGGCGTTCGTGCGATTTTTTATCACCGCTCTGCGCCATTTTCAAAAGTGCGGTATCAAGCATAACAAATCACCTGCACTGCAAGGTTTTGCTCATAGTGATTACCGTTCCCGCACCCACTGTGCTTTCGACGGAAAATTCGTCCATAAACGTTTCCATTATAGTAAAACCCATACCCGAACGCTCCATTTCGGGCTTGTCCGTATACATAGGCTCGCGTGCTTTTGCGATATCGGCAATGCCGCAGCCGAAGTCGCGTATAACAAATTCTATCTTTCTGCCGCTTATTCTGCCCTCCATAACCACAGTTCCGTATCTTCCGGCGTATCCGTGTATTATAGCGTTTGTCACCGCCTCCGACACCGCCGTTTTTATATCGGTCAGCTCTTCGATTGTCGGGTCGAGCATTGCCGCAAAATTAACCGCAACTCCGCGCGCGAATTTTTCGTTGCACGACATATTTATAAATTCTACTTTCATTACGTTGTCCATAACACTCTTTCCTCTCTTATAATAGCTTTAATGCGTTATCCAAACTGTTTGCCAATTTTACGATTTTATGCAGTCCGGACATTTCTATAATTCTGCGTACACCGTTGTTTGCCGCGAATATAACAGTTTCGCCGCCCAATTTTTTGGTCATTTTGTATCTGCCTATAATCACGCCGATTCCCGAGCTGTCCATAAAATTCAAATCGGTAAAATCAAAAATAATATTTACGGCATTACTCCGCATTATTTCTCTGTCAATAACCTCGCGCACCCCGTTTGCACTGTGATGATCCAAATCGCCGTCAACGCTTGCCACAAGTGCGTGTTTCTCTGCCACCAGCTTTAATTGCATAATAAAAAACCTCTCAATCTTCCGTATAATCCCGATTTTATCGGTTATATACTTTTCTTCAAAAGGGACTGAAATTCCTTTTGAGAAGATTGAGAGGTTTTGTCATATTACGAAAAGCGTATTCTGTTTTTCGACTATTTCTGCATAACCACAATATGGTCGTACGGAATATCCACGTTCTGCGCGTCAAACGCCTGCTTTATGCGCTTGAGCATTTCGCGCTCCACCGCAAACTGTTCGCCGGCGGTACAGGTCGCAAGTATTTTAAGCTCTACACCGCTGCTGCCGAGCGCGGTAACTCCGAGTACGTCGGGTTCTTTTACAAGTGAGTCTATATCCTCGTATGCCTTTTTTGCAACCTGTTCAAGTACGGCGGCCGCCTTGTCTATGTCCTCCTCATACGCAATGCTTACCGCAATCGCAACGGCGCGGTCACATCTTGAATGGTTTGTAACCTTGCTGATTGAGCCGTTCGGTATTGTGAACAAATCGCCCGACGCACCCTGTAAAATAGTTGTGCGGAGAGTCAGCTCGCTTACTTTGCCGGTAAATCCCTCGATAGTAACACTGTCGCCGACTGCGAACTGGTTTTCAAACAAAATGAAAAATCCCGATATAACGTCCTTGACAAGGCTCTGTGCGCCGAAACCAACAGCAACACCGAGTACGCCTGTTGCCGCGATAATTGATGTCGGGTTCATATCAAAGAGTACCTGACAAATTTGCAGTGCCGCGAAAAAGTAAATCAAAAACGACACTATTTTTGAAAATACGCTTATAAGCGTTTCAAGTCTGTTTGTGATGTCGCGCTTGTGCACTGCGCGTTTTATCATTTTTGCCGCCAATTTGGAAAGTATCACCGCAATAACGACAATTACCAGAGCCTTAAATATTCTGCTTGTAAAAACTGCCGTAAAAAAGTCGCGGATAAATTCCGTTCTCCGTACAATTATTGTGTTTACATTCATCATACCAACCCTCTTTCTTTCAACCTACAAATATAATTCATTTTCTGCCAAAAGGCTGACCCTGTGCACCGCGAAAAACTCTGCCCTGAACGTATCAATATACTTTTCCATTGCCGCAATTACGGTATCGGGTTTCAAATTGTACTGACTTCCCGTACTTATGCACATCGACAGCGTTACAAATCTGCCGTCTTTCTTTGTAACCGACAATTCAAATATGTGACTGCGGATATTCGCTTCTTTTTCTCCGCTCTTGGTCTTTTTCATAACGATAACAGAATCATTTGCCAAAAACGCGTCAACCGAAAAATCCGTATCATCGGCAAGCTCAACCTCGACAAGATATTTTGCTCTGTCAAGCCTTGCAAAGTCCATTTCTTTCCCCTCGACACGCGCCGCCGCAAGTATTTTGAGTCCTTCCGGCAATGTGCGGTTGAGCGTATTTTTTAAGTCGTCGGGAGAGATGTCGTCCTCAAAGCGTATTCTGAGATACTCCCCCTCACTCGTAACTCCGACCGACAAAGGCTGTGCGACAGCCAGTATAGGGTGCGGATTAAAGCCGCCGGAATACGACATCTGAAGTCCGCTGCGCCGTACCGCTCTGCCGAATGTGCGTATAAAATCAAGGTGAGAAATATATTTCACGCTCTCGCCCTTTGAATATTTCAAAACATAATTATTCATAACACACACCTCCGCCGAACGAAGCCGCACCGCAGCCGGAGCATTTCTCGCGGCAATTTGGGGTAGTGGTTTCGGCATACGCTTTTTTACATTCGTTTATGAAAAACTGCTTTGTAAGTCCGACACTTATGTGGTCCCACGGCAGAACTTCGGTAAATTCGCGCTTTCGTGCGTTGTAAAAGTCCGGCTCGATACCGCACTCGTCAAACGCACTCATCCACTTTTCAAAATCGAAAAATTCACCCCAACCGTCAAATTTACAGCCCATTTTGTGTGCCCGCAGTAAAACTTTTCCGAGCCGTCTGTCACCGCGCGCAAAAACTCCCTCAAGGTAACTGGTCTTTGAGTCGTGCCAGTTGTATCTTATGCGCTTTGACGGGATTGCCGCTTTGAGCGCGTCCTGTTTTTCCATAAGCGTTTTGCGCGAATCCTGAGCCTCCCACTGAAACGCCGTAAACGGTTTTGGTACAAAGCTTGATGTGCTGACGGTAATGTTTATGCTCTTTGCGCGCTGTTCTTTGGGTATATCGAAATATACATTTAAAACTTTCATTGCCAAGTCGGCAATACCTACCACGTCAGCCATTGTTTCCGTCGGCAGACCTATCATAAAATACAGCTTTATGTTTGTCCAGCCGCCGCCGAATACCATAGCAACCGATTTTAATATATTATCTTCGGTGATATTTTTGTTTATGACATCGCGCAGCCGCTGTGTACCGGCCTCCGGCGCAAACGTGATACCGCTTTTCCGCACAGCCTGTACCTTTTGCATAAGTTCAAGCGAGAAATTGTCAATACGCAGTGACGGCAGTGACAGTCCGATTTTCTTTTTTGCCGTAATGTCCAAAAGTTCGTTTGTCAAATCCGGAAGTTCGCGGTAGTCGCTTGTGCTAAGCGACGAGAGTGAAATCTCGTCATAACCGCTGCACGAAAGCAGACTGTCCGCTAAATTCATAAGCGTTTCGTGTTTCCGCTCGCGTACGGGTCTGTATACATATCCGGCCTGACAAAACCGACAGCCGCGTATACAGCCGCGGAAAACCTCAAGCATAACCCTGTCGTGTACGATTTCACCGAACGGCACGACTATTGTTTTCGGCGCATATGTTTTGTCGAAGTCTTTCATAATGCGCTTTGTTATTTTAGGCTTTGCGTTTTCGTGGTTCGGCGTGACGCTTTTTACTGTGTTGTCGGCATTATATTCCACGTCGTAAAACATAGGCACATAAACGCCGTCCAGCTTTGCGATTTGTGCAAGGTATTCGATTCTGTCGCGGCTTTTACTGTTTTTCCATTTTATGTACGCATCAACAACCTCGTTTATAACCTCCTCGCCCTCGCCCATCATAAAGAAGTCCACTATATCAGCAAGCGGTTCGGGGTTGTACGCACACGGACCGCCGGCACAGACAAAAGGGTTGTCCGCGGTGCGTTCGGCACTTAAAAGCGGTATGTCAGCCAAGTCGAGCATATTGAGTACATTGCTGTAGCTAAGCTCATACTGGAGAGTGAAACCGACAATATCAAAGTTTGTGATTGCATCGCCGGATTCGAGCGCAAACAATTTCATATTTCTTGCACGCATTTCGTTTTCCATATCCACCCACGGCGCAAATACTCTTTCGCAATATGTATCGTCACGCTCGTTGAGCAGGTGGTATAATATTTTTATGCCCAAGTGCGACATTCCGATTTCGTATACATCGGGAAAACAGAACGCAAACCGCACATCAACATCAGCCGGATTTTTAACTGCCGAATTCAGTTCTCCGCCCGTATATCTTGTCGGTTTCTGGACACGTGATAATATTTTGTCCTTTTCGGTTATCATTGTTTTTCTCCTGTTTGTTAAAATTTGAAAAGGCGGACGTTTAGTCCGCCACAGTGTGTAGACAAAACCCAACGTGTTTTGTATTAAAGTTTAGGTCAAGCCTTTTCAAA
>CAYRCC010000039.1:0-19269 GCA_964422725.1 uncultured Lachnospiraceae bacterium
ATCAGAGTTTTCAATGTGAGTCATCTTTTTTGGTCATTTTACTTTACAACTTTCCAAAAAAAATACTATATTGGTGTAGATGTAGGAACGGATTCGGTCGGATATGCTGTTGCATATGCCGATTATGCACTTGTAAAGCATAAGGGTGAGCCAATGTGGGGCAGTACTGTATTCGAGGAAGGGAACTTATGCGATGAAAGGCGAGGATACAGGAGTGAACGGCGAAGATTAAACAGACGGCAGCAGCGAGTTCAGCTTATACAGGATATTTTTGCGAAAGAGATAAGTAAAGTTGATTCGGATTTTTATTTAAGAATCAAACAAAGCAACTTGTTTCGTGAGGACAAGGATAATCCCGAAAGATACAACGTATTTTTTAATGATGAGGGGTATAACGATACTGATTACTATAAGGAATATCCGACCATACATCATTTGATATACGAGCTTATGAACAGTGATGAATATCACGACGTGAGGCTGGTTTATATTGCGTGTGCATGGTTGGTTGCACACAGAGGACATTTTTTGAGTGAAGTCAGCAAAGAAAATATTTCGGCTATACTTGAATTTGAACCGATATATGATGAATTTTGCCAATATTTTATTGAAAATGATATAGAATTGCCGTGGAAATGTGATTTTGAGGCTTTTTCGGCGGTTTTAAAGGAAAATATATCGGTTACGGCAAAAGACAAGGCTTTTACGAAATTATTATTTGACGGTAAAAAGCCGAAAGATACAAAAGACGGTGATTATCCGTATAACCGTAGTTTAATTGTAAAGCTGTTGTCGGGCGGAACGATTAAGCCGGCGGACTTGTTTTTCAATGAACAATATAAAGAGGTTAAATCAATTTCTTTGGGAATGAATGATGAGGATTTTGCGGCAGTTACAGCAGAAATCGAGCCTGATGCGGAATTGATTTTATATTTGAAGTCAATGTATGATTGGGCGATTTTGAATAATGTATTAGACGGCGAGGAATGTATATCTTGTGCAAAGATAAAGGTTTACGAACAGCATAAACGGGATTTGTATGATTTAAAGGGTTTTGTAAAAAGAAATTGTTCGGACAAGTATAACGAGATTTTCAGAACGGTATCGAAGAATACAAAGAATTATCCGACATACAGCGGACATACGAATAAAGGTATAAAAAATATAGATAGTGCCAAGAAAGAAGATTTTTACGATTTTTTGAAAAAAATCTTTAAGCAAGTGGAAATCGGGGAAGATGACCAAAAGTTTTTTGACGATATGATAAAAAGAATGGATTTAGGTACGTTTTTACCCAAACAAGTCAACGGTGACAACAGAGTTATCCCGTATCAGCTGTATTGGCACGAATTAAACACACTGCTTACAAAAGCCGAAAAATATCTTCCGTTTATATCGGAAAGTGACAGTGACGGTATAACAAATAAGGAAAAAATATTGTCGGTTTTTGAGTATCGTATTCCGTATTTTGTCGGACCGCTTGTAAGCAAGGAAAAGTCGGACTTTGCGTGGATGAAACGCAGGGCGGACGGAATGATATATCCGTGGAACATTAAAGATAAAGTTGATTTTGATGCAAGCGAACAGGAATTTATAAATCGTATGACAAATAAGTGCTCATATATCCCCGGCGAAGATGTACTTGCCAAAAACTCATTGTTGTACGTCAAATACGAAATTCTTAATACAATAAACAATATAAAGATAAACGGACAGCCTGTTTCGATAGAAATAAAGCAAAGAATGTATGAAGAATTGATTTTGCAAAAAGCAAGAGTAAGTCCGAAAAAGATAAAAGAATATCTTGTTACAGTCGGAGCTATGACGAAAAACGACGTTATGAGCGGAATAGATACGGAATTGTCCGTAGCTGTGAGTGCAAAGACGTATTTTGATTTTAAGAACCTGTTAAACAGCGGAATGTTGTCAGAGGAACAGGCAGAAGAAATAGTAAAGCACAGCACATATTCGGAAGATAAATCGAGATTCAGAAAATGGGTTGACCGAGAATTTGCGAATTTGCCCGAAAAAGAACGCAAATACATATACACAATGAAATATAAGGGTTTCGGAAGGTTATCGAAAAAACTGCTTTGCGGCATTAACGGTGTATGCCGTGAAACCGGTGAAATAGGCACTATAATGGGATTTTTATGGAATACTAACGATAATCTTATGCAAATTTTGTCCGATAGATATACTTTCTGTGAGGAAATAGAAAAAGTCAAGGATGAATATTATAATTTGCATAAATATTCAACAAATGAAATGCTTGATGAAATGTATATATCAAATTCGGTAAAACGTCCTATTTTCCGCACACTTGATATTGTAGACGATATAGTGAAAACAATGGGGTATGAGCCTGAAAAAATATTTGTGGAAATGGCGCGAGGGGCAAGCGAGGAACAGAAAAATAAACGCACCAAGAGCAGAAAACAGCAAATAGAGGATTTGTATTCCAAAATTGATACGGAGGACGTGCGGATTTTATCAAAACAGCTTGATGAATTGGGAGCGGCGGCGGATAACAAGCTTCAAAGCGATGTGTTGTTTTTGTATTTTATGCAGCTTGGACGATGTATGTATTCGGGAGAAAAATTGGATATTGATTTACTTAAAACCTCGACATATAATATTGACCATATATATCCGAGATGTTATGTAAAGGACGACAGCATTTTAAATAACAAGGTACTTGTGTTGTCGACTTATAATGGTGAAAAAGGCGACAATTATCCGATAAATCCGCAGTGGCAGAGCAATATGAGCGGATTTTGGAGTATGATGCATAAAAACGGATTTATCACAGATGAAAAGTACAAACGTCTTACGAGAAATACAGGTTTTACCGATGACGAAAAATATGGATTTATCAATCGTCAGCTGGTTGAAACACGTCAATCCACAAAGGCAATAAAAAATATTTTGCAAAATAAATATTCTTCGGAAATTGTGTGCGTGAAAGCCGGACTTGTATCGGATTTCAGACATCAGTATGATATGCTAAAATCAAGAAGTGTGAACGATTTACACCACGCAAAGGACGCATATTTGAATATTGTTGCGGGAAATGTGTATAATGAGCGGTTTACAAAGAAATGGTTTAATATATCGGATAAATATAGTTTGAAAGTAGAAACAATATTCAAAAGTCCGCTGAAGATAAAAGATGAAGTTATTTGGAGCGGTGAGGAAAGTATTGCATTTGTAAAGAAAATTATGCGAAAAAATTGCATACATTTCACACGTTATGCGTTTTGCAGAAAAGGAGGTTTGTTTGACCGACAGCCGCTGAAAGCCGCTTTCGGACTAACACCGCTGAAAAAAGGTATGGACACCGAAAAGTACGGTGGTTACAACAAAACCACGGCAACGTATTTTATGCTTGCATTATATACATACGGCAAGAAAAAAGAGCTTACATTTGTGCCTATTGAGCTTATGTATAGCAAAAAAATTGAGCAGAATGACGAGTTTGCAAGGCAGTATGTAACTGATGCAATAAAGAGCATACATAATAACGATGTAAAAGAACTCTGGTTTCCGTTCGGTAAGCGAAAAATAAAAATTAATACTGTATTGTCACTTGACGGATATAAAGTTGCAATAACGGGTAAGAGTAATGGCGGAAAAATAATTGGTGTTACATCATTGATTCCTTTTGTTGTACCTTACGAAACAGAGAAATACATAAAATCGCTTGAACGATTTGTGCAGAAACGTCAAGTTAATCCTAATATTGTGATAAATGCAGAGTATGACGGTATATCGGAAGAAAAGAATATTGAGTTGTACAGATTGTTTGCGGATAAGCTGTCGTCAAAGCCGTTTTCGATTATGCCAAATTGTCAGTATAAGGTTGTAGCAGACGGAGAGATGAAGTTTAGACAATTACCTTTGGACGAACAGGTATTAACACTTTTAAATATTTTGCTTTTGTTTAAAACGTGCAGAGCCGGAGGAGTGGATTTGACTGCGATTGGCGGTAAATCAAAAACCGGTGCAATGACGTTAAGTGCCAACGTATCAAACTGGAAAAAATATTACAAAGATGTAAGAATAACAGATACTTCCGCATCGGGTTTACACACGAAAGAAAGTATAAATTTATTGGAGCTGTTATGAGTTGGAGAACGATTGTTATATCAAAAAGATGTA
Organism: uncultured Lachnospiraceae bacterium; assembly: GCA_964422725.1. Taxonomy (GTDB): domain Bacteria; phylum Bacillota; class Clostridia; order UBA1381; family UBA1381; genus CAKSNH01. The sequence goes on from CAYRCC010000039.1 coordinate 4,162, forward strand.
AGCTGGATTTGAAAATGGGGTATATGGTGGTGCGTGCGGAGGAAACAAAAAGGATTTTCCTTGATGAAATATCCGTACTTATCATTGAAAGTACAGCGGTATCATTGACAAGCAGTCTTTTGAAAGAGTTGTGCGCAAGAAAAATAAAGGTTATTTTCTGCGATGAAAAGCATAATCCCCATTCCGAGCTTGTACCGATTTACGGCTGTCACGACACTTCCAAAAAAATTCGTGAGCAAATATGTTGGACAGATGACGAAAAAGCGGCTTTGTGGACCGCAATAGTTTCAAGAAAAATATATAATCAGGCAAATCTGCTGAAAGAAGCTGATTTGCCTGAACAGGCGGATATGCTTGTGAAATATATTGAGGAAATGGAAATAAACGATGTTACCAACAGAGAAGGGCACGCGGCAAAAGTGTATTTTAATGCATTATTCGGAACGGATTTTGTCAGGGATTTTGACTGTACGATAAACAGTGCATTGAATTACGGATATATGATTTTGATGTCTGTTTTTAATCGTGAAATAACGGCTAACGGTTATCTTACGCAGCTTGGATTGTTTCATAATAATATGTTTAACCGTTTTAATCTCAGCAGTGATTTAATGGAGCCGTTTAGAGGTGCGGTCGATAAGTATGTTTATTATGCGGAATATGAGAAGTTTGAAAAGGAGGAACGGTATGATATGCTTAATATTTTAAATAAAAGTTATATGATAGACGGATCCGAACAAACTTTATTAAATGCTGCAAAAATATATACCAGGAGTGTATTTTCGGCAATAGAAAATAATGATATATCCGAGTTGAAATTTATAGAGATATGAGTTATAGATTTATGAGATTGATAGTGTTTTTTGATTTACCTACCCAAACAGCAACGGACAGACGTAATTATCGCACATTTCGTAAAATGCTTATAAAAAACGGATTTTTTATGATGCAAGAATCGGTATATTGCAGAATGGTACTGAATTCAAGCATAGAAAAATCAGTTGTGTCAATATTGAAAAGAAACAAACCGCCGTCGGGGTGCGTTCAGATTTTGTCGGTAACCGAGAAACAGTTTTCAAAGATGGAATATATAGTGGGTAAAAATAATACAGATGTGGTGGATAGTCCGGAAAGGCTGATAATATTATGAGGTTTGTGTGTTCCTATTTTGATGAGGCAATATGTATTGGTGAGGGATATATTAATTCGATAGTTATTGAAAATCGGAATGTTTTTCGTGGACTTATTGAGGATATTTCAATACAGATTAACGGGCTGGAGGGTGACAGTGTGTTGTCGGAGGATAACACACTGTGCTCCTTTGCAAAAAAATGTGAGTTGATAACTGAATTTGCACCGTTTGACATTAATAAAAAAACTCTATTGAATAACATAGTGAATACTATGGAAAAAACAGCCGTAAATGAGCAGTTTTATATTAAGACACAGGAACTGCTGGCTCAAATTGAAAATTATGTATATGAGTTGGCATTTGATAATTTGTATGATGTAGAATGTGAAAAAATCACAATGTCGGCTGTTTTGAAAGCAATAGGAATAGTGTGGAAAGATGATTATGTTAATATACTTGAAAAAATTATTGATTATATGGAGCTTGTTAATGACTTTAGTGCCGGAAAATTGTTTGTAACCGTAAATATGAGAAGTTACTTTTCCGATGATGAAATTAATGTATTTGCAAAAACTGTAATTGAGCATAATATTAAACTGCTTATGATAGAAAATACAGAGTATGATATGTTTGAAAATGAAAAAAGATTGATAATAGATGAAGATATATGTATTTTTTGATTGATTAATGAATGAAAATATAGTATAATTATAGTAAGCCAGATGTTTGATTGCTTTTCTCATCAAATCTCTGCGGTTTGTAATGCCGTTTTTTCAAACGTTGGTTTGAAATTTGAGGTTTGAGAGTAGTGTTAAATCATAGAGTAGTCAAACTTAACCCCTGTATGATTATGTTAGGTATCAGTTTGAGAGTAGTGTTAAATCATAGAGTAGTCAAACTTATCCCTGCAAGAGTTGATGTATCTGTTGGTTTGAGAGTAGTGTTAAATCATAGAGTAGTCAAACAGCTGTAAACAAACGAACAAGGAAGCAGCTGTTTGAGAGTAGTGTTAAATCATAGAGTAGTCAAACCAGGTAAACAACGGTAACGCTATTGCACTGGTTTGAGAGTAGTGTTAAATCATAGAGTAGTCAAACCGCCTTGGTGAGCCGTTACCTCACCAACCAGCTTTCTGCCCCTTGAAAATTTTTAAGATTATATTACCATTTTGGAGTTTACACAAAATTGGGGATATACCCAACTGCACTGATTTTATCGGTATTTGTTATTTAACATACTCCGTTTTTATACGATTTTCGGGAATGTCGCGAATTTCATATTTTTCATTTATTTTTCCCAGAGCTATTGCACAGCAAGGATGCATATTTTCGGCAACCTTTAGTTTTGATTTCAACTCTTCATTTGCACCCAGCACACTGACAGCACCCCAAATATGGCAAGCACCGACACCAAGCTCGGTTGCCGCTAAAGCCATATTCTGCACGACAGTTGCCGCATTTGAGTAATTGACATTACTCATTGTACCTTCCCCTATAACGGATGACACCAGAATTACGGTAGATGCACCGTAAAAAGGGTGCATATTGGGGTCGCCTACAGCATCCGCCATTGCCTTTTCCCATTGTGCAAGAACCACTTTATTCTCAATTACCGTTAAACCTAAGGTGTCATACATAGCACGCCCGACAGGTGCGGCATATGCGGTTTTAAGTATTTCCTTTAGCTCATCTTCGGTGATTTTTTCACCGCTAAAGTTTCTGATTGATTTTCTGCTGTAAATTGTTTCCAATGTATTCATAATTGTTCCTCCAAATAATTCATTTTAACGGTTTTAAATATCACCGTTATTAACTTGTATATCAATAATTGTTTTTATTAACCGCAAGAAAACGCCTAAGCTGTTTTTTGTGACCGCAAAGCTTTTCGCGGCAACCGGCACACGAAAGACATTCATTCGTTTTCTCCGAAAACCTTTCGGGGTGAATATATACCGTAATTTCCCAACGAACAAGAAGTATAATCGCAATGAATAAAATGATGATGGCAAATATATCCTTTATAAAAATCAACGGTGTAAACATCATTGCATAGTCCCAGTTGTAAATTCTACAACTTGTACAGCATTTGTTTTTCATAATCAAAGTTTGAAATGGGCAGAAAAACAAAATGCAAATCATATCGCAAACCGAAAAAGCAAGGCATATAAGCATCAAAATACCGTCATCAATAATGCTGAAACGATGTAATCCACCGATTATACCGTTCAGCATAAGCCAAAGCACAGCCACAATCATTGCCGATTTGTTTTGTTTATTTTGTTCGTTTTTTTCTGCTTTGATTTTTGTGGGGCGAAAGTTGCGTTTAAACTGCTTTTGACACCCCATACTCTCCACTCTCGATGGAAAAAAGCGCAAAAACATTTCTATGACAAACACAAACCAAATAAAAATCAAAATAAAAGGTCTATGCTCCGAATTTATTATTAAACCGTTCGGCTCTCCCACTCTGCTTGCAACATACAAAATCATTGCGGCAACAAATAAGCAGGAACGGAATATTAACTTTATGTAATGTAGAATTGATATATGTGACAATTGCTAATCCTCCGAAAAGTTACAGTTTAACCGTTTGAACTTTAAAACTGCCAAAGCATACCGCCTCAAATCCGGTAAACTTTAAAATGCAATAATCCGGGTCTGTAACACCCTTTTTATAAAATCTTTTGAAAAATGGTTTCCAAAATCTTTCTTTTGTCGCCGTGTCCGTTAAAACTTCCATATCGCCCTTTATTTCAACACCCTGAAAATTTCTGCCTTTTTCAAAAAAATACACACAGGCTTTTGAATTATTGCGATAGTGGCTCACCTTTCTCGAAGATGTGTAGGTTGCAAAATATATGTCATTTCCGTCAACTAAAACAGGCTCGATGAGTGCCCTTGTTGCAGGGTATCCATCTTCGTCCACCGATGAAATTATTGATGTTTTCTGTCTTGCAATAAACTCATAAACATTTTCCTTTGTCATAAAACTCTCCTTAAGTTTAACTTTACTGTTATTCATTTATAACGAAAATAATTTTTCGGCATTTTTATATGCGATGTTCTCTTTATCTTCATTGCTTATTGGTGCGTTATCAATAAACGGCTTTGCCCCCCTATTACTTATAAACGGGCAATCCACCGAATGAATTATTCTGTCCGAACCAAGCACTTCCATACAAAATTTCAATTGAGGATAATCAAATATCCCACTCGGTGTCACATACACATTTTGTTTGAATGTTTCGGTTACGCTTCGTTCCAATTTTGTCACCTCTTGCGGTAAAGATTGGTCAAGACGCGAAAGGAAAAACGGCAGCATTTCACCCCAATGTCCGGCTATCAATTGCAATTTCGGAAAACGTTCAAACACTCCTGCCAGAATAACACGCATCACCTGTATCCCCGCTTCATTATGCCATCCCCAGCCGTGCAATGAAAGTCTTGCACTAAGCTCATCACCTAAACCTGCGTAATACGACTTTTGAACGGATTTGAGCGGTGCTCCGGGGTGAATATAGATAGGCAAATTATATGATTCACACGCTTCCAATATAGGCAAAAACTGCTTATCATCCAAAAAAATATCGTCTTTTGATGCTCTGCCCGCAAGCAAAATCCCTTGAAATCCCATTTTCTCAGCACGTTCTGCTTCTTTTACACTTTCATTTATATTTGACCATGGCAAAAGTGCAAAAGCACCGTAGCGTTCGGGGTGCTTTGATACCGCATCGGCTATATAATCGTTTGTTTCTCTGACAATGCTCACAGCTTCTTCCGTCGGCAGAAGCTGTGATTTTGAGGGGGCGGATAAAATCTGCATTGTTATTCCGTTCTTATCCATATCCTCAATACGCTTTTTGTCCAAATCCGCAAATAGTTCGGAATTTGCCTCATACGGTCGTCCCGCTTGATGTGCCATAGGTGTATACGGTGCATCATCATTTGAATATTTCGCAAGTGCCGCACTAATCGTTGGTACTGAAAGGTGTTCCTCTATTGTTATTATTTTCATTAATTCCAACTCCTCATAAAATAGCATTTCCGTCTATATATACTTGCTTTATTTTTGATATGTCGGAAATTTTCTCGCTCGGATTGCCCTCAATAAGCAAAAGATTTGCCTTTTTACCCACGGTTACTTCGCCGATACTGTCAATGTTAAACACCTCAGCCACATTGCTTGTTGCACTTTCAAGCACTTCAATCGGTAAAAGTCCGCATTCCGCAAGAAGCATCATCTCCTCGTGCATAGAAGTTCCGTATTCCACAGCCGGAGCAAAGCTTCCGTTATTTGCATCTGTCGCGGCAAGAATTTTAACGCCCAAGGAATGCAAAAGCTTAACTGCACTTTTAGCATTTTCAAAGTGTCCCTGCTTATAACCGTTTCTGCCGCTCATAGCAAAGGTTTTCATCATCACAAGTGTCGGTGCCGATACAATACCCTTATCCGCAATTGTTTTTGCAAGACTTTCCGGGAACTCCTCCTTAATCGGTACGTGAATAAGAATATCCGCACCACATTCTACCGACAACTCTACCGCTTTTATGCTTGTTGCGTGTACCGCAACCTTCAGTTTGTTTTTATGAGCAGTGTCGCATATATCCTTAAATACCTTTTTAAGCATTAAATTAGGCTCTGTCAAAAGAACTTTTATATATTTCGCACCGTTTTTGATTGCATTTTTTACATAGGATTTTCCGCACAATGTACCCATACAAATTCCGGCCGAGCGAACAATTTCAAATTGTTTTAAGCTTTCCGCAAACACTTTGTCGGACGACACATCGCAAGTTCCCGCAATACCGTTTTTCAGCATTTGTTCAACTTGCGCTCTGTTATCAATATGCGAGTGCGCATCAATAAGTCCAGGCATAAGAAAATATTTGCTGTCTGATTTTTCTGTCTGCGCTACACTTTTTATTATTCCGTTTTCTATAACAACACAAGCGTTTTCATATATTTTATGTCCGTCAAACAGCGGATAATTAAGAGTTACTCTTTCGTTTTTACCAACACTTACAAACTCACTGTGTTTCATAACCGTTCCGTACAAATTACTCATAACAAGATAATTTGCACGAACCGTAACTTTTTCGCCGACTTTTACCTTGCTGTAATGGTCATCGGTCGGAAAAATCAAAAGAGCATAGGTTTTTCCGCCGGCTTCATCTGATATTTCGATTGATGGTTTATTATGAATATCAGGACCGATTTTTGTTGCAATTCCGGTAATTTCAAAGCGTTTGTCAACATATTTTTCGTAGAAAGCTTCCTCGTTTTTCATAAATTCATCCCATAGCTTTTTTGCCTCAAAGGGAGCGTTCTGTTTTAGAAGCGGCATATCAGTTGTTTCGATTTTATGCGTTTTTGCATCGGACGGATGTTTGGGATAAAATTCAAGTTTTTGATTCATAGATGTTCCTCCTCTTACGCAAGCGACATTCTTCCGTTTGTGAAACGAAAGTTTCTCATAACCCCACCGCCGAGTTTGGCTGCCGAAACTGCGTTTTCCATACGCATAATATCATTTTCGGTTAGCGTTATATTTAGGGCATCAACCGCATTTTGCAAATGATCTGGATTTGCAGTGCCGATAAGGCTTTGTACATTGTCATATTTGGCAAGCGACCAAGCAAGTGCAAGCTGTGAAAGTGTTACACCTTTTTCATCTGCGACTTCTTTCAACGATGAAATCATCTGTGTATACTTTTCTTTGTTTTCCCCTGAAAGCACGCCAACCATACGAGGATTTGAAACTTTACCCGACAATATATTATCGGACAGTAACCCGTGTCCCACAGTTCCGAACGCAAGAACTTTTACCCCAAGCTCTTTTGCTGTTGCAATCAAATCATTTTCAATTCCTCTCGCAATCAGTGAATATTCCATTTCAACCGTGTGGATAGGGTGAACCTTGCATGCTCTGCGAAGTGTTTCGCTGTCAACCATAGTAAGTCCGATATGACGCACATTCCCGGCTTTAACCTCATCAGCAATGACACCAACAACCTCTTCAACGGGAATTTCGGTATCCATTCTTGCCGGTTGGTATAAATCCACATAATCAAGTCCAAGTCTGCTTAAAGAATACGCCAAATGACCTTTTATGTTAAAGGGATTTACATCAAGACCGTAAATACCGCCGCCGGGTTTCGGAAGTACACCAAACTTTACCGAAAGAAAATATTTATCTCTTTCCGCATCTTTCAAAGCTTTTCCGACAATCATTTCGCTTTCTCCGGCATTGTAAAATTCTCCCGTGTTAAAAAGGGTGATACCGCTGTCCAACGCCATTTGAATTGTTTTAACGGAATTTTCGGGATTTCTAAGGTTTGACATTCCCATACAGCCAAGTCCCAATCGTTCAATTTTTTTCATATCATTTTGCCTCTCTTTCTATTCTCAAAATCTTTAAAAGCAGTCTTTGCAATTCTTTTCTTTCCGCTTCCGATAAATCCTCTACCCACGCCGTATCAAGTCTGTCAACTACATTTTCCAGTTCCGATTGTATTGCTTTTGCTTTTTCGGTAAGTGTAACCAACTTACTTCTTGAATCTTTGGGATTTACCGTTTTAATTATAAATCCTTTCTCCTCCAAACTTCCGAGTAATCTCAAGACAGTAGGGTGAGTAATTGCACATTCTTTTTCTATATCCACAATTCGAGCAGTCTGATTTTTCCGCATATACAAAAACTTCAGCACTCTGCATTGAGATGATGTCAAATTATACTCTGCCAAACTCGGATTCGCCATCTTGTCAAATTCAATTGATGCTATTTTTATTAAAGCCGCAATTCTATCAGTATTCATAAATTCCTCCCACTACTTTTAGTAGCTTACTGCTAATATTATAAGTAGCAAGCTACCTTTTGTCAAGTATGTTCGGCAAAAATCAGCTTTTTGCACAAAAAACAATTTTATAAATATTTGCCCGTAATATCGCCCAATCCGCATTTTCAAGTAGTAGCAAGCAAAGCGAATGTAGGCACACTTACGGGATTTGATGTATAACTTCTTTCCAAATTGCAAACAATATCAGTAACATTTTACAAAGAATGATATGTATGAATATAAAATATATCGGCAATGATACTGCCAAATCAGAAAACGGAAAAGTCCATAAACAAGACGGTAACTATATTTGTTGCGGCAAAAGAATCAATGACAATCCAAAAGATTGGGTTGAAACCTCCTAGCCTGTTACCTGCGAAAAAAATGGTTGCAAAGATTAAAATATTGCATCAACGCAAAAGAGCTAACTGAAATCAAAATCAGTTAGCTCTTAATCTTTTAAATAATTTTATGTTGCCAATTAGTACTCGCAAATACCGCAAACGGCGTGGTTAAGCCATTTTTCAGGGGCGATAATTATTCCCGCTCGGTGCGTTATAACGTGATTTATGTGGGAATATCCCCAATTTTGTGTAAACTCCAAAAAGGATACTTTGAACTTCACTTTTCATCGAAATTATCAAGCTCCGCAAGTGCTGTCGGCTCGTCAACGGCGGCATAAACTCTCTTTAAATCCGCCATAAGTGCCTTGATGTCCTTGTATGAAACAAATTTTGTTGTATTACGTATTTGGTGGATAATACACTGCTGTATTTCAGCTTTCGGATATACAGCTTCAATTGCCTGCGGAAAACCTGTAAGCCCGTCAACACACGGGAGTATTTTATCGGTAATTCTGCTGATGGTGGTATCCGAACATTCCAAGCCGTAAATCCTGTATATGTGATTCTATGTCGCTTGTAGTCATTCCTTTTGCATACATAGACAAGATTTTTTCTTGAGTAACCGTTGCGGCTGTTTTCGACTTCGTTGTTGCGATAGTCGTACTTGGTGTAACCCAACTCGTCATCAAGCTCATTATAGTTATGTAAAATAACAAGGCATCTATTGACAAAAATCACTTTTTAACATATAATTAGTAGGAAGCTACGAAAATAGGAGGGAATTATGAACGCTGACAGGATAGCGGTTTTAATAAAGACGGCATCAATTGAATTTGACAAAATGGCAAACCCGATTTTGGCAGATTATGACTTAACTGCGTCGCAATGCAGAATATTGAAATTTTTGTTTATGCAACGAAACCAAAGTGCACGAATTGTGGATATCGAAAAGGAGTGTGCAATCACGCACCCGACGGTTTTGGGTTTGCTGGAAAGTCTGGAAAAGAAAAAATTTATTTTGAAAATCGTGAATCCCAAAGATGCCAGAAGCAAGCTGATTTCATTAACCCCAAAAGCAAAATGTATGCAAACGGAGCTGGAAACGGTTGTTGCAAAAATCGACCATATATGGGTTGAAAATTTGTCGGAACAAGAAAGAAAAGAGTTACAAAAGCTTCTTCAAAAACTTTTGAAAACAGAAAGTGAGAATAAGTAAAATGCCAATAGAAACACAAAGAGAAAATCGTATGGGAACTGCAAAAATGTTCCCTCTAATTTTATCCATGTCACTGCCTGCTATGTTTTCTATGCTGATTCAAGCACTATATAACATTGTGGACAGTTACTTTGTGGCACAGGTCAGCGAGAAAGCGGTGTCTGCACTGTCACTTGCCTATCCGATTCAAAATCTGCTGATTGCTTTTGCGGTCGGTACTGCCGCAGGTGTTACCTCTCTGATTTCACGAAGGCTCGGACAGGGACACAGAAAAGAAGCAGAATTAACCGCAACCCATGGTGTTATACTCAGTATCATAACATGGTTGGCATTTGCTGTTTTTGGAATGTTTTTCACGACTCCGTTCTTTCGGATGTTTGAGTCAGATCCGGAAATTGTTCATATGGGTAATCAGTATCTTTCTATTTGCTGCGTATTCGCTTTTGGACAGTTTGTTGTGACGATGCTGGAAAAAATCTTGCAAGCCACCGGCAATATGTTTTGGCCAATGATGTTTCAATTGGTTGGCGCAGTAATAAATATAGTGGTCGATCCGATATTGATATTTGGCCGGTTTGGTCTGCCCGCTATGGGCGTTACCGGCGCTGCTGTTGCCACTGTTGGCGGGCAAATTATTTCTATGCTTTTGGCTATTGTCGTAATCGCACGGCATCCGTCCATCAGAATTCCGTTCAAGGGTTTTCGTTTCAATAGCGGTATTGTGAAAAATATTTATGCTGTCGGCATTCCTGCTATTGTTATGCAGGCAATCAGTACGGTGATGAATATGGCAATCAATGCTATTCTTGCGGCGTTCTCTACAGCGGCATACACGGTATTCGGTTTGTATTTCAAGCTGCGCTCTTTTGTGTTTATGCCGGTTTTGGGATTAAACCAGGGATTGATGCCGATTATGGGTTACAACTATGGCGCACAAAAGAAAAAACGTCTGTTCCAATCATTCTATCAAGGCTCTTGTATCGCTCTTGCTATTATGCTTGTGGGTGTACTTGCCTTTATGCTTTTGCCTAAGCAGCTTCTCGGATTTTTCAATCCGACAGAAGAACTTTTACAAGTGGGTATTCCGGCACTGCGAATCATTTGTCTTTGTTTCCCGCTTGCGGCTTTGGGATTGGTATCTTCAAATATGTACCAGGCTATCGGACGAGGCAATTACAGCCTTGTTATGTCCCTTATGCGTCAGTTGGTGGTTCTTGTACCTGTGGCATGGTTGTTGGCAAAGATAACAAATGATGTTGGTATGGTATGGTGGGCATTCCCTGTTGCAGAGGCTGTATCGTTGGCGGTAAGTATGATGTTTTTTGTACATTTGCGTAAAACCGAACTGAAGAAATGAAGAAGAAAATGTTGATTTTTGTATGTTATTTGTCTGCCTGATTTTTGCCCTATTCCTGGCTTGGAACTATATCAAGAAAAACAGACTTGAAATCCGGCAAGGAGGCGAACCGAACGCAATGGTAAAAATATTTTGTAGTTCCTATCAATTTTCCGACAATGTATATGTTGTACATTCCGAGAAAGGGACGATATTGATTGATACGGGATATTATGATTCCGAAATGAAAGCGTATCTTATGAAAATTGGCGGCTTAGATGCAATTTTGCTGACGCACGGACACTGGAATCATATTTATGGTTTGGATTCTTTAAAAGCAGATTTTCCGGAAACACCTGTTTATGTTTTTGAAAATGATATAGATTTTCTGCAGAAACCTGATTTGAACGGTTCTGTTACGAATGTTTCGATTGATGCTTTTTTATGATAGGAATATTCGTTTTTAGGTTAATTATATTTGTTGACCGTTTAAAATCTTTGATTTTACTGCGTTTTTTGTTGAGTTTTGTATGACGCTTGTTTTATATTGCACTTTTTATATCTAAATTGCAATATAAAATATCATAATAGAAAATAGGCTGTCGGCATTTGACTTTTCTGATTTTCAATAAGCTGGTATGCTGTCTGCGGACGGTGAAATCCGCTTATCAGAAAATATTTTTTTGGGGCGAGATATATCAAATTCGACGGCGAAATGCCGATAATTCTGATATAATCAGACGATTTTGTTGTAATTTATGCCAATATTACTAAAAATGTTTGCTAACTTCGGCAAATTTTATACTTGACTAATTCGCCTAAATGTAAGATAATATATGATGGTAACAAAAAGTAAAGGTGTTGATAAGATGAAAAAACGAGATGATATTCACAAGGTACTAATTATCGGTTCGGGACCGATAATTATCGGTCAGGCGTGCGAATTTGATTATTCGGGTACACAGGCTTGTAAAGCACTGCGTAAGCTGGGTTACGAAATCGTGCTTGTAAACTCCAATCCCGCGACTATTATGACAGACCCGGAAACGGCTGATGTAACTTATATCGAGCCGCTTAACGTGGAACGTCTTGAACAGATTATCGAAAAGGAGCGTCCGGATGCGCTTTTGCCTAACCTCGGCGGACAGTCCGGTCTTAATTTGTGCTCCGAGCTTGATAAGGCGGGCGTGCTTGAGAAGTACAATGTCAAGGTTATAGGTGTTCAGGTTGATGCCATTGACCGCGGCGAGGACAGAATCGAATTTAAAAAGACGATGAACAGTCTGGGTATAGAAATGGCGAAAAGTGAGGTAGCATATTCGGTTGAAGATGCACTTGCGATTGCCGATAGACTCGGATATCCTGTTGTTCTGCGTCCGGCGTATACAATGGGCGGTGCCGGCGGCGGTCTTGTTTACAATACCGAAGAGCTTAAAACCGTCTGTGAAAGAGGACTTCAGGCGAGCATTGTAGGTCAGGTGCTTGTTGAGGAGTCAATCCTCGGCTGGGAAGAGCTTGAGCTTGAGGTTGTAAGAGATGCATCGGGTAATATGATTACTGTTTGTTTCATTGAAAATATTGACCCGTTGGGTGTACATACGGGTGACTCGTTCTGTTCTGCGCCGATGCTTACAATTGCTGAAGATGTTCAGAAAGAGCTTCAGCGTCAGGCGTACAAGATTGTTGAGGCTATAGAGGTAATCGGCGGTACTAATGTACAGTTTGCCAGAAACCCTGTTGACGGCAGAATTATAGTAATAGAAATCAACCCAAGAACATCACGTTCATCAGCACTTGCCTCGAAGGCTACCGGTTTTCCTATTGCGCTTGTTTCCGCAATGCTTGCTGCCGGTCTTGACCTTTCGGATATTCCTTGCGGTAAATACGGAACACTCGATAAATACTATCCTGACGGTGATTATATAGTAATCAAGTTTGCGCGTTGGGCATTTGAAAAGTTCAAGGGCGCAGAGGATAAGCTCGGCACTCAAATGCGCGCGGTAGGCGAGGTTATGAGCATAGGTAAGACGTATAAGGAGGCATTCCAAAAGGCAATACGCAGTCTTGAAATAGGTCGTTACGGACTTGGCGGTGCTAAGGATTTCGGAGAAAAGACAAAGGACGAGTTGCTTGCAATGCTTAAAACGCCATCAAGCGAACGTCAGTTTATTATGTATGAGGCACTGCGCAAGGGCGCGACGGTTGACGAGCTTGAAGAGCTTACAAAAATTAAGCCTTACTTTATAAATCAGATGAAAGAGCTTGTAGAGGAAGAGGAAGAAATTAAGACTTACAAAGGCAGTGTACCGCCCGTTAATGTTCTTGAAAAAGCCAAGAAGGACGGTTTTGCCGATAAGTATCTTTCGGGACTTCTTGAGGTAAGCGAGGCTGATATAAGAAATGCGCGTATAAATGCGGGTATTACGGAGGCTTGGGACAGCGTTCACGTAAGCAGTACGGAAAATTCATCTTATTACTATTCGTCATATAATATAAAGGATAACAGTCCTGTAAGTACCGAAAAGCCTAAGATTATGATTCTCGGCGGCGGTCCGAACAGAATCGGTCAGGGTATTGAGTTTGACTATTGCTGTGTTCACGCCGCAATGGCACTTAAAAAGCTCGGATTTGAAACAATAATTGTAAATTGTAATCCGGAAACGGTTTCGACGGATTATGACACTTCGGATAAGCTGTATTTTGAACCGCTTACGCTTGAAGATGTTTTGAGTATACACGAAAAAGAAAAGCCTGTCGGCGTTATTGCACAGTTCGGCGGACAAACACCGCTCAATCTTGCCGCAGAGCTTAAGAAAAACGGTGTAAACATTCTCGGCACAACACCTGAAACGATAGACCTTGCCGAGGACAGAGATTTGTTCCGCGCCATGATGGACAAGCTGGAAATTCCTATGCCTGAATCGGGTATGGCGGTAAATGTTGACGAGGCACTTGAAATAGCCGAAAAGATAGGTTATCCTGTAATGGTAAGACCGTCGTACGTATTGGGCGGACGCGGTATGGAAGTTGTACACGATGCGGAAAGCTTGAAAGTATATATGAATGCCGCTGTCGGAGTTACACCGGACAGACCTATTCTTATTGACCGTTTCCTAAATCATGCTATGGAGTGTGAGGCAGACGCGATAAGTGACGGAACAAATGTATTTGTACCTGCTGTTATGGAGCATATTGAGCTTGCCGGCGTGCATTCGGGTGACTCGGCATGTATATTGCCGTCGCTCAACATTCCGGAAAAGCACGTCGAAACAATTAAGGAATACACGAAAAAAATTGCGGTTGAGATGAATGTACGCGGTTTGATGAATATGCAGTATGCTATTGAGGACGATAAGGTATATGTATTGGAAGCAAATCCGCGTGCCTCGAGAACGGTGCCGTTGGTGTCAAAGGTATGCGATATAAGAATGGTACCGCTTGCAACGGAAATCATTACAATGCCGTTAGTGGGCGGCTCGTCACCGGTTGCCGGACTGAAAGACAGAAAGATTCCGCACTATGGTGTAAAAGAGGCAGTGTTCCCGTTTAATATGTTCCAAGAGGTTGACCCTGTACTCGGTCCTGAAATGCGTTCTACAGGAGAGGTTTTGGGTATGGCATCTACATTCGGTGAGGCATTTTCAAAATCACAGGAAGCAACGCAGACACTGTTGCCTACATCGGGCAAAGTGCTTTTGAGTGTAAATGACCGCGATAAAGCGGAGCTTGTTGAGCTTGCACAGGGATTCCTTGACTGCGGTTTTGATTTGATAGCAACATCGGGTTGCTGCAAGTTCCTTGCAGAGCATGGAATTACCGCCAAAAAGGTAGAGAAACTCAGCGAAGGCAGACCTAACGTTCTTGACATTATAACGAACAAGGAAGTAAGTATTGTTATCAATACCCCTAATGATAAAAAGGGTGCTGACGACGACAGTTATATGAGAAAGGCTATCATCAAAGGTCGTGTTCCTTATATGACAACTATGGCTGAGGCAAAGGCTTGTATTGCCGGTATAAAGGCGTTGCAGCAGGGTCGCGGTTCTGTTAAGTCATTGCAGGATTTTCATAAGGAAATAAAATAATTATATCAACATCATACAACGGATTACAGACAAACTCGTTTTGAGTTTGTCTGTTTTTTGCTGTGAGTTGGGAAAATGTTGAATATTGCGCTTGATATTTGTGGGAAAGTTGTAAAATAAAATGACCAAAAAAGATGACTCACATTGAAAACTCTGATAT
>CAYRCC010000040.1:0-18946 GCA_964422725.1 uncultured Lachnospiraceae bacterium
GTGTCACCGCTGTGTGATGTACAGGAAACAAAATTGAATTAATGCAAAAGGAAAACACAGTATACGGCACAAGGTCATATACTGTGTTTTCTTATTGAAAAAAACTTGTTTTTAAGCTTTAAATTGTATGCTTGCACCGCGCATTACGTTTTCCGAAATTCGGCAGTACAGCGCGGCGGCAGTCGTAAAAAAGTAAATTTTCAGCAGAAACATCGTCAAGCCCAAGGTCATTACACAGGCGATAAACCATAACGTGAAACTGAATGTCATATTGAGATAATACCATCTGTGTTTTTTCAGGAGTAAGCGGTTCACCCTTATTACATTTACGGCAGACATATTCGGGTTGTCGGCAAGCACAAAATCGACAAACGCAAATTCGACATTTATAAATATGAGCGACAAAAAGCACAGTACAAGTATAATTCCCGGATAAATCGGCATAGCGGTTATCGCCAGAAACGATAATGACAAAGCCGCAAAAATCAATACTGTTTTAATCGCGCTTACCGCCATTGCCGCCGGCCAGCTTTCAGGCTTTTTGAATACATGCAGAAAGTTTTTCGGCGAATGGCGCAGCGTGCTCAGCAGACAGCGCATAAATCCGACGCGAAACGGTGAAAGAATAACCGAAAATATCATATTTGCCAGCAATATAAATGCAATAGTGCCGATATGCGCCGACAGATAATCCGGTATATGCGGTGATTTGTTAAAAAAGTCGATAACCGAATCGGGCAGTGTTACCTGAACCGCCGCCGGAACAAAACACGCCAAAACCGATGCAAACAGGCTGTATGCAAAATAGCAGCATATCGCGTTTCGCCATTGACCGTCCAATGAGGCGAGAGCACAATTTTTCAAAAAATTAGGCATATATACAAAATGCAGATTCATATAAAAACTCCGTTTCTTAGATAATTACGGTATAAATTATATTACACCGGAGCGAGAATGTCAATAGATTGTGATGATTACACTAAATTTAGGGTTCTAAACTATACAATATGTATAAATTACGCATAATTTGCGAAAAATATTAAAAAAAGAGCTTGAAATATTGTTCTGTTAGTGATATAATATGTGACAGTATAATAGTAACTTTTGAGGAGAGTGGGGTTTTATCCCACTCTTTCGTATTGTTACGAAAAATTGAAAGGTGGTTTCTTGTGGCAAATCAAACTGAAATTGCGGTACTCGAAATGGCAGAAAGTATAGCTGAAAGGTACGGCGCATATGTTGTTGATGTAGAGTACAAAAAAGAAGGGAAAGAGTGGTATCTGCGTGTGGCTCTCGATAAGGAAGGCGGTATAGGCATAGAGGACTGTGAAAATGTGAGCAGAGCACTCAGCGATGTGCTCGATGAAAAGGATCCCATCAAAGAGCCGTATTGCCTTGAGGTGACGTCGCCGGGGGTTGACAGAAAGCTTAAAAAGGAACGTGAGTTTCTTTATTATATCGGCAGAGAAGTTGATGTCAAGCTGTATAAAGCGGCGGACGGGAAAAAAGAGTTTCGCGGAATACTCAAAGGTTTTGCCGACAAGACGGCACAGATTGAGGTTGACAAAACAGTGACAGCGGTGAACACCGCCGAGGCGGTTTATATCAGGCTGGCGTTTGATTTTTAATATTTGGAAGGATGGTCGGAAAAGATGAGTCAGGAATTAATCAGTGCGATAGCTGATTTGTGTAAAGAAAAAGGAATCAGCGAAGATGTAATACTCGATGCGCTTGATGCGGCGTTGGTTGCCGCGTATAAGAGAAATTTTTCAACGTCACAGAGCGCACAGGTTAAGATAAGCCGTGAGAGCGGCGACATTAAGGTGTTTGCGCAGAAAGAGGTTGTCGAGGTTGTCGAGGACGGTAATTCGCAGACACAAATTTCGCTTGAGGACGCAAAGAAAATAAGCGGTCAATACAATGTGGGAGATATTGTTGACATTGAAGTTACGCCGAAAAATTTCGGGCGTATTGCCGCTATGACGGCAAAACAGGTGGTTACGCAAAGACTGCGTGAGGCAGAGCGCGGAATTATATACAGCGAATATACCGAAAAGGCAAACGATATTGTGTCTGGAAAAATTCAGCGTGTCGAACGCGGCAATGTGTTTGTCGATATAGGCAAAATAGAGGCACTTCTTCCGGTAAAGGAACAGGTTAAAAATGAGGATTATGAAATACACCAGTGGATTAAGTGCTATGTGAGTGAAGTGAAAAACGGCACAAAAGGTACACAGATTGTGCTTTCGAGAACTCACCCGGGACTTGTGCGCAAGCTGTTTTATCAGGAAGTGCCGGAAATTCAGGAGGGAATAGTAGAGATAAAGAGCGTTTCGCGAGAGGCAGGTTCAAGAACGAAGATTGCCGTATATTCAAACGATCCGGATGTAGATCCGCAGGGCGCGTGCATAGGTCCGGGCGGTATGCGCGTGAAGAATATAGGCGAAGAGCTTAGAAACGAGAAAATTGATATTATAAAGTGGAGCGAAAATCCGGCTGAATTTATTGCGGCGAGTCTGAGTCCGTCACAGGTGCTGGCTGTTGAGATAAATGAAGAAGAGAAGAGCGCGAGCGTTAAAGTTCCGGATTATCAGCTGTCGCTGGCTATAGGCAAGTCGGGGCAAAACGTAAGGCTTGCGGCAAAGCTGACCGGTTGGAAAATAGATATTTCAACAGATGCCGCAAAGGCGGAAACAGAGGAAGAATAATCGATAATACTCTCCCTGAACAATTTTGATAAAGAGAGGTTTTAAACAAAATGGGAAAACATATTCCGCTCAGAATGTGTATGGGCTGTCGAAAAATGAAACCGACGGGCAAGCTTTTGCGAATAGCAAGAGATTTCAATACAGATGAAGTGAAAATGGACACTGACAAAAGGATTTTCGGCAGAGGTGCGTACATATGCCGAAATGAAGAATGTATTAAGCTTGCAATGAAGAAAAAAGCTCTTGAGAAAGTTTTTAAGAGGTCTATGCAGGAAATATACAATGAAGCTTTGAGTGAGCTAAATATGTTGGGAGAAGTCAAATGAACAGTAAAGTGTTGTCAATGATTGGGTTAGCAAAAAAAGCCGGAAAGACGGCAAGCGGTGAATTTTTATGTGACAAAGCCGTAAAAGAGGGAATTTCAAGACTTGTAATTATAGCGTCGGACACGTCCGACGGAACTAAAAAGTCACTCAGAAATGTATGCACTTATTATGGTGTTAAGTATATTGAGTACTCGGATATGGATAATTTGGGAAAGTTCACCGGCGGAGGAGTCCGCGCGGCGGTATCGGTCAATGATGACAGCTTTGCGTTGGCAATTATGAAAAAATATGCTGATGAAACCGATAACTGAGTGATATTCTGTAATATCAGTATATTGTTTGTATAGATTTATATCGGCATATTTATGTCGGAAGTTTTGCGGAGGTGAAAAGTATGGCAAAAACATCGTCAAAACCGAGAGTGCATGAAATTGCAAAGGATTTGAAGGTAAACAGCAAGGAAGTAATAGAAAAGTTGGCAGGCTGCGGAATAACTGTAAAAAACCATATGAGTACGTTGGAGGACGACCAGTTAAGTTTGATTTTGGATATTTATACTCAGCTTAACGATATAGGTGACAAGCCTCTCAGCGAGGTTAAAGAGGCGAAGAAAGTGCCGGCTGAGGAGAAAAAGGATAAAAAACAGGAGAAAGAGAAAAAGAAGTCCGAGCCTAAGAAAGCGGCAGAGCAAGCCGAAACAGCACAAAAAAGCGCAGACGCGGAAGAAGAAAAAATAGTAATTGAGGATAATGCACCTATTCAGAAGAGTGTCAGATATGTTGACACACGTCAAAGTATAGTTGAACTCGACAAAATCGAAAATGCGCAGAGAATCGAAGAAGAACTTGTTCCGGAAAGAATCAAGATGGACGATACCCGTAAAAAGAAAAAAGATAAGAAGAAAAAGGTTAAAATTGAAGAGCCGATAAAAGAAAAGACATCTTCAAAACCTAAAAAGGAAGCACCATCGGAAGTGTCGATACCGGAAGAAATCACTGTGGGCGATTTTGCTCAGAAAATCGGCAAGGGTGCGGCGGAAATAGTTAAAAAGCTTATGATGCTGGGCGTTATGGCTACAATTACGCAAAGCATTGACTTTGACACGGCATCGCTGATTGCGGAGGAATTCGGAATTACCGTGACCAAAGAAGTTGTTATGACAAAGGAAGAAATATTGTTCCAAGAGGAGGAGGACGATCCGTCGGATTTACAGCCGCGTCCGCCGGTTGTAGTCGTTATGGGTCATGTTGACCACGGTAAAACCTCATTGCTTGATGCTATACGCGACACAAGCGTGACGGATACCGAGGCAGGCGGCATCACTCAGCATATCGGCGCATACGGCGTAAAGCTGAATGACAGAGATATTACATTCCTCGACACACCGGGACACGAGGCGTTTACAACAATGCGTGCGCGCGGTGCACAGGTTACGGACGTAGCCATATTGGTTGTTGCCGCGGACGACGGTATTATGCCGCAGACCGTCGAGGCAATTAATCACGCAAAGGCGGCAAATGTAACGGTGATAGTTGCTATCAATAAGATTGATAAAGAAGGCGCAAATGTAGAACGGGTTAAGCAGATGCTTGTTGAGCATGAGCTTATTCCGGAAGAATGGGGCGGCGATACGGTGTGCGTTGAGGTTTCAGCCAAAAAGCGTATTAACATTGACGGTCTTTTGGAAATGGTTTTGTTGGTTGCCGATATGAAGGAGCTTAAAGCAAATCCGAATAAGCCGGCAAGAGGTGCTGTTATCGAGGCGGAAATAGATAAGGGCAGAGGTCCTGTCGCAACGGTACTTGTACAGGAGGGTACACTGAATGTCGGTGATATTGTTATTGCCGGTACGGCAGTGGGCAGAGTACGTGCGATGATTAACGATAAGGGCAGACGCGTAAAAACTGCCGGACCGTCAACTCCGGTTGAAATTTTGGGTTTGTCGGAGGCACCTTTGGGCGGCGATAAGTTCTATGTTGTAAAAGACGAAAAGCTGGCGCGTGAGGTGGCTGAAACACGCAAACAGGAGCAAAAGGAATCGAAATTCAATTCAGCGGTTAAGGTTTCGCTTGACAACCTGTTCTCGCAGATTGACGAGGGCAATATGAAAGAGCTGAATGTTATAATCAAAGCTGACGTTCAGGGTTCTGTTGAGGCGGTTAAGCAGTCGCTTGAAAAGCTGTCGAACGACGAGGTAAGAGTGCGTGCCATTCACGGCGGTGTCGGTGCGGTTAATGAGTCGGACGTTATGCTTGCCGAGGCCTCAAATGCAATTATAGTCGGATTTAACGTGCGTCCGGATGCGGGAGCGAGTGCGGCGGCAGAAAACAAGAGCGTTGATATAAGACTTTACCGCGTAATTTATCAGGCTATCGAGGAAATCGAGGCGGCAATGAAAGGTATGCTTGACCCTGAGTACAAGGAAGTTGTATTGGGTCACGCCGAGGTAAGGCAGACCTTTAAGGTTTCGGGCGTGGGTACTATTGCCGGTTCTTATGTTACGGACGGAAAAATTGTCAGAAGTGAACAGATAAGAATAGTAAGAGATGGTATCGTAATTCACGAGGGTGTGATTGAAAGTCTGAAGAGATTTAAAGACGATGCCAAGGAGGTTTCGGAAAACTTTGAGTGCGGTATCGGTATAGAGAAGTTTAACGACATCAAGGAAGGCGATGTTATAGAGTGTTTCACGATGGAAGAAATCGAAAGATAATTTTGTTGTGACATAGAATGAGCATTGCCGATTAGGACAGGAGGCACATATGGCTCAGAACAGAATAGATAAGATTAACGAAGAGGTACGCAGAGAACTGAGTACGATTATAAGAGAACTGAAGGATACACGTATTCCTATGATGACAAGCGTTGTTGCGGTTAATGTCACGCGTGATTTGAGATATGCAAAAGTATATGTGAGTGTTATGGGTGACGGTGAGGTGCAGAAAAAGGCTGTTGAGGGACTTAAAAGTGCGGCTGGATTTGTACGCCGAGAAATAGGTCATAGGCTGAAACTAAGATATGCTCCGGAAATTTTGTTTGAGCTTGACCACTCAATAGAACAGGGCGCACATATTAACAGCATAATTAATGATATTAATAAATAATGCGCTTGCTGCAGGCTGAAAACCAAGCACATCGGGCGGAGTACACGCTACACCGTCGGGTGTGCTTTGCCTGATTTGCGCGGTTTATCAAGGAGGGGAATATGAATATGGATAAAATAACGGAAGTTTTAAAGAAAGCCGAATCGGTTGCGGTTATGGGACATATCAGTGAGGACCCCGATGCGGTAGGAAGCGTTTTTGCCGCGGCAGATGTACTCAGCCGTTTAGGCAAGAAAGTTACCTGTTTTATGAGTGAACCGGTAAATGATAATTTAAGCTTTATTATGCGTGACTATACGGTTTTCGGTGAGGATATGCCGACAGATGAATTTGATGTTTGTCTATGCTTGGATTCGGGCGACATTGAGCGGTTGGGTAAGCGGATAGCCATATTCAACAAATCCCAAATTACTGTTAATATCGACCACCATTATACCAACACGAATTTTGCACAGTATAATTTCGTCAACGGTGATGCGGCGGCGACGGGTGAGATTTTGTATACATTGCTCGGCAAGCTCGGAGAAATAAATCAATACACCGCAAAGTGTCTTTACACCGCAATAGCTGCGGACACGGGCAGTTTTAAGTACAGCAGTGCAAAACCGTCAACGCTGAGAGTTGCGGCGCAGCTGCTCGAATACGATATAGATCACGCGGATATTGCAAGATTGCTGTTCGACACAGAAGAACTGTCGGTTATGCGACTGCGTGCGGCGGTTATGAATAATGTAAAAAGCTATTACGGCGGCAAATTAAATTTGGTTGCGATTGACGGTGACTTGTACGAGAAGTACGGTGTAGCGGAGAACGCTGTTGGGGATTTCGTGGATATTCCGAGGCGTATAAAGGGCTGTGACGTTGCGGTGTGCTTGAAAAAACGCGATGATAAGATAAAAGTGAGCTTGCGGTCAAACGGCAGAGTAAATGTTGCGGAGGCGGCACTCAAGCTTAATGGCGGGGGACATAAAATGGCTGCCGGCGCGGCGGTGAACGCGAGTATGGAAGAAACCGAAAAGCTTGTTGTTGAGCTGTTTGAAGGTGTAATTTAATCGGAGGCAGTATGGACGGAGTTATAATATTGGATAAGCCGTTCGGTAAAACTTCGCACGATATGGTGTACTTTGTGCGCCGTCTTACCGGAATAAAAAAAGTAGGGCACACAGGTACTCTTGATCCGGCGGCAACGGGAGTTTTGCCGATTTGTATAGGAAAGGCAACAAAAGCGGCGGATATGCTGACATTTTCGGATAAATGTTATCGGGCTGAGATTATTTTCGGAATGACAACCGACACACAGGATGCCGAAGGGCAGATACTTTCCGAGTGTCCTTTTGTGTCGACCGAAGAAGAAGTGAAAAAGACAATAAAGAGATTTGTCGGTGAGATTGAACAGTTGCCGCCTATGTATTCGGCAATAAAGGTAAACGGGAGAAGGCTGTATGAGCTGGCGCGAAATGGAATAGAGGTTGAGCGAAAAAAACGGCGCATTACTATATATTCAATTGATATTGTTGAGCTTGATATGAAAGAGGGACGTGCTGTTATTGATGTCAGCTGTTCCAAGGGCACGTATATTCGTACTCTTTGCGAGGATATCGGTATCGCGCTCGGTTGCGGCGCATATATGAATACATTGCGGCGCACGAAAAGCGGAATGTTTACGATTGACGAGAGCTTTACACAGTCTGAGGTGTTGGCAATAAAAGAAACGGCAAGTCTTGAAAGTATTGTTATACCGGTTGACAGGTTGTTTGATGATTTGGACAAGGTTGTTTTAAACGACAAGCAAAGCAAACGCGTAATTGACGGTGTCCGAGTGAGTGCAAACGGTATAGTTGACGGCAAACAGTACAGAGTTTACGATACGCATAACGTTTTTTTGTGTGTATCAACCGCAAAGGACGGAAGACTTGTATTGGATAAGTCTTTTTGGTAAGGTAAGGTAGAAATGAAAGTATATTATTCCGGAGATACGGTTGAATTTGACAGTACGGCAGTTGCGCTCGGCAATTTTGACGGACTTCACATAGCACATATGAAAATAATCAATTCGGCTGTTGCCTATGCAAAAAAGAATAAAATCAAGAGCGGAGTGCTGCTGTTTGATCATCATTGCGCCGAGGTTACCAAATCGCGCAATGTTTCACTTATAATGCCTAATAAATACAAACTGGAGCTGCTTGAAAAATCGGGTGTCGATTTCGTGTATTTAGTGAAATTTGACAAAGGATTTATGGAAAACAGTCCGGAGGAGTTCGTCGGTTTTTTGAGAAGAAAGCTTGCTATGGTGTGTGTGTCTGTCGGGTATGACTACAGGTTTGGTTTTAAGGCATCGGGCAATACCGAAAAATTGTATAAACTCGGAAAAAAGTATAGCTTTTCTGTGTTGGTGACCGATAAAGTGATGTTAAACGGCAAAACCGTCGGCAGTACTTATATAAGACAGCTGATTAACGACGGTGAAATCGAGAGAGCAACAGAATATTTGGGCAGATACTTTTTTATCGACGGTGTAGTCGTGACAGGACTTCAAAACGGCAGAAAAATGGGTTTTCCGACAGCGAATATAGATTATAACCCTAAAATAGTTCTTCCGCCGGACGGCGTGTATGCCGGTATTACAATCGTCGGAAACGACAGATATAAAAGCGTGATAAACATAGGGAGTAACCCTACATTTAATGCGTGTAAAAGGACAGTGGAAACACATATTCTGGATTTTGACAGGGATATTTACGAAGAAGATATAAAAGTGGAATTTGTAAAAAGGCTCAGGGGAGAAATAAAGTTCGGCAGTGCTGAAGAATTGAAAGCTCAAATTCATAAAGATGCCGAAACGGCAAAAAAATTGCTTTGAAAAAACAAAAAAATTAAGTAACGGAAAATTCGGGAGGATTTTGTTATGCAGGATTTTATAAGTGTAATTTTAGCGGCTGGAATGGGAAAACGTATGAAATCGGAAATTCCTAAGGTATTACACAAGGTGTGCGGCAGAGCGTTGTGTGAATGGGTTATTGAGGCATCAAAGACTGCCGGCGCGTGCAAGACGGTTGCGGTAATCGGTCACAAAGCGGACGTGGTACGTCCTCAGCTTGAAAACAAGGCTGAATTGGTAATGCAGTCGGAACAGCTGGGTACCGGACACGCGGTTATGCAGGCATCCGAATATATTAAAGCGTGCAGCGGATATGTTGTAATATTGAACGGCGATACGCCTTTGGTTACGGCTGATATGATTAAAGCCGCAATAGCATATCATGAAGAGCTTGACAACTGTGCAACGGTTATTACGGCGATATTGCCGGACAGTACCGGATACGGCAGAATTGTAAGAAACTCGTGCGGTGATGTTGTAAAAATAGTTGAGCAAAAAGATGCAAACGAGTCGGAACTGGAAATAAAAGAGGTTAATTCGGGAATGTATATTTTCAATGCGGCTGAGCTTTTGGAGGTACTCGGAAAAATAACCCCGAATAATGCGCAGGGCGAGTATTATCTGACCGATACTTTGGAAATACTTATCAAAGAGGGTAAAAAGGTCGGAGCGTACAGCATTGATGATAACGACGAAATACGCGGTATAAACGATAAAATTCAGTTGTCTGAGGCAAATGAGATAATGCAGAAACGTATTAATGCGGCTCATATGGCTAACGGCGTTATAATGATTCATCCGGATACGATATCCATTGAAGGAAACGTAAAAATCGGTATGGATACTGTAATTGAGCAGAATGTAATTCTCAAAGGAAATACAACAATAGGCAGTAATGCGGTTATCGGCGCAAATTCTCAGATTTCAAATTCCAAAATTGCTGATGGTGTAAACGTAATGTGTTCGGTTATAACGGACAGCGAGGTTGACAAGGATACGAATGTGGGTCCGTTTGCATATATCCGTCCGAACAGCAAGGTCGGCAGACACGTTAAAGTCGGAGATTTTGTTGAACTTAAAAACGCTACAATAGGTGACGGTACTAAAATATCGCATCTTACATATGTCGGTGATGCGATTGTCGGTAAAAATGTAAACTTCGGCTGCGGTACGGTTACGGTAAACTATGACGGTAAAAACAAATATACAACGGTAATCGGTGACAATGCATTTATCGGCTGTAACACAAATCTTGTTTCGCCGGTACAGGTTAATAAGAACGCATATATTGCGGCCGGTTCAACCATAACCGATGAAGTGCCGGAAAATTCGCTTGCAATAGCGAGAAGCCGACAGGTGAACAAGAGTGACTGGACGGATAAGCGCGGCAAGTGAAACAGGGGACATATATCAAGGGACATACATTAAGTATGTCCCTGCAGACTGTAGACAAAACACAATGTGTTTTGTATTAAAGTTTAGGTCAAGCCTTTTCAAAGGCTTGCGGATTTTTAAGGCGGAGCCTTAAATCGTCGTCCGCAGACGACGAAACTCCTAAGCGTTCAAGTTTTGTTCAAACTTTTTAAAAAGTTTGTCGCTGTCCGCAGACAGCGAAACTTCTTCAAAAATTTTAAGCAAAACTAATAAGTCTACACTCTGAAGGGACATACATTAAGTATGTCCCTGTTTAAAGTGTAAAATTAAGGAAGGAAAGTGGTTATGTATTTGATGGTAGGATTGGGAAATCCAGGCAAACAATACGATATGACAAGGCATAACATTGGATTTGAGGTTATAGATTATATTGCATATAAATATAATATAAAGGTTAATAAACTCAAATTTAAAGCCGTTTACGGGGAAATGAGCATAGACGGGGAAAAAGTGTATCTGGTTAAGCCGCAGACATATATGAATTTGAGCGGTGAAAGCGTGAGGGAATTTTGCGCGTTTTATAAGATTCCGCCCGAAAATGTAATTGTGATTTTTGATGATATTTCGCTTGAACCCGGACGTATTCGTTTGCGTGCAAAAGGCTCTGACGGCGGTCATAACGGAATTAAGTCGATTATATATCAGCTCGGCAGTGATAAGTTTCCGAGAATCAAGCTGGGCGTAGGTGCGCCGCCGCATAAGGAGTATGACTTGGCAGACTTTGTTTTGGGCAGATTTGCAAAAGATGATATTCCCGTTATGGAAGAAACTATACAGAAAAGTGCACAGGCGGCAGTGATGATTATACAACAGGGTATGGAACGGGCAATGAATATGTATAACACCAAATAGATAGGTGTTTTGGAAAGGAAAACAGTATGTTCTTTGGAAATGTTTTAAATGAATACGATGAGTATAAAAAAGCTGTTGAGGCATTAAAAAACGGTAAAACGCCGATTTCCGTATCGGGAATATCGGAAACGGCGCAGAGCGGACTGATATATGCACTTTCCGAGGAGCATAAAACCAATACGCTTATTGTCACCTACAGCGATATGGAAGCTCAGGCATTGTATGATGATTTGAGATTTTATACCGATAATGTACTGTATTTTCCGTCAAAGGAGTACATTTTTTTTGATATAGAAACGGCAGACCGTCAAAAGGAAAATGAGCGTCTGGAGGTTATATACAAGCTGTTCGGCTCGGACGAAAGGCATATAGTTGTTGCTTCGCTTGAGGCGGTTTTCGGATATACCGTTTCAAAGGAGCTGTATGCGGATAATATAATTTCGTTTGAAATCGGCAAAAGCTTTGATATTGATAAACTGGAATTACAGCTGGTACATTTAGGGTACACGCGCGAGGATATGATTGAGGGAAAGGGGCAGTTTTCCGTACGCGGCGGTATACTGGACATATTCTGTCCGTATATGGAAAACCCTGTCCGTATTGAATTTTTTGACGATGAAACAGATTCGATACGCGAGTTTGATGTGCTTACTCAGCGTTCAATGGACACAATGGAAAGTGCTGTGATTACGCCGTGCTGTGAATTGATTTTAACCGATGAAAAGCGGGCAGAGCTGGTACAGGTGCTTAAAGATGAAATACAAGCGCTGAAACGCAAAAAGTCTGATTACGGTGAACTGATAACCACGCTTGAAAAAGATACGGAACGACTTGGTGAGGGCGTGAGATTTCCGTCGCTTGACAAATATGTTTTTCGTATATACGACAGAATACCTACATTGCTTGATTATTTTGACAGTGACAGCCTTGTTTTTGTAATAGAACCGAAACGAATTGCCGAGCGCAGCAAAAGCCTTGAATGGGAAAAGGGCGAGCTTATAGGCGATTTTGCGCAGCGCGGTATATTGTATTGTCAGGGTATGCGGTTTTGGGCGGATTACGGGTATTTTATTGATGAAATATCAAAAAATAAGGTAGTCACGCTGACGGAGCTGTCGCACGTTAAAACAGATTTCAATTACAAAACCTTATGCGACTTTGTCACCAAAACAACAGTGTCATTTCACGGTAAAATCGAGTATTTGTATGAGGATTTAAATGAGTGGCAAAAAGCAGGTGCTACAGTCGCAATACTTGCCTCAAACCGCGGCAGGGGCGAAAACCTCGCCGGATTGTTAAACGAAAAAGGTATTGCGTGCCGCTACGAGCATAACAGAGCGGAGTTGAAAAAAGGCGAAATTGTTATAGTAAGAGGAATTTTAAGCAAAGGTTTTGAATATCCTGCAATCAATCTGCATATTGTCAGTGACCGTGAAATTTTTGCGGTCGAGCGCAGAAAAAAACTAACCAAAAAGAATGAGAATACAGATAAAATTAAATCGTTCAACGATATAAGCGTTGGTGACTATGTTGTACACCGCGCGCACGGGATAGGGCAGTATGTCGGTATTAATAAGATGACAATAAATTCAGTCACCAAGGATTATCTGAAAATTCAGTATCAGGGCAGTGACTGCTTGTATGTGCCGGTTGACCAGATGGATTTGCTTTATAAGTATATCGGCAATACCGATATTAATATCAAAGTCAACAAGCTGGGCGGTACGGATTGGCTTAAAACAAAAAATAAGGTTAAAAAGAGTACGGCGGATTTGGCAAAACAGCTGATTCAACTGTACGCCGAGCGTGAGCGCACAAAAGGTTTTGCTTTTTCGAGTGATACTCCGTGGCAGCGTGAATTTGAGGACACATTTGCGTATCAGGAAACTGACGATCAGCTGCGTTCTATCGAAGAAGTTAAAACAGATATGGAAAAAGACCGCCCTATGGACAGACTGCTGTGTGGTGACGTTGGATTCGGCAAAACCGAGGTTGCGATAAGGGCGGCGTTTAAAG
The DNA here is from genome assembly GCA_964422725.1 of uncultured Lachnospiraceae bacterium. Classification (GTDB taxonomy): domain Bacteria; phylum Bacillota; class Clostridia; order UBA1381; family UBA1381; genus CAKSNH01. The sequence goes on from CAYRCC010000040.1 coordinate 13,319, forward strand.
CTGTTACCGATTCAAAGCAAGTGGCGTATCTGTGCCCGACAACCATTCTTGCAATGCAGCAGTACAATAATTTCTGCGACAGAATGCAGGATTTTCCTATAAAAGTGGAAATGCTGTCAAGGTTTAGAACGGCGGCACAGCAGAAAAAAATATTAAAGCAGCTGAAAACAGGCGAAATTGATATAATTATCGGAACACACCGAATACTTTCAAAGGACTTGCAGTTTAAGGATTTGGGACTTCTTATAATCGACGAAGAACAGCGGTTCGGTGTGGCACATAAGGAAAAGCTTAAAGAGTTGAAAAAGAATATAGATGTTCTTACAATGACGGCAACTCCGATACCGCGTACACTCCATATGTCGATGATAAATATAAGGGATATGAGTGTGCTGGCAGAACCGCCGCACAACCGATATCCCGTTCAGACATATGTGCTTGAACAGAATATGGGGATTTTGGCAGATGCAATGAAAAAAGAGCTTGCCAGAGGCGGTCAGGTGTACTATTTGTATAATCGTGTGCAGGGGATTTATCGGGTTGCAGACACAATCCGCAGTATGATACCGAACGCGCGGATTGCGGTAGGACACGGCAAAATGAATGAAACCGAGCTTGAAGATATTATGTACGATATGGTAAACGGCAATACTGACATTTTAGTCTGCACCACAATCATCGAAACCGGACTGGATATTCCCAATGCCAACACCATAATTATTGAGAACGCGGATAAAATGGGACTTGCACAGCTGTATCAGCTGAGGGGGCGAGTAGGGCGTTCAAACAGGACTGCATATGCGTATTTGACATACAAAAAAGACGGCACGCTTTCCGATGTTGCACAGAAACGACTGCGCGCAATAAAGGAATTTACCGAGTTTGGGTCGGGCTTTAAAATCGCAATGCGTGATTTGGAAATAAGAGGTGCCGGAAACATTTTGGGTGCTCAGCAGCACGGACATATGGACGCCGTCGGTTATGATATGTACTGTGAGCTGTTGAAAGAAAGCGTAAACGAGGCGCAGGGAATAGAAACAAAAGCCGATATTACGGTAAGCATAGATTTGGACGTTGATGCGTATATACCGGAGAAGTATATCAAAAACCACAATCAGCGTATTGATATATACAAAAAAATAGCGGCGGTTCAGTGTGACGATGACGCGAGCGAAATAAGCGATGAGCTGATTGACCGGTACGGTGATTTGCCGAGAGCGGTAAACAATCTTATTGATATTGCACTTGTAAAGGCTCTCGCGAAAAATGCCGGTATATATGAGATTAACCAAACCGGCACAAATGTAATGTTTAGGTTTAACAAGGGTGAAATGGATTTGGAAACAATAGCCGGATTGGTACAGAAGATGCCGGCAAAGATACTCTTTTCCGCCTCCGAAAAGCCGTATATAACTTTTCGCGCCGCACAGATTGAGAAGAAAAAACTGCTTGAAAATATTAAATTTATATTACAGTCAATAAATGAATTGAAGTATAAGGAAAAATGATATATAATATAAGACGTGTATACGCACGAGAAAGGAATGACTATAATATGAAAAACGGTATATTGTCGGCTTTGGTTGTGGCGGCGCTTGTTGTGACATCGGCTTGTTCGGCGGGAAAAAATTCGGTAGTTCAGGTGGGTGATGCGTATGTATCACAGTCTGAATTTGAATATTACTTAAACAGCGTAAAAAGTCAGATGTCGGGAACAGAGCTGTCAAGTGAGGACGATTGGCAGTCGAAAGAAATAGAGGGCAGAAAAGCCATTGATTTGGCAAAAGAAAAAAGCCTTGATACGGCGGTTGACAATCTTGCTTACATTGAGGTCGGCAAAAAGGTTGTCGAGCTGTCGGACGATGACAAAGAGAATATCAAAAAGCTGAAAGAACGTATAGTAACGGCAAACGGCGGTGAAACCACGTATAAAAAATATGTGGAGCAAATGGGTTTGACAGATGATTTTATTGATATGCTTTGCGAATCGGAAATGTATAAGAGCAAGCTTACGGAAAAGGTGTCGGAAGAAAACGAGATAACCGATGAAATGATGAATAAGACATTCAAGGAAAAGTATCGTCGGGCAAAGCATATATTAATTTTAACTCAGGATATGACTACCGGACTGGATTTGTCGGAGGAACAGCAAGCACAGGCGCTTGCCAAGGCACAGCAAGTGTTTCGGAGAGTGCAGTCGGGCGAGGATTTTGATGTGCTTGCGGCGGAGTTTAACGAAGATCCGGGCGTTGCAAGCAATCCGAACGGATATGTTTTCACCGACGGCGAGATGGTTTCGGAATTTCAGGAGGGTGTAGACAGTCTTGAAAACGGAAACGTTGCATTGGTTAAAACTTCTTACGGGTATCACATAATAAAAAGAATGGCACTTGACGAAACACCTCAGCTGTACAGCGAGTTTTTTGAAAGCAAGAAAGATGCGGTAAAATCCGCGATACTGGCTGATTTGCTTGAAACACAGATGGAAAAATGGAAATCGGAATATAAGGTATATGTAACTAAAAACGAAGAATTATATAATTCAATAGGCTGAATAAAAAGTTGCCCGACAGCATAATCTGTACGCTGTCGGGTATTTTTGTGCAAAATTTGCAAATGATAATTTATATTTTCATAGTAAGCGATATTCGATTTTTCTTTGTGTCAACGTCCAGAATCTTGACTTTGACGATATCGCCCACCGATAACACTTCCATAGGGTGTTTTATATATCTGTCGCATATCTGAGAAATATGCACAAGTCCGTCCTGATGAACTCCTATATCGACAAATGCACCGAAATCAATAACGTTTCGTACAGTGCCTGTCATAATCATATCAGGCTGTAAATCGTTAATGTCCATAACGTCGGACATAAGCACTGGCTGCGGCAGCTCATCGCGCGGATCGCGTCCTTTTTTGAGCAGTGCATCGGCAATATCGCGTATAGTAGGCACTCCGACACCAAGCTTTTCGGAAAGCGAACCAATATCGAGCCTTGCGAGTCTGTCCTTGATATCTGAAATGTTGCCGTCGGTTATGTCATCGGTTGTATAGCCAAGCTCTTTGATTAAAAGGGTTGTGGCGGCATAGCTTTCGGGGTGTACGGAGGTGTTGTCGAATACATTTTCGCCGTCGGTAATACGAAGAAAACCGGCACACTGCTCAAATGCCTTCTTTCCGAGCTTTGACACCTTCAAAAGCTCTTTTCTGTTTTTGAATTTTCCGTTTTCTTCGCGGTATACGGCGATATTTTTCGCAACGGCCGAATTAATCCCCGATACATAAGAAAGCAGTGACGGTGAGGCGGTATTTAAATCCACACCTACACTGTTTACGCAATCCTCAACAACACCGCCGAGTGCCTCACCCAGTCGTTTCTGATTCATATCGTGCTGATATTGTCCGACACCTATTGATTTCGGGTCGATTTTTACAAGCTCGGCAAGTGGGTCCTGAACTCTGCGCGCCAGTGAAACCGCACTTCTTAGTGCGACATCAAAATCGGGAAACTCCTCCGCTGCCAGCTTTGAGGCGGAATATACCGATGCGCCGGCCTCGTTTACTATAATGTAGTACAGCTCTTTGTCAATGGTTTTGATTAGCTGTGCGACGACTATTTCCGTTTCTTTTGAGGCAGTACCGTTACCTACGGTTATGAGATTTACATCATACTTTAAAATCAGATTTTTCAGGATTTCTTTTGCCTTTTCTTTGTCGTGATTCGGCAGAGTACAGTATACGATACCTGTGTATAGCACCTTGCCGATATCGTCAACCACGCACATCTTGCAGCCGGTTCTGTAACCGGGGTCAAGTGCAAGAACGGTTTTTCCTTTGATAGGCGGTTGAAGAAGAAGTCCGGCGAGGTTTTCCGAGAAAACTTTAATGGATTCTTCACCGGCACGCTCCGTAAGCTGATTTCGTATTTCATTTTCGATTGACGGTGAAATTAAGCGTTTGTATGAGTCGTCGATAATGGCTTTTAAAGTATCGACAAACGCAAAGTTATTGTTTTTCAACACATTTTTAAACAGATAATCCGTAATGATTTGTGTGTTAAGCTCAATGGAAACCTTTATAAATCCTTCCTTTTCACCGCGGTTTATCGCAAGTATTCTGTGATTTGCGATTTTGTTGCAGTTTTCCGAAAAGTCGTAATACATACTGTAAACGCTGTCCTCGTCTTTTGCCTGCTTTGTTGTAATAATTCCGTTGATGTATGTAAGACGGCGTATATTTTTTCTGTAATCGGCGTTATCGGAAATAATTTCGGCAACAATATCCATAGCGCCGTTTACGGCATCATCGGCGGTATCAACACCTTTTTCGGCGTTTATGTATTTTTCGGCAAGCTCATACAGCGAACCGCTTGTGACGGTTTGCTCTGTAAAAATCTGCGCGAGCGGTTCGAGTCCCTTTTCTTTTGCGATAGTGGCGCGGGTACGGCGTTTAGGGCGAAACGGTCTGTAAATATCATCAAGCTCGGTTATTGTCGAGGCATTTTGAATTGCCGCTGCTATTTCGACGGTTATATTGCCTTGCTCGGTGATAAGACGAGTGATTTCGTCTTTCTTGCTTTCAATGTTTCTAAGCGATGTTAGGCGGTCGCTTAAATTTCTGAGTATTTCATCGTTAAGCTCGCCGGTAGCCTCTTTTCGGTAACGTGCGATAAACGGAATGGTATTGCCGTCATCAATAAGCTTGATTGTGTTTGTGACTTGAAATTCTTTTAATGCAAATTCATTAATGAGCATTTGCGTTATTTTATCCGCTGACATATTTCCCTCCTACAGTAAATGCAAAATGTTTTTATCGGGCTGCCGGAATTTTTCCGACAGCCGCGGACAAACTTAAAATAAGTTTGTCCGCGTATGATTTTATATTATTATAACACAGCAAGCAAAAATTTACAATGGTAAAAACAGTATATTTGTGTTTACAAATTTAATATAATATGTTAAAATAATTTCATACAGCTGACACTGCGGTTGCTGTTGACGACTGCACAAAAAACGCATGGTAAAAGCAATCAAAACGGATAGAGGAAATGTGTGATTATGAAACAGGTTGGAATAGTTGAAAATGTAAACGGGGATATGGTGACGGTGCGCATAAAACGCGCCTCGGCGTGCGGTGAGAACTGTGCCTCATGTAAAGGCGGCTGTACTCCTACCGAGCAGATTGTGTCGGCGCGAAACGATGCCGGCGCAAAGAAAGGCGACAGCGTTGTATTGCAAATGGATAACAAATATGTGCTTTTTGCGGCATTTTTGGTTTACATTCTTCCGCTTGTAGCATTATTTTGCATATATGCCGCCGTATTTGTATTTACCGAAAAAGAGGGAGTGTCGGCACTGCTTGGGATTTTGGCAATGACAGCCGTATTTGCGGCGGTACGGATTTTGGATAAGAAATTGAAAGACAAATATATTTTGATTGCGGTAAATGTATTGTAAAATGTGAAAAATTGTGTTATAATAACCTCACGAAACAATACGAAATCAGAGATTTCTGTGTTTCGGAGGACATTGAAACATAATGCTGCGGCGACGGCAGCCGCCTTGCTTTTATGTTATAATAACCTCACGAAACAATACGAAATCAGAGATTTCTGTGTTTCGGAGG
>CAYRCC010000041.1:0-18929 GCA_964422725.1 uncultured Lachnospiraceae bacterium
TTTTTGACGAAAACGACGATTGCCCAAAAACAGGAGAGCTTACAAAGAAAACGGCAAAAATCCCGTATCCGAAAGTTAAGGCGGATACGGGATTCGGCTGTATTTTTCAGTCATTAAAATATATTGATTAAAGCTATTCTAAAGTGCCGTAAATCTTGCATAACCGTTTTTGGGCAGTGAGCAAAACAGGGTGGTTGGCAGTAAACCGATAGTAATGGGTTTCGGACTGTTTTTACGGCATTATCAAATTTCCATATGCTTGCCGAGAAAGCCTGCCGCAGACTGCACCAACTTTCCCTCAACCTCACCCATTTGTGCGTTGTCGGACGAGAAAATAATTACAGAACCGATAGTGTCGCCGTCCGATATGATAGGTGCGGCCGCACCGACGGCGTACCTGTCCACACCTTCGGCAATATCCATTTTTTTGCTGCCGTCGGCTATAAACGTACTCTTTTCGAGTAAAATGTTTTCCACGTCACTGCTCAGTCGTTTTTCCAGCAGTTCTTTCTTTGCCGCACCGGCAACGGCGATAATCATATCGTGGTCGGTTATGCACGCGCCGTAGCCGCTGTTTTTTGCCAGCACTTCGGCGTATTTTGAGGCAAAGTCGCCCAACTCGCCGATCGGTGAATACTTTTTAAATATTACCTCGCCGTCTTTTTCTGTGTAGATTTCGAGGGGGTCGCCCTCTCTTATGCGCATAGTGCGTCGGATTTCCTTAGGAATTACTACTCTCCCGAGGTCGTCTATTCGTCTTACAATTCCTGTTGCTTTCATATAAAACCTCCGTTTTTTTGATAATTGTTAATTTATGATTGCTTTGTTTTTTTCAAGCCAAGCTATGATAATATTATTTGTCAATTAAAGAATTTTATGCAAAATAATTTGTTGTTAAAGACGAAATACGGCATACACAAATCAACACCTGGTTTATTCCGACAACATAATTGGAAGTTCGGCGTACAGCGTGTGTCTTTTAGACAGAGCCTTAAATCGCCGTTCACAGACGGCAAAATATCCTCAAAAGACATTAAAAAAGGCTGTCGGCAAAACTGCCGACAACCTCGGTAACGCTGATATTCTCAATATAAACCGCCGAAACTGCTAAACGGCCAAATCCTAAACTGCGCCTTGCCCATTATCGCCTCATACGGAATCTGTCCGACATCGGAATAACGGCTGTCTTTGCTGACAGACCTGTTGTCACCGAGCACAAACACCATATTATCCTCGACTGTAAGCGGATACTCTATCGACGGGTCTGTAGCGCGGGTAACGCCGTTGTAATATTCTTCTTCCAATATTTTGCCGTCAACCAGCACATTGCCGTCGTCGTCAAAATCAACGGTCTGTCCCGGCAAAGCGATAACTCTCTTTACATAATAACGTTCCTTGTAACGGTTCTTTAAGTCACTTGGCATATTAACCCGAAACGCAATTTTGTCTATCATATTCATTTCCTTGCCGGTAGTGCGCTCAATTGTTTCCATATATTCCATTCTGTCCTTGTATGTAGAGTCCAGAATGATTATATCGCCGTTGTTCGGCTTGTAACCGAGCTTTGTTACTATCAGTTTGTCGTTATGCACCAATGTCGGGTTCATAGACGGACCGTCAACTCTTACCACGTCAAACACAAAGCCTTTTATCAAAAAAGTAACAGCCAATGCGATTGCGATGGTGTATATCCATTCCACAATTTCTTTGCCGATATTATATTCTTTTTTGTTTTGCTTTTTTTTGTCATCGGTTGCTGCGGTGTCGGTGTCCGGTGAGGTGCTTTCAAAATCACCGTCGGCGGAAACTTTGTCTGTGCCGATACTTTCTTCCTGTGAGTCTGCCGGATTTGTGTTTTCGTCGCCGTGCATATCGTTTTCAAATTTCTCGTCCATAAAACATACCTCCAATAACAATTATTTAATAAAGTGTACAAACTCAAAATGAGTCTGCGCCTATATTATACTACTTCCGATAAAAAAGTGCAATAACAAAGTAGACAAACCCAAAAATGAGTTTGTCTACAATTTGATTGCCGCAATCAGATTCTTTCTTTAACCTTAGCCGCTTTACCGACTCTGTCACGCAGATAGAACAATCTTGCACGTCTTACCTTACCTTTTCTTGAAACTTCGATTTTTTCAATGTTAGGCGAATTAACAGGCCATGTCTTTTCAACACCTACATTGTAAGAGATACGTCTTACGGTAAATGTTTCGGCAATACCGCCGCCCTGTTTCTTGATAATCGTACCCTCAAACATTTGAGTTCTTACACGGTTACCTTCTTTAACCTTCACGTAAACCTTTACGTTGTTGCCGACTACAAGCTCAGGAAGGTCTGTTCTGATTTGGTCTTTTGTCAAAGCGTTAATGATTTCTTGTTTGTTCATCATTAAGCCCTCCTCTCATAATTTGAACGTTCGTGCCGACCTATAGCAGAGGACCGTTCTTTTTCAACTATAAAATAATACCACAAGTGAAGATAAATTGCAAGCATATTTTCAAAAAAATTTTAATTTGTTCCGCAAACTTTTCCGCGCTTTGTTCAATATCGTTTTTTAACCCCTGTTTTTTCGATTAACTTTGCAAGTATATAAACAATTGCGGCATTTATCGGAAATGTGACCGCGTTTTTCACCGCACTCGCCCCAAGCATAAGATACATAGCCTTTTTGTAAAGCAGTGCACTCCAGAAAGTATTCAGCCCCACATTCAGAAAAACGGAAATAATGAGCTGTGATATCGCTATACACAAAATTGTTTGCTTAAACGGACGTTTGTAGAGAAACAGTCCGTACACAAATCCGGTAAGTGCGTAAGTTACGGCATATCCCGGAAAATACGCACCGCCCGACGGCGCAATTATGTATCCCACGACATCGCCGAGTATTCCCACAAGCATTGCCGGAGTGGGACCGAGGATAATTCCGGCGGCGGCTGTCGAAATAAACGTAAAAGAAATTCGGCTTGTCTGCGTGATGTAAATTTTGAAATAGCCGAGCACCACATACAGTCCGACCAAAATTCCGCAAAGCACCAATCCGCGCACAGACGCCAGATTTTTCGATGAACGCTTTATATTCTCAAGCACCAAAAAAACACCTCCTTTCATGTCCGGCAACCCACACATAAAAAGAGGTGATTAAACTTCCTCCCGTTCACTGAAAAAGCGAACCGTTTAAACAGCGGGATGCGACAAATGCACCGCAAGCCGCAAAGCTTTTCGTCCGAACGACAACTCCCCGTTCATTCGGCACTTTGACGCGCACTTATCTACTCTGAAACATTTTTATACATTTATTATAATCCCGCCGCCGCTCTATTGCAATATGCTAAATCTATAAAATTTTAATATTTATTCTGACGATAATGGTAATTATATATAACGGCGAGCTGCAAAGGTGCTTTTTGAGCGGTGTCGCCGTCCGAGGCAGCGAAATCCTGTCAAAAAAATTAAACAAAATTAATAAGTCCGCACTTAGAGGGGAATAACCTTACATACCGAAAGAGCCGGCGGGCGGTCTGTTATCCGAAAGACACTGTTTGATACATTGCGGATTTATCCGCGGTTTTGCGATAAATTATAAAAATATTTTGCGAAAGGGTTTTTTTTATCGCGAAAATATTGTATAATTGCAGTATATATTAATTTGCGGAGGTAATGGTTTTGACGGTTTTTGAATTTTTGAAAGTGTTAATATTGGGAGTTGTTGAGGGAATAACGGAGTGGCTGCCGATAAGCTCTACGGGACATATGATTTTGGTGAACGAATTTATCAAAAATACAGGCACGTTTACGTCGAGCGACCTGTTTATCTATGTTATTCAGCTCGGCGCGATACTTGCGGTTGTGACACTGTATTTTCATAAGCTTAACCCGTTTGCGCCGTCTAAAACGGCAAAAGAGAAAGAGCGTACGTGGCAGATGTGGTTTAAGGTTATAGCGGCGTGTGTGCCGGCGGCGGTGATAGGGCTTTTGCTTGACGATTATATGGAGCATTTTGAATGTTGGGAAGTTGTTTCGGCAATGCTTATAGTGTACGGAATAGGGTTTATAATTGCGGAGAATATGAAAAAGAATATCCGTGTAAACTCTATGGACGAAATGACGTATAAAACCGCATTTATAATAGGTTTGTTTCAGGTGCTTTCCATCGTTCCGGGTACGTCGCGTTCCGGCGCGACAATCCTCGGCGCAACGTTAATCGGCTGTTCGCGTACGATAGCGTCGGAATTTTCATTTTTCCTCGCGATACCCGTAATGTTCGGGGTGAGCGTGCTGAAAATCGCGAAAAACGGACTGGCTATGACCGGCGGCGAGCTTGCACAGCTGCTGTGCGGTATGGTTATTGCGTATGTTGTGTCGCTTGCCGCAATTAAATTTTTGATGAAGTATATCCAAAAACACGATTTTAAGGCGTTCGGCTATTACAGAATCATTCTGGGAATAGCGGTAATCGCGTATTTCTTGGTAAGCGGCGGCGCGGTATAACAAAAGAGTTTTATACTGCGGACAAAATTTTAAGTAAAACAGATAAGTGTGCGGTCTGATTAAATTATTTGCATTATAAGGAGATAAAAGTGGATAACATATATTTGAGAAAAGCTAAAATATCAGAGTTGCCTGTGATATACAAGCATTATAAAGAGGATTTTCCGAAAGCCGAGAGAAAACCGTTTGCTATGATTCTTAAAAGCGCGGCAAGCGGAAAATGCGATATACTCGTTCTTTGTGACGGTAAACGGCGTGTTGCATACACAGCCGTTCTGACCGACAGCAGATATAATACGGTGCTTATGGATTATCTCGCTGTGTTTGCACAGGAGCGTTCGCACGGATACGGCAGTAAAATTATACAGTGTCTGAAGGAGGTTTACGCCGATAAGGCAGGGATTATTATAGAAATCGAGGAGCTTGGCAAGGCTGACAGCGATAAGGAAAATTTGCTGCGTGAACGCCGAAAGGAGTTTTACCTGAGAAACGGCTTTTGTATGCAGCCGGTAAAGCTCAGCTTTTTCGGAGTGGATATGCATATGCTGTACCTTGAAATCAAATCTGCTCCCGACGATTTTGTAAAAACGGCATATGATATGTACAACCGCAGTTTGGGCGAAAAACTTACAAAAAATGAGATATCGCTTAAATATATTTGATTACAGGTTAATATTATAATTAATTCATATAAAATGTTGAGGTATTGAAAGGATAAATATGTTCATTTTTTTCGGAAAATGATGTTGTATTTACTTGAAAAAAGGCGAAAATTATGGTATAAATTTATATGAGAGTATTTTAGTTTGAAAAAACAAACCGGAGGAGAAAAGAGATGAACGATTCTACACCAATTTATGGAAAATTAAGTATAATAAGTATGAGGGGCTGTGAGGAAATCACCGCAAAAATCGACAGCTACCTCAGACAGTTTCGTCAGTATGAGAACGACGAAACGTATCTTATCAAGATGAAATGCCCGAGATTCGGTACGGGTGAGGGAAAATGCGTTATCAACGAGAGCGTGAGAGGACACGACGTTTATATTATCTGCGATATGTTCAATCACGGAGTCACCTACAAAATGTACGGTCACGAAACGCATATGAGTCCTGATGACCATTTCCAGGATTTGAAGAGAATTATTGCGGCTATGGGCGGTAAAGCAAGACGAATTACCGTTGTTATGCCGATGCTTTACGAGGGACGTCAGCACAGACGTTCAAGCCGTGAATCGCTTGACTGCGCAATTGCACTTCAGGAGCTTGTCAATATGGGAGTGTCCAGTATTATCACATTTGATGCGCACGACCCGAGAATACAAAATGCTGTGCCGCTGAGCGGATTTGACGATGTTCAGCCGACATATCAGATGATTAAAGCTTTGGTGCGTGCTGTGCCGGACATTTCGTTTGACAAGGACAAAACAATAGTTATATCGCCGGACGAGGGCGGTATGTCAAGATGTATGTACTATTCGTCGGTGCTGCAGCTTGACCTTGGTATGTTCTACAAGCGCAGAAATTACGCTGTTATAGTGGACGGCAAAAACCCGATTGTTGCACACGAGTACCTCGGTCGTGACGTTGCCGGAAAGGACGTAATTATAGTTGATGATATGATTTCAAGCGGCGAGTCTGTGATTGATGTGGCGGCAAATCTAAAAAAGCAGGGCGCAAAGAGAATTTTTGTGTTTACGTCATTCGGTCTGTTTTGCGCCGGACTCGATATATTCGATAAAGCCTATGAGGACGGCAAAATCGACAAAATATTTACGACAAATCTTGTATACCGTGACCCGGGACTTGCCGAGCGCGAATGGTATTGCGAGGTTGATATGTCAAAGTATATTTCACTGCTTATCGACACGCTCAATCACGATGAAACAATCAGCGGTTTGCTGAATCCTGTTACGAAGATTAAAAATCTTGTCGAGTCGCATAACAAATAATAAAGCCTTGTACTGCGGCTTACCGTGCGGTGTAAGCCGAAAATTGAATGTTTACAGAATATATCAAACAGACACCGATGCGGTTTTGTACACTGTGTCGGTGTCTGTTTGCACTTTTTGGAAATTTCCGCAAATACAGTGTTTGTGATTTGGCAATTGTGCTGAAATTTATTTTGAATTTTTCAAAAGTCATTGTATATTTTGGTTTTATGTGGTACAATGTAAACAGTTGGTTTGAAAATGTATTGTGGAAAGGGTTATGGTGAAAATTGTGACAGAGAGTAAATTATTGAAGGATTTGCAGGAGTGGGGGGCAGACATAGGCGGTGCACTGGAGCGTTTTATGGGAAACAGTGAGCTTTATGTAAAGTTTATATATAAGTTTCCGGAAAGTGCCTCGGTTGACGAACTTGCACAGAGCCTGCAAAAAAAAGATTATGCCGCCGCCGTCACGTATGCGCACACGATGAAAGGTACTACGGGAAATCTCGGCTTTACCCCACTTTTTAAGGACCTTACAAAGCTGGTAAACGATTTGCGTGCCGAGGATTACGGCGGTGTCGGTGAACTGTTTGACAGGATAAACAATAATTATATCGTACTTTGCGGAATAATTTCGGAAAATATGTAATGAAATGTGTGATTTCATAGTTTGGAGGGATATTATCATGGGACGCAATAAAATATTGATTGCAGATGACGTAGAGCTAAACCGAGCATTACTGCGTCAGTTGTTTGAGGATAAGTATGAAATATTGGAGGCCGCCGACGGTGCCGAAACACTTCAATACGTTGTTGACTACCATGACGAAATTGCAATATTACTGCTTGATGTAATAATGCCTGACGTTGACGGGGTTTATGTGCTTAAAGAAATGGCAGGCAGCGGTTATATTAAAAACATACCGGTCATACTTATAACGGGTTCTGAGGACGAACAGTTAGAGAGAATGGGGTATGATTTGGGGGCTTCGGATATTATACGCAAGCCGTTTGATGCGTATATAGTAAAAAAGCGTGTCAAAAATATTTTGGATTTGTATAAGCACAAAAACAGTCTTGAGGATTTGGTTAACGTGCAGATGAAAAAGATTGACGAACAGACAAAGAAAATCAGAGAAACGAACGATTTTCTTATTGACACGCTCAGTACCGCCGTCGAGTTTCGCGATTCGGAATCGGGTTCGCATATAAAGCGTATAAAACTGTTTACAAAAATACTGCTTAAATATATGAAAAACAAATATCCAGAATATAACATCACTCCGGCGCAGATAGATAAGATAACCAGTGCTTCCGCAATGCACGATATAGGTAAAATCGCGATATCGGATAATATTTTGCTGAAACCGGGCAGACTTACCGACGAGGAATTTGCGATAATGAAAAGTCATACCGTAAGAGGGTGTGATATACTGCAAAAGCTTGACAGGATTGATGATGCCGAATTTTATCAATACTGCTATGACATATGCAGAAGTCACCACGAGCGTGCCGACGGCAGAGGTTATCCGGACGGACTTACCGAAAAAGAAATTCCGATAAGTGCAAAAGTGGTTTCAATAGCCGACGTGTATGATGCACTTACGAGTGACCGCGTGTATAAGAAAGCGTATTCGCACGAAAAGGCAATTGATATGATTATCAATAACGAGTGCGGAAAGTTTTCGGACGATTTGCTTGAAAGCCTTATGGGTGTTCAGGAGCAGTTCAGGGAGTGCCAGATTCAAAACAGGGATAAATTTTGATATTACGCTGAGGTGTCCGTTGTGTTCGGACACCTTTTTTAATAGTACGGACATCTTTTCCGGTACTATCGGCAGCTTTGCCGGCACTCCGTAATTTTGGCGGGTTATCGACGGGATTTACTCGCGTTTGTATTTTCGGCGGTACTCGCTCGGGGTGATACCGTGCTTTTCCTTGAACAGTTTTGTAAAATGACTCTGTGAGGCGAACGCGAAATATGTACTTATATCCTGAATGGAGTAATCGGAATATTTTAGCATATTTTCGCACATAAGAAGTTTTTCGGCGGTTATGTAGTGTTTGAGTGTCTTTTTCTCGGTTTTTGAAAACAGCGCCGACAGATAATCCGCGTTAATACCAAGCTCGGCGGCTATTTGCAAAACCGATATTTTGTCGTGCATATGTCTGGAAATATAGTCTTTTGTACGCTGTATCAAAGGGTTGTAATCATCGCTGCCGTTTCCGAGCTGATACACCGCATCGGCAAACGCAAGCTGTGCATTGTGCATAGCCGTAACTACATTTTCGTCAACCGTAATATTGTCCTCGATATTCTGTATAAATCCGTCAGCCATGGAAAACGAAAGCTCCGGACTCAAACCGCCCTTAATAGCACTGCGCGACGAAAGCGTAATAACTCCTACCGCAAGATTTTTTAAGTGTCTGAGCCGGTCAGATGCCAGCGTGCCTATTTTTCCGTCATACTGCTCCGCCCAGCAGACTTTAAGAGCCTCGACATTTCCTGTGCGTATACTGTCCTGTTCGCGCATTTCAAGGCTGTACGGGTTGTGCGCCACACTGCTTTCTTGTATTTCAAACACCACATTGGCTGCGCCGATATTTACATTATCATCGTTTCTGCTCATAAACACACCTCAAAAATATACTTTGCCCGTATTTTGTCTTATAAGCTGTCGCCGTTGGTTTCTATCAGATTTTTATACCAGTACCCCGAATCCTTAATTATGCGCTTTTGTGTCGGGTAGTCGACATAAACCAGTCCGAAACGTTTTTGATACCCTTCCGCCCACTCGAAGTTGTCCATAAGCGACCACTGAAAATATCCCAAAATTTCCACGCCCTCCTCCGAGGCACGTTTGAGCTGTTTGAGGTATCGGCGCAAAAACTCTATACGCTGTGGGTCGTGTACTTTGCCGTCCTCACTGATAAGGTCAACGTTTGCCATACCGTTTTCCGTAATATAGATAGGTTTTTTGTAGCGTTCGTAATAGAATTTCGGTCCCCAGTACAGCGATTCGGGTGTCATTTCCCAATTTATAGCCGTTTGGTCAAATCCGATTCGGCTCGGCGCATAACCGTCCGCCGATACGCGTGCCCCCACATAAATGTTGACACCCAAAAAATCAATAGGTTCGGATATTATTTTCATATCCTCGTCGGTTATTTCTATGTTGCATTTTTTAAATACATCAAGCGTTTCATCGGCGTATTTTCCTGTGAATATAGGGTCTGTCCACATAGCGTTTCCCCAGTAATGCGGATTTATCACACTGAACATTTGCTCATACGCCGCCTTAATATCCGCCTCACTCTCGGTGTGTGGTACTTTAACCTCGCCGACGGGTGCGTATCCGATAATCGGGGTTTTCTTTGCGTATTTTCGCAGTGCACGTACTGCGAGTCCGTGTGCGAGCAATGCGTGGTGTCCGGCGAGAAGTACTTCTTCCTCGGACAGCTTGAGTCCGGGTGCGTGTTCGCCGTTTGCGTGTCCTACCGATATAAAGCATAACGTTTCGTTAAGCGTGAACCAGTGAGAAACCCTGTCGGAGAAAAGCTCCGCGACTGTTTTCGCATACTCCTCAAACCATTTCGGACTGTCGGGATTAAGCCAGCCGCCGCGGCGGTAAAGCGCAAGCGGATAGTCCCAGTGAAACAGTGTGATGTACGGTTCGATACCGTTTTTCAAAAGCTCGTCAATCAAGCTGTTGTAAAAATTCACACCGTCTTGGTTTATTTTACCCAAGCCTTCGGGAAAAATTCGGCTCCACGAAAGCGAAAACCGATATGTTTTTACTCCGAGTTCTTTCATTATTGCAACGTCCTCTTTGTACCTGTTGTAGTGGTCACACGCGACTTTGCCGTCGTGTCCGAATGCAACGGCATCGTCGCGCCTGCAAAACATATCCCATATATTCTCGCCTCTGTGTTCATAGCCGCCCTCAATCTGGAACGATGCCGTCGCTACGCCCCAATTGAAATTTTTAGGAAAACTCATATCGTTCAACCTCCCGAATTATTATATACTCATATTATCACAAACCTTTGAATTATTCAATTATAACATTTATCCGTATTGAAAATTCGGCGTACATATGATATTATAGGGCATATAGTATTACATTTTCGATAAGGGGGAGGAGCGGAGTGGATATATCGTTTTTGTTACTTAATGTTTTGGCGGGCAGAAAGCCGCCGAAAAACGTCGGCGCAAAAACTTCGGATTTGCCGCAAAACAATATGAAACCGCCGCAACGGTCGGATATGGCGGCAAGTGTACAGTCAAAAAAAGCCTCATCTGTGCGCGGCGACGATTTGCCGAAAAGCCATCAGAAAATTGCAAATGAAATTCCTATTCCCTGTGACACTGTGGAAATATCGCATACGGCAGAGGATTTCAACACCGCGGCCTCAGCCGGACACACGGGCGCGTTTTCCGACATTCCGTACTCCGTGCAAGGTTCTTTTTCACATTCGGGCAAATCTGCAGACCGCGGTACAGCGGGCGATTCCGGCGCAAATGTACTGACGGTGCTGGGTGCTTTTTTGATTATAATAAGTCTTTTCATACTTCCCAAAGGTCTTTTGCTGACGGCTGTCGGTGCGCTGATATGTATATTTGGGATACGTATGCGCTTTGGTCGGCGGTAGAATAGGCGCTGTTATCCGAATACTATTTTGCCGGCAATAATGAGCAGAAACCCCGGAATACCTAAAAACGCGCATATTGCTGATGTATACAGATTTATGCCGACCGAAAATCCGAGCGGCGCGGCTATCACGTTGCATAAATACAAAGCCGCACTGCCGGCAATACCGCCGACAGCGGATTTTAACAGAAATTTTATCGGTTTTACAAACACCCACATTATTATATAAACCGCAAACAGTGCCGCCGTAAATACAATAACGGCGGTATAGTTAAGTGCCATTTTTTTCGCCTCCCGTTCAGCAATATTTGTTTTCAAGCATTTTTTCGGTGTATTCCTTGCTTTCGATACCCATTTTCCGCGCTTGCATAAGTAAGTAGCGGTAACGTACTTCCGCCGCCTTTGCCTTAAATGTGAAATGGTCCAAAAGCATTGGGTCGGATACAAAATTGATGTTTTCCGCGGCGGTGTTAAGCTCGGCTTTTGCATCCGATATGGCATGCAGAAGTTCGGTTTTTGCCCTGTCGGCGTGCGTAGTTTCCTGTTTTAATATTTTTGATTTTGCCGTGTCGATGATACGTGGAAGTGCTGTCATAATATCCTCCTTGTGTATGTGGTATTTTATACTATTATAGTCGTTTTTTGCCTTTGATATACTCAGACGGCGGAAATTTATGTGCAGTTTCTTAAATAAAAAATTGCGCGGACAAGTTTTTTATTCGGTATATAATGCATATTATGATAACAGACGTAGGAAAGGAATGGTAGAATTATGGATAATAATATTAATAAAAAGCTTGAGGACATACTCGGCGGAATTGATAAAAGCAAGCTTAACGGACGTAATATGGGAGCTTTTCTCAATTCACCGGAGGGGCAAAAACTGAAAAACAGCCTGAGCGCGGCGGATAAACAAAAAATATTGAATGTATTTGCCGGACTTGATACAAACGAGGTTAAGCGTAAGCTGTCGGGCGTGGATTTCGGCGCGCTGTCTAAGATGTCGGCGAGTGATATTGCCGATAAATTGAAAAAGCTCTAGGAGGTGAAAAACATTGGCAGATGATATGAGCTCGGCATTGAATGTAATAAAAGGACTTCTCGGTGACAATGCGGACGAGAAAATACAGTCGGTAGTCAATTCGCTTTCGGAAAACACTGCCGATAACGGCATTTCCGCCGATAACGCCGCGCAAAGCGTGGATTTGACCGGCGATGACAGTATGCAGTATATACTGCGAATGAAAGGACTTTTGGACGAGATGAGTCACACAAACGATGCAAGAAGCAATTTGCTGTTATCGCTGAAACCGTATATGAGGGAGTCGAGGAAACAGGGGATTGACAACGCACTGAAATTATTGAGCTTAACCAAGGTTTCGGCGTTGTTTAAGAATATGCGTTAATTTTTCAAAAAGCGGTGAAAGGCGATTTTTGACCCGTTTTCGGCGTACGCGCCGTCGGAAATGATTTTATAAGAATCAAAAAAACAAAGCAGACAAACCGAAAAAGCGGTTTGTCTGCGGTTTGGCGGCGGCGCGGAACCGCCGCATAAATTTCAGAAAATGGTGATTTTATGTATCGTAAATATTACAGCTGCAATAATATGCCGGTGAGAAAAGAAGCCGTCAAGATACCAAAGGAGTGCCGCAATGACGAAAAGTGCATAGAGCCGATACATAATAAGTGTGAGGATAAGCCTGAAAAGGGAGGTGTTTTTGACGAAATAATTCAAAACGGCAGACTGTTCGGAAGGTTTGAGCTGGACGACGTACTGCTTTTGGTAATAATTATGGTACTGCTTTTTGACGATTGTGATGATAATCTGTTGATTTTGGCACTTGGATTTGTGTTTTTGAGCGGAATAATGTAAGAATAAAAAAATCGCGGATTTTGTAAAAAAATATGTTTAAGATGAAAATATGGGGGTAAATATGAAGTAGAAACGCAATGCGGTTTAGATAGAGCAGGATTCGGAAAAGGCGAGGAGGTAATTGTCATGGGCAGTTTTATCGGTCGCGGCAGTACCGGTTTTGCGTGTGCCGCGGAAAAAGCAGTTTGACCGCAAGAGCTTTTGCGGTGTCGAAAAAATAAGATTTAAGGAGGATGAGAACGATGAGATTTACATTACCGCGTGATATGTACTACGGAAAAGGTGCGTTGGAGGAGCTGAAAAACCTGAAAGGAAAGAAAGCTGTGCTCGTATTGGGCGGCGGCTCGATGAAACGGTTTGGATTTGTTGACAAGGTTTTGGCGTATTTGGGCGAGGCAGGCATAGAAACAAAGCTGTTTGAGAATGTAGAGCCTGACCCGTCGGTTGAAACGGTAATGAAGGGCGCGGCGATGATGCGCGAGTTTGAGCCTGATTGGATTATAGCAATGGGCGGCGGTTCGCCGATTGATGCGGCGAAAGCTATGTGGGTATTTTATGAATATCCGGACACATCTTTTGAAGAGATTATTCAGCCGTTTTCATTCCCTACATTAAGACAAAAGGCTAAGTTTGCCGCAATTCCGTCGACTTCAGGTACGGCAACCGAGGTTACGGCGTTTTCCGTTATAACGGATTACAGTACGGGAGTTAAATATCCGCTTGCGGACTTTAACATAACACCGGACTTGGCTATAGTTGACCCGACATTGGCAGAAACTATGCCGCCGAAATTGGTAGCGCACACAGGTATGGACGCGCTGACGCATGCAATCGAGGCGTATGTATCGACACTTAACTCACCGTTTACCGACCCGCTTGCACTCAAAGCGATAAATATGGTGTTTGAATATTTGCCGGATTCGTTTGCCGGAGATATGGGTGCGAGAGAGCAAATGCATTATGCGCAGTGTCTTGCGGGGCAGGCATTTTCAAATGCACTTCTCGGTATTGTTCATTCGATGGCGCATAAAACGGGAGCGGCGTTCTCCACAGGACACATTCCGCACGGCTGTGCGAATGCGATTTATCTGCCGTATGTTATCAAGTATAACGCTAAAAATGCATCGGGACGTTATGCCGATATTGCAAGGAGCGTAGGAATTGACGGTACGGACGATGAATGTGTGGAAAAACTGTGCGCTAAGATAGACGAATATAACGTTAAATTGGGTATTCCGAAAACGCTTAAAGAGTTTGGAATTGTTGAGGAGGAATTTAAGGAGAAAATCGCTAAAATTGCCGAGTTGGCGGTGGGCGATGCTTGTACGGGTTCAAATCCTCGTCCGATTACTCCGGCGGAAATGGAAAAACTGTTTAATTGTACATATTACGGAACGGAAGTTGATTTTTAAGATTAGCTGTTGAATATTGAAAAATTAGGCTGTCGGCAAAATGCCGACAGCCTCAGACTGTATACAAAACCCAACGTGTTTTGTATTAAAGTTTAGGTCAAGCCTTTTCAAAGACTTGCGGATTTTTAAGGCAGAGCCTTAAATCGTCGTCCGCAGACGACGAAACTCCTAAGCGTTCAAGTTTTGTTCAAACTTTTTAAATAGTATCGGAAAGATTTCCGACACCCGAAGGGCGGTTTTGCTGTAAGCAAAACTACTGAAAAGTTTGTCGCTGTCCGCAGACAGCGAAACCTCTTCAAAAATTTTAAGCAAAACTAATAAGTCTACACTTTGAGGCTGTCGGCAAAATGCCGATAGCCTTTTAAAAGTGATAAAAACAGTATTTTGAAGAATTATGCTGAAAATCTCTCAAAACGCATCAAATTGAGAGATTTTCTTTGTTGTTACAAAACTGTTTTGTGCCAGTTGTTTTGACTGTGCTGTTTTTGTGCAAATCGGTGTGTTAAGGTAAGACAGTAAATATGAATCAATCCCACACAAAGCTGTCAGCTATTGCCTGTGCCGCTTTATTTGCGTTGTCCGAACCGCTGAAATTTGTGACGTGAATCAGACAATATTGATGTTCACCAACAATATAATATTGTTTTGTGACAACGCCTGTAGCTTCCTCAATGGTAAAAATGTAAACAATATCCCCCTGCGCCGTATATGTGCCGTCACCGGTTAAATTGACGTTTTCGCCGTCCAACTGCGCCGTAAGCTGTCGAACAACAGCATCTCGGAATTTTTCGTGTTCGTCGGCGCTGTAGTTGTTTGTTCCTATGTTGACGGAAATGTTATCGGGAGTTTCGTCATTCTCGTGCCCTTCTTCAACATAGAATATTTTATTGTTCGAGGAATATTTTTCGAGTTTTACCCAACCGTCGGGTTGTGTATAGCTTCCGGGAAAGTCAAGCACTGCTTGTGCGGAATCAACTTTTTGCGCGGTTTCGCTGCCGATGTCGGTGTTTTGCGCCGGTGAGCCGTCAGTGTTTTTGAAATTGCAGGCTGTCAGCGTACACACAACAGCGAGCAGTAAAATAAGTGTCTTTTTCAATTAATTATCCTCCGTTTCGTAAATATGAAATGTCTGAGTTTTGCGTTTTAAGAAAGAATATCCGCACCGCCGAAAATGCAAAAACCGTCAATATACAGTGTAGGTGCGTTCGGAATTTGTGCTTTTATTTCGCGTTTGTCACTGACCGCACCGAAAAGGCAGAACGGGCATATACTTACATTAACGTTTTTCGGCACTACCACCTCAGCACCGCCGAACGCACACATCAGCTCTATTTTACTGCCGTCGGTGATTTGTGCGTTTGAAACGTCACAGCGCGTAGCACCGAAAATTGCTCCGACTCTTGCAAACTTAAAAATTTGGTTGTCAAAATTTACGTTTTGCGCGGAAAACACCGCCGAATATTCGTCACCCTGTTCGTATATACGTTTTTTGCAATTTGAGGAATCAGAATTTTTTTTTAGCAGTTTAAAGCCAAGCAAAATTATGATTATTGGAACGATTAGCTTTAATACAATACCGTAAGCAAATACGTCCTGTGCCGCAAGCAGCAGTAAAATGCCCACTATAAGTCCTATCAGAGAACCGAATTTGTCGTGGTTTGTCAAAAATCCGTTCAGGCACGGAATGATGATGAAAAATGTCCACCAGCCGTTGAGTGAAATGTCAATATCTATCAGCCCCACTACTTTTAAGATGCACATTGTGCCTGTCAGAATCAGTAAAAGTCCCAGAAATACACGTGTAAATGATTTCATTTTAATTACCTCCGTATGCTAAGTGTTAGGGGAATAAGGTTTTACAACAAATGTTTTGCAACATTTGTTTTAGTATAACATCAAAATATGTATTTGTCAATACAATTTGCAAAAAAAGTTGAATTTGGAAATATAGCTTGTATAATCGGTATAATATGCGTTTGAAGTAAATATTATTATATGAGAATAGTAGGAAAGAAAGGTGGATTTATGCAGAAAGGAAAGTTTACGGCATATGTATACACATCAGCATCGCAGATACCGATAAGCGGTGCGTTGGTTGCGGTTTCGGCGGCAAACGCGGACGGGGTGCGTGAAATCAAGGGGGTCAGGGTGACTGATGCAAACGGAAAAATCGAGCCGATAGAGCTTGATACGCCCGATTATGCGGACAGCCTGAGTCCGGAGGAGGACGGAAAAAACGCACAGCCGTTTGCGGTGTGTGATGTGAGGATTGACGATGCGAATTACGAAAGCGTTATAATAGAAAATGTGCAGGTGTTCGCGCAGACTACTACTGTGCAGAATGTGGAAATGATACCGCTCAAAGAAAATGCCACCGTACAGGACGATGTGCAGATTTTCAATGTGACGGCGCAGAATCTATGAGGAGGAATGAAAAATGCCGACACCATATGTACCGCAGAATATCACAGTTCACTTGGGTGCACCGGACGAACCGGCGGCAAATGTGACCGTCAGTTTTCCGGATTACATCAAGAATGTAGCCTCAAGCGAAATTTATCCGACGTGGAACGAAAGCGCAATTTTGGCGAATGTGTATGCACAGGTTTCTTTTGCGCTTAACAGGGTATATACCGAGTATTACAGGAGCAGGGGGTATAATTTCAATATAACCAACAGTACGGCGTTTGACCAGAAATTTATACAGGGCAGAAACATATTTGAAAATATAGACAGAATAGTAAATGAGGCGTTTAACGAATATATACGCCGTCAGGGGACGGAGGAGCCGCTTTTTGCGCAGTTCTGCAACGGCACAACCGTAACGTGTGACGGACTGTCGCAGTGGGGGAGTCAGGAACTTGCGGAGGCGGGATATGATTCTGTAAGTATTTTAAGAAATTATTACGGCAGTGACATCGAAATCGTGACGGACGCACCGATTTCGGGTATCAGAAATTCGTATCCGGGTACGCCGGTCAGGCGCGGTGACAGCGGAAACAATGTAGTAATAGTTCAGCGTGAGCTTAACAGGATATCGCAGAATTATCCGGCGATACCGAAAGTAAATCCCGTTGACGGGATATTCGGTGAGGGAACGGAAACAGCAGTGCGCAAATTTCAGGAAATATTTAACCTGACCGCCGACGGCGTTGTCGGAAAAGCGACGTGGTATAAGCTGGTAATGTTGTATGTCGGGGTGACAAAGCTGTCGGAGCTTGAATCGGAAGGACAGCGTTTATTCGGATTTTCAAAGGAATACCCGACAGCGGCGGCGGCGGTGTTTGCGGCTGTCGACAAGCGGTTTGAGGGCGCGGAATACACAGGTGCGCTTGAGGAGGGGGACGAGGGCGAAAGAGTTGAGCTGATACAGTATTTTTTGGCGGTTATTGCCGAATTTGACAACCGCATACCGCCGATTGACATTACGGGCGAGTTTAACGAAGAAACGAAAAATGCGGTGACGGCATTTCAGGAGTCATTGCAGCTGCCGCAAACCGGTGCGGTTGATGCGGATACGTGGGATGCGCTGTACAGGCAGTATTACGGTGACTTTGTGACAGTGTTTTCCGATGACGAAATATTCCCCGTAAGCACGCGCCCGTACGGCGGTACTGTGCTGTACATAGGTTCGAGCGGTGCGGCGGTGCGGACCTTGCAAACATATCTGAACGAGATAAGTATGGCACAGAACGGCAGTGCGCCGATTGGGGTTACGGGGAATTTCGGCAGACAAACCGCGCAGGCGGTGATAGCATTTCAGCGCGGTTTCGGACTTCCCGTAACGGGCAGGGTTGACGAGATTACGTGGAACAGCATTGCCAATACGTACAAGGACGTGGCATCGGCACTGACTACCCGTGCGGAGCAGTATCCGGGGTATGTGTTAAAAGAGGGTATGAAAGATGAACCGCTAAATTTGGAGGGGTTGAAATGATAAATGCAACTTATGCAAGCTTGATAGGAAAACCCATTGAAAGCTTGCAAACGATTTTACGCGAAATTTCGTTTTATTACGAAGATTTACCCAAGGTACTGCCGGACGGCATTTTCGGCGAGCAAACCCGTATTGCGGTTGAGGCGTTTCAGGTTAAGTTCGGACCGACGGTGACCGGTGAGGTGGATTTTGAAACGTGGGAGGTTATAACAGATGTTTATAACGATGTACTGCGAAAGAACGAAGTAATCGGAACGGTGTACCCTAATATGTGGTTTACGATTGCGCCTTATGAGGAAAGCGAGTATTTGCGGACTATGCAGTCAATGCTGAAAAATATAGCGGATAAGTACGGTAATTTAACGGACATACAAATCAGCGGTGTATACGACGATAAAAGCGTGGCACTGGTGAAAGAACTGCAAGGACTCTATGCAATGGAGCAGACGGGGATAATAGACAGTGAATTTTGGAATATGACGGAAAGACTGCACACAAGCGTGGTGATAAATGCTTTTTGAGCGGTTTTGCGGTTGTACCGCACACAAAAAAGCCGACCTCTTTCGAGGTCGGCTTAGAGTGTAGACTTATTAGTTTTGCTTAAAATTTTTGAAGAGGTTTCGCTGTC
>CAYRCC010000042.1:0-18684 GCA_964422725.1 uncultured Lachnospiraceae bacterium
GACAGCGAAACCTCTTCAAAAATTTTAAGCAAAACTAATAAGTCTACACTCTAACTCAAGGGAGTTACCCCCCTTGAGTATTTTAAAGTTTCCTTATTATTCGGCTGCTGCCGCCGCAGATGTATCTGTACCGTTTTTCTTAGCCTCAACCTTTGCATTGTGGTCCTCAACAGCCTTTGCCAGCTTGTCCTCAACCTCGGACAACAGCTGTGCCGCTGTAGCACCCTTTTCAAACTCGGTAATAATATCCTTGTCGTGCCAGTAGTTTTCAACATCTTTTACAATGTAGAAGTCCTCCAAAGACTTTTCAAACAGCTCATAATCTTCTTCGCTCATAGCCTCTTTATACTGTCTTGTTCTGTCCTCTACACAGCCCTTAATCATATAATTTGAAAGCTCAACCGAACCCTCAATCGACTTCGCACCTACAGGCACACAGAACGAATAGTCAACAATATATGTAGTGTCAAGCTCGCCTGTCTTTGATGCCATAGGAATGTATCTGATAACGTCGTCCGTAGCCGCGTTTGCCGTTGCAACAAGTGCGTGCGGAATAATCTGCAGCACGAATGATGTATCTCTTGTAGCAGGTGTAAGTCCCTGACCCTTTGTGTTGCCGATACCCTTATCGTAAACCAGTGTTCTTACAAAGTTGAGCCAGTCACGCTGTTCCTGCCCTGTGTAATTTGAAGAAACCGTATAATCGTCGTTCCATACCGCACCGTATCTCTTGTCAAGGAACGGACGCGACCACTGGATTGATATAGGAAGCTGATTTTTCTTCAGTTCATCAACCATATTTATAAAGTTATCCCAGTTCCACGCGTTTTCGTCCCAATATTCAAACGGAGTCTTAACGCCGTAATCCTGGAACATACTCTCGTTGTATACACAATACAAAACGTCGCTCATAAGCACATTTGACACGCCGTACGTCTTGCCGTTGTAAACATCTGTCATTTCCATAAGCTTCTTTGTGTAAAGCTCGTTATTAGGGTCAATATAATCATCGAGCGGCTCAAAAATGTTGTCCTGTCTGAACACCGTTACCGTCGGTGACATAATTGACATCTGAACGTCCCAAACGTCGCCCGATGCAATAGCGGTAACAAGCTCTTCGTTGTTTTTGTGAATAACAAAATTAACCTTTGCGCCGTACTTTTCCTCAAACTCCTTCGCGCCGATACCGAACGAAACGTTGTAAGGGTCGGTGCTGAGGTCACGATACGCGCCTACCGTAAATTCCATACCCGAAAGGTCAAGTTCTTTCTCCGGAGCCTTTGTAGCATCAGGTGTGCCGTTTCCGCCGCAGGCACAAACGCTTGCCGCCAGCATAACCGAGGCAAGAGCCATTGCAATTTTTTTAAGTTTCATTGTTTTTGATACACTCCTTAATTTTAAAGTATTGATTTCACAGCGGCGGTATACCGCCGATAATCTGACAATTTTATTTATATCAATAAATATATTATAACATATATTTTTTTTTGGTCAATGAATTTTTAAAGTTTTTTATACAAAATAAATAATTTTTTTACGGAATTGAATTTTTTTTTGAAAAAATGCTATAAATTTAACGAATGGACTTGTATATTTTTATGATTTAATGTAAAATAGTATATGGGAAAAAGTATCGGTATGTTATCTATGTCATCACTGCGTGTTATGGTATAGATAATATACCGGACTTTGTACCGGTAAATATAATGAAATATTCAGGAGGTATAATCCAATGGCAGTAAAAGTTGCTATCAATGGTTTTGGTCGTATCGGACGTTTGGCGTTCAGACAGATGTTCGGTGCAGAAGGTTACGAGGTTGTTGCAATCAACGACTTGACAAGCCCTAAAATGCTTGCACACTTGCTTAAGTATGACTCGGCTCAAGGTAAATATGAATTTGCCGACACAGTTGAGGCAGGCGAAGATTCAATCACAGTCAACGGCAAGAAGATTACTATCTATGCTATGGCTGACGCATCACAGCTTCCTTGGGGCGATCTTGATGTAGACGTTGTACTTGAGTGTACAGGTTTCTACACATCAAAGGAAAAAGCATCGGCACACATTAAAGCCGGCGCAAAGAAGGTTGTTATTTCAGCTCCGGCAGGCAACGACCTTCCTACAGTTGTTTACAACGTAAACCACAACATTCTTACAAAGGACGATACGGTTATTTCGGCTGCATCCTGCACAACAAACTGCTTGGCACCTATGGCTAAGGCTCTTAACGACCTTGCTCCTATTATGAGCGGTATTATGAGCACTATCCACGCTTACACAGGCGACCAGATGATTCTTGACGGTCCGCAAAGAAAGGGTGACCTCAGACGTTCAAGAGCCGGCGCTTGCAACATCGTTCCTAACTCAACAGGTGCTGCAAAGGCTATCGGTCTTGTAATTCCTGAGCTTAACGGCAAACTTATCGGTTCTGCACAGAGAGTTCCGACTCCTACAGGTTCAACAACAATTCTTGTTGCTGTTGTTAAAGGTAAGGTTACTGTTGACGAAATCAATGCCGCTATGAAAGCCGCTTCAACGGAATCATTCGGTTACAACACAGATGAAATCGTATCAAGCGATATCATCGGCAGCACATACGGTTCTATCTTCGATGCAACTCAGACAATGGTTGCTCCTATGGAAGACGGAAACACACAGGTACAGGTTGTTTCTTGGTATGACAACGAAAACTCATACACAAGCCAGATGGTAAGAACAATCAAATATTTTGCCGAGCTTAACTGATTCGGTTTGATTTCGGGGCTGTTTTGCGCAAAGCAAAACAGCTCTTTTTTTCGCAAACACCGATTCGCTCTCCGCTTTACACGTCCGCAAACACCGGCATCTCACCGCAATTATTGTTTTCGCTCCACACCTTCACGCCCACAATGCGCTTTTTCTCGCTAACCTTGTACTCCCCAAACTCAAACTGCACGCGCACCACATCTCCCAGCGCATAATCCGCGCCGTACCTCAAATCACTGCACGCCGCCTCACAATCCTTCTTTCGCTTTTTCCCTTTCAGCGCGCTGAGTGCCTCGCTTTCCGAACCGCCCGACAGCACCCCCTCCCAACGGTAAATTCCGCTTTTTTCACTGCCGCTGTCCAGCTTCTGCCACACGCTTTCCTCCCCGTCATCACCGCTCACTATTTTCTCATACCAACCCTGTGAGCAGTAATTCTGTATATCCTCGCTGTACTCCATAGCGTACACATTCTTATTTTCCACCGAGATTATCAGCGGCAGTTCAGTGCCTTTATATATCCTAAACACCCACGTTTTTGTGTCCCTGTCAAATTTCAGCTCGTGCCCGGCACAGGCGTTATCCAAGCAGTCGGCAACCACTTCCGATGTAGGGTTGTACACATTGCGCCAAAAATGCTTGTCGCAGTCAAGACCGACTTTATCGGCAATAACAAAATTCTCCACGTCCGCAAACGCATTTTCAACCGCCCACCTTGCAATATCCTCGGCGTTAATACCTATTTCAAGCCGATACGTACTGAAATTCGGCGTAACCCGTTTTGACAAAAGCCAGTTCACTGTACGCCCGTACAGAATAAGCTCGTTTCCGCAAATCTGTTTTGCCGTAATAACCGCCTGAAAATCTCCCTGCACCGCAACTATATAGTCATTTTCAAACGCCGTCCGCACCTTATTGCCGTTCAGCTCAAAATGTCCCTCAAACGTGCCTATTCCGTTATACTTTATATACCAGTCCGTCGAGATTATTTTATGCTCTATCCACAGCAGATTAAATTCAAAATCATAAAACCTAATGTCCATAAAACCCCCCTAGCTCACGCCGCACTCGCCGTACCTGTTTTTGTATCTGCACACCACGCTAATCTGCGCACCGCTTTTATCGGTCACCCTGACTGCATTTTTGCCCCTCTCAAACGTCAAATCCGACAGAAAACTGTCGTTTGACAGTTTTGACGAAATATCGCCGTATATGTCCGAAACCACCGTCCGCTCAGGTATGTTTACCGTCACACACTCGTTTTTGCTCATATTGTGCAAAATCGTCAATACCGCACCGGAATCCGTATTTTCAATCACAACCGCGCCGTCCTCTGCCGACGTGTCGGCGGCGGCGGTTATTTCAAGTATCGGTTCCGTTTTTGTGTCCCCTGCGTTGTATATCTCCGACTCACTGTTGCGGCGGCTGAACATCATAGGCAGTTCAAACGGCGACTTTATCAGCTTTGTACGCCTGAACAAATTCACCGTACGCCAATTTTCGTCTGTGAAAAACGGATAGTCCGCCGTAAACTGCACTACAAGCTCCTTGTACACGCGCCCCCGCGCGTTAAGCTCAAAACTCGTGCAAACCACATCAATACAGCGTTTTCCGGTATCGGTATACACCTTGAGCTGTCCGTTCTCACTCAATATTCGGATAACTTTTCTGAGAGTCTTTTCATCGCTTTTTGTGTCCCCCTTAATCGTAATCACTCGTGCGCCGAGTGACTCGCCAAGACAATACTGTCCGTCAAGACCGGCAAAGCCGGTAATGTTTCGTGTTTTCGCAAGAAACCCCAAGCCGTCCGTTTCTATAACCTCAAACATCTCTCCTTTACCGAAACCGATTTTCCCAAGACTGTTCTCATACCTTATTTTCATACGTCATACCCTCCTCGCATACGCTCTACCACTGCCGCCGACCTCGCCGCTTTAAGCTGCTGCGAAACGGTTTCTCCCGAACCGTAAAAATTGTAGCTGGCAGTGTATGAGGACGTGTTTTGTGTCCCCGTACCGACCGACACCGTCGGTACAGCCGACTCCATACTGCTTTGCACTGTCTGTTTTATCTCCTTTAATATCCGCTCTATCTCCTCGCCGAACGCCTCGCCGAACTGCTGTGCACTTTCAAGTCCGCACTGCCAGAAATCGTCCGGAATTTCTCCGTACACTTCCTCCAGCTTGCTTTTCATCACAGAAATTGCCTTTTGCGTATTTTCCGCTGTCAGCTCGCCGGCAATTTTGGAAATCTCGTTTTTATGTCCCCGATATGCCTCTATATACGCCTTAAACTCGTCGTCGCCTGCCTCAAGCAATGCATTCGCAAACCTAAGTCCGCTTTGTACATCAAGCTCTCGAAGTTCCTCAAACAGCTCTTTCGGTATTTCTCCGCGCTCCTTAACCGCCGCCAACGCCGCGGCATACTCTTTAAGCTCCCGTGTCTGCGCCTGCAAATCCGACAGATACGTCTTGGTTATAACAAAATCCGAGCCGTACGGCCCCGCCTTTTTATAGGTGGTGTTGACGGTTCTGTAAAGCTTTGTATAATCATCAAGATTTTTTTCGACCGCCTCGCGTGCACCGCTTATTTTGTCCGCCGTCTGCGACAGTATGTCCGCAATTATCCGCTTGTTTTCCTCCGCGGCCGACCTGTTGTACTTTGCGATTTCGCTCCCGTACTTCTGCCACTGCTCCGACCCCTCTTCAAAATACGCATCTCTGAGCTGTCCGAGCTGAATATAGTATTCCTCTTCGGAAATAACGCCCGTATCCAAATTATATTTTATGTCCCTGAAATGCTTGTCGCGCGCCGCCGTTTCCTTGTCAAGCGACTCTTTAAGCTGTCTTAAATACTCCTCGTCCGCCTGTTTTTCAAGCTCTCCCATTCTGTCAAGCTGCAGCTTTTGTGTCTGCACCGACGTTTTCGCCTTTGACAGCTGTATTCTGTAATTGCGCTCATCGCGCTGTGCATCGGTTTTTGCCTGTTTATCCTGTATTCTTTTAAGCTCGCGGCTGTAATCGTCCTCAATCTTCAAAAGGCTCTCGCTCTGCCTTTTCGCCTCATCTATCCTGTCATACCCCATATGCTCACCTCCCGTCAAAACAAATCCTTTATGCTTTCTCCGGCCTCACACTGCCCCGACTCCAACGCATACAACCGTTTCAATCTGCGGTAAATGCGTTTTTGCTCCTTATTTTTTATCTGTGCCAAATCCACCGCGCGCCACTGCATAATCTTTGTAAACCTACACTCGGTCAGCGACCGAAACAACGCCGCAAACTGCCACCAATGCATCTGCGCTTTCGTCAAATCAATCCCGTATTTTTCCAAAAACGCGCCGTAAATGTACACTCCGTCACAGCCGAAAGAATACAGCGGCTCTGTCTTTTCCGACACCCCCGCGCCTTTTTCGCCCATAGCGTGAAAATGCGCAATACCGCTTACAGCGTCCTTTAAATTTTTCGGCAGTGTTTTGTAGCATAAAAGCACAGCCTCCGCTACATTCTCCGCCGACACACGCTCCGACAGCAGCTCCTCAATTTTAATCCAACGCCGAAAATCCGTATAAATCGGGTACTCGATACCGTCTATACATACGCTTTGCGGCAAATCATCATACAATATATTCATAATTTCTCCGATTCACTCTCCGCTTTGCAAAAATCCGAAGTCCTTAGCAAAACCTTCAAGTGCGGATAAACTCCGCACTCGGTTTACTTTTCCGTAAAAGTACAGGTTTGCCAGTCGTCGTCGCTTGCGGCGTTTCCGAATATCTTGTCGCTCTTTACCTTGAAATTTCCGCTGTACGTGTACGCGTCCATACTGTCGCCCTCGCTGTCGGGGATAACCGAAAATTCACGCATAACCGCGCTTTTATCGCCGCTGAAAATATCCACCACCACAATAGACCGCACCGCTTCACTGCCGACATACTCGTTATCCGATATCTCGGCAATATCCGAATGTACCGCATTGTCGCTGAACAAATCAAAGCTGTACGCGATTGACGGTGAATATCCCACCACATCGGTGACCTCCATTTCCTCGTCCACATACTGTCTTGAATATTCAATCGGGTTCTTGCTGGTTGCAAGCTCCGTAAAACCGCTCATACGTCGGTAAACCACACTCTCGCCGTCCGGCACTCCGTAAAATGCCACCTTACTGCTGCGCTTTACAATTCCCATTACAAATCAATCCTTTCCTTTTATATATCTCACTCTACACTCAAGCTCTCTGCGCCGAACCCCGACATTGCCGCCGACACTGCCCTGTGTGCAGTACACCTCGCTCACCGTATACAAGCCGAAATTCGGCAGCCGGCTCTGCTTTGACAGCTCATTTATCTGACCGCAAATTTGCTCCGCTCTGTCGCACGACTGCCGCTCCGCCTTTTCGCCCATACCGCCGCTGTGTGCAAAAACAATTCTCGCGCCCGTTTCCGCAAGACAGCCGCCGTCGGTATACCGGCGCAGAATTTTTTCACCGCCGTCGGGCAGAACCGCCGCTCCGCCGAGCTTTTCATCGAAAAACCCCGTCGCAATAACCTCGCCGTCCAAAGCGGAACAGCCGCACAAAAGCTCTTTTATATATTCGCAGACCTGCATATATACCTCCGATTAACCCTCCGCAATAATTTTCATATGCCTTATATAGTCCGACCCTCTCAAATTCTTCCTCACCGAACAAATAATGCTTGCCTCGGACGGCGGTTCATCACCGTCCGATGCTCCCATCACCATCATATCCCCGACCTGTACCTCGGGCAATTCTCCGAAAAACCTTGCCGTCAGCCGATTTTTGCGAATACTTCTCTCTCCGCTGAAATCGCTCAGCTCCTCACAGCTTACCGATTTTGCCTCATACACGGTTTTCTCCCATACTGCCGAATGTCCGACGGCACTTTTCACTCTCTTAAACACCGTAACCTCACAGCTCACACCATCACCTCCGGCAAATTAAACAATGCCCCTGTACAGCAGCTCATCGTCCAAATATACCCTTGCCGCCTCGTAAATACGCCTGTTCTGCGTATCGGTGTCCAGACAGTACGCCACACTGTAGCCGTCGCTGCTTTCCGAGCTTATGTATTCCCGTCCGGCAAACTCCTCCAAAACATCACACACCGCACATGCCGCCAGCTTTACACATTCCGTATTGTTTTCGTCAATACCGCCGCAAATGCCGTCAATTTTTGCGGAGGCTGTACCGATAAGTCTGTCAAATCGGTCACGTGTCAGCGCGACCCCCATATACACGTTTACATAGTAGTCGTAATCCGCATAAATCATATAATCACCCCACCTCTGCCGCATTATTTATGATGCAGATATATTCCGGCGGCTCTGTTTTCGTACACGTCGTTGAGTCCGTAAATTCTGTAGCCGAACTTCCACGCGTCCGCATCGGGATTTGCCTCAGGGGTAATCACCTTAGGCGCGGCGTGCTTGGTAAACTGCATAAGCGCACCCTTGTGGATAATCATAAAATTAATGTCGGCGGCGGAATCGGCTTTTTTGTAGCCGCCGAGGGTTTCGCCCGCGCTCACGCCGTCGTTGAGCGTAACCTCGGTGTAAAAACGGTTTTGCGGAACCTTGTTAATCGAGGCAAACTCCTCCAGAACAGCCTTTGATTTTGTTGTGTCAACGTTGACAGCGAGGTAGTAGAGTGCCGGTGTGATAAACAAATGTCTGTCCTCACACGGTACTTCGTCCTCGTCCATTTTCTGCTGTGCACCGACAAGTGCCGCAAGAACCTCTTCACCTGTGTCAAGCTCCGCTCCCGCACTCACCTTAGATATGCCGTCCGCCGAAGCATATGTCGAAAATCGAACCGCATCAATCTCCGGCACTACCTTTGTTCTTATAAACTCGCCCGAAAGCTTGCCGAACGCAATGTCGGCGGTTTCCTCGTTGTCCATCGCATCGACCGAGAACATTCTGCCGCGCTCATAGTTAAAGGTGACAGTTTCGTTTGTCAGCGTAACGTCGCCGTTTGTGTAACCGCTTGAACGGTCATAGTCTGCCAAAGCGTCCATTTCGATTTTCGGAATAATAATCTCGTTCGCGTTTGCGCCCTCCTGTGCCAGTGTTTCGTCACTTTCAAGCACAGCCGTTTTTGCGCTTGACTTGTAAATCTCGTCAAGCAGCGGAACGTATTTTTTAAATCTTGCAATTGAATTAGCCATAATATAAATCTCTCCGTTTCTTTTTTGTAAATATGATAACCGCAAATTGCGGTCAAAGCTTTTTAGTGCATTTTCGGCATCAGCCTGTGCTTTACACCCAAAGCATATATATCACCACCACCCTTCATATCAAACACATCATATCCCCATAACACTGCGCATAACGTCATTTTCTCTCACCGGTGCACTGCCCGTGCGCCTTACGACCCTCGGCACAGCCGTTTCCTTAAACAGCACCGCGCACTCGCGTTTTATCCGCTCTATCTCCTCTTTAATTCCGCACACCTCACCGCTGTCCGTAACCGATATATTTTCAAAATTCATCAGCGCATACACCGCCTTTTCCGACCACACCTGCGCCTCGGCTATTGCCCTGCCTATCTGCATACCGATAAGCAGCTCGTTGTTTTCCTTTTTCAGTCTTTCGGTTTCCGCTGTATGCGCCGCGTTCAGCTCGTCACTTTCACTTTTCAGTTTTTCTATTTCCGCTGTGTGCGCCGCGTTCAGCTCGTCGCTTTCACTTTTTAAATATTCCTCCACCCGAACAGCCGTATCCTTATCCACGCCCAGCTCGATTAATTTTTCAATTGTCACCGTTGTTCACACCTTTCCCGTTTAAAATCTCCCTGCTTTTGCTTTCGTTCTCGCCCAGATACCACGCTCTGAGCTCATAGTCCTTTATAATTCCCTTTTCCGCAAGTCTTACGCGTTCCTCAAATTCACGCTCCCTGTCGGCTATAATACTGTCGTCAAACTCAAACCCCATACCGCATTCGCCGTATTCGCATATACCGTAAAGACTCCCCCATACACACATCGCATACGCAAGGTCACGCAGTGCGGCGGCGAGTGCGTTCTGAATTTCCGCCACCGTCACGTATGAGCGTTGGCGCAGAATTCTAAGCTCCGTTGCGGTTTTTGCGCTCATCTGCGCGTTTGAAAACGTTCCGCGCGCTATACCGCACACGTCCTCAATCTTAATCAAAATCGCATCAAGACCGTTCAATATACTCTGTTCACGCAAATCGGGAGTCCAATCCTCGAACAAGCCGTCAACGCCGGTATCGGCACTTCTGTATAACCGCTTGTCCGGGAAAACAGGGTTACCCTTTTCATCGCGCCTGTACGCCGCCGAATCCATATACAGCGCACGCTCTCCGCTTTCAAACTCCCACAGCAGTCTTTCATACTGCCTGTCAGCCTCTTCAATCAAATCCGCCGCCCTCGCAAATACCGAAACTCCCAGCGGTGACGATGTGTCAATCGTGTTTGCGCACGGCATTTTGAAATACGCAAAAAGCGGTTTTTTGACATTGCATATCTGCATATACGCGCACAAATCCGCCCACTCCTCAACCTCGTCAAGCTCCGCCCGAACTCCTCGCGCACCCGCCGTTTTTGCGCGGTACACTTCATTTTCTATTGTGTATTTTCCGTCCGAAAAGCTGTGTTTTTCAAGCCTTGTGTACACAAAACCGTTTCTTTGCACGCGCTCGGCAAAAACCGCACCGCTTATATGTCCGCGCGAATCGTACTGTGTGGGATAAAAGCAGTCCGCCTGCACATAATCCACCAAGAACTCGCCGTCCTTCACATACGGCTTAAAAACCAGTCCGCCCTTTGCACAGGCATACTCGGTATAACGGCGAATATCCGGCAAAACCGCCTCTATCCCCTTTTTGACCTTTAAAAATTTGCCGTCATCATCAAAGCTGACTTTCATTTCCATCGTCACAAGCTTTGACAGCTCGCTTGCGATTGCCGCCGCAATGTTAAGACTTTTTCCGCTGCTGTGCTTTGAGTACATATCGCACCAGCGTTTCTGCGCCTCGCGCATAGGTGCGGAAACCGCTGTACAGTATATGTCCGACACCGTATTTTCAGCGGATTTTGTCATATTTGTGCGCCTGTTTATCATTTTTTTAAAGATATTCATATCACACCTCCCATTTCACCATACGCCAAAATATTGATTTTGCAAAATAGCGTATATCGTCCATAGCGTGGTCAAACTCCTTGCAAACCCTGTCGCTGTCGGACTTCGTGTCCCACGAATACAGTCCGAACTCACGTATTGTATCTTTGCACTTTTGCGAAAATTTGAGTCTGCCGCTTTCCAAAAGCGAGGCAACAATGCGTATTCCGCCGATTACCTCGTTATCCGCCTTTCTGACGGAAAATCTGCCGTGACGGCGTATCGTTTCTATAAACGATGCCGCCGACGGGTCGGCAACTATCATTTGAATTACTCTGTTTCCGGCGAGTTTTTCAAGCTCGCGGTAATATTCCTCGTCGGTTTTCTGAGCCATAGCTTTTCGGCTGTCATAGTAGTATTCGTCTATCCTGACAGCGCACCCGTCCGCGACAGCCCAAAGTCCCATCGAACAGGGATTTGCTGTGCCGTAGTCGACGGATATGTAATATGACACATTCTCACCGACTTCAAAATCAGCCTTAACTATATGCCGCGCCGCCTCGAACATCGGATAAATAATTCCCTCCGCGGCAACCCATCTGCCCAGTATAAAGCGTTCGTAAAACACTCCCGAGTATTCGCACTTGAGGTTTTTCACGTATTCCGCATCAAGGAAAGGGTTATCGTCAATCGTAAAGCTCTCCACAAGCATATCCAGCTCGTCGGCTCTGTCTATGTATTTCTTTTTAAGCCAGTGCGACGGGTTGTCGGGGTTTGTTGTTGCTATAAGCTTTGCGCCCTTTTGCGACAATCGCGACAGCAGCATCGCGAAAAAGTCCTCGCTAAACAGTGTCAGCTCGTCACAGTACGCCCCCGTCAGGGTCATACCGCGGATTTTGCTTTCAGCGCGGCTGTCGCTCACGCCTTCAAGGTAAATCTGTCTGCCGAACAGCAGTGCCTCTTTTTTGGACAGCGAATAATCAAAATTCTGTTCGCCCACCAATTCTGCAATTATGTCAAGCACATTTCGTTTTAACGACGACAACGTTTTACCGCACATAATAAACCTCGAATCCTGCGGCATACCGGCGACCCAAAACACCCACAAAACCGCCGATATCCACGTTTTTCCGCTTCGCACCGACCCTTCAAGCAAATTCAGGCGTTTAAGCCGTCCGCTTTGCCATAACCGCATAACCTCCAGCTGTCGGTCACTGTATATTTTTGTCGTCATAGCAGAGCCCCCTTATCAGTTCTTCTATCTTGCCGCCGTTTTCCGTACCGACTTCATAAATCTCCTTAATATCTTTAAGCGCGGTTACAAGCTGTCTAAGCTCAACCCTGTCGACAATACCTAAAGCCTCCTCTATATGCTCGTTCTCGCTGATAACCTCTTTTTCCGCCTTACCGGAGCTGTCGTCATACTCGACTTTTTTGGTTTTCACCTTATTTTTCATAACATAACGGTCAAGCTCGTCCGCCGCACGCGCAACGGAGTAAAGGAGCTTATCCGCCACGCGCACTATAAGCTCGCGTTTGGGCATCTGCGAAAACATTTGCTCAGTCATTTCGCACAGCACACATTGTTTTGTTTCGGTATCACCGTTCTCACTTTCCTCGGCAACTTCCTCATCTTGCTCCGCGCCGCTCTCAACCTCCTCGGCAACTTTCTCATCTTGCTCCGCGCCGCTCTCACATTTCTGTACACCGCCGCATTTGCCGTTTTTGCCGGCTATTTCGGTTTTTCCCCCACTGCCCCTTTTGCGCCACCCCTCTTTTTCGGCTCTGCGTCTCACTGTAGTCGGCGACACTCCGAGCAACTCGGCAAGTCTGCTGTATGTCGTTCTGCCGCTTTCATATTCTTGTTTTGCATTTTTCCAATCCAACTTACCACCTCTCTTTTCAGTACATATTCAGAGTAGCACCGAAAAAAGTATCATTTCATATCAAAAAAAGGCACAAAGGATAAATTTCCTTTGTGCCCGACGGGGACCGATTGTTTTTTTCAAGCAAGTGGCGCTGCCCCTTGTCAGCCGAACCGCTTACCCTTTGGTGTGTTTTTCGTTCCTTTTGTCACAAGACAAAAGGAAGTGAGGATAGCAGAATTGTTAGACAATGAATTGTCCTGGTAAGGGGCAATGCCACTTACTACCAAACCCACGATAACCGCAAAAAAGGGTTCAAGGGAACATTCGTTCCCTTGAACCCTCGTTTTACCCTTCTGCCGCCGTCGGTGTCTGCACATCTGTCGGCACTGCCGTTGCCGCCGGCACGACTGCCGCCGGTGCCTCTGCCGGTACAGGCGTTGCCGCCGGTGCCGCTCCCGTACCTACATTCACTTCCTCCGGCACCATCTTGTATGTGCTCTTTCCGAGCGACTTTGATTCAACAAGCACTCCGTTTTCGTAAACGTGCTTTGTCGATTTTATAACATATCCCGTCTTGCCCTTCGCCGTTACAACCCTCGTTCCGAGCGGTAAATCCGCCACCTGCGTTTCCTTTGATGTCGGCGGAATTTCCGACACCTTAACGTGCTCCAGCTTGACTGTACGCTCAACATCGCGCTTTGTTCCCTGTATGGAAACCGCCATTTTTCCGCCCGACGCACTTGCCGTAATCTTTATAGGATAATTCGTGTTGTTCTTAAACTTAAAGTCGATATACCCGTCAACCACAGTCGCATCTTGTCCCAGCGGTACGTACGATACCGGCATTGAGTGGTTCTGGCGCGACACGATTTCAAGGTCGCTGTACAAAACCGCGCTGTAGAGCGTTGTGCTCACCTGACACACACCGCCGCCGATACCGTCCACCGACTTGCCGTTTTCGTATACCGGCGCGTTAAAAAATCCGTTTGCCACGGTTCTCTTGCCCACAACATCGTTGTACGAAAACTCCGCCCCCGGTGCAATTACATATCCGTTAATCTTGTTTGCCGCAACTGCCACATTCTTTGAACGGTTTGCCGCGCTCGGGTTGTATTTCGTGGTGTAACTGCCGAGTGTCGTGTTAAACAGCTTTGCCTCAAGATCCGCTGTGGTAATCATCGGCATACTCTTTGTAACGCTGATTTCTACCGGCTCGCCGCCCTCCGAAACCGACTTGATTTTATTCGCCGCATCGTCCGAATCAAGCTCTATTCCCACAACATGCGGCACAATGCTGACTTTCCCGTCCGCTACCGAATACTCCGCGTCCTTAGGCGAACGATAAACCGTATCCGCCAAGTTTTTTACATCTATTTCCTTCGGCTTTTCGCGGTCCAGCGTAATTGCGATTTCGTCAAACTCAAGCTGTGCAACGCTTTCGAGTATCTCGTTGCGTGCCTTTTCAAAATTGGTGCTGCAGCCGGTACTTCCCGGAATTATTATAACTTTGTCCGACATATCCGAAATTTTCACCTCGTGCTGTACGAGCTTGCCGTAAATGCTGTCGCCGAACTCTGCCAAAGCGGTATCCAGCTTGAGCGTATCCGCTTTATGTACCACAGGCAGCTGTTTTTTGGAAAACTTCAGTGCCGCCGCCTGCAGCATATCAGCCGCCTTGTTTCCCGTATGACATATCTCAAACGCACTTTTTGCAATTGCCTCGGCATCTACGGTAAGGTCGATACGGTCAAACTCTATTTCCAAGACCTTTCCGCCCGCTTTCACAGACAGCCTGCCGTCACCCGAATCAAACTTATGCTGTTCGACAGCCTTTTTTGCTTCTTCCTGTGTCATTGCGCCCAAATTCAAATCGCCGACATACACGCCGTTTACAATTGTATCCGACGGCACAAACGCAAGAAACACCAAAAGTATACCCAACAGCACCGCCGCCGATACCGCCGACACAATAACTACCTTGCCTCTTTTGGTCAACCTAACCTTTCCGGTTTTCCTTACCTCAGGCCTATTTCCTAAATCTGTACTCATTCACAAATACCTCATTAATTAAAAAATTTTGAATATTCTTTCAAATACTCTGTGTATACATTCATAAACGCATATATCTGTTTGTTTTTACACAACAAACGAAACGCTTTTTTAATATTGCGTACAAAAGCCCTGTCGTAATCGTCTATATCTAGCGACACCGAAAGCGGACACATACGCTTTGCTCTGGGGTCAACCATAACATTAACACGTCCGCCGGAGTCGATATACGGTGTCAGCGGAAATATTCTGCACGCAAGCGGCCGCTGATATCTGTCGCAGCTGCCTCTGCAAACCGCAATCGGCGTGTTGTATTTTCTGCCGTTGTAGGTGTAGTCGAAATCCGATTTTTCGATTTTCACCCATTCGGGCTTTAAAAAATCATACACACTTTTCTCATGCGGAAAAAGATACATTCCCGAATCCTCTCCCTTGCAGCAGCGTTTGCCGCACAGTTTACCGCAATCGGTTTTCACCGGAGTAATGTCGTCAAACAGCCTATACACCTGCAAATATACATATGCAACATTCATAGCAAAGTTTCCGCTCCTTTCATCGGCGCATTAATACATTCCAACCCCATATTATTATATATTTTATCATAAAATGCGCGCATATACAAGGTGCAAAAATTACATACACATTAAAAAAACATTACAAATATAAGCACGCCGCCGCTTTAAAATTTGTAAAAACCGCGTATCCGCCGTGCAAAATTACATTCTGTTTATGCAATCGGAAATTATGCTTTTAAGCGTGCGTTTGGCTCTGCACTTTTGTTTTCTCGCACAGCAGCAGCGCAGAAAGCAGTCTATTTCCATCAAATTTCGTTTCAGATTTCTCCACTTTTTCACAATATCCCCTCCTCTGCAATCAATATGTCAATTTTAACAAATATGTCGAATTATTGCCGACGGATATTCTACATAAAACACATTGAAAAAAAATTAACAATATTATATAATATTCAGTAATATATAAAAATTTCCGGAGGTTTTGGTTATGAATAATACCAGAATAAAAAATATTGTATTGGGTGCACTGCTTACCGCACTGTCACTGCTTATAACGTTTTCGCCGCTTAAAATCGCTTTCGGACCTATTTCGATAACTCCCGCAAGCCATGTTCCCACTATGATTTCTATGTTTATAAACCCGTGGGTTGCGGCATTTACGGTAATCGGCTCGTGCATAGGATTTCTTACGATAAATCCGGTTGTGGTTATTCGTGCCGCCACGCACATAGTGTTTGCGCTGGTAGGTATGTATATGATGAAAAAGAAGAATATAAACATATTTGCGGTTATTGCGGTTACTTCCGTTCTGCACGCACTTGCCGAGGGACTTGCGGTATATCTGTTCACTCCGCTGTTTCTGCCGGACACACAGGTTACGCTTGCGCTTGTGGGGATTGCGGTTATCACC
Organism: uncultured Lachnospiraceae bacterium; assembly: GCA_964422725.1. Taxonomy (GTDB): domain Bacteria; phylum Bacillota; class Clostridia; order UBA1381; family UBA1381; genus CAKSNH01. Next base: position 16,193 of record CAYRCC010000042.1, read on the forward strand.
ACACTCGTACACCATTACGTTGACACGCTTATAACAGTACCTGTACTGTACGCGCTGACAAAAGCAAAGCTGATACATACAAAAGTATTTGTGAAAAACAAATAACCGCGCCAAATCGGACTTGCCGCGTTTTCATATCATTTATCAAAACGGCGGTTTAAGGCTCGCCCTAAACTTTAATGCAAAAACCATCGTATTTTGCCAACAGACCGAAAAAAACAAAACTGCTTTTTGAAAAGCATTGCGCAAAAACTCCCAAAACACAGCAAAATCAAGCCGTGTTTCGGGAGTTTTTTGATTTCAGAGGACTATTTTGCACAAATTGATATTTAACCGCAGAACATTGTTTTATGTCAACGACAGAGCGCGTTTGTGCCGAACTCACGTATTTTCGCCGTATACACAAAAGGACACACCGCATTTTGCGGTATGTCCCTGTGCAACTCATTTTTTCAGAAAATATGACTCGGAAGCTTTAATTTTTCCTTGTACGGGAAATTTTTATCAAATTCCGCCGCCGCCGTTTCGTCAACGAAATAGCACGACGGTGTCGTGTACTCTCCCGTAACGCCGTTCAGATATCCTTGCCTGAGTTCTTTGCAGAGAAAGAATGACGAATCCGCACCCTCGGGCAAGCCGTGATACCGAATACCAAACTCACTTGCAAATGCAAATCCGCTTTTGCCGTAAAAATCAATGTTACCCTCAAAGCATACCGCGCCAAAGCCAAGCTCTGCGGCTTTTTTCAGGCAAAAGTCAAGCAAAATTTTGCCGTAACCGCATCTTTTGAGCCTTGGGGTTATGCAAATCGGTCCCATCGTCAAAATCGGGATAAGTCTGCCGTCATCAGCCTTAATATTTGCTTTTACAAATACATTCTGACCGATAATCTCGCCGTCCTTTTCCATAACAAAGTCAAGCTCCGGTATAAAGTCAGTATTGTCCCTTAACCGATTAAGCACATAATGCTCAAGACACCCCGGCCGGTACACATTCCAAAAGGATTCTCTGACCAGATTTTCAGTTTCTCTGTATTCTTCTTTTCTTTCCAAACGAATTATATAGTCATTTTTACTCATTATTTTTCTCCTCCTGATAATTGTTGACTGCAATGTCGGGAGGCTTGTGCGGATATTTTAACACAGCCTCCGGCTATGCTGCTATATCCAAGGTGTTGTTTTTCTTCAAACAGCAATACTCCTTAAAAAAAATTATATATAATCAAGCCTTTTCGGCGCGATTAATCAAAATTCAAATATGTTTTTACTCACGGCAAGGCTCAAAAAATCAACCGTAATCACTTTTTTGAGCCTTGATACCGACCTATGCTCAGTTTTTCTTTTCAACCGCAATCCAAATTTCACAGGCGTAATCCGCATTTTGCACATCTGCCGACGGATAAGCTTCGATTTCCACTCCGCAAGGCTTGTACTCGCCCGCCGGGAAAAACTCCGTACAAATGTACTTGTATACCTTCTGAAAAGCCTCCGGCATTTTCCCTACGCATTTAAACACCGCATAAGTATGCGCCGGAACGGTTTCAACCGACAAATAATCCTCCTCAATCGGCTCACCGTTGTAATGTGCGCCTATTCCGTACGGAAAATCACTGTTCGGCATATTAGGGTCTGCATCAAAACTGACACCGACAATGCAGTTTCGGAAAATATTATTTTCGGGAATGTACTTGCAAACCGCCGAAATTGTTCCGTCAGCCGAACACTCCTCCCAAAATTTTGAAATTTCCTTTGTTGTGATTTCGTGTGCTTTCGGAAAACGTTTTTTCCTTAAAACAACCTTAAATTCATCTTTGTTCTCAATTCTGTAATCCATTTTTGTACCTCCGTGTAATATAAGTTTTACCGAAAGGCGCGAAAAAGATTTAAGATTTGCACCGCGCTTTGCCGCCGACGGTGTTACGCCGTGAAACGCCGCAAACGCGCGTGAAAAGCTTTCCGGAGAGTCATAGCCGTATTTCAGCGCGGCATCAATAACCTTTATATTTCCGCACGCAAGCTCGCTGCCGGCAAGCGAAAGTCTGCGAAAACGGATATAATCACCCAAACTGTAGCCGCATATAATAGCAAATACGCGCTGAAAGTGAAAACTTGACGAATATGCACGCTTGGCAATTTCGCTGTAATCAAGATTTTCTGTTATATTTTCCTCAATATAGTCGAGTGCATTCTGCAATCCGGAAATCCAATCCATATCACTTTCCCCTTTCGTTATACTCATTATACGACAGTTACAAAAGTGTTTCCTGATTTTTTATGCTTTCGGTTGTCAGATTTACTGTTTGCTTTGTGAATACGGCGCGCAAAGTGTAAAAATCCGGTCCGACGCTGCCGTCGGCGGATAAAATTATAACCGATTCCGTATCACAGCTCAGTCCGCATACAAATATATTTTACCGCATTACAGCTTCCCTGTCAACACATTTTCTGCCGTAAACCGCAGCCTATAAATTGCAATATCAAATAGGACATTTT
>CAYRCC010000043.1:0-18190 GCA_964422725.1 uncultured Lachnospiraceae bacterium
GGGGCAACGCCCCTTGGTGCCTTTTTGGGTACTTTTGCGGCAAGGCAAAAGTACCACAGTGATAGCAGATGAAATATGATAATATCTATGTTTTCCTAAGGGGCAACACCCCTTACCGCCAAAACTGTGGTAACCACCAAAGGGGATTGACAAGGGTAACACCCTTGTTTGCCAAGGGGCAACGCCCCTTACCGCAAACCGCATCTGCACGCAAAAAAAGGAAGGCAAACGCCTTCCTTTTCACTATGCTTATGTATTAAACACAAACCGTTAATCAATTATTGCAACAAAGACAATACTGACTGCGGAGCAGAGTTAGCCTGTGCAAGCATTGATGTAGCAGCCTGAACAAGAATAGATGTCTTGTTGAATGTTGACATTTCAGCAGCCATATCTGTATCTCTGATACGTGACTCAGATGCTGTCAAGTTTTCAACAGTACAGTTCAAGTTGTTGATCTTGTACTCAAGTCTGTTCTGAAGAGCACCAAGCTTAGCACGAACTGTGCTCAAGTTTGAAACAGCTGTCGAGATGCTGCCTGCATCTATGCCGGCAACGCTGAAACTTGAAAGACCAACAGCACTAGTGTCAACGCCTGAAGCAAGGTTAACAGCTGCATCATTGATGTTCTTACCGTTGAACTTAGTATCGCCTACGATGCTTGTGATTTCGTCTTTCAACGCATTCAACTCGTTTGTGATGTTGTCCTTATCTCCCTGCTTCATGATACCGTCTTGTTCTTCGGCAGCAAGCTCTGTCATTCTAACAAGCATGTTAGAAACTTCGTCCAAAGCACCTTCAGCTGTCTGTACGAACGAAACACCGTCCTGAGCGTTCTTTGCCCATCTCTTAAGGTTAGCAACCTGTGCTCTCATGCTTTCGGAAATCGAAAGACCGGCAGCATCGTCAGCAGCGCGGTTTACAGCCAAACCTGATGACAATTTTTCCAAGCTCTTTGACTGAGCAGATGTGTTTTTACCCAAAGCTCTGTGTGCATTCAATGCAGAAACGTTATTCATTATACGCATAGTATTTTCCTCCTTGAAATTAAAAATTAATAAATTTATTTATTTTCCCGGCAAACATCCGTGTCCGCCGTTATAACAGAAACACGCCTGTCCGTATGGGCCCTGTACCGACCGCCGCATCTCTTTTATACATATTATATCGCAACAAATCCGGCAAACTTTAATGTTTATTTACATTTATTTTGAGCTTTTTTTAAAATGCTCTTCAAAACCCTCTCTTGTTGCTTTATACTAATATTATCGTGCGGTTCAAAAGAAACTTTAGCGGTTTTTTATAATTATTTTGAAAATAATTTTACGGCAAAGGGCATATTTTTGAAATTTCTTTCGGCTCTAACCGCCAAACCGCCGCCCCGCCAAAAGGGTTCAACGCCGCCTCTTGTCTTAATTGATATATTTTTAAAAATTCTTATATACCTCTTTCATTTTATGTCGTAATATTGTATAATATATACTTGTAGTTCAAACATTACAGACAAGGAGTCACACAAATGAATTTTGTAGCAATAGATTTTGAAACGGCAACTTCGGTATATTCGAGCATATGCTCTATGGGTATCTGTGTTGTGGAGAATGATACCGTAAAGCTGACCAAAGAAATTTTGATAAAACCCACACCGCTTGAGTTTAATGAGTACAATATAAAAATTCACGGCATAACTCCGGATATGGTTTCGGATAAACCGACTTTCGCCGAGTGTTGGGACGAGATTAAGCCGTATATCGAAAATAAGCTTGTGGTTGCGCATAACGCCTCGTTTGACATAGGCGCAATGTGTGCCACGCTGTCAAATTACGGCTTGGATTTTCCTACACTTGAATATATATGCACGGTAAAGCTGTCGCAGGATGCGTATCCGGATTTTCCGAGTCATAAGCTTAATAATCTGTGCGATTCGCTCGGTATAACGTTTTCCCATCACCACGCCGCCGACGATGCATACGCCTGCGCGCGTGTACTGCTTTGCATTATGCGTGACTACAAGCTTGAGAGCCTTTCGGAGCTTTGCGGCAAATTCGATATAAGTATAGGAAAAATATATCCTAACTGCCGTATACCGTGTACTAAGAAGAAAAAGAAGAAAACCGCTGAGAAAAAGGTAAAGAAAACCGTATAAACAAACGAAAAATGCGGCGCCTGCAAAATTTCGGCAAATACTGTGCCGCACATAAAAACCCGTTGTCCCCAAGGAAAGCCCTAATATGATTGCCGCGGGCTTTCCACTCCACACTCCTCACTCCCAACTCCACACTCCAAACTCCACACTCCTAATTTTTAATATTTTCCTTACGCGCGGCATATATTCATACGGGAGGTGCCGTATGAAAAAGTCAAACAGACAAATCACACTGGACAAATTGAAAAAAGGCGAGTCGGCAACGGTAATCCGTCTTGAAACCGACAGCGTTATGCGCAAAAAACTGCTGCAAATGGGACTTACACCCGACTGTCGGGTAAAACTCATACGCCGTCTGCTCCTCGGCGGACCGCTGGAATTTTCAGTCCGCGGTTACCGATTATGTATACGCAAAAGCGATGCAAAAAAAATCATTGCGGAAAAATCCGCGCAAAAGGAGGACACCGATGAACATACCTGACAGAAAAAAAGAGTATCGTTTTGCACTCGTCGGAAATCCAAACTGCGGCAAAACGACGCTGTTTAACACGCTTACCGGAAACCACCGCAAAGTGGGTAACCGCGCCGGCGTTACGGTTGACTGCAAGGAAGGCATATACCGCCGCGCCGGCGATACCGTTCGCATTACCGACTTGCCCGGCACATACTCGCTTGCGCCCGACTCCGCCGACGAAGCAGTCGCATATGATTACATAGTAAACGAAAAGCCCGACGTTATTATCAATATAATCGATGCAACAAATCTGGAAAGGAATCTGTATCTTACACTCCGGCTCACGCAAATCGGCGTGCCTGTGATTGCGGCACTCAATATGGCTGATGTGCTTGAAAAAAACGGCACTGTGATAGATACAAAAATTCTTGAAAAGGAGCTCGGAATAAAAGCTGTCCCCATTTGCGCATACAGCGGACGCGGCACTCACGCCCTTATAACCGCCGCAAAACAGCTTGCCTCGAACAATACCCTCTCCCCCGTCCGACAGGATTTGTACACTTCACAGGGGGTGTACGATTTTATATCCGATATTGCCGAACGCGCCGTCAAAAAGCGCGGCACCGACCGTCAAAGTCAAATCACCGAACGCATAGACTCGCTGGCACTCAATCCGATTTTGTCGATACCGATTTTCTTTTTGGCAATGCTTTTGATTTTCCAAATCACTTTCGGCCGGTTCGGCACTTTCCTGAGTGACTGCGTTGATACGCTTATAAACGAAAAGCTGGCAGACTGCGTTTTCATTCTGCTCAAAGCTCACGGTGCACCGCCGTTTATAACAAGCCTTGTTACGGACGGAATTTTGACGGGTGTAGGCTCTGTCGGAGCGTTTTTCCCCCAGATTATGCTGTTGTTTCTCCTTTTATCGCTTTTGGAGGACTGCGGCTATACAGCGCGCACAGCGTTTATTATGGATAGGCTGTTTTCAAAATTCGGTCTTTCCGGCAAATCGTTTATACCGATGATAATGGGGTTTGGGTGCAGTGTGCCGGCGGTGATGTCCGCAAGAACTCTGGAAAGCGCGCGCGACAGGCGCATAACCGCACTTTTGATACCGTTTATGTCGTGCGGCGCAAAAATGCCGGTATATGCGGTTTTTACAGGAGTACTGTTTGAAAAGAACGGTGCGGCGGTGATTTTCAGTCTGTACATACTCGGAGTAATTCTGGCGGCAATATCCGGTATAATACTCGGCAAAACCGTATTAAAGGGCAGTGCGGCACCGTTTGTGCTTGAACTGCCTCCCTACAGAGTGCCGACATTCAAAGCCGCGGTATACCATATGCTTGAGAAAGTGAAAGAGTTTGCGGTGCGCGCCGGAACACTGCTGATACCGGCAAGTGTGGCACTGTGGTTTTTGCGCAGTTTTGATTTCAGGCTTATTTGGGTATACGACAGCGCGGACAGTATGATGGGGATTATCGGCAAAGCTCTCGCACCGCTGACAATGCCATGCGGTTTCGGCAGCTGGCAGACATCGGCGGCACTCTTATCGGGAGTGGCGGCAAAGGAAAGTATAGTCTGCGCTCTCGGAATACTGTACGGCGCACGCGACACGCAAACGCTTTCGCACATACTCGCATGCGTATTCACACCGCTCAAGGCGTATTCGTTTTTAGTGTTTGTGCTTTTGTACACGCCCTGTACGGCGGCAATTGCCGTAATCAAGTCGGAGCTTGGGTCGTGGAAATGGGCGGCGGTTTCGGTGTGCTGGCAGTTGGGGGCGGCGTGGCTTGTGTCGGCGGCGGTGTTTGGGATAGGGCGTGCTGCGGGGTTGAATTAATCGGCGGCAGTCCGAGAAACGGCAGTGAACCGAAAATCAATCTGCGAGAACAGCCGGACGGTGTATTTGACTGTGATGAAAATCACTTTTTGAAAGGCTGTCGGCTTATCGGTTTTTTCGATTTAAAAATAATTGCGGCGGCGGCAAAACAGCCTTTTGAAAAAAACATTGCACAAAAGAAATCTCCCAAAACACAGCCAACATCAAGCTGTATTTCGGGAGATTTTTTGCTTTTTAAGGTTTATACAAAACTTACACTAAATTTTTGAGGAAGTTTCGCTGTCTGCGGACGACGATTTCAGGCTCTGCCTTAAAAATCCGCAAGCCTTTGAAAAGGCTTTGACCTAAACTTTAATGCAAAACACATTGGGCTTGTCTGCACTCTCGGTGTAAACTGCGGCAAAACTCAAATTACCCTTTCATCTTCCGAATATATGCAAACACCGCCTCCTCGCCCTCATCGGCAAGCATACGCAAAAGCTTTTCCAAAACCCTCGCGGTTTCGGGGTGCATTGATTTTTTTGCGTTTCCGCGTTCGTAATATTCGAGCGGGTGCGAAGCGGTGTAATTCTCTTTTTGATATATCTTGCTTGCGGCAACTCTGTCGCAAAACATTTCCTTAACATACACAACAGGCATTTCCACAGGTGACATAAGGCGCGTTTTGCGGTTGTAGTCGGTCCAATATTCAAAATGGTGCTTGTTGCGCCCCTTGTGGTGCATCCAAGCCTTTGAATAACCGTAAGCGTCGCGTTCACCCTCGTTCGGACTGCGCACTCCTCCCTGGTAATATTTCACTCCGGCAAAAAACTCGGTCGGAGTGTATTTCGACAAATCGTGCAGAAATCCTCTCAGCGGTATGCCTGCCCTAATGCAGTGCCTGATTACCATATGTCTGTGCGATGTTATTGTACAAAAGTGTCCCCAAGCATTTTTCAATTTTACTCTCAACGCCTATCCTCCAGAAAACTGTTTTGAGCTTGTCTTAAATACGATTTCGGCAAAAACGAGATTTTTATGTACACTCGGCTTTTGCGGTGCCGCGGAGAATTATCTGCGTTTTTCCAGTTCGTTGTATATATCCTCCCACGACATTCCGTTGTCGACAAGCATTACTGTCAGGTGGTACATCAAATCCGCCACCTCATAGCTTATTTCCTCTTTTGAACGATTCTTTCCGGCTATAACCACTTCTGCCGCCTCTTCGCCGACCTTCTTTAATATCTTGTCCTCGCCTTTCTCAAACAGATAATTGGTGTAGCTTCCCTCTTTAGGGTTGTTTTTCCTGTCAACGGAAATACTTTCGAGTCTTGCGAGAATGTCGGACGAAGAAATATTTTCATTTTCAAATTCAACCATTGCGCCGTTGTCGATTTTGCGGTAGAAACACGTTCTGCGACCTGTGTGACACGCATTTCCCGCCGGCTCGCACATCAAAAGCAGACAGTCGGCATCACAGTCAACGCGCATTTGCTTTACATACATATAATTACCCGAGGTTTCGCCCTTTACCCATATTTCGTTTCTTGAACGGCTGAAAAACGTAGCTCTGCCCGACTCAAGAGTCATTTTGATGGTTTCGGCGTTCATATACGCCACCATAAGCACCTCGTTTGTTTCGCAGTTTTGCACAACCGCCGGAATAAGTCCCGCGGAATTGAATTTAAGTGAATCAATAAAGTTAGTCATTTTAATTGTCCTTTCGTATGCTTGTATTTTAATTTTATTTTACGGCAAATGTATTTGCTGTTTTTACCGCCTCGGCAAGGTCAATATTACCGGTATACAACGCTCTGCCTATTATCACGCCCTCGACTCCCGTATGCGAAAGTGCGGTTATATCCTCGATTTTTCCGACTCCGCCCGACGCGATAACGTCAAGCGCGGTATTTTCCGCCATTTCGGTCATTGCCGCGATATTCGGACCTTTCAGCGTACCGTCGGTTGCGATATCGGTGTATACAATCGTGCTTACGCCAAGCTTTTCCATACGCTTTGCAAAGTCAACCGCCGAAAACTCGCTTACCTGTTCCCAACCCTCAATCGCGACCATACCGTCCTTTGCATCAATCCCGATTACTATTTTTTCTTTGTACTTATCCACGGCGCGGCGCACAAAATCAGCATCTTTTACCGCCGAAGTACCTATAATCACACGGCTTATACCGCAGTCGAGCTTCTTTTCTATATCCTCCATAGTGCGTATACCGCCGCCCGTCTGCACAGGTACGTTCACCGCCGCGCATATATTTTTTATAACCTCGGCATTAACGCCGTGTCCTTTCAGTGCGCCGTCAAGGTCAACCACGTGGATAAAATCTCCGCCGAGTCTTTCCCATTTGAGCGCCGTTTCGACGGGGTTGTCCCCGTAAACGGTAACGTCGGAAAATCTGCCTTGCAGCAGGCGCACACAGTTTCCGTCCTTTATGTCGATAGCCGGATAAATTCTCATAATACAGTTCCTTTCGTGCTTTAATGTCAATAAATGATATACCGGACCCGACGATGTTTTGCCGAAAGTCCGTTTCAATTATTAACCAATCGGTATTTACTTAATATTATTACTTAATATTATATTATAAAAACGCAGACAGGTCAACAACTTTTGCAAGTCAATACGGCGGATTTGGGGTATAAGCTCAAACATTTACACAAAACCGTGCATATAATATGGTATAGACTGATGTTTTATGTAAACAGGCAGTCGATACAGATTTATTACACAGTAATGCTTGAAGGATGGTGAATGGTTATGAAGTATATATTGGCAGCGGTCGGTGCCGTGACATCGGCGGTAAGACTGAAAAAGACAGCTGAGAGTATGGGAGTGCCGAGAGCGGCGGTTGTGCATACTCCGGCATTGCTGAACAAGGGCGGCTGTTCGTATTCGCTGAGATTTGAAAGCGGATATCTGGACATTGTAAAAAGTGCCTCCGTGCGTGCGCACATACCGGTAAAGGGTTATTACGGCGAAATACAAGACGGCAGGGAGCGTGTGTTCCATGCTTTATCTTGACAACGCCGCAACAAGCTACAGAAAACCCGTATGCGTGTACAGGGATATGTTTTTGAACACGCTGTATCTGAGTGCAAACGCCGGCAGAGGCGGTCACAGGCTGAGCGTGAGAGCGGCGGAGAAAACAGCGCAGACGGCACAGGTTATCGCCGAGCTTTTCAACATAGAAAACCCTATGCAAATAGCGTTCACGCAGAATGCGACGTATGCGCTCAATATGGCTATTGCCGGAGCGGCGGCGGGCGAGCATATAATAGTGACGAGTATGGAGCATAACAGCGTGCTTCGTCCGGCGGCGGCGTATTGCAAATACACGTCGGTGAAAGCGGACAGCGGCGGAATTGTAAATCCGGCTGACATCGAGCGCGCGATACGTCACAACACAAAGCTTATTGTATGCACGCACATTTCAAACGTATGCGGCAGTATACAGCCGATAGAAGAAATAGGAAATATTGCAAAAAAGCATAAAATAGCGTTTCTTGTCGATGCGGCGCAGAGTGCCGGAACAGCGGATATAGACGTGAAGAAAATGAATATATCAATGCTTGCATTTTCGGGACATAAGGGACTTATGGGGCCGCTGGGTACGGGCGGCTTGTATGTTGACGAAGGCTTGAATATAGCGCCGATTATAAGCGGCGGAACGGGCAGTGCTTCGGAGAGTCTTGCGCAGCCTGATTTTATGCCGGATATGCTCCAGAGCGGTACTCTCAACACTCCGGCAATTGCGGCACTGGGCAGCGGAGTTAAATTTATTTTGAAAGAAACGCCGTCGGCGATACTTGCGCACGAGCGGCGGCTGGCACTCAGGCTTATCAATGAACTGAAAAATATTGACGGGATAACGGTATACGGCAGTGATGACGACAGCAAACGCAGCGGTACACTTTGCTTTAATATAGACGGAACGGACAGCGGTGAGGTCAGCGGTATTTTAAACGACAGCTATTCTATTGCCGTGCGCGGCGGCTGGCACTGTGCATATCCGGCACACAAAACGCTCGGAACGGAAAAAGGCGGTTCGGTGAGGGTGAGCTTCGGGTATTTTAACACCGACAAAGATGTGAGGGTGTTTGTTGATGCTGTGAGCAAGCTGATGAAAGGATAATATGGGAAAATGTCACTTGTTAAGGCTGTCGGTGTTTTACCGACAGCCTTTAAAAAAGCGAAATTTCACCGAATTGCGGCAACGCCCTTTATTGCAAAGGGAAACCCTTTGCAAACCGCTCCTCCGCTATTCCTCCAGAAACGCATACTGCGCCGTATACAGCCTGTAATACGCACCCTTTCTCTTCATAAGCTCGTCATGACTTCCGCTTTCTATAATCCTGCCTTTGTCTATGTACATAATACGATCGGCATTTTTTATCGTCGACAGCCTGTGTGCAATGACAAATCCGGTTCTGTTCTTTAACAGACGGTCAAGTCCTTTCTGGAGCATAATCTCCGTTTCCGTATCAATGCTCGACGTTGCCTCGTCCAGAATAAGTATCTTAGGGTCGGCAAGCAGTGCGCGCGCAAACGATATCAACTGCCGCTGCCCTGCCGACAGCCTTGAACCGCGCTCGTTTACCTGCGTGTCATAGCCGTCCTCCATCGCCGAAATGAATTCGTCCGCGCATACCGTTTCCGCTGCCGCTTTTATTTCGTCCATAGTCGCGTCCGTTTTGGAATAACGTATATTGTCCGCTATAGTACCCGAAAATATAAACGTGTCCTGCATCATTACACCCATCTGTTCTCTCAGCGACTTTAACGTCACCTTGCTTATATCCACGCCGTCAATAAGTATTGCGCCGTCCGTAAGATTGTAAAATCGGCTTAAAAGATTTACCACAGTCGACTTGCCCGCTCCCGTCGGACCTACCAGCGCAATCGTTTCGCCCCGATTCACTTTAAAGCTTACATCATTCAATATCATCTGTTTCGGCTCATACGCAAAATACACGTTCTTAAACTCAACATCACCGTGAATTTCCGGCATTTTCTGTGCGTGCGGCAAATCGCACACGTTCGGCTCTTCGTCAAGCAGTTCAAACACACGCTCCATATACGCCGATGCGGTAGTCAGCGAATTGTACTGATTTGCAAGGTTTACAACCGGATTCCAAAACATCGTTACATAGATGGTAAACTGCGTAAGCATACCTATCGTAATCCCGTTATCGAAATTGCGTATTCCGTACACCAACAGCAGCAGTGTCGCACTGATGGAGGCAAGGTCTACCATAGGTCCTATAGCCTGCGCTATCCTTTGCGCCTTCATCCACTTATGTGAATTTTCCGTAACCATACCGTGAAATATTTCCCTGTTGCAGTCCTCGCGCGCATACGCCTGTGTAACCCTCATACCCAGAATACTCTCCTGTATGTACGCCGTAAGATTTGAGTTTTTCGCGCTGTACGCCTGCCACGACTTGTGCAGTCCGGTTTTCATCAGGAAAATCACAAACACAAACACCGGAAACGGTGCCATTGCCACAAGTGCCAGCCGACGGTTCACCGCAAGCATTACCACTATTATTACAAGCACATTAAATATGTCCGTTACTATATTTACCAGTCCGTTTGACAACACATCGCTCAGCGAGTTTACATAATGCACCACACGCACCAAAATTTTGCCGTGCGGACGGTTGTCAAAATACGAAAACGGCAGCTGCTGCAAATGCGAAAATACGTCTTTCCTAAGCTGTGCTATAACCTTCTGACCAACTCTGTTCATAGAAATGATTTTGTATTTCGTAATGAGTGAGGTGAGCGCGTTAATCAAGCACAGAATCACCGCCGAGGCAACAATAAAGTCAATTCGTCCGCTCGGGATAAAGCTGTCTATGGTCATTGATATAATCTGCGGATTTACAATGTTCGCAACTCCCGTAAGCATAAGCAGAATTATGATAAATACCATAGTTTTTCTGTACGGCTTAACATACTTTAAAAGTCTTGCGAAATATTCTATTTTAAACTCACTTTCGAGAGTTTCGTCAATATCAACCTTATTTCTTGCCATTATCCGCGCCCCCTTTTGCATAAAAGCTGTCAAAATCACCCATTTGGTTTTCGTAAACACTCCTGTAATACGCCTCTTCGACAGGCCTGTTTATAAGATTTTCGTGCGTGCCGTACTCTATAAGCTGACCGTCACTCAACACCAGTATCAAATCCGCATTTTTGACAGACGATATCCTGTGCGCTATTATAAAAGTCGTTCTGTCGGCAAAATATTCCTTGAGTGTCTGCTGTATAAAATGCTCCGTTTCCATATCAACCGCCGACGTTGTATCGTCAAGCACGAGTATTGACGGGTCTTTCAAAAGTGCGCGCGCAAGTGCGATACGCTGTTTCTGACCGCCCGAAAGCCCCACGCCCCTCTCGCCCACAATCGTGTTGTAGCCATCGGGCATTTTGCTGATGAATCCGTCAGCATCCGCCGCCTGTGACACCCTCTTTATCCGTTCAAAATCGGCGTTCGGACTGCCGTAGGCAATGTTTCCCTCTATGGTGTCGGAAAACAGGAAAATGTCCTGCATAGCAACCGCGATATTGTCGCGCAGGGTTGTAAGTTTCAAGTCCTTTACATTTTTGCCGTCAATCAAAACCTCGCCCTCCGACACATCGTAAAATCGGCTTATAAGATTTATCAGCGTTGATTTTCCCGCCCCCGTCGGACCTACAATCGCAACGGTCTGCCCGGGCTGTGCCTTAAACGAAATGTTCTGCAATACCGGATCACTGCCGTATTTAAACGACACATTCCTAAATTCCACCTCGCCGACAAAGCGCGACGGCGCGGTTTTTTTCTCCGTAAGCTCCGGATTGATTTTCGGCTCTGTTTCGAGAAACTCAACTATTCGCTCCGTACTTGCGACCGCGCGCTGCATTTCGTTCATCAGCCACGGAAACATTCTGAGCGGATTGTTTATCGCCCACAAAAGACCGTTAAACGTGACAATATCGCCGATTGACACCTTGGAATGTACCGCAAGCACACCGCCGACACATATTAAAATTACATTAAGCAGTCCGGCAATAAAATCAAGCGTAGGTATATATTTTGCCTGAATATCGGCAACGGCAAAGTTCGCCGCCGAATACCCCTCGTTATACTTTGAGAATTTCTCCATTTCAAAATCCTCTTTCGCGAACGCTTTTACCACGCGGTTACCGCCGATATTTTCCTGAACCGTCGAATTTAGTATTGAAAAAGCCTCGCGCACCTTGTGAAAAAGCGGACGAATGTTATTCGACATTTTCAGCGAAAGAATAAGTATAAACGGCACTACCGCCGCAAGACACACCGTCAGAAGCGGACTTATCATAATCATGGCAGCAATCGCACCGACAAACAGCACGGCGTTTTCCGCGGTAATAAAAAGCGTATACGCCGAAAAATGGCGTATCATATCGGTGTCTGAGGTCATTTTGGTCATAATATCGCCGGTGCGGTTTTTGTCGAAAAATTCAAAGTCAAGCGTGCTGAGCTTTTTGTACAAATCCTCTCGGAGAGATTTCAGCACGGACTGTGAAACTATTTCGGCGTTGCAGCGATAGAAATAAAGTGATATTCCTCGCAGCAGCGTAACGGCGAGTATTGCAATTATCAAAGCTGTCAGGGTTTGATAAAGCTGTCCGTTTACGGGTTTTCCTATATTCAGTGCCGCCGCAACCGGTTCGGCGATGTTATCCACGATTCTGCCCGTTATCCCCGGTCTTATAACAATTAATATGCTCGATATCAGGCTCAGCATAAGCGCCGCGCCTATACGCCATTTGACGTTTGCAAGATATCCGTTAATAAATTTCAACGTCTGTTTCATATACACAGCTCCCCTCGTATCAATCAAACAATGTACAGAACTATTACTGTAATTTTATTTTGACATAATATTACATCGGAATAACCCTCCTATGATTTCGTTCTTTTATTATACATTTTTCTCGGATATTTTCAAGTCCTAAAATTGTTTAAAAAACAGTGTAAAAACGTTTTTTTGTTTAAAAAAACGACTGACAAAAATGTTCAGGAAAATTCATTGTTAAAAATCATAAAAAATCATTGAAATCACAATAAAAAATCTGTAGTGATAAGGGACGTAAGTCCCTTATTGCAAAGGGGTTGCCCCTTTGCAATAAAAGGGGCTTTCGCCCCTTTAACCCTCCGCTAATCCTTAAACGGATTCTCCTCCTCCGCCTTTTTCACTTGTATAAGCCGCTCGCAAAGTCCCGAATAACGCTCGCGCTCGGTGTTGTTGTCCACCATGGCGCGTATTGCGCGCTCGTCGCCCACAAGCACTACCATATCTTTCGCACGCGTTACGGCTGTGTAAAACAAATTTCTGCACATAAGCATCGGCGCACACCGATACACCGGTATAACCACAATCGGAAACTCACTGCCCTGACTTTTGTGTATCGTTATGGCATACGACAAATCCAGCTCGTCAAGCCTTGAAAACTCATACGAGGCAATGCGCCCGTCGTCAAATTCAATCGTCATTGCTTTGTTTCTTGTGTCAATATCGCTTATCACGCCCATATCGCCGTTAAACACGCCCGACCCCGTATCGGCGCTGTCCTTCTTTTTCCATACCAAATCATAGTCGTTGCGTGTCTGCATTACCTTGTCGCCCTCGCGGAAAACCGTATTGCCGTACTTATACTCCTTTTTCGCGCCCGACGGCGGATTTATGCTCGACTGCAATGTCGCGTTCAGATTTATTACTCCCGCCGCTCCCTTTTTCATCGGCGACAATACCTGTAAGTCCGTAACGGGACTGATACCGTAGCTTTTCGGCAGACGCGTTGTGCACAGCTGTGTAACCGTATTGACGATTTCGGCGGCATCAAGCCGCGGCAAAAAGAAAAAATCGTTGTCCTTTTGCGTGATAATCGGGTATTCTCCGCCGTTTATACGGTGCGCGTTCACTACAATAAGGCTCTCCTCCGCCTGACGGAAAATGCGTCCAAGCCGTATAACCGGCACAGTGCCGCTTGAAATTATGTCGCGCAGAACATTCCCCGCACCCACCGACGGCAGCTGATCCGCATCACCCGACAAAATAAGCCTCGCCCCCGGTTTCACCGCCTTAATAAGCGCACACATAAGACTCAAATCCACCATACTCATCTCGTCAACAATAATAACGTCCGCCTCAAGCGGATTGCTTTCGTTATGTTCAAACGTCTGCTTTGCCGAGTCATTCTCCGGCATCATTTTGAGCAGACGGTGTATCGTCTTTGCCTCAAGCCCCGTCACCTCACTCATACGCTTTGCGGCTCTTCCGGTAGGCGCGGCAAGAACTATGTCCAGATTAAGCTTTTCCATAACCTTGATTATGGTGTTAATTGCGGTGGTCTTGCCCGTACCCGGTCCGCCGGTAATCACCAGCGTGCCGTACTCCAGCGCCGACAAAACCGCATTGCGCTGCTCCGCGGCAAGCGTTATCGCGCTTTTTGCGCCGATATCGTCTATTATGACATCAGCTTCCTGTTCGGTCATTGTGTACTCTTGCTTGTACTGTGTCATATCGACAAGCCTTTTTGCCAGCATAAGCTCGTCGCAGTAAAAGTTTGCAAGATAGCAAACCTCGGTGTTTGCAATGTTGTCAAAAAAAATATCCTTCGACAGCATAAGCTCGCTGAGAGAATTTTCTATTTCCCTTTCTTCGACGTTCAGCGTGTATGCGCAGTGCTCAATCAGGAGCATACGCGGCATATACGTGTGTCCCGACGCATATGCGGCTGTGGTCAGAAGATACTTTATACCGGCGCGTATGCGGTCGGGACTGTTTTTCGGCATACCGCGCGAATACGCAATCGCATCGGCGGTTTTAAAAGTTATTCCGTCAATGGTTTCGGACAGGATATACGGATTTTGCTCTATTTTGGCAACCGCCTCACTGCCGAACACCCTGTACACCTTCGCCGCCATATTCGGAGAAATATTGTATTTCTGCAAAAACATCACAAGCGACTGCATACACTGCTGTTCGGCAAACTCCTTGCCTATCTTTGCCGCCTTTTTCGCGCTGATACCCTTTATTTGAGTCAGCTTTGACGGCTCCGTCAGCATTACATTGAATACGTCCTTTCCGAAAAGCTCAAACAGCTTTTTTGCCGTATTTTCGCGTATACCCGAAATGACTCCCGAACCCAGATATGAAATAATAGACTGCTCGTCGCTCGGCAGTACTTTTTCGTAGCTGAAAACCTTAAATTGTTCACCGTACGACGAATGTGTTGTCCATATTCCGCTCAGAGTCACACTTTCGCCCTCGGCAAGAAACGGCATATACCCCGTTGCGGTGAAAAGACCGTCGCTTTCGCTGTCTATACCGCATACGGTGTAGCCGTTGTCGTCGTTGGTGTATATAATTTCTTCAACAATTCCGCTTATTTGGGTTGTTTCTTCCATTATCGTTCTCCGTAACTTTCATTTTGCGGATTATATACCGCTATTTGCCCACAATCTCGCTTATATCGGCAAACACCGCCACCGTTTTGCCCTCGGCAACCGGACGGTTGAAATACACGCGTCTGCCGTCACGCGAGAACGTAGGGTTCGGGTGTACCTGAAGTTTCCATACGGTATGCTGAAAATTCTGACTGTCCAAAACGGCGGCAGGTTCAATCTCTCCGCGCTTATAAAGCATTATATCGAGCGGATACCCCGGATATGCCCTGTCGCCGACAAACCACTGCCTGTCATAAGAACCGTCGATATGGTTTCCGACACCGCCGAGAGTTTCCAAAACCTCGCCGTCCTTTGAAAAACGCTGTATGCGGCTTGACTGCATTTCTATTATTTCGCCGTTATGCACCTGATGTGTTGCCATATAGGAGTTATCGTCGTACCAGAGCTGATGAACGGGTTTATCGGGAATAAAGTGCGTTTCGTGTGTATCCAAATCTATCGCGCCGAGTGCACCGAACACCGGACACTCATCAACGCTCAGGCGCATCATCACGCTTGTGGCGGACGGATTGAGCTGTACATGACTCATACTTGTCGTCCACCGGTTTGCGCTGTAGCCGCGCGAGGTGACCATATCAATGATTTCTTTGGTGTCGACGGCTTTTGTGACAGAGCCGGTTTTTATGTCAAGAATATAAATTCCGCACGAATCTATTTCGGGGTAGTCCGGATTTTTGCCGAGAAAGTTTTCGGATATGCTAAACGGATATTTGCCGTTTTCACTGCAATGGCTTTCCTTTGCGAAAATCGGTCCGTATTTGACTTTGCCTGTGTATACGTTCACTATGTAAAACACGCTGAGTCCGTCGATGCCGCTGCGAAACACGGCGTGCTCGTTGTCGACAAAGGTAGCCGACGGACCGTTATGGTTGCCGCATTTTACGGTAAACACTTTTCTGTGGTTTTCAAGAGTCTGCCTGTCGCACACCCATATTTGCGTGTCCTGACGGGATTTATCGTCGATTACGGCTTTCTTCGCATAGATAAGCAGTTTTCCGTCGGGACTTTCCGGCTGTCCGCCGTTCATACCCAAAAGCGTACAACAGTCGTCATCGGAAATCGGTACTGTTTTAATCATCAAAAACACTCTCCTAAACAAAACGGTCAAGGGCCTTGGCGCACCTTGTACCGAAAACTGATAATATTCAAAGGGGATAAGGGGGTAAACCGTATAAAGCGGCGCGGATTTTTTCAGTGTATCATTTGCTAATCAACCAATGCAGATATACCATATTGTAAAAATATACCATTATGAACGGCCGCGCCGGAGCTTACCCCCTTAACAATAGTATACCACAGCTTACTCCCACGGTAAAGTCTTATTAATAAATTTGCTGATTTCGGCGCAAATTTTGTTAAAAAATACTCAAACAATATCTTTTTTGAATATTGCAAGTTTTGCGTTTTAATAGTATAATATACTTTATCGGACTGCGGACAAGCTCATTTGAGTTTTTCTACAGCGTATTATCGCGTGCCGCCAAAAAAAATTTACTTTAATAATCGGGAGTTTTGTATGACTGAATTTATAGACAAATCGGATATTGAAAAACAAAAAGAATATCTTTACAGAATAAAGGAGCTGAACGCAAGATTCCGCGCCGAACACGGCAGAGCACCTCTCGCGCTTACGGAAACTTACGGCTGTCAGCAGAACGAAAACGACACCGAGCGTATCCGCGGTATGCTTTTTGAGGCGGGGTATGAATTTACCGACGTGACCGAAAATGCGGACGTTGTTATATACAACACGTGCGCGGTGCGTGAAAACGCGGAAAGCCGAATATACGGCAGACTCGGCATATTGAAGCACATCAAAAAGTCCAGACCGGATATGCTTATAGGACTTTGCGGCTGTATGGTACAGCAGGAGCATATAAGCGAGAAAATAAAAGAGAAATATAAACACGTGGATATGGTGTTCGGCACGCACGCACTGTATCGTTTTGCGGAGCTTTTATATACGGCTCTGACAGAGCGGCGGCGCGTATTCTCGACAGAATCCGAAAACGGCGCGGTCGCGGAGGATATACCTATTTTGCGCGAGGACGACTCAAAGGCGTGGGTGTCGATTATGTACGGTTGCAACAATTTTTGTTCTTACTGCATAGTCCCGTATGTGCGCGGCAGAGAGCGAAGCCGCAGAAGCGCGGACATAATAAACGAGATAAAACAGCTTACCGACAGGGGCGTGACGGAAATTTCGCTTTTGGGGCAGAACGTAAATTCATACGGAAAGGATCTCGATGAGGGTGTGGATTTTTCGGATTTGCTGAGAATGATAAACGACATAGAGTCTGTAAAGCGCATACGGTTTATGACCTCGCACCCGAAGGATTTCGGCGAAAAGCTGATAGAAACGATGAAAAGCTGCAAAAAGATATGCCGTCAGATGCATTTGCCGTTTCAGGCGGGCAGTAACAAAGTTCTGCACGATATGAACAGAAAGTACACGAAAGAGGAGTATCTCGAAAAGATAGCGCGCCTGAAAGAGGCAATACCGGATATTGCGCTTTCGACTGACGTTATAGTGGGCTATCCCACCGAAACGTGCGAGGATTTTGAAGATACGCTCGATGTGCTGAGGAAAGTGGAGTTTGACAGCCTGTATTCGTTTATATACTCGCGCCGCGAGGGTACGCCGGCGGCAAAGCTGGATTTTGTACTGACCGAAGCGCAGATACACGAGAATTTCAACCGTTTGCTTGAGGTGCAGAACGAAATTTCAAAGCGCAAGAACGACGCGTATGTCGGCAGAGTCGAAGAAGTTTTGGTTGACGGCGTAAGCAAGAATAATTCCGGTATGCTCAGCGGAAGAACGGATTCTTACAAAATCGTCAATTTCAGCGGCGATGCATCGCTCACCGGCAAGTATGTCAAGGTGCGCATTACCGAGGCGCATACGTGGTCGCTGAACGGCGAGCTTACGGTTTAAAGCAGCTTTCGCCCCTTATTGCAAAAGGGTTTCCCTTTGCAATCCGTTTTGGTGGTTATCGTAACGCTGGCGGTAAGGGGCGGAAAATAAGCTTGCGCTTGGCGGATATAAGCTGTAAGGGGCGTTGCCCCTTAGTCGGACAATTCATTGTCATAAATCAGCTGCTATCCTCACTTACTTTTGTCTTGTGACAAAAGTAAGCAAAAGCACACCAAGGGGCGTTGCCCCTTAGGCGGAAACAGCTTGCGCTTGGCTTATATAGGCGGTAAGGGGCTACCGCCCCTTAGGAAAACATAGATATTATCATATTTCA
>CAYRCC010000044.1:0-18046 GCA_964422725.1 uncultured Lachnospiraceae bacterium
TATCGGGTTCGGGTAAATCCTTTACGGGTAAGGGCGAAATCGTAAACAATGTGCTGTCAGATGTTAAATAACGATAAGGAAGAAAGGTAAAAATGTGTTATACAGCCGGATTAATACGATATTGCAAAAAATTAAATTTTGGAGGATTTTACAATGAAATCAATATTCGAACAAAACGGTGGAACATACACAAAAGTTGGAGAGTATTACATTCCAGATGTAACTGTAACTGGCACAAACGGATATATAATCGGAAAATACGGACAGTTACGCAGAAAGTTTTTAAAAGAACATCATAAATCTTATTATTCATACTTGATTATAACGGGCAAAATATCCGAACATCTTGCAGAAATTGATAAAGCTTGCCATATCTGTTTGCAAGATATGATAACAAAAATGGCAGAACAAGAGGGTGTTACCGAAGAATTAAGAGCAACCGAGCAAATGACTTGGGTGCAGAAAATGAATAATATTCGCAACCGAGCAGAAGAAGTCGTGTTGCGTGAATATGTGTACGGAGGTTTTGCGGAGTGAGAAAATTATCTATTATGGCAAGTACAGTTACAGTAAATGCTGCTCCCGTTCCGAGAGAATCAGCACCATGTAATGCAACGGAACATCAAATCATAGTTGCGGAATGTTTTATCAGCGTAGTTTTAGACTATGTTAAAAATGGTATGGGATATGCCGATGCAAGAGCCAAATCAAACCGTATATTCTTCAATGCTTGGCTTAACGGATAGACAAGCGGTTACAGCTGTGGAGAACTAACATCTATTGCAAATAACGCAATTTTTCAATATCGGGATATGTATTTAAGACCTGATTTCTACGTAGAAAACGAGGAAAAAGTTAGAGCTATAATAGCAGATGTTATCACGCAATGTTCAAACGGCGAAATTGACTATACCACAGCAGAATTTAATGCGAGAGTGAAAATATATCAATCCGTCAATCCTGCATTTAATCCCGATGAAGAATTTGCAAAAGACACTTACTACCGAGATATACCGGCGGTCGACAACAGCTTATTTACCATAGCAAGAAAACTGCTGATAAAAACTAAAGATAATCACTAATTAAGCGAAGTCCCCTTGCCAAACAAACGGCAAGGGGACTTCCTACTATATTGAGTTTATAACACTTAAACAAATTCCCTTGCCATATTATTAGTAAGGGAATATTTTATTGCCTATCATTTGAACTTATTATTATATTTTTCCGAAATTTACAGATATAGAGTTAGCGATTTCGTTCAAATGCTTTTGATATTTTTTAGTGTACCATAAAATACCATCATTATTATCAAGAACTTCATCAATCCATTTTTTAGCCTGTTCGATATACTGTGAATCCCCATCTATTTCAAAAATCTCAATGGCAAATTCTGCAAAACGGTTGGCATGATAAGTTTTTCTTTTATCATTCTTATAGCACTCCGATAATATCTCCATTGCTTCAGCTCTTTTTTGTTTACCAGTGGCATTTCTTTCACCTCTGTTAGCTTCAAACAAAATAATTGCACTAGTATTTCTAATGCTGAAATTATTAGGCTTTTGTCGCAATGCTTTATCTATATCTGAAAAGGCTTCTTTAAACTGTTTTAAATACGCTCTACAAAGTGCCCATTGTTGTAATGTATATGGATTAGGTTCATAGTCATATAATTTATCATATATTTCATTTGCTTTTTCTTCGAAAAGAGAATGAAATAATTTTGCATCATATGCGCTACGCTTAAATAAATTATATCTATATATTTTAAAAGCAGGTACTCTTTCGAGAAAATTATTTACAACATTTGAATATGCCTGCTTCAAACTTCTGTCTTCTGTAAGAGATTTCTTGCAATGATATAAGAATAGTTTTGATCTAATATCATAATAATCTTGGTCATCATCACATGAGTCGACCGAAATATCTAATTCTCTCATTAAACCATTAGCTTCATTAACATATCTTTGCGTATCTTCGTAAGATTGGCAATCAAAATATGAAAACAGAATATCTGTCGACAATGCTGAGTTATTTCCTGATAGATAGCACGAAAGTGCAACTGTTTCAAATGCTTGCGAGCTTCGCTCTAGAACCTTTAAAAGCAAACTCTTTATTCTTTCATAACCCAAAGGATTAGCAATGTTCTTTAACATCATTTCTAATATTGAAAACTTTTCGTTGTCGCTGTCCTTGTAATTAAATGTAGCATTTCTGATTTTTGAGTCTATAGAATTATAAAACCTGCGAGCTTGCTCTTGTGTAAAGTCCTCAATAAAAAAATGTTGTATTGGCACATTTTCCAACAAATGCTTAGATGCTTCATATGTATAATCAGTTACTGTAGCAATTGTAGACACATTATTCGCTTCCGCTAAAAGTTTATATGCAATTAAATCCTCTTCGCAATTATCCACAAAAATAATTGCTTCCGTTTCCGATAGACTTCTCAAAATATACTTACTTTTTTCTATAGTTAAATCTTGAATAAACAATTTATTCTTGTGATTGATTTTTAATGCGAGTTGCATTAAAGCTGTCGTTTTTCCCGAAAAATCTGTACCTACAATAATTACATTTTTATTACTTAAATGTTTGTTATACACATCATTAACAATATCTAATTCAACTGCTTGCTTTGACAAAACAGAATACCATTGTGTTAAACCTTTAATATAAAAATCATTTGCTGGCACTGCAGGCACTTGGTTAATAGAAGGTATAAAGAACTTTTTTAGATTAGAATTGTTTTTTATATCATTAGATTCTGAAAGAGTTTGCTGTTCTTCTATATTATCAGCAATCCAGTTAAACAATTCGTTTGTATCTCCAATAATTATATTACAACCGAGTCCTTTAAATAGTTTAATTTGTTTTTCATCGTTCGGCATACATTGTATCCAAATGTCCTGCGTGCCATAAGACATTAATTTTTTTACTATCTTTAATACTCCGCTATCATGAAATCCATAACCCCAGAATAATACCGGGGAATTTTTCATTTTTACGGTTGCAGTTTGAAATAAATCGCTGTTTGCTCTATCCGCTATTGCTAACTCAAATTTTCCAAAATATAATTTGTTCTCATTATTGGTTACTTCCCCGTGTAAAGGTATATAGCAAATTTCAGCCTGATTTCTTCTTGCAGCCCCGTAGTATGTAATACTATTTAAATAGTATCTTGTATCAGCTTCTACGACTAAATGAATAATATTATCAATGTTGGTTGTTATATAGGACAACAAATTAATTTTATTTAGCAGCAAATATTTAGAGTTAATTTTATCAACATGAAACTTTTGCCTTAAAAAATCCTGTAAATCATCCCCATCAGCTAAAGCACATAATGCTTCTAGATCATTACCAAAAGTGTCATATGAAAGGTTAAACTTTTCACATAATTCTACACAGAGCTCGGATACAATCGGTAAAGAAATTCCATCTTCATTTGGCAAACACGAAAAACCTGCACCAGTAAATAAATTAATTCCTGTTGACAGTTTTTCTTTTAGTAAATCTTCTCTATCTATTTGTATATTCATAATATTTCTCCTTTATTTCAAAATATTTCCTATAGTTATTTATCATCTTTTTCCTGTTGTTGCAAATAAAACATAGCTTTTTGTGTTTCGATTTCAGCACGAAGTTCTTCTTCGGTGGGGAGATATAATTTATATTTGCTCGCAAAAAGCTGTTCGTTTCCGCGCAATACAGAATATCTTGCAATATCTTCATCTGTATCGGAACAAAGAACAATACCAATTGTAGGGTTATCGCCCTCGTTACGTTTCATTTCATCATACATTCTGATATACATATCCATCTGTCCAACATCTTGGTGTGTGATTTTGCTTGTTTTTAAATCAATTAAAACAAAGCATTTTAGGATATAATTATAAAATACGAGGTCAATGTAATAATCCTGCTTTTCGGTATGAATGTGCTGTTGCCTTGCAACAAACGCATAACCTTTACCAAGCTCCATAAGAAATTTTTGCAAATTTGAAATAATATTTTTTTCCAATTCACTTTCGGTAAATGAAGAATCCGGTGACATTCCCAAAAATTCTGCTACAACAGGATTTTTAATGAATTCCAATTTATCGCTATCATAGCTGCTTGTTAAAGTTTTCATTTCAGATTCAACCAAGCTTTTGTTTTGTGATTTTAATAAACGATCATAATACTGCGATGAAATATTCCTTTGAAGTGTTCGGACACTCCAAGTTTGTTCTATTGCTTCTTTTGTGTACCATTTACGAGCTTCATCGTCGTGAACCTGCAACAACGCACGATAATGAGTCCACGAAAGTAATGGAACAGATTTTCCACTCGCCGAGTGGAAAATCTCAGGAAATGTTTTATAAAACGAATAAAAGCTGTATAAATTTGTTTTTGTAAAACCTTTTCCATAAATTTCCGAAAGCTTTTTTGAAAGCTGTTTTATAATTCCACTTCCGTATTCTGCACGATTTTCGCCTTTTAATTCTTCCTCGGCAATACGATAGCCGATTAGCCAATTTCGCTGAACAAGTGCATAGTTGACCGCCTGATATGCTTGTTGTTGCGAAGCGTCAATTATTCCACGCATATCACACAAAATATCATCGGTTTTTACATATTTTATTAAATCATTTTTTATACCCAATATATTTCTCTCCTTGCTTTTGAAATGATTTTTGTGTAATTATAATTATTGTATCACATTATTATAGGTTTTGTACATCTTTTTTAAAATCATCAATTATTTTAAGAAAATCTGTTTCTGGAATGCTTACATACATTCTTTGTGCATATTCATTTAAAAACTTTTGAACCTTTCTATACGATAAACCACATACACCAATAATCAATAACCTATGTTTTATTCTTATTTTTTTGTCGTTAGCTTCTTTACAAGATATTCTAAAAAACAATGTATCATATCTTGCGTATATTGCCATAAAATAAGCAACAGGTGTATACAAGAAAGAAAACACTATAGGTGTAAAGAAAGCAACAAGATAATCTATAATACCATGCTCAGCATATGTAGCTATTGCTTTTTTATTGTGAAATATAACATTACCATACTGATAATAACAATAAATCCATCTATCACTTTTTTTGTAGACTTGTATTCTGTTTTTGTTTCAGCCATTACCTGTAGTGCATATAGCACAAACAAGCTTAATTGCAACAACAGTTCCGTTATCAACGAAAATGTAAATGTGTTAATAATAAACTCTACTATGATTGCAAACTTAAAATTGTTAATTATAATGCTTGAAAAATATTCTTCATTTACCGTTTTATTTGTCGCACCATAGCAGATCGGAATACCTGCAAACAATACCCATATCACAATATCCTTTATGTAAATCCAATTCCAAAAAGAACATAGGGATAAAATGCCCACAAAAAGTCCCGCATATAATAACATTATTAAAAATGGAATAGATAGCTTTTTTGTACAAGCACATTTAATCAAATCAAAAACTGCCGAGCGACATTTAGGCTTAACTAAGCAATAATTAGCAAGTATATACCTAATGCCAATTCTCTGGTCGAAAAAATATCAAGCATTTTGACAATCCCCTCACTTCCTTACTCTTGCATTAATTACCAATTTCTATCCTGATAAGGTGTATCTTCAACGCCATTTTCCTGCAATTTGGATACCATCCTATCAAGAGTGCCTTTCCACATTTTCTTAAACCAAGATGTATTTCCAAACCATTTTACAAGGGTAGGGCTGATAGCGTAATATGTACGAATAAATGCTCTGCCTAACGTCGTTTCTGCAAGGATGTTATCTCTAAAACGGCGAAGTGTCCATACTTGTGGACAATCATAAGAACCATAAACACAGGTAGCAACATAGCAACCATCGCTAGAACTGTTAGGAGTATTCGATGAATTGGGGATTTCAACCTTTTCAGGTTTGGGAGGTGTGTAATCAAAGTCGTATTTTTTTATTACCTCAAGATATAGATCGCCTGGTTTGACTTCAATTCCTTCAGCAATTCTTTCTTTCAACAAAGGAACTATAATATTCATCGTTATTTCTTCATCCTCGCTATAAACTGAACATAGTTTATCACAAAGAGTTTTCTTGATTCCTGCTGAAGCTATAGTAGCACTTAAAAATTGTCCTGCAAAATTCATTCTAACGGATTGGTCAATTCCATCCATCCACGAATTTGCACCGTCAAATAAAAGCTTTGATATATTCTTTGACTTTTCACAAACTTCTAAAATTGCGTTCTTTTTCTCTACTTTATCAACTATGTGAGTTTTTATTAAATCTAAAGTGATTTCAATACAATTATTTACAGAAGTAGCAGCAGTAGGAATATCAGCTATTTTACAACCCATTGATTTGAAATACACAGACTAAAAATTCGCTTCCCAGCTTGTCGGGTCCTTTATGAGTATCATATCATAATATTTAGCTGCATTCTCATTGTTTTCTGTATCCTTTGCTCTACGTGCAAGTTGATATAAATTTTCCAATTCATCTGAACTATCAACTTTTACTGTACCTGTAACTTCAACAGTACCTTCAACCATCATTTTCTTTGCTTCTTCTACGGAATATTTACACCCACAGCTTTGACATACGAATACGCCATCTTGTTTTATTAAATCATTGTTTCCGCACATTTCGCATTTTAATTGTTTCATTTGTATATCCTCCAATTGTATTTAAGAATTTATTCTATTTCAAAACCTTACATTTTTTATTTCTACCATCAATCAAGTCAAGTAACCCGTCAGCTACAGATTTAGCCAATTCCAAATCTTCTGCTTTAATCGCTTGTGTAAAGAATATAAATTCGCTCTGTATCTGTCCTTCAATATCAGCCAATGCTTCATTTGACATTGGGTCAGAATATCTTATTGCCTCATATACCTTTTTAGCCTCTGTTTTCAGTTCAGCAGTTTTACTGCTTGTCATCAAATGTTCCGCATCTGCTGTAAGTAATTTAATAAACTGTGTCTGCACCTTGATTTTCTCGTCGATTTCATTTACAACATCTGATGCAACAGTTGCCTTTATAACACTGATAGCGGAGAATGCAAGAACCAACAAACAAGCGATAATGCCTATCCAGTAAGGAATAACCGGAACTGCCATACAAATAGTTCCTACAACAAGCATTACTGCAAGACCTGTGTAGCTTACAGAAATCAATGGAATATTATAAAACATTTTCTTCAAATTTTCTGCCTTAAATGCTTTATAAGCACATCCAAGTTGTCCTATGAGCGCAAGGGTTATAAATATATATCCTGCCCAAAACGCACCGGTAAATTTGCTTACACCTGCAATTTCGTTAGGTGTTACAAATGCTATAACATTAAATACCGCTAAGGCAATCAACCAACAAATACCGTAATAATTAAAAGTTTTTTTCATTTACAACACCTCCTATAATATCTCCGAAAGCAGTTTTGCTTTCATATTGTTAAATTCTTCATCGGAAAGCAATCCCGACTCTTTCATCATTGCAAGCTTTTCTACTTTTGCTTTAAACTCGGTCATTCCATCATTTCTTGCAGGGGGTGTAGGAGTAGCTACCGAATCCATTGCATCGTTCATCATACCGCCAACCATACCACCAACAGCTCCGCCTACACCCGCCATTGTTCCAAAACCAACACCCATATTGGTAAACTCACCGACAGCTTCATTCTGTGCAACCTTTTCTGCAACATCAAATCCTCGTTCTTGGCTGTAAGTATAACCTTCTTGAGCACGCTTTGTTGCTTGTGCTTGTGAATCAATAACAACCTTTTGGGCTTCTGTTTGTGCATAGATAATATCTGTTTGCTGTTTTAATTTCGCTTCCGCTATATCTGCGTATTGTCTGAAATGCAGTTCTTTAAACTTCTCATACTGTCTGTCACCATCGGGTTTTACAATGGTGGTAACAAAGAACTGTTCAAGGCATACTCCATAATCTGCGAAATCAGAAATAAGCAAGTTTTTAATTTCATTTGAAAATGTAGTCAAATGTTCATCAATTTCAAAGATATTTATGCCTTTTGTTTTTATGACCTGTGCGATATATGTCTTAACCTTAGTCATTAAGAACGAACGGAAAAATCCGACTAATTTCTGCTGCCCTAAAAAGCTTTCAGTACCCACAAGTTTTAGCAGTAATTTTCTGCTATCTTCGGCACGAAGGCTCATTTCACCGCTTGCACCGATAGAAAGCGGGAATCCATAAGTCGGTTCTATGTATTGCACTTTACTGTCAGTACCCCACTTAATAGACATCTGCTCTGTCTTGTTGATAAAATACACTTCTGCGCGAAAAGGCGTTTCATCTCCCGTTGTGCGATTTAAGAATTTACCTATCTTTGGAATGTTCTGTGTTTCAAGTGTATAACGACCTGCACAGAATAAATCAAGTGCCTGTCCGTTCATAAAGAAGATAGCCTCTTGACTTTCGTGAACAATCAATTGTGTAAGACTGTTAAAATCTTCGCAAGGGTGCTTCCAGATAAATGTACTATTGTCACCCTCGTATTTAATTACATCTGCTATTTTTGACATATATAGTCCTCCTATGTTTATTAAAATTCTATGTTATCAAAATGATTCTTCCAAAACCACAATTCTTCTCCGTCGCTATGAGTTAGGTCTTCTGCTTCAAATCCATCTTCATCAAATGATAGCTGTATGGTATGCCCCTCTAAATTGAAATAAAATTTTTTTCCATCATATTTCAGTTTGTTGCCATTATGTACACTGCTATTGGATTCGGAATATTTAGTAAATTGTGGTGTCGTTTCAAATCTACTTGATTCACCGTAAACATATCCATCCTCTATTTTAACATATAAATACTCTGTTCCACTACTCATTGATGTATATCTGGTGCGTTCAAAATATTTAGTATTATTTAGCAAATAATCATAATATTTTTCTCCCGAATCAGAATAATCCAATATAGAAATATATAATTCCATGGCTTGTTCGATTTGACCGTTGTTGTATAATTCATTTGCTTCATCATAAATGCCTGAGGGTATAAGAATTTTTGTGAAAACAATTGAGAATACCACAAAGAGAACAGCTAACCCAAGTATGGATAATCGTATGATTAAAACTGTCTTTTTCTGTTTCTGCTCTTCAAGCCGTTTAGCCTCATTCTTATGTTCTTGCTCAACTCGAATTTTTTCTTGTTCGATTTTTTCTTTTTCTAACTGTCTTTCGTATTCAATGCGTTCTTCCTCAGCTTTCGCTTTTAATTCATCTATCTTTTTTTGACAAACTATCACTTTCTCATCAGCATCCATATATCCGGTAATTTTTTTGAGTTGCTCAACTGCATTAACATAGTCTTCAAGACTTGTTTTCATACCTTTCCAGTGATATGAGCCGTTCAAAAGAGAAGTTGCATTTCTTAATATTTCATCTTTCCATACATTTTTGCTTTTTTCAAGACATTTCTCACTCAGTTCTTTTGAATCCTTATAATCTTTAATAGAACTAAAAGTAGCTGCTGCTGTCTTAAAAGCATCTTCTGTTGTTGCTGTATTCATTTGTTGCGTTGCTTTTGCATAAGTTCTTTTTAAACGCTCTTTTTCATTTCTATCATTTATAAAAGCGATATATCCCTCAAGTTCTGATTTTAATTTCGAATCACCAAAACGAATAACTTTTTGATACATATTCTTCTTATCAAATGGTTCAACACAATCTTTGAGAGCACTTCGCACCTTGACTTGAAGCTCAACCATCAACTTACCTAAATAAGCCTGAGCATCTTCTGCATTTTGATTTAATGCTTGCTCAAAGAAGTTATCAGCCTTTTCCCATTCCCCGTCTTCAAGAGCGAGAAAGCCACGCTTAACCAAAGCAGATGCATTGCCGGACACCGTACTCTGAACGACAACCGTTTCTTTTACACCTGACGAGCCATTTGTTGATACAAGTTTTTTAATACCTCTTACCAAGTCCTGCATAAAACCGAGCTTTGACATATCCTGTGCTTGCAGATGTGAAAATTCTTCCGGCAAGTCATAGGGGTCCATATCACGATATGCAGGTATCAAAATCTTATTTGCTCCGTTCTTTATAAGAGAAAGGTATCGTGACCATTCATTCTTTACCCATACCGCATTAAAATGATCGGGTTTTGTTCCAAGTGCCACCATAACCTTTGCGGAATTTAAAGCCGCAAATATATAGGGTTCGTATGCAACACCCAGCTTATCCTCAAGTGTGATACGAGAAAAGAATACCTTAAATCCTTCTTTTGTAAGTTCGTGATAAAGCTCTGTTGCCAAAACACTGTCCTGTGTTCTGCGACCGTTATTATCGGTTTCTTTGTAGCATATAAACACATCGAAAGGTTCTTCTTTTTGAGATATTGCCAAAATTCCTTTTTGAATTTCGTTTATAACACCGCTTCGGATTCATAAATATTCTTTTGGTAACTGTCTGCATATTTGATGGCAGATTTGTAGTCCTCATCATCAAAAACAGAGGTAAACTGTGCTCTGTTTACCGTTGGAACACGCTTGTGCGAAGAAGGATCCTCAACATATTCAATACCGTATCTGCAAAGAACTATAGACCAATAGCTTTCCGCATCCTCTGTATCTTCGTTGAGTACCTGCTCATAAATACTCATCGCCTTATCAAAATCGTTGTTTCGTCTAAAATGGTTTGCCCTGTCAAACAAATTAGCTTTTCTCTCATCATCAAGTTTAGGCAAAGTTTGTTTTGTGCCGCAATATTCGCAAGTTGCAACAGTTTCGCCAACATTGATTTCAAGAGTACCACCGCATATTTTACACTTAAATATAGCCATATCAAATCCCTATCTTTCTATTTCTACATTGTCAACAGCGAATTCCAAACAAAGCTGAATGATTTCATTTTTTGTTCTTCCTGTTGCTTCGCATATTTCATCTATCTTTTTTATTAAATCAACCGGTAACCTTGCAGAAACAACCGCTGTGTCACCGGTATATTTTTTTGAAGCTATTACAAGTTTTTTATCTGCCAATGTCAACACCTCGTACTTACAATACAATTATCTGTTTTTAATTATACTACAAATGTATACAAAAGTCAATCTATTCTGACATTTTCTCACAAATGCACAAAATATCTGCCTTGCATTTTTGCAATCGGCACATAAAAGCAAAGCCTTGCTTTTATCCGTTATCCTCAATTTTTTGAGGATATTAATTCAAGCTATTGCTTGAATGTGCATAGAAAATTTATTTTACCTAAATTTTCTATGCTATCAACACGAGGTTCGATGCCGATGTGGTGATATAAAAATACCCGACAAATGCGAAGTGGGTGCATTTATTGGGTATTTTTTAGGAAGTGCAGAGGGAAAGTCTGCCACACACTTTGCGTGCAAAGTATAGTGTGTTACACCTTTGCTGACGGGGCGGGTGTGAAAATATGTTGCTCACCGTATTTGAGCAATATATTTTCGCAGTCGGCGAAATTACAAAAGGTTGGTCGTCTGCCGAGAGTATGGCAGACGGTCAGCCTTGCGGTAATTTGTAAAGTCGGCAAACGGTGTAATACATTCCCCGAAGCCTCACTTATACCTGCCCAAGCCGATGTCCTCCATAAAAGAATCAATGACTATTCGCTCATCAAGACACCACATATCAAATGTCTGATAGGAAAGCAAGCCGGTTTTAACTTGCTTTTTCTTTATAACCGCAATCCTTTTATGCTCGTCATATTTTTGTATCAGTTTATCGAGAGCCTTTTGGTCGGTGCATTTCTTCTTTGCCTTTTGCACTCGGTTATACCAATACATATTTTCATTTCGAAAGGTTTTCTCATAATCAATATCTTTTGTTTCTTCCTCGTATTTCTGTTTGTTTTTCTTCTGTTGTTCTTTTCGGCATTTTGCGGAGCATATAACCGTCTTGTTTACATCGGGAGCAAGAAACAGCTTGCCGCAAACCTTGCAATAGCTGAAATATTTCTGGTTTTCATATATTGCTTTCAAATAATATACTACCAACGGCATTATAGAAAAATCCGATGCCGCATATTCGGTCGTACTGTTTGTATCTGCAATGCAAAATGTCAAAATCGGATATTTGAAATATTCATAAGGCATATCCGTAAGCGGATTAAACGGATTTGTTCGTTGCCATTCCAAAATATCACTCATTAAATTATATCTTAACGGCAAGGTTATATCTTCAAGTCTGTCTATAATAGGATATTCTTCGTCTTTATCTTTTAAGGCTTTCAAAATTCTGTTTCGTTCTTCCCAAAGCTTTAACGCAAGATACTTTAATAATGGATTTTCGGTCGAATACAAGCCTTCAATTTCTTGGACAACCTCCGCTTGTTTTTGTTTTGAAGTGTCTGCAATCAAGTGTTTCAAATCTGAAAAATACCCGGCGTTTGGAAAAATATCAAGCAAAAATGAGCCGATCGGTCGGATTTTATCAAAAATAATTTTATCTTTTTTGCCGCCTCGAATATATCTGTTCACATTGTCAAATTCGCCTATGATAATATGTTCTTTTTTATTTTTTCGGTCTAAATTTATTGCTATTACTGCGTTTTGGGTAACAGGTATATTTGGCGTGTCAATTTTCTTCTTCAAGTCTAACACCTTCTTTTTATGGGAATTGTATTTTTAGAGTTTTATCATTACTTAAAGTATATACCAAAAGCCTTTACAAGTCAAGCATTTTGTGATTTAATCGAATTGTGAATTGCAATCCACAAACTATCAAAACTAACGACTTGTAAGGAGGAAAACACGATGTCAGACAACAAAAAATATTACTTTCTCAAACTGAAAGAGGATTTCTTTTTCAGCGGCGAAGTACTCATAGTTGAAAAGATGCAAGACGGTATTTTGTATTCCAACATTTTACTGAAATTGTATCTTTTATCATTAAAATTCAATGGATTTTTAAAGCTCAACGAGAATGTTAATTACACACCCGAAATGCTTGCTTCTTTAACGGGGCATAAATTGGAAACCGTTGAAAAAGCATTGGAACTGTTTCTTGAACTCGGTCTTATCGTGGAGTGTGCGGATAATTCAATCTATATGTCAAACATAGAGGATATGGTCGGTACATCATCAACCGAAGCTGACAGAAAAAGGCGTGCAAGAGCAGAACTCAAAAGGCTTGGCGGACAAGCAGAGGACAAATGTCCGCAAGATGTCCGCACTCTGTCCGAAAAGTGTCTGCCAGAGATAGAGATAGAGAAAGAAATAGATAAAGAATCAGAGTTAAAGCAAGAGTTATACGGGCGATACAAAAATGTATCGCTCGCACACTCGGACTATGAGCAATTAAAAAATGATTATCCTATGTATGCCGATAAATATATTGAAAAACTGTCGGAATATATGGAAAGTACGGGTAAAGCATACAATAACCATTTGGCAACGATACGCAGTTGGCTTAAAAAGGATGTTAAAGAAACAGTCTATTCTTGTAAGGAGGGTGAAAGTTTATGACAAATTCGGAATTTGAACACATACAGCGATTAAATGTATTGAAATCTATGTGCTTTGATGATTCGGGGTTATACAGTTGGAATTTTGAAAATGACAACGGTAGAAATCCTATTATGAGCAAAGCAAAAATATATGTTTCCAAATGGTCGGAAATGTCTAGCAAAAATAACGGACTGCTCCTTTGGGGGAATGTGGGAACGGGAAAAACATACTTTGCCGCTTGCATAGCAAATGCTTTGGTCGAAAACGGTGTTTCTGTTCGTATGACGAACTTTTCGGCAATACTTAATGATTTGTTTTATGAAAGTGACAAAAACGGATATATCGAAAGGCTGAACAATCACAGCCTTTTGGTAATTGACGATTTGGGTATTGAGCGTGATACGCATTACGCATTGGAGCAGGTTTACAATATTGTTGATACAAGATACAAAAGCGGTAATCCGTTTATCGTAACAACAAATTTAAGCCTTGACGAAATGAAAAATCCCATTGACACCGTACACAAAAGAATTTATGACAGGGTTCTGGAGATGTGCGTGCCGATTAGATTTTGCGGAGAAAACTTCCGTATTCAAAAATCCGCTGACAAAATGAAAGCAGTTAAAAAGCTGTTTGAAACGGGGGTTGAATGATTATGGCAAAAGCGATATTACGATTTGCAAAACACAAAGGTAACCCTGCGGCTCGCTTGGAAGGACACCACGAACGCAAGAAAGAAAAATACAAAAGTAATCCCGATATTGACCTATCAAAGAGCAAGTACAATATTCACCTTATCACGCCGCAAATGACCTACAAAAAGGAAATCGACTCACGCATTGCAGAAGCAAAATGCAGAACACGAAAGGATAGTGTAAGATTTATTGATACACTCATTACTGCAAGCCCGGAATTTTTCAAAGGCAAAACCTACGATGAGATGAAAAACTTTTTCGTTCACGCATTGGAATTTATTAAAGCGAATATAGTTCCCCAAAATGTATTTTCGGCAGTAATACACCTTGATGAAAAGACACCGCATATGCATCTTTGCTTTGTTCCGCTGACAAAAGATAATCGGCTTTGTGCAAAGGAAATCATAGGTAACAGTACAAAGTTGATAGAGTGGCAAGATAAATTTTATGAGCATATGTCAAATAAATACCCCTCGCTTGAAAGAGGTGAATCAGCTCGTTATACGCACCGCAAGCATATTCCCACTAATATTTTTAAGTCTGCATACAAATTACAGAAAATGCAACTTGAGATTGAGGAAGTCTTGGAAAATACAAATTTCCTCAACACCGGCAAGAATACCGCAAAGGTTTCTGCAATGATTAAAAAGTTCGTACCAAAGGTCGAAAGCTTTGAAACACAGGTAAATATGCTGTCAAGGTCATTTAAGCAAGCACAAGAGGAAAATACTGAGCTTTCAAAAGCATTGGATGGTTACAAAGACAAGTCATTCAAGCAAAATATTGAACTTGCTGAGTTACAATCGGAATTAAACAGGCTGAATAAATTTCTCGGTAAAATTCCTGATGAAGTCATACAGCAAGTTAAGGATGCCGAAAAAGAACGCAAGCGAAGACGAAATAAGGAGGCGGAGAGATAATGAAAAAACTCACAAAACCTCAAACTGTCAAAGAAAACGAAGCACCCGAAAGCATAAACATCAAAAGAAAAATAGGCACTACCACATATATGGTAAATGCATATTTTAATAAGGATGCTGCCGGCGATATGGTTTCAAAAGTGAAAAATCTAATCACAAGGTAAGACCTGTGCAAAACAGAGAATTTCTAAAACATTAAACCGAAATATTGAATTTGATGGTCGGATATGGTATAATGCTTATACTGCAATATTTATCATATCCGGCTGTCGGAAAGGAGAATTTATCAAATGAAAAGACAGTCAAATGATGATAAAATAACAGCTCTTTATTGCTGATTGTCACAAGATGATGGGCGTGAGGGCGAAAGTAACAGTATAACAAATCAAAAAGCAATTCTTGAAAAGTATGCAAAAGACCATAATCTTGTTCCGTATAAAATATATGTAGATGACGGAGTAAGCGGAACTACCTTTGAGCGTGACGGATTTAAGGAAATGCTTGCGGATATTGAAAACGGAAAAGTTTCTGCAATCGTTGTTAAGGATTTATCCCGTTTCGGCAGAAATCATATTATGGTTGGGTACTACACCGAAATGTATCTACCGTCAATGAATGTGCGATTTATTGCCATAAACGATAATGTTGATACAGATGATAGCGAAAGCAATGAGTTTGCACCGTTTACAAATATCTTTAATGAATGGTATGCAAAAAATGCAAGTAAAAAGATACAAGCGGTTTTTAAAGCAAAAGGAGAGTCGGGACAGCGATTAGGCTCGGCTATTCCATATGGATACAAAGCCAATCCCGATAATCCGAAAGAAATCATTATTGACGAGGAAGCCGCAAGTGTTGTCAAATATATCTTTGAACTTTGTATGTGCGGCAAAGGTCCGGGCAAGATTGCAAAACAGCTTACTGCAGAGGGTATCTCAACACCGATGATGTATTTTCGTGAACACGGAATGCCTTGCAGATTTAAAGGCAGTATGAGCAATGTGTGGTGTAACCGAAGTGTTTCGGGAATACTTGAAAATATGACATACATAGGTCATACAGTAAATTTCCGAACTGCTACACAAAACTACAAAACCCATAGAAAAATACAGCAACCGAAAGAAAATTGGCTGATATTTGAAAACACGCATCCACCAATTATTGAAATCTCGGTATGGGAAAAGGTGCAGGAACTCCGAAAGAATAAACGCCGATACACAAAATCGGGAAAGAAAAGTATTTTTGCAGGGCTGTTGGAATGTGCCGATTGCGGTGCAAAGTTGTATTACTGCAGTTCAAAGGCTCATAAAGAAGGTCATGACTATTTCGTCTGCTCCAATTACAAGGGTAATACCGGCAAATGTACTGTGCATTATATACGAGAAAGTGTTCTGTATGATGTTGTTTTGGAACAGATACAGACAATGCTAAAATATTTGCAAGTATATGAAAATGAGTTTGTGAAAAGCCTTGTAGATAAATCTGCAAAGGATAAGAAAAAGGAAATTGTCTCACGCAGGAAAAAGCTGGAATCAAACAAATTGCGAATAACCGAGCTTGACGGGATTTTCAAAAGAATTTACGAGGACAATATCTCAGGCAAGCTAAGCGATGAACGATTTGCAAAATTATCTACGGATTATGAACAAGAACAGAAACAACTCATTAAAGATACTGAAACGCTTGAAAGCGAATTAAATCAAGAGTCCGAGCAAGTTGATAATGTAGAGTATTTTCTGAATATAGTTCGTCAATATACTGAAATAAAGGAACTTTCCGCAAGAGTGGTAAATGACTTGATTGATAAAATCAAGGTTCACGCAGTAGATAAGTCAAACGGTCAGAGAGTACAACAAATCGATATTTACTATACCGCAGTCGGTCTTATTGATGTAACAAAGCATACAAAAGAATTAGCTATCTAAATATTTTATTCAATAAACAATGAGGCGATACAACGAGCAAAGCCCATTGTATCGCCATTTTCTAAATCTTCCTTATTCTCATTTAACAGATCCTAATGCCGATATTATTATCATTGACCCTGAACGTGAATACTTCAAGCTTGTCAAGGCTTTGGGCGGTGAGGTTATCAATATCTCGGCTACTTCGTCTAACCATATTAACGCTATGGATATGAATAAGGAATACGGCGACGGAGCGAACCCCGTTATTCTCAAATCCGAGTTTATTATGTCCCTTTGCGAGCAGCTTATTGGCGGTAACAATCTCGGTGCAAAGCAGAAGTCGATTATTGACCGTTGTACCGCAAGTGTGTACCGTACTTATCAGCAAAACGATTACACAGGTACAGTTCCGACCTTGCAGGACTTCCGTGCGGAACTTTTGAAACAGGACGAGCCGGAAGCAAGAGAAATTGCCCTTGCCATTGAGTTGTTTACACACGGTTCGCTTAACACCTTTGCAAAGCAGACCAATGTTGACACGGATAACCGTCTTATCTGCTACGATATTCTCGATCTCGGCAAACAGCTTATGCCTATCGGTATGCTTGTTGTCCTCGACAGTATCTTAAACCGTATTACGCAGAACAGAGCCAAAGGTAAGAACACCTATATCTTCATTGATGAGATTTACCTTTTGTTCCAACACGAATATTCCGCAAACTTCCTCTTTACTCTTTGGAAGCGTGTAAGAAAATACGGTGCGTTTGCTACGGGTATTACACAGAACGTCGATGACCTCTTGCAGAGCCATACGGCAAGAACAATGCTTGCAAACTCCGAGTTCATTATTATGCTTAATCAGGCATCGACCGACAGACTGAAACTTGCGGAGCTGCTTAATATCTCCGATTTGCAGATGTCCTATATTACCAATGTGGAAGCAGGACACGGACTTATAAAGGTCGGCAGTTCGCTTGTGCCGTTTGTCAACAAGTTCCCGAAAAACACGAAGCTCTATAAGCTGATGACCACCAAGCCCGGAGAGAGTGCATAACTCTCTCTTGGCTTCGTAGAAA
>CAYRCC010000045.1:0-17050 GCA_964422725.1 uncultured Lachnospiraceae bacterium
AAATATTGTGTGCATACATAAGAAAAACAGTTGACAAACATTGCACTTGTGTGTTAGCATTGACACAGGAGAGGTGCATTATGAAACATACGGTGATATTTTTGTGTGCGGTACTGACGGTTTTGGCAATGTCGGTGGCAGTATGGCGATACATAACTGATATAAAGCTTGATGACAATGTTGTATGTGTTTATCAGGATAACAGGCTTGTGAGGCGTATAGATTTGGCGAAAGTCGAAAAAACGTATGAATTTGAAGTCAGAAACGGTGATGCCGTGAATACAATTTGTGTGGAAAAAGGAAGAGTATGTGTGAAAAACGCAAGCTGTCCCGACCAAATATGCGTAAAACAGGGGTATATATCAGACGGCGTTGTACCGATAGTATGTTTGCCGAACAAGCTGGTAATAAAAGCCGAGAAAAATACAGCCGATGTAGATGCAAGGGTGAAATAATGAATGTAAAGAAAATGACGACAATGGCACTTTTAACTGCCGCGGCGTTGACGATATCCGTAATTGAGGCGCAAATACCGCCGCTTGTACCGATTGCCGGAGTAAAGATAGGACTTGCCAATGTAATAACATTATTTGCATTGTTTATACTGAATCGTAGGGAAACATTCTGCATTTTGATTATGCGCATTGTGTTGGGAAGCATTTTTTCGGGACGTGTGAGCGGATTCATTTACAGTTTTACGGGCGGCGTACTGTGTTTTGCGGCGGCGGCGGTTTTGAAACGCTTTATCGGCACGAAATCGATGTGGATTTTGGGGGTTGTAAGTGCAATTTTTCATAATGCAGGGCAGTTGTCGGCGGCAGTTGCGGTTACAGGTACAAAAGAAATTGTAATATACTTTCCGGTTTTGCTTGCGTCGGCGATAGTTACGGGAATGTTTACCGGATTTACCGCACAGCTGTTGCTTGACAGGTATCGGAAAATTAAAGGCGGCAAAAGTAGTTAGTGTATTGCACGTGAATGTTAAAAGAAAAATAAACAGCAAATAAAAAGACAGACAACCCAAAATGAGATTGTCTGTCTTTTGGAGCGGAAGACGAGATTCGAACTCGCGACGTTCACCTTGGCAAGGTGACGCTCTACCACTGAGCCACTCCCGCACTCACAAGAATTATATTACCACATTATTTTAGAAAAGTCAACACTTTTTTGAAAAATAAATGATATTTTATTCGGAATGTGAAATTATTGTTTTATTCGGATTTTTTATGTGTTTATCTGTTTGCGGTTTAAATCCGATTTTGTGGGTTGAAACAAGGTGCTTTGTGTATTTTCACTAAAAACAGTGCGGTATGGTTGTGGTGTGTAATGAAAATGTAATAAAAAACTATTGACTGGAAATGATTTTTAGTATAAAATAGACAAATAAGTTGATATATTTGTAAATAATAAATGTTAAAAAGTGGTTTTAACGGAAAGGATTTTTTGTATGGCTAACATAATACCGTTCAGAGGGTACAGATATAATTGTGAAATAATAGAAAATTTAGGCAAAGTTATGTCGCCGCCGTATGATTCGATTTCGGACGAGGAACAGCAGATTCTTTACGATACCCATGAGAATAATTCGGTAAGAGTTGTGTACGGAATGGATTTGGCAGGGGATAACGACACGAATAACAAGTATACGCGTGCGGCAGACAGCTTGAAAAGCTGGATTGAAAACAAAATACTTGTGCGCGACGAAAAGCCGGCTGTGTATTTGTATCAGCAGATTATTACGATTAATAATACACAGTTTGCAACCAAGGGAATAGTGGCGCTGTTAGAACTTGAAGAGTTTTCAAGCGGAAACATTATGCCGTGTGAGGAAACTATTTCAAGCTCGAAAAAGGACCGATACAGCCTGCTCAATGCTACAAAATCAAATGTTAGTATGATTAACTGTATGTATGCCGAAAACGGAAAAACGCTGGCAAATCTGCTTAACGAGATTATCGAAACAAAGCCGGACGTAAGCTTTAAAACGAGTACCGATACGGAACAGAATATCTGGATTATAACAGATGAGGCAATTATCGGTGAAATTCAAAAGAATATGCAAGATAAGCGCGTAGTTATAACAGACGGTCAAAACAGATACGAAACCTGTTTGGAATACAGCAAGGAAATGTTTTCAAAGGATTCGGCACTTGCGGAAAAAGAAAAGTATAATTATACGCTTGCTTTGTTTACAAATGCATCGGACGACGGGCTTTTGCAGCTGCCGGTACATAGAATGGTGTCCTGTCCGAAAAAATTCAATGAGGAATATTTTGTTTCGTGTGCTCAGGACAGATTTAAGGTTGAGAAAATCATTGTCGACTACGATGTCAATGAATTGGCAG
The DNA here is from genome assembly GCA_964422725.1 of uncultured Lachnospiraceae bacterium. Lineage (GTDB taxonomy): Bacteria > Bacillota > Clostridia > UBA1381 > UBA1381 > CAKSNH01. Next base: position 2,346 of record CAYRCC010000045.1, read on the forward strand.
ACACTATGAAAAAGCAAATATTTACTCCGAGAAAAGAGAACAGAATAGCGCTTTATTGCGGCGGCGAGTATTTTTACCGGCTTACTCTGACAGACACCGCGTGTCTGAAAGAGTTTATGCCTGACAATTCGGACGCATACCGTTCGCTTGACGTTAATGTTCTTAATCATTTGCTGTTGGGTGAGCTTATGAACATAACTCAGGATAATTACCACGAACGCATTACTTTCACCAAGCACGCCGATGAAGGCATTAAGGCTGTAAGAAATGATGAATACCAATGTATGTTCGTGATTAATCCGTCAAATTCACAGCAGATACGCGATGTTGCGATGGCAGGCGAAAAAATGCCCGAACGGTCGATATGTCTTTTCCCGAAACCTGAGTCGGGAGTCATTTTCAATATACGTGAAACGGAATAGAAAATTTATGCGCAGAGCTGTTTGCAAGCTATCAGACGGCTCTTTGTGCAGAATATAAAAGTGATGTGAGGAGCTTTGCAAATGAACTCAAAAGAGTATTTTCCGGACGGAACGCCTATAGATGAATGGTTTTACAATACCGATATACCCGATGTGAAAGAACTCGGAAAACGGTATGTATTAACCGAGTACAATGTTTTTGATGACGGAAGAGTGTATACAGGAGAAATTCAGAAATTGATTGATACTGTATCGGAAAACGGCGGCGGAGTGATAGTTGTGCCGCGCGGAACGTATATGACCGGTGCGCTGCATTTTAGACAGGGAGTAAATCTTTATATAGAGGAGGGCGGCACACTCAAGGGCAGTGACGACATATCGGACTACCCAATTTGTGAAACGCGAATGGAGGGTGAAACCTGTCTTTATTATCCGGCGTTGATTAATGCGGACGGCTTGGACGGCTTTGTAATGTGCGGCAAGGGTACGATTGACGGAAACGGACTGCGCTCGTGGAAAGCATTTTGGCTAAGACGGCAATGGAATCCGAAGTGTACGAATAAAGATGAACAGCGGCCGCGGCTTGTGTACTTGTCACATTGCAGTAACGTAACCGTTGCACAGCTGCATTTGCAAAATTCCCATTACTGGACAACTCACATTTATAAATGTGAACGGGTAAGGTATTTGGGCTGTACCGTATTTTCGCCGGCATCGCCTGTCAAAGCACCGAGTACGGACGCAATTGACATTGACGTATGTAAAGATGTACTGATAAAGAATTGTTATTTTGAAGTTAATGACGATTCGGTTGTGCTTAAAGGCGGCAAAGGGCCGTGGGCGAATGAAAGCGCGGACAACGGTTCAAACGAGAGAATAATAGTCGAAGATTGCGAATACGGATTTTGTCATGGCTGTTTAACCTGCGGTTCGGAGTCGGTACACAACAGAAATATTATAGTACGCCGTATAAGGGTTGCCGGTGCATTTCAGCTGTTGTGGCTCAAAATGCGTCCCGATACACCGCAGCATTATGAGTATATCCTGATTGAAGATGTCAGCGGAAATGTAATGAATTTTATTGATATTAACCCTTGGACACAGTTTTTTGACCTTAAAGGCCGCAGTGATGTTCCGCTGTCATACGCGGATAATATTACGGTGCGAAACTGTAATTGTGACTGTGAGGTCTTTTTTAATACAGCTCCTGATGAAAAGCAGTACATTTTGTCGGATTTTACATTTGAAAATCTGACAATAAGAGCCGAGAAAAACGGTTTTTCAGAGGATATTGTTAAAAATATGAAGTCGGACAATGTAAAAGTGGAAATTACTAAAAACAGCGAATTTCATAAAATGTGAAGATGGTTTGTAATAACGGCGGTTTGGTTGCGTGTAAACCGCCGTTACTTTTTTGGGGTTTTTGCGGTAAATTATGATGAATATGCAATTGACAGTGTTGATATGATGTGATACACTAAAAATTGCGGTACGGATTAATGCAGTTTGTACGGCAGTGATTTTAAATTGAAATCGGGGGGCGGCAAGTGAATAAATTCAAAAAGTGTATGGACGGGATAATTTGCCGAAAATCAATAATCCCGACATTTTTGGTAACGGCAGTGATAGGAATAATCTATTTTTTCGCTTGTATTAAAATGAAAGCAGGTTTTGGCAAAAGCATAATTGTGCCGATGTACATATTTCTGTCGCAGTGCGGCGTATGCTTTGCGTGCGGTGAAAACAGAAATGCATTGCCGGTTTTTGTGATACAGCTTGGCGCGGTTGTGGTGTTTGCGTTTATGTACTTTATAACAGGCGGAGGCACGGCGGGTGCGGTGATGTGGCTGTTTTTCGGTATGCTTTGCGTGCGGACGGCACTGCGCGGAAAAATGTGCACTGTACTGTGTGCAATAAGTGCGGCAGTGGCTTTGGTATGTGTTTGCATTGAAATGGGTAGTCCGGCTTTGGCGGCGGTGAATGTTGATAAAAACTATGCATATATGAATGTGCTGTTTTCGATGACAGCTTTTTTCGCTGTACTTAAAAATGTGCGTGGATATGAAGAAAAATCAAACGGCGAAAACAGCAAAATTTCGGACGAGGCAGTAAAGCTTGCGCACGAGCGCCGCGAAAAGGTCGAAAGGCTGACTCTGCAAATTATGATTACTCTTGCAAACACCATAGACGCAAAGGATAAGTATACAAACGGTCATTCAATCAGGGTTGCGGAGTATGCGAGGGAAATTGCGCGGCGTGTCGGGAAAAGTGAACAGGAGCAGGAGGCTATTTATTTCACCGGACTTTTGCATGATATAGGCAAGATAGGTATACCCAATGCTATTATCAATAAATCGTCGGGGCTTACAGATGAGGAGTATGAGATAGTTAAAACTCACCCTAAAATAGGCGCGGATATTCTTAAAAATATGACGGAAATACCCGGTATTGCAGACGGTGCACATTGGCATCACGAGCTTTATAACGGGCAGGGTTATCCGGATGGGCTGAAAGACGGACAAATTCCCGAAACGGCAAGAATTATAGGGGTTGCTGACGCTTATGATGCTATGGCATCAAAACGCAGTTATCGCGATACTCTTCCTCAGCATACGGTACGAAAAGAAATTGAAAAGGGTATCGGAAAACAATTTGACCCTGTTTTTGCGAAAATAATGCTTGAAATGATTGATGAGGATACGGATTATATTATGTGCGAAAGGTAATAAACGGCAAAAGCGGAATATGAAAAAGTTATATATAATTGATGATTTGAAAGCAAATACGGATTTTGAAAAGGTAATGCGTGCGATTGGGTGCAAGAGTGATAAAGCGGATTTTGCGGACTTTAAAAGGGAATTTAATTTTGTGTGTATTGAGGCCGCGAGAGTTATGAAACCTGTTGGTATTATTGGGTTTGGCAGACTTACGGAAGAAACCGCGACGGAAAAATATCCGCCGGACAGCAGAGTTATTTATGCTGTAATCAGTATCGGTGACGAATTGCATAAGCACAGCAGCAGTGCATTTGCGGACGGCAGTTATATACGCGGTCTGCTGTATAATGCGGTTGCGGATACGGTGCTGTTTTCGTTTGAGGAACAGCTGAAAAGCAAGCTTGAGGATATTTGCCGAGAGAATAATGTAGGTATCGGCGCAAGACTTGAAATTTCGCGTGATGTTTCCGTTAAAGTACAGAAAGAGGCTTGGCGGCAGCTTGAACTTAAAGAAAGATTCGGGATTGACATTACAGACGGCTATATGTTTGACCCAATCAAAACGCTGTGTCAGGTGTTCGCGGTTACCGATGATACAGCGTGCTTTAATGCACACCACAATTGCGGTGAATGTCCTAATGTTGACTGCAATTTCCGTATCGGCGATAAGGCGCGGATATATGTAAGTCAAAACGGCAGAAAAGATGTACTGTATTTGCGGAAAAACGAACCGCTGTCGGAGGTACTTGCACGCGGCGGTTATGCCGTAAATGCAGTATGTGGCGGAAACGGGCGGTGCGGAAAATGCGCTGTGAGGGTTATCGGCGGGGACATACCGATTTGCCGAAAAGATTCGGAGGTGTTTTCGCAAGGCGAGTTAAATGACGGGTGGCGGCTTGCGTGTAAGCTGTACCCGAAAAACGGGATTACTGTTGAATTGAAGTCTGAAGAAAAATTTGATGTGCTGAGTGAATATGTATCAGGTGCAAATGTAAAAGCCGATATATGCGAAAACGAAAGAAAATCGAAAAAATATGAAGTTGCGGCGGATATAGGAACTACCACCGTTGTATTGCAATTGTCGGACAGTGCTGACGGCAGAATATGCCATACGGTGTCGCAATTGAATCATCAGCGGCGGTACGGCGCAGATGTGGTATCACGTATAAATGCCGCTGTGTCAGGCAGTGCGGACGATTTGAAGGCGATTATAAGGAATGATTTAAAAAACGGAATTGAAACGCTGTGTGCCGAGTATGGAGTTGAAACGCGGCAGCTTGAGCGGATTGCTGTGAGTGCAAACACGACTATGCTGCATCTGCTTATGGGATATGACTGCAAAACGCTCGGTCAGTATCCGTTTACGCCTGTAAGCATCGGCTTGACGACAGGTGCGGCGGATAAAATAACGGGTATATCTTCCGGTGCCGATGTTGTGCTGCTGCCGGGGATTTCGGCTTATGTCGGTGCGGATATAGTTTCGGGACTGTATGCGTGCGGATTTGACAGGTCGGACGATGTCTGTATGCTGATTGATTTGGGGACTAACGGAGAAATGGCACTCGGCAACCGCGATAAAATTCTGGTTGCTTCGACAGCCGCCGGACCGGCATTTGAAGGCGGAAATATTAAATGCGGTATAGGAAGTGTTGAGGGTGCTGTTTGCTCGGCGGTGCTGAACGGCGAAAGTGTACGGGTGCGGACAATAGGGAATAAGTCGCCTGTGGGAATTTGCGGAACAGGTGTTGCGGAATTGACGGCGGAGCTTTTGCGTGAGGGGTTTATTGACAAAACGGGACTGCTCAATGCGCGTTACTTTGACAGCGGATTTACGGTTGCAAAAACGATGGACGGTCGGGATATAGTATTTACCCAAAAGGATATAAGAGAGTTTCAGATGGCGAAAGCCGCAATAAGAGCCGGAACGGAGATATTGCTGAGAAGATACGGCATTACAGGTACACAGGTGTCGAGAGTGTATATTGCCGGCGGTTTTGGATATGCGCTCGATGTGCGAAGTGCTGTAGGTGTCGGTATGATACCGTCGGAATTTGAAAATCGTGTTTCGGCTTGCGGAAACACCTCACTTGCCGGAGCTGTAAAATTTTTAAGGGATAAGCAGGCGAAAAAAACGGTTGAGAAAATTGTTGAGGTGTCCGAAGAAATAAGTCTGTCGCTGGACGATGAGTTTAATGAATTATATTTAAAGTCGATGATGTTTTCTGATGTTGACTGAAAAATAAGTATAGGAGGACTCGGTTATGAAAAGAATTATACTTTGCATGCTGACGGCATTGATGCTGTTTCAGTCTGTCGTGTACGCGGGTGATTTAAGTGATTGGGCAAAAGATGACTACGCTGCGGCAAGCTGTGCGGGACTTGTAAGCTACGATGTGGTTATTAAAAATGTCGGTGAAAATATTACTCGCGGAGAATTTTGCTCTCTTGCGGTCAACCTTTATAATGCGCTGTCCGGCGAACCATTGCCGACACCTGATGTTTTTCCGTTTGAGGACAGCATATCGTATCCGGTGGCACAGGCGTATTCACTGGGAATAGTGACGGGTGTTTCGGACACCGAGTTTGCGCCGAACGAGCCTATAACGAGGGAACAAATAGCAACGGTGATTTCGGCTGTGATGTCAAAATGCGGAATTGATATTGCGCTTAACAAAAATGACAAAAAACTGACGGCTAAATTCGATGACCGCGCCGATATACACGAGTGGGCAATAAATTCCGCGGTTGTACTGCTTAAATACGATATATTGAGCGGCGTGGACGAAAACACGCTTGCGCCGACCGGCAGTGCAACGCGTGAACAGGCAATAGCATTGGTAAACAGGACATATAGCAAATTTGCCGGTAATGATGCGGATAAACAGGTACTGCCGACAATAACCGCGCCGAAAAACGGCGACACTGTATCGGGTGATGTTGTTTTTAAGTGGGATAAAAACAGTAATGCGAAAAAATATAGGCTGATAGTGAAGGATAGCTTGGGAAACGCAAAAATAGTGTATACTACAGCAAAAAATACCGCAACAATACCTGTTTCAAAGTTTGAAAACGAAAAAAAATACACAGCGGTTCTGCAATCTGAAACGGAGAAAATGAAAACGTTCAGTCTGCCTGTTGATTTTGCCGTCAAAGCAAATGGCGGCGAACAAGCCGCACCGCAGCCGACATCGGGCGGAGGGAAAGCGGCAGAAAGCGATAAGGAGCTGAGGGTATTTGAAAGCGGATTCTATTTTTCCGATAAAGCCGAGGCGATGAAGTATATGAGCAATATTACGGTTGACGTGTGGAAAATTAATGCCGACGGTGAAAAGTACGCCTCGACACTTACTTTGACGGTCAACAGAAATCTTGCCGACGATGTAAAGAGTATTTTCAGGGAAATATTTGAGGATTCCGAAAAATTCCCGATAAAATCGGCGGGCGGTTTTCAGTGGCGCAACAGTGCGTCCGGCAGAATCTCACAGCACAGCTACGGTACTTGTATCGACATTAACCCGAATGAAAACTATTATGTGAGTACGAGCGGTAAAGCACTCAGCGGTTCATACTGGAAACCCGACGATGACCCGTACTCGATAACGGAGGACGGTATAGTTGTGCGTACATTTGCAAAGTATGGTTTTCTGTGGGGCGGAAATGCGTGGGGTGAGCACAGCTCAAAGGATTATATGCATTTTACATATCTGGGAAACTGAGGCGGAAATGCTGTTTACATAAAGGTCTGCAGTAAAACGGCTTTTTAAAAAATATTGCATAAAAAACTCCCAAAATATAGCTAAATCATAAATTGCCCCCAAAAGTCAGATAGGACATCCGGCTGTTGGGGGCAATTCAAAATTATAAGTTTCAAATTTTCCGCAAAAACGAGTAATTTGTTTATATTTTTATATTTATCCATTTGCCGAGCCTGAAACGCGTATATGCAAAAATGTATCTGGCTATTTGGTCGCCCATAACACCGAACCATATACCGATTATGCCCATATTGAAAACGTAGCAGAAAAGATATGACACAAGCGTACGGATAATTGTTACGCTGACGGTTGAGGCAACGGCGGTGTAAAGCGTGTCGCCGGCACCGCGCAGACAACCCATATATATAACCTGTCTTATCTGGAACAGAACCACAAATATGATAATATGCATTATCGAAACGCCTATATCCACAATTTCCTTTTCTTTGAAAAACATACTCATAAGCGGTTTTGCACCTAAAAAGTATATAACGGCAAGTGCAAGTGAAATCATTCCGCCTATCATCTGGCATGCCGCGCCGTACTCTTTTGCACTGTCCGGCTTTTTCTCGCCCAGACTTTTGCCTATAAGAGCAACGGCGGCAGATTGCAGTCCGTCGCCGAACGAAAACGAAAGTCCCATAATATTCATAGCGATTTGGTGCGCCGCCATTGCGGAATTACCCTGATGTGCCGCCATAATAGCGGTTGACATAAATCCAACTCTTATCAGAAACTGTTCCAGAAAAACACTGTAGCTTATACTTATAATGTTTTTCAGTGCCTGCAGTGACGGGCGTATTTTTTCGTTTATTATGTATGTAATACTGACAAATACGTTTGATTTCACTATCGAAGCAATACTCATTATGCACGATACCACCGTGCCGAGGACTGTAGCTATAGCCGCGCCTTGTATGCCGAGTGCCGGAAAACCGCAGTGTCCCTCAATCAGAAAGTAATTAAATATTATATTAATTGTGTTTGACGTGATATTTGTACGCATAGTTATTTTGGTATTGCCGACACCGCGCTGTGCCGAGTTGATACACATTTGAATACAGTTGAAAATCATACCTCCCATAATAATTTTGTAGTATGACACCGCATCGGCGTGTGTTTCCGGAGAAGAACCGCATACACGGATAATCGGTGAGGCAAACGCGACAATTATAATGCCGAGTATTACTGATAGGAAAACTATGAGTATTACAGCGGTAAAAAGTATCGAATTTGCTTCGCGGCGCTTATTTTCGCCGAAACGCCGAGCAATTAATGCCGACAGTGCAACGTTTAGTGCGATAAAAACCGAAAGTCCCATAAATTTCGGCTGTGTGGTGAGTCCGACGGCGGCAACAGCGTTTGAACCGAGTGAGCTGACCATAAACGAATCCACCAAACCGGCAAAGGCTACAAAAAACGATTCGATTATAGCCGGCACAGCCATATTCAGTGTTGTACGTATGGTATTTTTGCTGTAGTGTGTCATTGTTAAAAATCATCTCTTTTCAAAGTTATTGATACAATAAGTATATCACCAAAAAAAATCCTGTCAAGTTTTCGACGAAACGATGTTTTTTGTGTAGGCAGCTGTGGAAAAGAAAGTTTATTTACAAAATCGGTGTTTGATGATATAATAATATTTGACAAGATACAGACTGTAGACAAAATGTCGGCAGTTTAAGAATATAAATTATTAAACAATGTCGGAGATGATACTGATGGGTAAGGTTGGGTATTCTTATAATACGCTTGAGGAGCGCTATTGTGATGTGTGCCGGATTGATACGGGAAAAATAGAACAGCTTTTGAAAAGCGGAAGTGTCGATATATGCAGAGAAACGTTAATGTCGTTTTTTGAAGAAATAGGCTTCTTTGCTATAAAATCACTGCTTATGCGGTTGTATGTTGCGATGGATATTTACATAATTGTGTGCACTTTTTCGAGAGAACTGGGCATACCCAATGAAGTGTTTGTCGAAAAGTACGGAAGTATAGACGATATCGAAAAGAATCTTACCGATTTTGACGGTGCGACAGAGTTCTTTGTTGAAATGCTTGAGCAGTGTGTGAAATGGCGCATAGAATTTTCGCGCGGCAACGCAAATGAGGCAATTCACAGAGCACAGGAGTATATAGATGAAAATTATGTCAGTGAGGAAGTATCGCTGAAAAATGTTGCCGCGTTTGTAAATCTCAGTCCTACATATTTCAGCGCATTGTTTAAAAAGGAAACGGGAATGAATTTCTCGGATTATTTGACAAAGGTAAGAATGGAAAAAGCAAAGGAGCTGCTTTGCCGTACATCGAAATTGGTGAGTGAAATAGCGTATGAAGTCGGCTTTAACGATTACAGATATTTCGGACAGCTGTTTAAAAAATATACCGGTCAGACACCGCGCGAATTTCAGTGTAGCAGCAACAAGGTGCTCTAGAGTCGGTGTGCTGTATCTTTTCGGTTTTGTCCGCACAGACTGCTATCCGAGATTTGAATCATAAAATTTTAAACATCATAAGATTTTAAACATATTGCTTAAAATTTTTAATATTAATTGCCTGAAATTTATGCTATAATGACAATACAAAGTTCGGAAAGAACAAATTAGTTTTGAGGAGGACGATTAAAATGTTCAAATTCAAGAAATTATTTTCACTTATTGCGGCGGCAACGCTATGTGTTTCACTTGCGGCTTGCGGCGGCGGTGAGCAAGGCGGCTCAAGCGATTCACAGGCAGGCTCAAATGCAAACTCAAGCACATCGGGCGATTTGATAAAGGTAGGTATTATCAATAACGACCCTAACGAATCCGGTTACCGCACTGCGAACGATAAGGATATGAAGTATACGTTTACAAAGGAGAACGGATTTGACGCGTCGTTTGCGTACAGTTTGAAGAATGACGAGCAGATCGGATTTGCTCAGAAATTCATTCAGGACGAGGTTGACTATTTGCTGTTGTCGGCGGCTGATACGGCAGGCTGGGATACGGTTCTCAAAGATGCTAAAGATGCCGGCGTAAAGGTTATTCTTTTCGACAGAACTGTTGATGCGGACGAAAGCTTGTATGAGGCTTCGATTGTTTCGGATATGGCAAAAGAGGGTGAAACAGCGGTTGAATGGCTGAAAGGTCAGGGACTTGAAAAATATGAGATTATCCATTTGCAGGGTGTAATGGGTTCTGCGGCTCAGAAAGGCCGTTCGGGTGCTCTTGATGCGGCATCGTCAGAACTTGGCTGGACACTTGTAACACAGCAGACAGCTGAATGGAACGCCGAAAAATCACAGCAGATTGTACAGTCTGTAATAGATTCCGGCAAATCGTTTAACGTTATCTATGCTGAAAATGACGATATGGCAAAGGGTGCGGTTGCGGCTCTCGATAAAGCAAACATCACACACGGTGTGGGCAAAGACGTAATAGTTATGGGCTTTGACTGCAACAAGTGGGCACTTGAAGAACTTCTTTCAAAGAACTGGAACTATGACGGTCAGTGCAACCCATTCCAGGCATCGTACATCAAGGATATCATTGATACTCTTGAAAAGGGCGGCAAGATTGAACAGAAGACTGTAGTTATGGAAGAAAAAGGCTTTGATGCCGAAAAGATTACACAGGCAGATGTTGACCAGTACGGTATCTGATACTGAGTATTACATAGTTGATTTATAAAGCAAATTAAGAAAGCGCGGTGGGAAAACGTATGGATAAAATCCGTATAACCTGCCGCGCGATTTTTCTAAAATGAGTATATTTTCGGTTATTTGGAGGTGAATGTACATATGGGAAAAGATGCAATACTCAAAATGCGCGGTATTTACAAAACATTTCCCGGAGTAAAAGCACTGCAAAATGTTGATTTTACTCTTTGCGAAGGAGAAATTCACGCACTTATGGGAGAAAACGGTGCGGGAAAGTCTACACTTATCAAGGTGCTTACGGGTGTGCATACAAAGGATTCGGGGCAGGTTTATATTAAAGGTACGGAAAAGGCGGTTTTGATAAGATCGCCGCAGGAGGCGCAGAAATACGGTATAAGTACGGTGTACCAAGAAATTTCGCTTTGTCCTAATCTTTCGGTTGCGGAGAATATATATATAGGTCGTGATAAAGGTGCTCTGCTTAATTGGAAAAAACGAAATGCCGAGGCGGATAAAGTTTTGCAGTCACTCGGAATAAATGTAAAATCGACACAGCAGCTTGCAAGCTGTTCCATAGCTGTCCAGCAGATGGTGGCAATAGCGCGTGCCGTTGATATGGACTGTAAGGTGCTTATTCTTGATGAACCCACATCATCGCTTGATGAGAGTGAAGTTGAAAAGCTGTTTGTGCTTATGCGCCGACTCAAGGAGAGGGGTGTAGGCATTATATTTGTAACGCATTTTCTGGATCAGGTATATGAGGTGTGCGATAAAATTACGGTTTTGCGTGACGGTATGCTTGTGGGTGAATATGAGATAAGCGAGTTGCCGCGAGTAAAACTTGTGTCAAAAATGCTCGGTAAAGAGCTTGACGATATGTCGGATATAAAAAATGAAAGTGCAAAAACGGAGGAAAAAGAAGGACAGCCGCCTGTGTTTGAGGCAGAGGGACTGGTCAGCTCGGAGGGTATAAAGCCGTTTGACTTTTACATCAAAAAAGGTGAGGTCAACGGTTTTACTGGGTTGCTCGGTTCAGGAAGAAGTGAATGTGTGCGCGCTATATTTGGTGCGGACAGGGTAATAGGCGGTAAAGTCAAGATGAACGGAAAGCCTGTGAAAATTACAAAACCGATAGATGCTATGAAAAACGGTATCGGCTATCTTTCGGAGGACCGCAAACGTGACGGTATAGTCGGCGACCTTTCGGTAAGAGAGAATATAATTCTTGCGCTTCAGGTGAAAACAGGGTTTTTCAAGCCGTTTTCAAAAGCACAGGCAAATAAATTTGCAGATGAGTATATAAAATTACTTGATATAAAGACGGCATCGGCGGACACACCTATAAAATCGTTGTCCGGCGGAAATCAGCAGAAGGTTATACTTGCGCGCTGGCTGCTGACACATCCGGAATATCTTATCCTTGACGAGCCTACAAGAGGTATTGATGTGGGAACAAAGGTAGATATTCAGAAATTAGTGCTTAAACTGGCTTCTGAGGGTATGAGTATTACGTTTATTTCTTCGGAAACCGACGAAATGCTGCGTACCTGCTCGCGACTTGTGGTTATGAGGGACAGAAAAGTTGTGGGTGAAATTTCGGGTGATGACCTTACACAGAATATGATTATGACTACAATAGCCGGAGGTGATGCGTGATGGCAGTTAAGAAAACGGAAAAATCGTCATCATTTTTTGTAAAGCTTTTTAAACGTCAGATTTTTATACCGATTACGGCACTTTTACTGCTGACGCTGTTTAATCTTATAGCCGACCCGTCGTTTTTTAAGGTTACATTGGGTTCGTCAAGTGCCGGATATCCGGTATTTTCGGGAAATCTTATAACGATTCTTGACTACGGTTCGGAGCTTGCGATTTTGGCGATAGGTATGACACTTGTTACCGCGGCATCCGGCGGACAGGACATAAGTGTCGGCGCGGCAATGGCGATAAGCGGAAGTGTGGTACTCAGAGTTCTCTGCGGTACATCGTCAAGACCGGAACAGCTGCAAGCACCGATTATAGTTGCGTTTTTGATAAGCTGTGTTGTGGCAATGCTTTTTGGTGCGTTTAACGGAGCACTTGTTGCGTATTTCAAAATTCAGCCTATGGTAGCGACACTGATTTTGTTTACGGCAGGACGTTCCATAGCCGCGTGGATTAATAACAACGAATTGCCTATAGTAAACGATCAGGTTTTCGGTTATTTCGGCAATTTCATTCCGGGAATACCTATTCCGACACCGTTTTTTATCGCGCTTGCGTGTGTGCTGATAATGGCACTTGCTTTGAAATTTACCAATTTGGGATTGTATGTGCAGTCTGTGGGTATTAACGAAAAGTCATCGCGCCTGAACGGTCTTAACCCTATGGTTATTAAGTTTATTACGTATGTAATTCTGGGGTTCTGCGTGGCGGTTGCCGGATTTATTAAAGTAAGCCGATTGTCGTCGATAAATTATTCGGTTATAGCTAAGGATATAGAAATGGACGCTATTCTTGCCGTTGCACTGGGTGGCAATGCGCTCAGCGGCGGTAAATTTAATATGACAGCCTCTGTTTTGGGTGCTTATGTTATTCAGTTTCTTACAACTACTTTGTACAAATTTAATGTTCAGTCTGATGCACTGCCGGCGTATAAGGCTGTTGTTGTAATTATACTTGTTATAATAAGTGCGCCGGTTGTAAGAGAAAAACTGTCTTTAATGTGGAGAAAAGTAAGAAACGGAAACAGCAGGTCTGCAAGTACACAGGCTTGATTTTGAATTTATCTTATAGGCACGAATGGAGGGATTAGTATGTCATTTATAAATAAGCTGCGCAATAAGTCCGGAAGTATTACCGACACCACATTGCTTACGTCCATAACGATAGTTGTGTTTATATTGATGTATATAGGTGCTGTGGTATTTCTCGGCAAAGGTTTTTTAAAGGCGCAGACATTTTTTAACATTTTGAATGCAAATGCGGCATTGATAATTTTGTCGTGCGGAATGAGTCTGGTAATGATTACTGGCGGCATAGACATTTCGGTAGGCGGTATTACGGCATTGGTAAGTATGTGTTGTGCTGTGTTTCTCGATTACAAAGGCGGCGGAGTTGTAGGTGCGATTTTGATTGCGGTGGGTATTGGCTTGGCATTTGGACTGATTCAGGGGTATTTGATTGCGTACTTGGATATTCAGCCGTTTATAGTAACTCTTGCCGGAATGTTTTTCGCAAGAGGAATGACAACGATAGTGAATACAAATCCGTTTAATGTTCAAAACGAGGCGTTTGTGGCGTTGAAAAGCACGCGAATCGTAGTTCCGTATATGGGTTGGGTGAACAAAGCGGGAGAGTATATTAATGCGTATGTTGAAATCGGTGTTGTGGTAGCGCTTTTAATTGTTGCAATTTTGTTTTTTGCCTTGAAGTGGACAAAACTCGGACGTAATTTCTATGCTGTCGGCGGTAATAAACAAAGCGCGCTTATGCTTGGTATAAACGTTAAACGTACCACGTTCATATCTTATGTTATATGCGGACTGCTTGCCGGTATCGGTGGTTTTGTGTATTTTATGCACGTCGGTTCGGGCGCGGCATCGCACGCTATGGGTGCGGAGATGAATGCGATAGCATCGTCCATTATAGGCGGCACTATGCTGACCGGCGGTGTGGGCAATATTATAGGAACGCTGTTCGGGGTTATGTCGCTGAGTCTTATACAGAATATTGTTTCCTCGGTAGGACTCGACCAAGCATGGTGGACAGGAATTACAATAGCCGCAATGCTGTGTTTGTTCCTTGTTATTCAAAGTATAGTTATGGCAAGAAAGAAAAAGACGGTTGTTTCGGAAAATGTAAAAATGTGATTTTGAAAAGTCGTCGGGAAACTCGGTTTTCGGGTTTGCCGATGACTTTTTTTGTTTTGCACTGAATTTATAACATATTTATAATATATTGCAGAGTGTAGACTTATTAGTTTTGCTTAAAATTTTTGAAGAGGTTTTGCTGTCTGCGGACAGCGACAAACTTTCAGTAGTTTTGCTTACAGCAAAACCGCCCTTCGGGCATCGGAAATCTTTCCGATACTATTGAAAAAAGTTTGAACAAAACCTGAACGCTTAGGAGTTTCGTCGTCTGCGGACGGCGATTTAAGGCTCTGCCTTAAAAATCCGCAAGCCTTTGAAAA
>CAYRCC010000046.1:0-16085 GCA_964422725.1 uncultured Lachnospiraceae bacterium
AAGGCTTGACCTAAACTTTAATACAAAACACATTGTGTTTTGTCTACAGTCTGACTCAAGGGGGGTAACTCCCTTGAGTATTTTTTTTGTGTATTTTCGGACAAAAAAACGCAGCCGGAAAACTCCGACTGCGCGTTTATATTAATTACTGCAAATTAGCTTTAAGTTTTGCAAGCTCTTCCTTGATTTCTGCCGGAAGTCTGTCGCCGAACTGTGCGAAATATTCTTCCTGATTTGCAACGTCCTCAAGCCATACCTTGTTGTCGATTGTCAAAAGCTCGTTAAGAACGTCCATATTCATATCAAGGTCGGTGATGTCGATGTCCTTAGCTTCAGGAATGTAACCGATTGCACACTCCTTAGCCTCGGCTTTGCCGGCACATCTGTCAAGAATCCAAAGGAGTACACGCATATTGTCGCCGAATCCGGGCCACATAAAGTTACCCTCGTCATCTTGTCTGAACCAGTTAACGTGGAAGATTTTCGGAGCTTTGTCAGCATCCATCTTCTTGCCCATTTCAAGCCAGTGACCGAAATAGTCAGCCATATTGTAGCCGACAAACGGTTTCATAGCCATAGGGTCACGTCTTACAACGCCGACGGCACCCGTTGCGGCTGCTGTTGTTTCAGATGCCATGGTAGCACCGATAAATACACCGTGCTGCCAGTCACGTGCCTGGTAAACAAGCGGTGCACACTTAGCACGTCTGCCGCCGAACACGATTGCGCTGATAGGTACGCCTGCCGGATTTTCAAATTCCTTTGAAATGCATGGGCAGTTTACAGCCGGTGCGGTAAATCTTGAGTTCGGGTGAGCAAGCTTGTTGCCCTCAGCCGTATATTCAGGACCGTTTACTTTCTTGCCGGCACTCCACTCGATAGCGTGAACAGGAGGGTTCTTGTCAAGACCTTCCCACCAAACAGTCATATCGTCCTCGTTGATAGCAACGTTTGTGAAGATTGTATTTTTCTTTGTTGATTCAAGCGCATTAAAGTTTGTTTTTGTGCTTGTACCCGGTGCAACACCGAAGAAACCTGCTTCAGGGTTGATAGCGTAAAGTCTGCCGTCAGGGCCGATTCTCAGCCATGCGATATCGTCGCCGACTGTCCATACTTTGTAACCCTTGTCCTTGAGGTATTTCGGCGGAATAAGCATTGCAAGGTTTGTCTTACCGCAAGCCGACGGGAATGCTGCTGCGATGTACTTAACCTCGCCCTGAGGATTTTCAAGACCGAGAATAAGCATATGTTCAGCCATCCAACCCTCGTTTTTGCCGAGATAGCTGGCAATTCTGAGTGCGAAACACTTCTTGCCCAAAAGCACGTTGCCGCCGTAAGCCGAGTTTACAGACATAATAGTGTTATCCTGCGGGAACTGCACGATATATCTTTCTTCAGGGTCAACGTCCTTCTTTGCGTGCAGACACTTTGTAAATTCGCCGTCTGTGCCGAGCTGATCAAGAACGTTTTTGCCTATTCTTGTCATAATTGCCATATTAAGCACAACATAGATGGAGTCGGTAAGCTCGATACCGATTTTTGAGAACGGCGAACCTACAGGACCCATAGAATAAGGAATTGCATACATTGTTCTGCCCTTCATTGAGCCTGTGTAGAGTGCATTGAGCTTAGCGTACATTTCGCTCGGCTCCATCCAATTGTTAATAGGACCTGCCTCGATTTCGGTAGGAGTACAGATAAATGTTCTGTCCTCAACACGCGCAACGTCGTTTACCGCTGTTCTGTGGTAGTAGCAGCCAGGGAGTTTTTCCTGATTAAGCTTGATAAGCTCGCCGCTTGCAACAGCTTCCGCTCTCAAAGCCTCAAGCTGTTCGTCGCTTCCGTCAATCCAAACAAAGCTGTCAGGCTGACACATAGATTTCATTTCTTCAATCCATGATAAAACTTTTTGATTGTTTGTCATAATTATGTTACCTCCTAAATAATTTGCAGTATTTGTCTGCCGGACAATATCCGGACCAAAATTACTTTAAATCCCATTGTTTGAGATACAGTAATTTTATTATACTTTTACATTATAACATATTGCAAAGAGATTTTAAAGAGATTTTTTGAAAAAAGTGCGGAAAAATATTTTTTTGTCTTGATTTTAAGAATTGACAGAGAAATTTATACAATATATAATTAGTGTGACAGAGGGCGGCTGAGGGTAAGGGGCAACGCCGCCTGCCCCGTCGGCACACATATAGATAA
Organism: uncultured Lachnospiraceae bacterium; assembly: GCA_964422725.1. Classification (GTDB taxonomy): domain Bacteria; phylum Bacillota; class Clostridia; order UBA1381; family UBA1381; genus CAKSNH01. The sequence continues at coordinate 2,215 of CAYRCC010000046.1, forward strand.
AGAAAGGACAGCTCGACTATGAAAGAAAAAATCTACACAATTCCCGTTAATGAGGCATACGACACCGACTGTGAATGTCCTATGTGCTTTTTGTATAAAAGCCTTGAAAAGGAGGGGATAGAGTACGCGCTCGGCGCGGCGATGATGGAACCCGATAACCGCATAGAATCCAATCACACCGGTTTTTGCAACCGCCATTTCTCCAAGCTTTACGAATACCCAAACCGCCTCGGACTGGCACTTGTGCTCGACACCCACCTCGACGAAATACGGTCAAGACTTGAAAAAAAATCCAAAGCGGCAAAAGCATTAAAAAACGGCGGCGGCGGTCTGTTTAAAAAGAGCGGGGCTAAGGCTTTCGAGGAGGAGCTTTCGGCACTTTTGGACGATATAAACGACGGCTGTGTCGTATGCAACAAAATCAATCATACCATGGAGAGATATTATGAGGTTTTGGTATACCTTTGGGCGACGGAAAACGATTTCAAAAAGAAGTTTGAAGCATCAAAGGGCGTATGCCTGAAACACTTTAAAGAGCTTTGCCGCGCGGCTGTAAAGTACTTAAACAAAACACAGTCTGCGGAATTTATAAGCACTGTTTATGAAAAACAGCTCTCCGAGCTTGAAAGAATACAAGCCGATATACACAAATTTACGCTTAAATTCGACTACCGCAACCAAGATATGGAGTGGGGCAGTGCAAAGGACGCGCCTGTGCGCACAGTCGAGAAAATCGGCGGCTGTATCGACACCGAGGACAGAGATTAAAACAAATTTTGAAAAAAAGATTGAAATACCGCCGTCTTTTTGGTATTATATTAGTGATTGTATAATTATTGAGTGGGAGTGGAGGATTTGAGCAAGGCTTTAGCGGCGCTGCAAGGTCAGCTGTATAAGAATTTTATTGTAGACAACAGGTGGATGTTTTTTGTAAAGGGTTTGGGAATAACGCTTATGATTTCGTTTTTCGCCATAATTCTCGGTTTGGTACTGGGAATGGTGGCGGCGGCGTTTAAGATGGATTTTTTGAAAAATTCGCGGTTTAAGCTTCTGCGCGGTGTGGGTGCGGTGCTTAAATGTATCGCAAACGTGTATATTGACGTAATCCGCGGCACGCCGTCAATGGTGCAGATACTTATAATCAATTTTATCATATTCGCCTCGGTGAACATAGACAGGTCGATAGTAGCGATAATTGCGTTCGGAATTAACAGCGGTGCATACGTTGCCGAGATTATCCGCGGCGGCGTGCTGTCGGTGAATAAGGGACAGACCGAGGCGGGGCGTTCGCTCGGACTCAGTGCCTCGTCGACTATGCTGCATATCGTATTGCCGCAGGCGTTTAAAAACATTATGCCGGCACTGAGCAACGAGATAATAGTGCTTGTAAAGGAAACAGCCGTAATAGGCTATATAGCCAGAATTGATTTCACCGCAATGGCGCTGAAGGTTCAGAGTATGACGTATGAGTATGTAACGCCGCTTTTGACGATTGCGGCCGGATACTATATAATATTAAAGCTCCTCGCATGGGGACTTAACAGTGTTGAACGGCATTTGCGCAAGTCGGATATGAGATAGGAGGGCTGTAAAATGATTAAGGTTAAGGGTTTGCATAAGTCCTTCGGAGATTTGCATATTCTAAAGGGGATAGACGAACATATAAAACAGGGCGAAAAGGTAGTTGTTATCGGGCCGTCGGGGTCGGGCAAGAGTACGTTTCTGCGGTGTCTTAATCTTCTTGAAACTCCGACTGAGGGCGAAATTTATATTGACGATGAGCTTATCACCGCGCCGGGGGTTGATGTAAACCGCGTGCGGTGCAAAATGGGTATGGTGTTTCAGCAGTTTAATCTGTTTCCGCACCTTACCATATTAAAGAATATCACGCTTGCACCGATGAAACTGCGCGGTATGAACAAACACGAGGCTGAGGATCTGGCGCGGGAATTGCTTGGCAGGGTGGGACTTGCGGACAAAATACTTGCCTATCCGGCACAGCTTTCCGGCGGACAGCAGCAGAGAATCGCAATTGCGCGCGCACTTGCGATGGACCCTGAAATTATGCTGTTTGACGAGCCTACTTCCGCACTTGATCCGGAGATGGTCGGCGAGGTGCTGGGAGTTATGAAAGATCTTGCCGACGGCGGTATGACTATGGTGGTCGTGACGCACGAGATGGGTTTTGCGCGCGAGGTTGCCTCAAGGGTGCTGTTTATGGACGACGGCAGAGTTATCGAACAGGGCAGACCGGACGAGCTGTTTGCAAATCCGCAAAACGAAAGAACGAAGTTGTTTTTGAGCAAGGTGCTTTAAAATTGTAAATCATTGTAAAGGAGAATAAATATTATGAAAAAAACATTTATGAAAATTGCCGCGCTTTCGGTTGCGGCTGTGCTTGGTATGGGTATGCTGACAGGCTGCGGCGGCGGCAAGTCATCGGATACGCTTGTTATGGGTACAAACGCGGCATTTCCGCCGTTTGAGTTCACGACGTCTGACGGTATCGTGGGCGAGTTTGACGGTATAGACGTTGCCATTGCAAAGAGAATAGCCGAGTCTATGGGCAAGGAACTGGTTATCGAGGATATGGAGTTTGAGGGACTTGTAGCGTCGGTTAAGACGGGTAAAGTCGATATGGCGGTTGCCGGAATGACAGTAAATCCGGAAAGAGCCGAGAGTGTTGATTTCTCGACACCGTATTTTACAGCCTCACAGAGTATAGTTGTAGCAAAGGACAACAGCGACATAACTAATGCGCAGTCGCTGAAAAACGGCAAAAAAGTAGGCGTGGTGCTCGGTTATACGGGCGATTCGATTGTAACAGAAACGCTGAAAGTTGAGGAGAGCAATATATTGCGTGTAAGCCGCGGTATTGATGCGGTACAGGAGCTGAAAAACGGCAAGCTGGATGCTGTTGTAATAGATTCGGCAACCGCAAAAGCACTTGCGGAGAAAAACGATTTGAAAGTGGTTGACGATCCGACTGTGTTTGAGGCTGAAAAGTACGCGATAGCAATTCAAAAGGGAAACACGGAGCTTTTGGAACAGGTAAACAAGGTGCTTAACGAAATGACCGAAAACGGCGAGATTGACGCTTTGGCAGAGAAGTACAACTGATATAATTTTAGTGTAGGCGCGGTTTGAGGGGTGCAAACCCCTCTGGCTTTCCGGCTGCAGACATTTTGTCGAAAGCTCCGGACAAACTCAGAAACGAGTTTGTCTTAGAGTGTAGACTTATTAGTTGTGCTTAAAATTTTTGAAGAGGTTTCGCTGTCTGCGGACAGCGACAAACTTTTAAAAAAGTTTGAACAAAACTTGAACGCTTAGGAGTTTCGTCGTCTGCGGACGACGATTTAAGGCTCCGCCTTAAAAATCCGCAAGCCTTTGAAAAGGCTTGACCTAAACTTTAATACAAAACACATTGTGTTTTGTCTACAGTCTGGGACAAACTCAACAACGAGTTTGTCTTTTTTTAAAACAACCCGTTGTCGGCGGTAAGGAGAAATTTATGAGATTGGATAAATTTATTGCGGCGTGCGGTGCGGCAAGCCGTTCGGAAGTAAAAAAGCTTGTAAAAGCCGGCAGAATAAGTATTGACGGCAAAACGGCGGTGAAAAGCGACGAAAAGGTGGACGAAAACACCGCCGAAATACGTCTTGACGGCAACCGCTTAGTCTACCGCGAATTTGTATACCTTATGCTGAACAAGCCGTCCGGCTATATCAGCGCAACCTATGATGCAAAACAGCCGACTGTGATGCAGCTGCTGCCGGAGGAGTATATGCATTTTAAGCCGTTCCCCGTCGGCAGACTCGACATAGACACCGAAGGACTTCTGCTTTTGACCAACGACGGCAAATTTGCGCACGAGCTGACAAGTCCCAAAAAGCATGTGTACAAAACGTATTACGCCGAGCTGGACACGCCTATGAACGACGACGATGTGCGTATATTCAAAAACGGAATACGTCTTGACGAGGATTTTGTAACTATGCCGGCGGAGCTTGTTATAACCGAGGACAGGAAAAAGGTGTATATAAAAATCTGTGAGGGCAAATTTCATCAGGTTAAGCGTATGTGTGCGAGTGTCGGGAAAAATGTGGTGTATTTGGAGAGAGTGAGTATGGGTGGTTTGGAGCTTGACCGCGGTTTAAAGCGCGGCGCGGTTCGCGAGCTTTTTGAGGGTGAAGCGGAAAAGATATTTTGCGACACGAAAATGTGAGCCGTAAACCTCACAAATTACGGCAAAACATACAATAAATCAAAAATATTCAAAATATTTAAAAAAATTTACAAAAAATGCTTGCAATTTGTAAAAGTATAGTGTATAATAATAGTGAGCATTGGAAATAAATGCTTGCGGTAAGGACGGTAGAATGGATACAATGGTGAACAATATAGCATTTGAAAAGCTCGGACTGGAATTTGAAATAAACAGGACAGCGTTTTCGATAGGCGGTGTAAACATATATTGGTACGGAATAATAATCGCGTTTGCGTTTATTGCGGCGGTGCTGTTTGTGGTATCGGACTGCGAAAAGCGCGCGGTGAAGCGTGACACGATATATGACATAGCGATTTACGGCTTGATATTCGGGCTGTTGGGAGCGCGGTTATATTATGTCATATTTGATTTTGATTCCGTACGCGGCAGTTTTTTGAATTTCTTTGCGATACGAAACGGCGGCATAGCGATTTACGGCGGCATAATAGGTGCGGCGGCGGCGGCGTATGTGTATTGCAGGCGAAAGAAACTCAATGTACTTAATGTGTTTGACGTATGTGCGCCGGGACTGTTTATAGGTCAGATTATAGGTCGTTTCGGGAATTTTGTCAATGCCGAGGTGTATGGCAGGCAGACGGATTTGCCGTGGCAGATGAGCATAAATTCGGGTGCGGGAGTTCATCCGCTGTTTCTTTACGAGTCGTTTTGGAATCTTGTCGGACTTATATTTTTGTTGATTTACCGCAGACGAAAAAAAGCCGACGGAGAGATATTTTTCCTGTATATACTTTGGTACGCGTTGGGAAGAATATGGCTTGAAGGTATGAGGGAGAGCGAGTATATATTGTATCTGATACCTGATGTGTTGGGTATATCACAGGTTGTTTCGGCGGCAGCGATTATAGCGGCGGCGGTTGCGCTTGTGAGAGTGAGAAGGAAGTAATGTATATGTAAATGCCGAATCGGAGGTGTAACTTCGATTTGGCATTTCCCGTTTTTGGGGAAAATGTCGAAAAACAGAACAATTTAGTGCAGACATCGAAAGGAGCAAATTTTATGACAAGCAAAAGAAAAATCAGAAAAATGAAGAAAGAATTTGAAAGACTTATAAAAACGGTAGGAACGGACAATCTTGCGTTACCGGAGGTGATAGAGAAGAGCTTGGAGCTGGAACGGGAAATGTATGAGTATTGCGGTGAATGTGTGCGGGAAGTGCGGTACAAGGTGATATAAGAGTATAAGGGGCGCTGCCCCTTATACTCTTTTCAAAAAAGTGATTTTCATCACTTTTTTCAGGTTGTAGACAAAACACAACGTGCTTTGTATTAAAGTTTAGGTCAAGCCTTTTCAAAGGCTTGCGGATTTTTAAGGCAGAGCCTTAAATCGTCGTCCGCAGACGACGAAATTCCTAAACGTTCAAGTTTTGTTCAAACTTTTTTAAAAAGTTTGTCGCTGTCCGCAGACAGCGAAACCTCCTCGAAAATTTTAAGCAAAACTAATAAGTCTACACGCCGTCAGAAATGATTTAATTTGAGGGTTTACGCCCTCAAGCTCCCAAGGACAAAGCGGACAAGTTCAAACGAGTTTGTCTGCGGTACGGAGGGTATAAGGGGTACTGCCCCTTATACCCTTTTTTGGTGGTTATCTATTGTTTGCCTAAGGGGCAACGCCCCTTACCGCTTATATCCGCCAAGCACAAGCTTATTTTTCGCCCTTACCGTAACATCAGCGGTTGACGAACCGCTTACCCTTTGCGCGAGCAGTGTTTGCAGCCGCAAGCTCTGTGGTAACCGCCGAAAGGGGATTGCAAAGGGTTTCCCTTTGCAAAAATCACAAGCTCCGCTTGTATTTTTTTACGATTTTATAATATTTTTGCGTTTACTCTTGTGATTTTTGCGGGAATAATATATAATTAATAAATATAGGTATTTTTTAAAGCCGGAAAATGAATTTTCACAAGCCGGTGCACAAACCCTGCACAACGCAGTGTTTAACCTTACAGAGGAGTGAATTGATTGGATAACAAAATTTCAATTGTAAAATGCAGTGAGTATGCCGATGTGCAAAATGCTGTAAATACTGCATTGGAGCTTATAGGCGGTATGGAGAAATTCATTAAAAAGGGTGATAAGGTTGTAATAAAACCGAATTTCGTGTCAAAGAAAAAGCCTGACGAAGCTGTCACCACTCACCCCGCTTTTCTGCACGCCGTAATAGCCGCGGCGGAAAAAGCCGGCGGAATCGTCACGATTGCGGAAAGTCCGGGCGGACCGTACAATCAGTCGGTTTTGAAAAATCTTTACTCGGTATGCGGTGCGGACGAGGCAATCAAGGGGACAAACGCAAAACTCAATTTTGATACCGGCTCGCGCGAGGTGTCGTTCGGCGAGGGCGTAACGGTGAAAAGCTTCCCTATAATTAACCCGATACTTGATGCCGATGTTATAATATCACTGCCGAAACTCAAAACCCACGCAATGACAAGCTATACTGGTGCGGTGAAAAACCTGTTCGGCACAATTCCCGGCACGCATAAAGCCGACTACCATTTTCGCCTTAACGACAGAGCCGCGTTTTGTTCAATGCTTGTCGACCTCTGCTCGTGCATAAAGCCTACACTGGCAATTATGGACGGCGTGTGGGGTATGGAGGGCGACGGACCGACAGCCGGCGAAAACCGCCGCATAGGACTTGTTATGGCATCGGCAAACAGCTATTGCTTGGATTTGGCGGCGTGTCATATAATAGGCTACAAGCCGCACGAGGTGGACACCGTCAAATATTCCGTAGAACGCCGCCTGTGCCCCGACAGCGTTTCAAAGCTTGACATAGTCGGCGAGGATATCGAAAAGGTGCGTATTCCCGATTTCAAAAAGCCTAAAACACATTTCGACCTTTTGAAAATAATACCGGTTTCCACGTTCGCACACGCAAAAATTGTGAGTATGCTGAGAGCCGAGCCGAAATTGATTAACAATAAATGTGTAGGGTGCGGAGTGTGCGCGAATTGCTGTCCGCCGAAGGCGATAGAAATGAAGAACAAAAAACCGTCGTTCGATATGAATAAGTGCATAAGATGTTTTTGCTGTCATGAGCTGTGTCCGCAGAAAGCAATAGAGATAAAGCGGCCGCTCGCAATGCGCCTTGCGCTTAAACTGCTTAAATAGAAAGAGTGATTTTTATGATGAATATAGTGTTGGTAGAACCCGAAATACCGCAGAATACGGGCAACATTGCGCGTACCTGCGCGGCAACGGGCAGTAAGCTGCATATAGTCAAGCCTATGGGCTTTGAGATTGACGATAAAAAGCTGAAGCGTGCCGGTCTTGACTATTGGCATCTTTTGGGGGTACAGTATTACGAAAATATAGATGAATTTTACGAAAAAAACAGCGGCGCAAGGTGCTGGTACTGCACCACAAAAGCGCCGTACATACACAGTGACGCGCCGTTTGCCGACGGGGACTACTTGGTGTTCGGCAAGGAAACCAAAGGACTCCCCGAAGAGCTTCTGCGCGACAACAAGCAAAGCTGTATACGAATACCCATGATAAGCGAGGCGAGGAGTCTTAATTTGTCAAACGCGGTTGCGATTGTGACATATGAGGCACTGCGCCGGACGGGTTATGAAAGCCTGAAAACGGCGGGCGAGCTTACAAAATACAGCTGGGAATGATAAAAAAGGAGGGTCTGTATGGCAAAGATTAAGATTATAGCGGATACCGGGGCGGATATTCCCAAGGAAACGGCGGAGAAATACAATATAACGGTATTTCCGTTTATGAGTATATTCGGTGAGGAGGCGTACCGCTCGGGCGAGGAACTGTCAAGCGAGGCGTTTTTTGAAAAACTCGAAAGCTCCGGCATAATCCCGACCACATCTCAAACGCCTTATGTCGAAATGGAGGAAACACTCAGAAAGTGTTCAGCCGAGTATGACAGCGTTATCGTGTTCACGCTTTCGTCGAAAGCCAGCGGACAGTATAACACACTGCAAATGATAAAGCGCGATTTGCTTGAAGAAAACCCAAACGCCGACATACGCATTATCGACAGTATGTCGTTTACAATAGCTATCGGTATGACGGTACGGTATGCCGCGATTCTTGCGCAAAACGGCGCATCTGCGGACGAAATCGAACAAAAGTCGCTTGACTATCTGAACGGCTGGGATATGTATTTTCTCGTCGGCACGCTTGACTATCTCGAAAAGGGCGGACGTATAAACAAGGCAAGCGCGGTGTTGGGCGCGCTTTTGGATATAAAACCCGTACTTTCGATACGCGACGGACTTGTTGAAGTTGTGGACAAATTCCGCGGCAAAAAGAATTTGGTTAAAAAGCTGATTAAAAAGATGAAAGAAAATCCGGGGTTTGACCCCGAGGCAAAGCAGTTTGGCGTAGTGCACGCAAACAGTGAGCTGGGCGAACAAATGAAAGCCGCGCTGAAAGAGGAGTATCCGGACTGTGAAATCGTGATGTATAATCAACTCGGCGCAATTATAGGCACGCATACGGGTCCTGACGTAATTGCGGTGTTTTTCCGCAGAAAGGGCGCGTAAGGCGTTCTCCGGCGCCGATAAGTATAAAAAACGTTAAACCGGTAAATATACGGTCAGCATATGAAAGGAATGATAAATATGAAGTATATAGTTGTTTTGGGTGACGGAATGGCAGACTACGCCATCGACGAAATCGGCGGCAAAACTCCGCTTGAAAGCGCAAAAAAACCCAATATGGACGAAATGGCGGCAAAAGGCGAGGTGGGAATGGTCAAGACGGTGGCAGACGGTATGAAACCGGGAAGTGACGTTGCAAATCTGTCGGTTATGGGTTACGACACCACAAAATATTATACGGGAAGGTCACCGCTTGAGGCGGCCTCAATCGGAGTGCCGCTTAAAGACAACGACATCACGTTCCGCTGTAACATAGTAACTCTTTCCGACGAGGAAAATTACGAGGACAAAACAATGCTGGACTACAGTAGCGGCGAAATTTCCACCGAGGAGGCGGCAGAGCTTATAAAAGCGGTTGCCGCGGAGCTTGACACGGACAAAATAAAATTCCACAGCGGTATCAGTTACCGCCACCTGACGGTGTGGGAGGGCGGTTCGCTGAACGTTGAGCTGACTGCGCCGCACGATATTTCCGATAAGAAAATAAAGGATTATCTGCCGAAAGGTGAGGGCGCGGATATAATTCTCGATATGATGAAAAAAAGCGAGAAAATACTTAAAAACCACCCTGTAAACAAGGCGCGTATCGCAAACGGCAAAAATCCGGCAACGTCAATTTGGATTTGGGGTGAGGGTTCAAAGCCTATGCTTGACACATTTGAAAGCAAGTTCGCGCTTAAGGGCAGCGTTATATCGGCAGTCGATTTGATAAAGGGAATAGCGGTGTGCGCGGATATGCAGAGCATCGACGTTGACGGCGCGACAGGCAATTACGACACTAATTTTGACGGTAAAGCAAGGGCGGCGCTCGATACGCTTTTGGACGGCAGTGATTTTGTGTATATACATATGGAGGCACCGGACGAGTGCGGTCATCACGGCGATTTGGAGCATAAAATATACTCAATAGAAATGATTGACGAAAAGGTTATCGGATTTTTGAGAAAAGAGCTTGCGGAGCGCGCTATAGACTACAAAATGCTCGTACTTCCGGACCACCCGACACCGGTTTCAATCAAAACGCATACGTCCGACCCTGTCCCGTATTTGATATACGACAGCACAAACGAGAAAAACGGTGCCGCCGGCTACAGCGAAAAGCAGGCAAAGGCAACCGGAATATACATCGAAAAGGGCTGTACTCTTATGAATCGTTTTTTGGAAAAATAGGATTTGGGGCATAGATACGGTAGGAGGAGAGGCCTTATCAAATTTAAAAATAATATAATTAAAGCGGCGGCGGCAATCGTGCTGACGGTACTGGTTTTGACGGGAGTATATTTTTCGTTTCCGATGATAGCGAGTGCGGCGGCGTTTTTGCTTAAAATATCCCTGCCGTTTATATTGGGGTATCTGTTCGCGCTTTTGGTAAAACCGCCCGTTGAGTGGCTTTCAAAACGGCTGAAACTGCCAAGACAGATATCCGCGGTACTGGTTATGATACTGTCGCTTGGAGTTGTGGGAAGCATTATAGGGTTCGGTGTTATAAAAATTGTCGAAGAGGTCAGAAACCTGTATATGCAGCTGCCGGCAATAGTGACGAATGCACAGACGAATTTTCAAAGGTGGGGCGACAAATGGAATATTGTATATTCCGCTATGCCGGAGAATGTGCAGAATATTCTCACAAATATGTATGACGATTTTATGACGGCTGTTTATGCGTTTATCAATAACAAATCGTCGCCGATAGTCAGCTATGCCGGAAACGTGGCAAAGAGTCTGCCGAACATATTTATAAGCGTTATAGTGTTTATACTGTCGTCGTTTTTTATACTGTCGTCACCGCGCGCAAATGCGCAGAAAGGCGCAAACACAGATGCGGTTTCGCTGTTTTTGTCAAAGCATATATCCGAGGTGCACAAGGAGAAAATCGAAAAGGTAAAGGACAGTATAAAACGGTATTTGGGCGGATATATAAAAGCACAGCTTACGATAATGAGTATCGCGTTTGTGATACTTTTTACGGGGCTGTCGATTTTGAAAATCGAGTATGCACTGCTTATTGCGGTTGCGATTGCCGTATTTGACGCACTGCCGTTTTTCGGCAGCGGAGCGGTACTGTGGCCGTGGGCAATTATCAGTATGCTCAGCGCGGACTACAAATGCGCCGTTGGGCTTGTAATAATTTATTTTTCGGTCATATTCACGCGCCAGATGATAGAGCCGAAAATAGTGAGTGACCGCATAGGCACGCCGCCGCTTGCGACACTTGCGGCGATGTACGCCGGATACAAGATATTCAGCATAGGCGGTATGATTTTCGGGCCGGTAGTTATGATGCTTTGCATAAGCCTGTACAACGCCGGACTCTTTGACGGCTTGAAGGAGCTTTTGTCACTGTTTGGGTGTATAGCGGCGAAGTGGCGGCGCAGGCTTGGGAGGTCGTACAGGGCATTTAAAAAGTCGCTTGAAGAAGAAAATGACAATAACAATGAGGAGGAAAATACAGATGAGTAAATTTTACATTACAACTGCGATTGCGTACACGTCAAAAACACCTCATATCGGAAACACGTATGAGATTATTTTGACGGACGCTATCGCGCGATACAGAAGATTTATAGGTGACGACGTATTCTTTTTGACGGGTACGGACGAGCATGGACAAAAGATTCAGGAAATTGCGGAAAAAGAGGGTATAACCCCTCAGCAGCACGTCGATAAGATTGCCGGCGAGATAAAGGATATCGCAAATATGCTTAACATAAGCTACGACAAATTTATCCGCACAACCGATGATTACCACGTAAAGGCTGTGCAGAAAATTTTCAAAAAGCTCTATGACCAAGGCGACATTTACAAAAGCGAGTATGAGGGACTTTACTGTACGCCGTGCGAGTCGTTTTGGACGGAAACACAGCTCGTTGACGGCAAGTGTCCCGACTGCGGCCGCGAGGTTGTAAAGACCAAGGAAGAAGCGTATTTCTTTAAGATGTCGAAGTATCAGGACAGACTTATGAAACATATCGAGGAAAATCCGGAATTTATACAGCCTGAGTCGCGCAAGAAAGAAATGGTAAACAACTTCTTAAAACCGGGACTTCAGGATTTGTGCGTGTCGCGGACGAGCTTTTCGTGGGGAATACCGGTAGAGTTTGACGATAAGCACGTTGTATACGTTTGGATTGATGCGCTGTCAAACTACATTACGGCACTGGGCTACACTCCCGATGAAAAAGGCGAGCTTTATAAAAAGTACTGGCCGGCGGACGTGCATATTATAGGCAAGGATATTTTAAGATTTCATACGATTTACTGGCCTATTATGCTTATGGCGCTGGGTGAACCGCTGCCGAAACAGGTATTCGGACACCCTTGGATGCTGTTCGGCGAGGAAAAGATGAGCAAGTCGCGCGGAAATGTGATTTATGCGCAGAATCTTGTTAAGCATTTCGGAGTTGATGCGGTGCGCTATTACGCACTGCACGAAATGCCGTTTGCACAGGACGGGTCTATTACGTGTGACGTGTTTATCAGCCGTTACAATTCGGATTTGGCGAATACGCTGGGTAATCTTGTAAACAGAACGGTAGCGATGATTAACAAGTATTTCGGCGGAGAGATTAAAGAGCCGGTGTGCGAGGGCGAGTTTGACGCGGATTTAAAGCAAACGGCAATTGCGGCTGCAGGCAAAGTCGGAAAGGCTATGGAAACACTGCACGTTGCCGATGCGCTTGACCGCATATGGGAGATAGTTGACCGCGCAAACAAGTACATTGACGAAACAATGCCGTGGTCGCTTGCAAAGAGTGACGAAACAATGCCAAGACTGCAAACGGTGCTGTATAATCTTGCGGAGAGCATACGGATTATTGCCGCGCTGTTGGTGTCGTTTATGCCTGAAACGGCGCAAGCCATTGCACAGCAGATAGGCACAGACAGGATTGATTATGCGAGTCTTTCAAAGTTCGGCGCGATTGAGGCAGGGACTAAGGTAGGCGAGGCAAAACCGCTGTTTGCGCGTATAGATGCGGACAAGAAGCTGGAGGAGCTTGCGGCTGAGTTTGAGGCGGCGGAGAGTGAGCCGGCGGTTGAGATTGAGCCGTACAAGGATTATATAGAGTTTGAGGATTTTGAAAAGCTGGATATACGGGTGGGCAAGGTTATAGAGTGTGAGAAAGTGCCGAAGTCGTCAAAGCTTTTGAGGTTTTTGCTGCAGGTGGGAAATGAGAAACGGCAGATTTTGTCGGGAATTTCAAAGTATCACAAGCCTGAGGATATGATTGGGAAGAATGTAGTATTTATTGCGAACCTCAAGCCGCGCAAGATGATGGGGCTGGAGTCGTGCGGAATGATTTTGTCGGCAGAGCATGGTGAGGAGCTTACCGCGCTTACAACCGTAAAGGATATACAAAGCGGAGCACAGATAGTTTAATATTGCAAAGGAGTAACCCCTTTGCAATCCCTTTTGGTGGGTATCGTTATTCAGCGGTAAGGGGCGTTGCCCCTTAGTAGGACAATTCATTGTTATAACAATTCTGCTATCCTCACTTACTTTTGCCAACAGCGGCAAAAGTAAGCAAAAACGCCGTCGGGCGTTGCCCGAACCCAAAAAACCGCCGCGCTTGACTGAATATACCGCACGCACCGAGTATGTTTTAGTGTTTGCTTTATTCGCTCCGCTCAATGGTCGCAAACACGTTACGTTTCGCACGCTCTCAGCGTTGGGTCGCTTTGGCGGTTTTTTCCGTATCGCAAACGCGGTGAGCTGACGGTAACGTTGATATGCATAGGCAGACATTGCCAAAACGCGGTGGTAACCGCAACATCGGTTGCTCGGGCGTTGCCCTCGATTGAAAGCGTTGTGTGAACGTTGAATTTTTTTGGTGGTTACCGCAACTTTTGCGGTTGCCGAACCGCTTACCCTTTGCGCAAGCGCGAAAAAGCTGCTGCGCTAAGTGGGGTTGGAGGGTATGCCGTCGCTGACGTTGTAATAACCGCTGACGTTCGGTAAAATCCGCG
>CAYRCC010000047.1:0-15439 GCA_964422725.1 uncultured Lachnospiraceae bacterium
TGGTTGCTCGGGCGTTGCCCTCGATTGAGGGCGTTGGGTGGGTAATAGCTTTTTTGGCGGTAACCGCAACATCAGCGGTTGACGAACCGCCTACCCCTTTGCGCAAGCGGTATTTGCCCCCACAATCTGTGGTTGCCGCCCCTTACCACCGCTTTACATTTGAAATAACTATAAAAGGAGAACATAATATGAAACAAAAACTTCAGGAAATCAAAGACAGTGTGGAAACACTTCTAAACAATGCCTCAGACCTTGATGCCATTGAAAATATACGTTTAAAGTATATGGGCAAAAAAGGCGAGCTTACCGCCGTACTCAAGGGTATGGGCAAGCTGTCCGCCGAGGAACGTCCGGTAATCGGCGCGTTGGCTAACGAAATCAGAACATTCCTCGAAAAGGAAATTGACGAAAAGAAATCCGAGCTTACCGCAAAACTGCGCGAAATCAAGCTCAAATCAGAAGTAATCGACGTAACAATGCCCGGCAAAAAGCAAACGCAGGGCAAGCTCCACCCTCTTACACAGGTTATGAACGACGTAAAAGACATTTTCATCGGTCTTGGCTTTGAAATTGCAGACGGTCCGGAAGTCGAGTACGATTACTACAATTTCGAGGCGCTTAATATCCCGAAAAATCATCCGGCGCGCGATACTCAGGATACTTTCTATATCGAGGATAACATCGTTCTGCGTACACAGACATCGCCTATGCAGGTGCGCGTAATGGAAAAAACAAAACCGCCTATAAGAGTTATTGCGCCGGGACGTGTTTACAGAAGTGATGCGGTTGATGCGACGCATTCGCCGGTGTTCCACCAAATTGAGGGTCTTGTGGTTGACAAGGGCGTGACCATGGCTGACCTTAAAGGTACTTTGGAGGCGTTCATCAAGGGTCTTTACGGCGAGGAGGCTAAGGTACGCTTCCGTCCGCACCATTTCCCGTTCACCGAGCCGAGCGCCGAGGTTGACGTATCGTGCTTTGTGTGCGGCGGCAAAGGCTGCAGTGTGTGCAAGGGCGAGGGCTGGATTGAGATACTCGGCTGCGGTATGGTACACCCGAAAGTGCTTGCCGGCTGCGGTATCGACCCTGAAATATACAGCGGTTTCGCGTTCGGACTGGGTCTTGAAAGAATAGCTATGCGCCGATACGATATCAACGACCTGCGCCTGTTCTTTGAAAACGATTTGCGTTTCCTCGGTCAGTTCTGATGAAACGGGTAATGATAATCGGCTTTTCCGGTGCGGGAAAATCCACTCTTGCGCGCCGTATCGCCGAGAAAATCGGCTGTGCGCCGACACATATGGATAAAATGCATTGGAAATCCGGCTGGCAGGCTCGCACGAGGGACGAAAAATGCGATTTGCTAAAGCCCGTACTGCGAGAGAAAAAGTGGGTTATTGACGGAAATTATACAAAAGTGTTTTTTGAGGGACGTATGTTTCTTGCCGACACTATAATTTTCCTTGACTTTAACAGATTTTTGTGCCTGCTCGGGGTAATCAAAAGACGGATTGAAAATGGCGGCAAAACCCGACCGGATATGCCGGAAGGGTGTCCGGAAAAGATTGATTTTGAGTTTTTGAAATGGGTGGTTTGGGACGGACGAAAAAAACGCCGTGAATATTATCAAAGCCTGTCCGAAATAAAAGAGCAGATGCCCGATAAACGGATTTATATACTGAAAACGCCGAGTGAAGTCGGCAAATTTTTAAAAGAGCTTGAAAGGATTGATTAAACAATGAAATTACCGATGAGTTGGTTAAAGGATTTTACCGATGTGAGCGAAGTCGGCACGCGCGAATACGAGCACGCGCTTACGATGACGGGTTCAAAGGTAGAGGGAACCGAATTTTTGGGTAAAGATATAGAAAACGTGGTAGTTGCACAGGTGACGGAATGTGCAGACCACCCCGACAGCGACCATCTGCACGTATGCAAGGTTGATGCCGGAACGGGGGAGATACTGCAAATTGTGTGCGGTGCGCCGAATGTGAGAGCCGGCATTAAGGTTGCGGCGGCTTTAAACGGTGCATTGCTGCCGGGCGGAGTGAAAATCAAAAAGGGCAAGCTGCGCGGTGTTGAATCAAACGGTATGCTCTGTTCGCACGACGAGCTTGGTCTTACCGCCTCGGATTTGGGATACGAGCCGGAATACGGCATACTTATTCTTGACGAAAACCTCGCTGTCGGAACGGATATCCGCGACGTGTTCGGACTTAACGAAAATGTTGTCGAATTTGAAATCACGTCAAACCGTCCGGACTGTTTCAGCATTATCGGTCTTGCGCGCGAAACCGCGGTTACGTTCGGTAAACCGTTCAGTGTCAAAAAACCCGAATACAGGGAAAACGGCGAAAATATCGGCGATACGCTGTCGGTTGAAGTAAGAGATACGGACAGATGCCTGAGATACTCGGCGAAAATGATTAAAAATGTAAAAATCGGTCCGTCACCGAAATGGATGCGCGACAGACTGCGCGCTTGCGGTGTACGCGCGATAAACAATATAGTGGATATCACAAACTATATACTTCTCGAATACGGACAGCCTATGCACGCGTTTGACCTGCGCGACCTTGCCGGAAACAAAATCATCGTACGTACGGCAAACGAGGGCGAAACCATAAAAACGCTTGACGAAATCGACAGAACACTCGATTCAAATTCACTTGTAATATGTGACAGCGAAAAAGCGGTTGCGATTGCCGGCGTTATGGGCGGATTCAATTCGGAGGTTAAGCCGGATACAACAACGGTTGTGTTCGAGTCGGCAACGTTTGACGGCGCGTCGGTGCGTTTGACGGCGCAAAAGGCAGGACTCAGAACCGAGGCATCGTCGCGCTACGAAAAGGGTCTTGACCCGAACAATACAATACCGGCACTTGACCGCGCGTGCGAGCTTGTTGAAATGCTCGGCTGCGGCGAGGTTGTGGGCGGCTTGATTGATATTAAGGCAAATATGCGCGAGGCAAGAACGCTTGCATTTCGTCCTGACAAAATCAATGCATTTTTGGGAACGGATATTGCGGTGTCGGAAATGGTTAAATATCTTGAAAACCTTGAATTTACGGTTGACACCGCGGCAATGACGGTCAGTGCGCCTACGTTCCGTCCGGATATCGAAAGCGAGGCGGACGTTGCCGAGGAAGTCGCAAGAATGTACGGTTACGACAAAATCCCGTCAACACTGCTTTCGGGCGAGGCTACAAAGGGCGGCAAAAACGCGCGTCAGTGCGCACAGGACAAGGTCGGAAACATACTGACGGCACAGGGTATGTACGAGATATGCACATACACGTTTACAAGTCCGTCGGTATTCGACAAGCTGAATATTGCGCCGGACAGCGCGCTCAGAAACACCGTAAAAATCACAAATCCGCTCGGCGAGGACACATCGGTTATGCGTACAACCACCGTTTCGTCAACGCTTGATATTCTTTCGAGAAACTACAACCAGCGCAACGAAACCGCGAAAGTGTTTGAGATAGGCAAAATTTACATTCCTACCGAAACGGGAAAGCTTCCGGACGAAAGAGAAATCGTTATGATGGGTATGTACGGACCGGACGTTGATTTTTACGATATTAAGGGTGCATGCGAGGCGCTGTTTGACGGGTTCGGCTTGAAAAACGTCAAGTTTACCGCGCTCAGAGATAACCCGACATTCCACCCGGGAAGAACCGCGAAGATTAGCGTAAACGGCTGTGAACTCGGCGTTGTCGGTCAGATACATCCGGCGGTTGCCGAGAAGTACGGTATAGATGAGGCGTGTTATGCGGCGGAAATCAGCTTTGACGTACTGTTTGACAGCAAGGACGGCGACAGGAAGTTTAAGGCTATGCCGAAGTTTCCAGCAGTTACGCGTGATATTGCGATGCTCTGTGATGCAGACACGCCTGTTGCGGACATTGAGGAGATTATAGTGAGTTCCTCGGGCAAGCTGCTCGACACGATAAAGCTGTTTGACGTGTATCAGGGCGCACAGATTCCGGACGGCAAGAAGAGTGTAGCGTATGCGGTATCGTACAGAGCCGCAGACAGGAGTCTTACGGCGGAGGAAGTAAACAAGGTATTTGACAAGGTGCTTAGAAATCTTGAGGAAAAGCTGGGGGCACAGCTTAGATAAAAGTTATAAAGGGGCGGCAACGCCCCTTTCTGACTGTAAACTTATTAGTTTTACTTAAAATTTTTGAAGAGGTTTCGCTGTCTGCGGACAGCGACAAACTTTCAGTAGTTTTGCTTACAGCAAAACCGCCCTTCGGGTGTCGGAAATCTTTCCGATACTATTTAAAAAGTTTGAACAAAACTTGAACGCTTAGGAGTTTCGTCGTCTGCGGACGACGATTTAAGGCTCTGCCTTAAAAATCCGCAAGTCTTTGAAAAGGCTTGACCTAAACTTTAATACAAAACACGTTGGGTTTTGTATTAAAGTCTGAGAACTTCTTCGGAAGTTCTTTTTTTATTCACCGTTCTATCAACCCGTATTTCACTTTTATCCGTTCCAGCTTTTCAATCATAGGTTCGGCACAGAACCAAAGGAAAAACACTGTCGACAGCGCGTGAACCATATCAACCGGAAGTCCGGCAATAATTGCGGAGCATATGAGTGCCGGTGTGGGCGCGGCAGTTGCCATAAGCACCGATGCAACATTCATTATACCGCCGTACACCGCCAGCACCGCCAAAAATCCGTATACCGCAAGCGACAGCCTTGTCTTTGGCAAAATCCCGTTTTTAAACACTGCACCGCCAAAAAAGCCAACTATACCGAACGCAAACATCTGCCACGGTGTCCACGGTCCTTGCCCGAAAAAGAAATTTGATACAAAGCCGGCAACCGCACCGACCAAAAACCCCGTTTCACCGCCGAAACATACACCGCTTATTATCACTGCCGCCGCAACCGGCTTAAACTCCGGCAGCATAAAAAACGCACACCGTCCGGCAACCGCAATCGCGCACAGCGTGCTTATCACGACTATTTCACGCGCTTTCGGTTTCCTGTTTTCAAACGTCATACAAAACGGCAAAAACGTTTCAAGTATAATCAAAAGACTTATAAAATAATATTTTCTGTCACCGAGCCTGTATATCCCAAACGCTATCGTAAGCGGTATAACCGCAAGCATCATAACCGCCGCCGCCGCGGCTCTTTTTGCAAAACCGCCGCCGCACTTTTCCCGACTCGCCGCTGCGGAGGCAATTTCACGCTGCGGAAAAAAGCATACAATGCCGAGTGCGGCAAACAAAATCGACAGTGCCTGCGTTATGTAGTCGGCGGTGTCGGCAAGCTCCGATGCACCGCGGACGGCGCAAACCGCCGCAAAACAAAGCGCAAATATCACTCCCCAAGCTATCCGCGCCGGTGAAACGGCGCTCTTTTTCCGCGCCGATACCGGCGGCGGCTGTATATCGTATGTGTACGACTCCTTTCGGCGGTCTGTGCTTATGCTTTTCCCGAACATACGGACTATGTCGTCGGCTAAAACCGCTTTCGCCGTCACCTGCCGCGCCATACGGTGCGCGCTTGTCGTGTAAAAGCGGTTGCCGCGGAAAAATTCGCGCGTCGGCGCGCACGACACGCACCCGCCGTCAAAAAACAGTGCGCACCTATCCGCAAGCTCTGCGCAAAACTCTATGTCGTGCGACACCATAAACACAGTTACACCGCTTGCCTTTAAGTCACGCAATACGTCGACAAAG
The DNA here is from genome assembly GCA_964422725.1 of uncultured Lachnospiraceae bacterium. GTDB lineage: Bacteria > Bacillota > Clostridia > UBA1381 > UBA1381 > CAKSNH01. The sequence continues at coordinate 5,704 of CAYRCC010000047.1, forward strand.
ATTAATTTGAAGTGTGCATCCATACCCTTTGTCGGTTCGTCCAAAAGCAATATACGCGGTCGGCGCAAAAGCACCATCGCAAGCGCGGCGCGCTGTTGTTCGCCGCCCGACAGGTCGTAAGGGTGCGAATACAAAAGATTTCCGATACGGCAAAGCTCTGCCGCCGAATGCAGTCGGCTTTCACGCTCACTGCGCGGCAAGTCTTTATCGGTCATATCAAACAAGTCCGCAAAAAGCGTATTGTGTACAAATAAATTCTGCACGTTCTGCGCAAGAACACCGATAAGTCCGCTGTACAAATCGGGTATCTTTGAAATGTCCGTACCGTCTATTCGGATTTTTCCGCGCTGAGGTCGGTTCAACCCCGATATGAGTGACACCGCGGTGGTTTTGCCGGTTCCGTTACCGCCGAGCAATGCGAAAATTTCACCCTTATATACCGTTAAATTCAGATTCTTTACTGTGTACGGCAGGTCTTTTTCATAACGAAAATATACCTCCCTCACCTCAATCGCCGTATCCGCTTTGCCGGTGTCGGTGTCCTCCGCAAGCACGCTTTCATCGACACTGTGCTCCCGTGCAAACTCCTCCAGCCAAGTTTTACCCTCGCGCACAGTCAGCGGACATTCGCCGCCGTCCGCCAGTGCGCCGAACACACGCACCGGTACGGGCAGTGCGGCGTACATATCGTGATTTTTCAGCACCGCGCAAAGTTCTCTCGGCGCACAGTCGGCTGTTATCTTTCCGCCGTCCGCCACAATAACCCTGTCCGACACCTCAAGCACCTCGTCAAGCCTATGCTCCGCGATTATGACAGTCGTGCCGAGTTCGCCGTTTATCTTTTTAAGCAGATTTATAAATTCCGACGCGGCAATCGGGTCAAGCTGACTCGTGGGTTCGTCAAGAATAAGCACGTCCGGCTGCATAACCATAACCGCCGCAAGACTAAGCAGCTGTTTCTGTCCGCCCGACAAATCACTCGTTTTCTTATAAAACCAATTCTGTATACCGAAAAAAGATGCCGTTTCCGACACCCGAGTTCGGATTTTAGTGTTGTCAAGTCCAAGACTTTCGAGTCCGAACGCAAGCTCGTGCCACACTTTGTCCGTCACAATCTGACTTTCGGGGTCCTGCATAACCAAGCCTATGCGTACAGTCTGCTCGCGCTGTGTAATCTCGCTTATGCTTTTGCCGCCGAACAGGATTTCACCGCGCATATTCCCTACAGGCGCACACAGCGGTTTCAGCAGCCGCAAAAGCGTGGTTTTGCCGCACCCGGATTTTCCGCACACCGTCACAAATTCCCCAGCCTTTATCGTAAGGTTTATATCCTCAAGTACATTGTCTTTTTGATTCGGGTACGAAAAACTTACATTTTTGAGTTGATAGATTTCCATTTAAGTACCTCCGCCGTTTCAATTATAATCGGCAGTGCCGACAACAAAAAATGCGCCGCAAAAACGGTGAACATATAAAAAGACCGCTGTGCGCCCTCCGCAAACGGAAAATATGAAAACCTCACCGCTCCCGTTCCTCCGCCCGCAATTACATACACCGCCAAAACCGCGGCGGCGGCAAACACCGCTTTATCCCGCTTTGAAAATATGTAAATCGAAAACGCTCCGCGCCCCTCCAACCCGTATCCGCGCGAAAGCATCGAATCCGCCGTATCAACCGCCCCCTCAAGGCACTGCGTAACAACCGCCGAAAACACTGCCGCCGCACACCGCATACGCCGCAGTACACCGCCGCGCGACATATCCCGTCCTATACATTTTCCGCTGTTTGCCGCCGCCTTGAACCGCTTTATAAATAACGGTACAAAGCGCAGTGTCATTGACAGTATCAGCGACAGCGACGGCGCAATTCTGCCGAACAGATAAATAAATTTGTCACTCGTCATAACCTCGTTAAAGCACGAAAAGAGTATTACTGAGGCGGCTATCATTGCGCCGGCACAAATTCCGAACAGTACCGACTCCGCCGTCAGCGGATTTCCGCTCGGCAGATATGCAAGTATCGTTGCGCCCTCGTGGTTAAACGCGGCATTGACAAGTGCCGACACGAAAATTGCGGATATTATGAAAACAAACATTTTTACTGCCGATTTCACACCCTTTAAAAGCGCGTAAAATACAAGTCCGTTCAAAACGGATATCGTAAGCATAACAGGGTGCATAAATACACAGGTGAATATTACGGAAAACAAAAAGTATATAAAATTTACAACAGGGTGATAATTTTTAAATTCATTCATCTTGCATACCGTTCCTTGCCGAGTACTCACCGCCTACGTCCTTACCCAAATCACAGGTGTATACCCATTCTACTCTGTCCCCCGATTTCAGCATACAGCGCGAACAGCCGTAATTGGGAAACTCGCCGTTTACCCTATACATCCACCCCGACAGCTCACCGCAGTCAAACTCATACAAATTGCCTATTCCCTCGATATATGCGCTGTTATAAATCGGCGTGTTCACAAACTCCAAATGTATCTTGTTTTGCTTCATCTCGCGCACAAGCACGTTAAACACACTCTCGCCCTCGTTGAAAACAACCTCGCGCTCGGCGTATATTACTCCGTCCGCCGGTACAACCGCGCTTTTCGCAGACGTTTTCCCCACAGCATTGTCACACCTCACCGACAGCGTACATACAAGCTCCTTTTTCTCGCTTACCGACGGCGCACTTGCAGGCACAGTCTGCACAGCACCCCCGTTCGACGGCGGTGCGCTCTGCCTATCGGCACTCTGAGTAAGAGTCGGCGCGGCGGTCGGTTCTGCCGTCGGTGCGGCGGTCGGTGCAAAAGCCGGCTCTGCCGCCGACTGCGGTACAGGTTCTGTTGTCGGCGCGGAAACAGATTCCGCGGTCGGCTCTGTTGTCGGTGCTAAAGTCGGCTCTGCCGTCGGCACAGCGGACGAAGCCAAAGTCTGCCCTGTCGGCAAACTCTCGATTTTACCGCTGTTTGTGCTGTCCGTACCGCTGTATAAAAACGCACAGACCAATACCGCGGCAGTACATACCGCGGCAATAATTTGTGTTTTATGTTGTTTTATGAAATTCATATAAGCTGTGCTCCTTTCAGCAGATTATACAGCATATCGGCGGCCTGACCTCGTTTCACTGCCGTTTTGGGGTTTATCTGCATTGCGCTCCTGTCCGCAATATTTTTTTCAAAGCAAAACGCAACACTCGCGCGCGCCCAGACGGAAACATCTGTATAATCGCTAAACTCGGCAAGTATATCCCTTACCGCCGCATCGTCAAGAGTGTCGGTAAGACCGCACAAAAGGGCTGTTTTTTTCAGTATAACCGACGTCTGCTCCGTTGTGACGGACAAATTCGGCGAAAACTCGCTGTCCGATGTTCCGCTTATAATACCGTAAGCGTATGCGGTATTCACGAAATCGCAATACCAATCCCCCTGTGCCACATCACAGAACGCACCGCCCGATTTTGCCGGCAGTCCGAGTGCGGACACGATTATAGCGGTAAATTCGGCTCTTGTGAGAGTTTTTTCCGGCGCAAACGTTCCGTCGCTCATACCGCTTATGACAGCGCGCTCGGCAAGCTCCCTGACAGCTGTTTCATATTTATGTCCGGAAATATCGGGAAATGTTTTATTCGGATACATTATTTTCGGCGCGGTTATATCGGGATTTCTCCCCGTCACACCGACAAAATCCGCATTCGACACCGACACATCACTCATATCAAAAAGCGCGGTTTTGCCCTCCTGTGCCCGTTTCGCACTTACCAGCGCATAAAAGCACTGCTCCGTCGCCATAAGATTTGAGCTGTCTGTATGCGAAAAACTGCCGTCGCTGTTGCGGAATGAATTTATATTGTCAACAAGCGAATACCCGTTTTTGACAAACCGCGAATCACTGTAGGGTATGCCGAGTGCCGACAGTGCCGTCAGCACCTGTGCCGCACTTTCAGCCGTCTGCACGCCGTACGACGAATAACCGCCGTTTTCGCTCTGCATTGCCGACAGCGTATTAAGCGCACGCTCCGTCGCCGCTTTTACGCTTGGGTCGGATTGATATTTTGAAAGGGCGGTCAGTGCCATTGCGGTCACGTCCGCGTCGGCGGTTTCGTCGGAATCGGAAAGAGCCCAGCCGCCGCTCGCCTTTTCGCACCGCAAAATATGCGATATGTATTTTCCGCGCACATCGCTGTCGGCGTAATTACCGCTGTCAAGCGCGATAAGCGCCCAGACAGCACCGTTTATTCCCTGTTGTATCGTGCTTTCAAAGTCACTCAGCGGAAGAACTATGTTGTAGCCGCCGACATTTTCGGGGTCTTTGCCGATTGCGGTGAGTGCCGTTACGACGCGCGCGTATTCGGTGTACTTGCGCTTATGGAGAACACCGCTTTTTGATTTTACATAGTTTTCGGCGTTTGTATAATATTTTTCAAAGTAACCGCGCGGCACGTCCGCTCCGCTGCGCGCAAGACCTATAACCGCCCATTCGCCTCCAACCGCGGCAACTGACGGGTCGGTTACGGTATTTACGATATAGCCGGCGGTTGCCGACAGGTCATCAACGGCGGCGGTTGCCGCCGTTGATACAAACATAATTAAACATAAAACTGCCGATATTACTCTTTTCATTCGGAAATCTCCTCGCAAAAACGCATAAGCATAGCCGCAGCCTCGGCACGTGTAGCCGAATCCGCCGGGCAAAGCGCGCTGTCGGTTTTACCCTTGATAATTCCCGTATCAACCGCCCACTTCATCGCCTCAACAGCATACTCACAAATGCTGTCCGCATCGCTGTATGCAAGCTTGACATTGCTCGGCGCGGTAAAGTCGGAATGTTTATTCATAAAATATCTGTAGAGAATTGCCGCAAGCTGTTCGCGCGTAATTTCGTCGTCTGTGCCAAAGCTGTCCTCACTTATTCCGGAAATGATTTTCTCGCTTGCCGCCCATCTTACCGCCTCGGCATACCAGCTGTCCGCGCTCACGTCCTTAAACTGCATTGCATAGTTGACAACAGGCTTGTTTTCCATTCTCCAAACCACCGTTACAAGCATTGAACGCGTCATATTCGTCTGCGGTTCAAAGCCTGTGCCCGTACCGGACATTAAATCTTTTTTATACGCATACTTTACCGCTTCGTAATACCAATCCTTTGAATTGACATCATTATACGTCTTTTCGGTAAACTCGGCTTTCCCGACTGCAGTGCCGTTCGGATTTTTAATCGCGCCGTTATCCGATTTGCCGTCAGGTGTCTGTGTCGGTTCGGCTGACGGTGCGGCTGTAGGTGCGGCTGTAGGTGCGGCTGTAGGTGCGGCTGTAGGTGCGGCTGTAGAAACCGCCGCTGAACCGCCCGATGAACCGCCCGATGAACCTCCGCCTGAAAATCCCGTATTTTCGACTGTGTAGTCATCTGTGTAGTGGAATATAATCGTGTCGCCGTTTTTAAGTGTCTGTTCGTCCACACCCTTTGTAGAATATTTTCCGTTAAGCAGATACATCCAGCCCGACAGCTCACCGTTGTCAAACTCGGCAAGTCCTTTGATTTCGCTTATATAGTTGCCGGCATTTTCGTAAGGGATACCGTTTAAGCTGAGCGCCTTTTCAACGGCATCAATCACACGGCTGCCCTTGTCAAGAGTCAGCTTCGTTCTTGCAACCCACGTTTTAAGATTATTTTTCTTTTTGGTGTGTCTTTCGTTTTTATCGGAAATGTTTCCGTGCTTTTCGTCACCGAGGAGAGTGAAGTTTACATAAATTGTTTTCGAGTCCGCACTTGAACCTGAGCCCGAACCGCCCGATTTTTCTTTCACCTCTATCGGCTGTGCCGGCGTATTTATGCTGTCGGCGGCATTTTTGCCGTTGTAGGTAATTGTCATTTGCGTGTCGGCGGTTTCAAGCTCTCTGTTCGGTGAATATGAATAATCCACAGTCGGCTCTTTTGTGCCGTTTTCATAGGTAACCGTTACAACCATTCCGCTCGGATTGAAGTTTTCACCCTCGGTGTAGGTTGTTTTTGACGGCGGCGAGGATATTTCTATCGCCACTGCCTTAGGCTCGGTAACGGTAACCGGAATTTCCGCGCTGAACCCTTTGTAGCTTACGGTCACCTTCTGCGTGTCCGCCGTCAGAACTTCCGGAGAAACAGTATAATTTGTTGCCGTCTGCACTGACGAGTCCTCGTAAACGGCAGTCACGACAATGCTTGATTTATCGAATTTTTCGCCGGCAAAATATTCGGTTTTTGCCGAAGCTGTGTCCACCGAAATCGACGAAAGCGGCGAATCCGTCACGCTGACAGGTATTTCTATGTCCGGCAAAACACCGAGATAGCCGAGTTTTGCATCGGCATTAAGGTTTGCGCCCTTGCCGTTTTCGTAAGTTATTGCGCGGTGGTTTCCGTAGGAATCGCCCCAGCCGCTTACATATACGGCACCGCCCGAAAGCGTAAATGTGTCGTATGCGTAATCGCTCGGAACGGTCAAATCCTTATCCTTAACATAGCTTACCGAACCCCACACATTTTTCTCGGCAAGCACATTTGAAACAGTCTGCGCCTCTGCATTGCCGGCAAAATTGTACTGTGCCGAAAGTGCGCCGACGAGCTGTCCGTCATAACCGGAAACGTCGGTGTACACCGCATTTGCGCTCATATTGTACACGCCTGCCAATTTATTTGCCGGGTGGTAGAGCTTGTCAAACACAATGCTGATATTATCTCCGGTATGCACCGGCTCGCCGTTGTTTACGGTTACCGAAACGCGCTTTGCCGTAATAACCTGATATTCGGCTTTGCCGTCTTTTTCCACCTTTACTATATTGCGCCCCTCGGTAAGCGGAACGCTGAAATTGCCGCTGCTGTCCGCATCTGCCTTTTCAAATCCGCTAAAAGTAAGCTTATCGCCGACTGTCGGGTTTGCGATATATACGCTTGTGCCGTCGGTTTCCGGCTTAAAGGTGTAACTGCCGGTTTCTCCGACAAAATATATGCAGTCGTGTTCGCTGTCGATATAGTCGCCGGACAGCTTTATTTCCGGATTGTTTTTACCTTTGTTTACGGTCATACCGGTTTTTATACCGCTGTCCTCCGCATCAACCGAAACAACGAAAACACCTGTGTTTTCCGGATATATCGCGCCGTAGAAATCATCTTCAGCGCCGAAATTCAAGGTCATCGCCTCGTACGTTACAAGCACTATTGCCGTTCCGCTTTGCTTTGCCGTCAAAACGCCGTTCCCGTCAATTTGCACAACGTCCGACTTTTTGCCGTCAAAACCGATTGCCTCAAAGCTGTAGTCAGGCTCGATGAAATAGTTTGCGGTAGTTGAATTTACCGCCTCCCAGCTTCTCAGAGATACTATTTGGAAAGTATCGTCCTTTGCAAGCTTTAAGTAACCCTGCGGATTAATGTTAAGATAAATATCCGCAACGTTAAAACCGTTGTTTGATGCGCTGTCGCGGTCAACTGTCGACTTGTCTTTTCCGGACGGCGCAAGCTGTTCGCGCGTAACCGAAAGCGAGAAATCCTTGGTGTTTTTAAACGTACCGCCGTAGGTTATATAGTTATCGCCGGTTATGCGGTAGTTGTAGGTTGCGTTTTCGTCAAGACAGAAGCTGTAAGTTGTGCTGTCGCCGTCGGTGACAGTTTCGACAGGTTCAACGGCGGCAAATTTCACAAAATGGATTTTGCCCTTTGTGCCGACAAACAGCTGTGCATCGCTCGGAATTGTTATGTTCGTCTTTGGATGTTCAACCGCGGTAACAACGCATACAGGCGCGGTTATCGCCGTAACGGTCTGCTCGTCAACCGTTTTCTGTTTGCTTGCCGAAACGATGTATTTTCCCTCGGTATCAAAGGATAAAACCGCTTTTCCCTTTGCATCGGTTACGGCTTGCGTACTTTCGCCGTTTACGGTTATTGCGGCGTTTTCACACGGCACGAAAGACATATTCCAGTTTTCGTCATAGCTTGCCTGCGAAAGAGTAAGCTCAAGGTCATCGCCGACGTATACCTCGGTTTCGTACTTGTTAAACTTTGCATAACTTTCGGTGTCGGGATAGAGATTTTGGTTTATGGAGAAATCTATACAGTCCCCGTTTTTAATCTCGTGCGAAACTCCCATAACGGCTTCTTTTGCGCCGTTTACCTGGTAGTTAAAATTACCTGTTTCGTCGCCCCAAAACTTTGTTACATACGCGCCGTACTCGCTGACAGATGCCGCATAACCCTCATCGCTTGCACCGTCATAATACGTATCATGCAGAGCGCGGAATGCATCGTCAAGCGTGTAGGAGTCTTTGCCGGACAGTGTAACCGGCGCGAGTGTGAGTGAATCGCCGGATTTGTCCGTCAAAAACTCGCCGTACTGCGATACATTCAAAAACGCGGTTATTTCGTCTGCATTTTGAGCCGATACCGGCATCACTGTCAAGCCGAGCGATAACGCAAGGGTCAACAGCATTGATAAAAATCTTTTAAACCTCATTTTAATTGTCCTTTCTCAAAGCAGTATTTTGGATAGAAATATTAAGAAAATCACCTCCGTACCGCAGACAATAAAAAAAGCTGCGGCAATTATAATCACCACAGCAGAGTTTTTCTGTGTCACCACAAATTGCTCGGCAAACAAACGCATAACAAAAGTCTGCGCCAACCGACCAAAACTGCCGTTCCTATACAAAACGTACCTGCGAAACGGCATCAAAGCAGGTCTTCTGACTCGTGCCTTAACGCTTATACTCTGCCTTCTCAGTTTCCCAATGACTGACTTTCGTCAACGAATATAAGCAAAACACATACAGCGACTGGTATCGTTCGGGATTCACACCCGATTCCCTTTTCACCGACTGCAACCCCAACATCACAGCCGACACTTTGTGTGAAATATTAATAATATGTCCGAATAAACAGTTATGCGCTTGCTTTGCAAAATATGCATACCTGAACTCGGACACTAAAGCTCAAAGCCGAAAATATCGGCTTTGAGGCTGTCGACAGTTTTGTCGACAGCCTTTCAAAAAAGTGATTTTCATCACTTTTTTGAGTTCTACGGCAAGTAAAAATCAAAAGTTCCGGTGTTTGGATTTTGCTTTGCAAAATCCGAAACTTTTGATTTTAAGCCATTTCTGACGTACACGCCGTCAGAAATGATTTTATTTGAGGCTGCCGCCTCAAGCTCCGCCGAATAAGGCAGACAAACTCAAAAATGAGTTTGTCTACAGTATGAAAGCCGAAAATATCGGCTTTGTCAATATTTTACCATACAATTCAGGGCAAGTCAATTGTACACTATGCGTATATTTGGATTTAATTGTAAGCGGTTATTAACGGATTTTATAAAAAATTCAAAAAAGCAAAAAAAATATGTTGACAAACGCACCGCGGCGTGTTATAATAATCAAGTATTCAGCGAACAGACTTAATATCGCGGGGTGGAGCAGCTTGGTAGCTCGTCGGGCTCATAACCCGAAGGTCGTCGGTTCAAATCCGGCCTCCGCAACCAAATCGGAACAGGCACTGCCTGTTCTTTTTTTGCGTTTCGGGCAACGCCCCTTACCGCCAAATTTGCGGTTACCGCAACATCAGCGGTTGACGAAACGTCAGCGGTTTGCGCAAGCGCGAAAAAGCTGTTGAGCCAAGAGGGGTTGAGGGTATGCCGTCACTGATACTGTAATAACCGCTGACGTTCGGTGAAATCCGCGTTTGCATAAACATACCGCGTTTAAAACGGCACAAAATTCACG
>CAYRCC010000048.1:0-14859 GCA_964422725.1 uncultured Lachnospiraceae bacterium
ACAGCGAAACCTCTTCAAAAATTTTAAGCAAAACTAATAAGTCTACACTCTGAGGCGGACGTTTAGTCCGCCATTTAATCAGTCGTCCAAATCAATTACATTGACCGTTTTCGGCTCGTCCGATTTTTTAGAATTTTCCGTTTCTTTTTCTTTATGCTTTTTTGATATATCCGCAAACGTATCATTTACCTTATTAATCATATCGGGAATTAAATCAATCACCTTATCAACCGGTGATGACGAACCGGAAACCGGCAAAAGACGAACGGTATTGCTGCCGACAACCAAAAACGCGGTCGGTTTTATCGACACGCCGCCGCCGCAGCCGCCACCGAACATTACTTGGTCGTCGTGTATGGTTTTGTTTTTTCCGAAATCACTTCCGCCGACTCCGAAACCGAAGCCCACCGTCGATACAGGAATTATCACCGTTCCGTCCGGTGCGCTTACCGCATCGCCCACAACGGTGTTTACGTCAACCATAGTTTTCAAATTTGTCATTGCTTTTTCCATCATTGAGTTAATCGGGTGTTCTGCCATAATAAATCATTCCTCTCCTTTAGTGTGTTTAAGTATGGTTTTTCTATCCTTAAAATAGATTTTTAACAGCTTAATTACTACTATTATAATATGCACACCTTTCAATTTCAATATGCATTTTAAGTTTATGTCAAAGCGTTTCGCATAGAAATCGGGGTTAAGGCTGAGCCTGTGCTTTTTGATTGTAATATGTCGGCACGCAAACCCCAAAATATTATACGCGACACCGTTAAGCACTCCTGTCATTATTCCGTTTACCGCCGCATCGTCAAAGCCGAATATCACTGTCAGCGATAAATCGTCTATGTTCACCAGCTTTTTTTGCAGATAATCGAGCACACCGCCGATATCATCTTTTACCGCTTTAAAGCGTGTAAGCCATAAATCAAAGCTGTCTTTGAATTTTTCAAAGGAAAAGTCCTTTTTTTCTTTTTCGGAACGGCTGTCCGTCGGTGATGCTTTTTTTTGGTGCGGCTTGAGGGTAAATTTTATACCCAAGAATTTGAAAACGATTTTTGTTTTGTTTTCAGCCGCATTTTTTACATATTCGATATCAATGTAAAAAGGTATCAGCAAAAGCGAGGCAAGCAATACCGAAATGACTGCCAAAAGAATTGTCTGTACTATACATACCACTCCTTTTTACCGTTGCCCGAAATAACAGCACATCAACTGTTAATATTCTTTCAAAAAAGTTTGTCTTTATGTAAAAATGTATTTTTCACATTACCCACACATATTATACAACATTGCGTGCCGTTTTTCAAGATTTATCTGTTATGCGTCCGCGGTTTTTGAATAAGTCAATTGTTTGTAAATTTCGTCAACAAATTATGGACATATGCCGGGCATATAATAAATTAATATTGCGAAATCCTAATAATAAAGATTTCTAATCATCTTGCTTTTACAATAACTGTAATTTCAATGCATATATCAGTGATTTGTTCATAAATGATTTACTAACTCAAAAACCGTGACAAATACTAAATGTTCGCTTGACCTGAAATGCATAAATGTGATACAATAATATTAGTATTTGTTTTTTTGCCGGCACTTTGCCGACAGCAGAAAGGAATGGAATTAAACTTGAGTAATAACAGTAAACGTGTTCCTGCGGTTGTCATAAAACGGCTCCCCAGATATTACCGATATTTGGGCGAACTTCTAAAGCAGGATATAACAAGGATTTCGTCTAATGCCTTGAGCGAAAAAATGAATGTGACCGCCTCACAGATACGTCAGGATTTTAACTATTTCGGCGGTTTCGGACAACAGGGCTACGGCTACAACGTTGAGTGTCTGCACCGCGAAATAGGCGAAATACTCGGTCTGTACGACGGCTATACAACCGTAATAGTCGGTGCCGGAAACCTCGGCCGCGCCCTCGCAAACCACGACACCTTCGCAAAACGCGGATTTCGCCTTGTCGGTATTTTTGATTCCGACCCGAATGTCATAGGAACGGTTATAAACGGGCTTACGGTTATGAACGTTGACGAGCTGGAAAGCTTTACAGCCGAAAACCGCGTCGATATAGGTATACTTACAGTCCCGAAATCGGCAATTGAGGCAACCGCCGACAGACTCGTTGAATGCGGAGTTAAAGGACTTTGGAATTTCTCGTACACCGAGCTGAAAACCACCAAGGATATCGCGGTTGAAAACGTGCACTTGTCCGACTCGCTTATGACACTGTCGTACAAAATTAAACAGGACAACGAAAAGTAAGGATGTGATTTTATGCGTACTATTGCATTTGTCGGACCGAGCGGTACGGGAAAAAGCCACCGCGCTATGATGGTTGCCCGACAGCATGGCGCTGATGCCATCATCGACGACGGACTTCTGATATCGGAAACAAAGGTTATCGCCGGTATATCCGCAAAGCGCGAGCCTACCAAGCTGGCATCGGTGAAATGCGCGCTGTTTATGCGCCCCGAACACGCAAAGGCGGTAAGCCAAGCGATACTGAACAGCAGTATCAACTGCATTATGATTTTGGGCACGTCCGACGGTATGGTCAAAAAAATCGCCGCAACTCTCGGTCTGCCGCCGATTGAACACACCGTATACATCGAGGATATAGCAACCGACGAGGAAATGGAGCTTGCCAAGCAAATGCGTATGGTACAGGGCAAGCACGTAATCCCCGTACCTACCTTTGAAATCAAAAAGGATTTTTCGGGTTACTTTTTGCACCCGCTTAAAATATTTCAAAAAAGCACGCTGTCCGGTGTCGAGGAAACTGACAAATCCATCGTGCGCCCGACGTTCAGTTATCTGGGCGACTACACCATATCCGACAGCGTACTTTGCCAAATCGCAAAATTTGAAGGTGAACGCATTGACGGTATAGCGCGGATTGTAAGTGTAGGTATACGCGAGGGCGGTCACGGCGCGCATATTGATATTACGGCTTATGTGAGTCTTGGAGTTGATATCGTGCAAACTTGCCGTCGCGCGCAGCTTGCCATTCGCGGGGCAGTCGAAAAATACACGTCGGTAAACGCCAGAAAAGTGCATATAAAAGTCAAAAAGTTGGTGTAACCTCCCGATACCGCGGACAACGACAAACTTTTTTGAAGAAGTTTGAACAAAACTTAAATGCTTAGGATTTTCACCGTTCGCAGATATCTTTCCGGTACTGTTTTAAAAGGTTCGGCCTAAACTCTAATGTAAAACTCGTCGGATTTTGCCGACAGACTGACGTTGGTGTAACCAACCCATTTTCCGCTCGTCACCGCGAGCGGATTTTTTTTGCAAAGCAAAACAGACAGACTCAAAACGAGTCTGTCTGCAAATCCGCGCTAAACGCCGAATATATATCGAATATTAATTATTCTTCGATTTCAGATACGACACCTGAACCAACTGTTCTACCACCCTCACGGATAGCGAAACGCAAACCTTTTTCGATAGCGATTGGAGTGATAAGCTCAACTTCCATCTTTACGTTATCGCCAGGCATACACATTTCTGTACCTTCAGGAAGCTTGATAACGCCTGTAACGTCAGTTGTTCTGAAGTAGAACTGCGGTCTGTAGTTGTTGAAGAACGGTGTATGACGGCCGCCTTCTTCCTTAGTCAATACATAAACCTCACCCTTAAACTTTGTGTGCGGGTTGATTGTACCAGGAGCTGCAAGAACCTGACCTCTTTCGATGTCTGTTCTCTGAACACCACGAAGAAGTGCACCGATGTTGTCGCCGGCTTCAGCATAGTCAAGAAGCTTTCTGAACATTTCGATACCTGTAACAACAACTTTACGTCTTTCGTCTGTCAAACCAACGATTTCAACTTCTTCGTTGATCTTAAGCTGACCTCTCTCAACTCTACCTGTAGCAACTGTACCACGGCCTGTGATTGAGAAGATATCCTCGATAGGCATCAAGAACGGCAAGTCAGCCTTTCTTTCAGGAGTCGGGATATAAGCGTCAACTTCGTCCATCAACTTAAGAATACAAGCATATTCAGGAGCGTTTACATCTGTTGATGTTGATTCAAGAACCTGAAGAGCCGAACCTGAAACGATAGGTGTATCGTCGCCAGGGAATTCATACTCGTTAAGAAGCTCTCTGATTTCCATTTCAACAAGCTCCATAAGTTCAGGGTCATCAACCTGGTCAGCCTTGTTCATAAATACAACGATGTAAGGAACGCCAACCTGTCTTGACAAAAGAATGTGCTCTCTTGTCTGAGGCATAGGACCGTCAGCAGCCGATACAACAAGGATAGCGCCGTCCATCTGAGCAGCACCTGTGATCATGTTCTTAACGTAGTCGGCGTGTCCCGGGCAGTCAACGTGAGCATAGTGACGTGAATCTGTTTCATACTCAACGTGAGCTGTAGAGATAGTGATACCTCTTTCTCTTTCTTCCGGAGCTTTGTCGATGTTGTCGTAAGCTGAGAACTCAGCCTGTCCCTTAAGAGCCAATACCTTTGTGATAGCAGCTGTAAGAGAAGTCTTACCATGGTCAACGTGACCGATTGTACCGATGTTTACGTGCGGCTTATTTCTTTCAAATTTAGCTTTTGCCATTTTACATTTCCTCCTTTAATTTGTGAATTATATTCGTAATTACTATTTTACAATTATTCCGCGAAAAAATCAAGTGTTTTTTATACAGAATTAATAATTTCAGAAAATTTTTCAAACCATTATTATTGTATAACCGCCAAAAACAGGCACCAAATGCCTATTTTTGACAGTTTGTATATTAGTTCGACTTACTTCTGTCGCTCATAATCTTTTCCTGGATACTTCTAGGAACTTCCGAATAATGCGAAGGCTCCATAGAATACTGACCGCGGCCCTGAGTACCCGAACGAAGTACTGTAGCGTAACCGAACATTTCAGCAAGCGGAACGTCTGCCGTAACCTGAGTTACACCGCCCGAACGCGATTCCTGGCACTTAACGATACCACGTCTTGAGCTGAGGTCGCCGATAACAAAACCGATATAGTCATCAGGAACGATAACGTTTACAAGCATAATAGGCTCTTTGATAACAGGATCAGCCTTCTTCATACCTTCCTTGAATGCCATAGATGCGGCAATCTTAAATGCCATTTCCGATGAATCGACATCGTGGTATGAACCGTCATAAAGTGTTACCTTTACGTCAACAACATTGTAGCCCGCAAGCACACCTGACTGCATAGCACCCTGTACACCCGCATCAACAGCCGGAATGTATTCCTTAGGAATAACACCGCCGACAATAGCGTTAACAAATTCGTAGCCCTTGCCCTCTTCCAACGGCTCAAGCTTGAGCAATACGTGACCGTACTGACCCTTACCGCCTGACTGACGGGCATATTTGTGCTCGATATTAACCTCACGTCTGATAGCCTCTCTGTAAGAAACCTGAGGTTCACCAACGTTAGCCTCAACCTTAAACTCACGCAAAAGTCTGTCAACGATGATTTCAAGGTGAAGCTCACCCATACCGGCAATAATCGTCTGACCTGTTTCCTCATCTGTATAAGTCTTGAAAGTAGGGTCCTCTTCCGCAAGCTTTGCAAGAGCGATACCCATCTTTTCCTGACCTGCTTTTGTCTTAGGCTCGATAGCTACACGGATAACCGGTTCAGGGAAGTCCATAGACTCAAGGATAATCGGGTGCTTTTCATCGCAAAGCGTATCACCGGTTGTTGTGTTCTTCAAACCAACGGCAGCGGCAATATCTCCCGAATAAACCATATCTATATCTTCTCTGTGGTTAGCGTGCATCTGAAGGATACGTCCAAGACGCTCCTTGTTACCCTTACAAGCGTTCAGCACATAGCTGCCCGATGCAATTGTACCCGAATAAACTCTGAAGAAACAGAGCTTACCTACAAACGGGTCTGTTGCAATCTTAAATGCCAAAGCGGCAAACGGCGCATCGTCTGATGACGGTCTTTCGTCGTCATCACCTGTGTCAGGGTCAACACCCTTGATGTTAGGTACATCTGTAGGTGCCGGCATATATTCAACAATAGCGTCCAAAAGCATCTGAACGCCCTTGTTTCTGTAAGAAGTACCGCAAAGTACAGGAATAATTTCGTTTGCGATAGTAGCCTTTCTCAAAGCCTTTTTCAATTCGTCAACCGAAATATCCTCGCCCTCAAGATACTTCATCATAAGCTCTTCATCGGTTTCGGCGATTGACTCAACCATAGCCGCTCTGAACTCTTCCGCTTTTTCCTGCATATCTGCCGGAATATCCTCTTCGCGGACATCTTTACCGAGGTCATCGTAATATACCTCAGCCTTCATTGTCATAAGGTCAATGATACCCTTGAATGTGTCCTCAGCACCGATAGGAAGTTGAATCGGGACAGCGTTCGCCTGCAAACGCTCTTTAATCATTTCTACAACTCTGTAAAAATCGGCACCCATAATGTCCATCTTATTGACATATACCATACGAGGAACATTATAGTCGTTTGCCTGACGCCAAACCGTTTCCGACTGAGGCTCAACACCGCCCTTTGCGCACATAACGGTTACAGAACCGTCAAGCACTCTCAGTGAACGCTGTACTTCAACAGTAAAGTCAACGTGTCCCGGGGTGTCGATGATATTGATTCTCTTGCCTTTCCACTGACAGGTTGTAGCGGCTGACGTAATCGTGATACCGCGCTCCTGTTCCTGAGCCATCCAGTCCATTGTACCTGCGCCTTCGTGAGTTTCACCCATCTTGTGAATACGGCCGGTGTAGAAAAGGATACGCTCGGTTGTAGTTGTTTTACCGGCATCGATGTGAGCCATAATACCGATATTTCTTGTATTTTCAAGTGAAAATTCTCTACCCAAAATTATTTCCTCCTTTCCGACGTTATATAACTGTGTCCGGATTACTCCGAACGCATTCTTACAACGTAAGAACTGTTTCTATTGTAACAATTTGATAAAATCAAAATTATGCTGATTTTGAAAAAGCGGCACACCGCCGTTTCAAAATTACCAACGATAATGAGCAAATGCCTTGTTTGCCTCTGCCATCTTGTGAGTATCCTCACGTTTCTTAACAGAACCGCCCGTTCCGTTAACGGCATCCATAATCTCGTTTGCAAGACGTTCTTTCATTGTTCTCTCGTTACGTTCTCTTGAGTAACGTGTAAGCCATCTCAAGCCCAGAGTCTGACGTCTTTCCGGACGAACCTCCATAGGAACCTGATAAGTAGCACCGCCCACACGTCTTGCCTTAACCTCAAGTACAGGCATAATCTGCTCCATAGCGTCGCTGAACACTTCAAGCGGATCTTTACCGGTCTTTTCACCGATAATTTCAAACGCATCATAAACTATTCTCTGCGCAACACCCTTTTTACCGTCAAGCATAATGTTGTTGATAAGCTTAGTTACAACAACGCTGTTGTAAATTGGGTCTGCCAAAATTTCTCTCTTTGCAATAAAACCTTTTCTTGGCACTTTTCTTCCCTCCTTCATGATTAATCATAATCACAGGTACTCAGTCTGCAAATATAAATTTGCCAGATTGTCAGTGCAGTCAGCATCTAATATCATAAATAAGATATAACCCGATAAGCCGCACTAATCATGTGATTTAACTTCGCCGTCACTTTAACGGCACATTACTTCTTTTCCGGTTTTGGTCTTTTTGCACCGTACTTACTTCTTGACTGCATACGCTTTGCAACGCCCTGTGTATCAAGAGTACCTCTGATGATGTGGTATCTTGTACCAGGAAGGTCTTTTACTCTTCCGCCTCTTATAAGAACAACACTGTGCTCCTGAAGATTATGACCGATACCCGGAATGTATGCTGTTACCTCGATACCGTTTGTAAGTCTTACTCTGGCAATCTTACGAAGTGCCGAGTTAGGCTTTTTCGGGGTAGCGGTTCTTACAGCCGTACAAACGCCTCTCTTTTGCGGAGAGCTCTGGTTTGTGGTACGTTTCTTCAAAGAGTTAAGACCCTTCTGAAGTGCAGGAGCTGTCGATTTCTTTTCAACAGTCTGTCTGCCTTTTCTGACCAATTGATTAAATGTTGGCATACCGTGTTACACCTCCTCGTTTTCCGATTTTTTCAAAATTTATATATAAACGCACAAAGGCGATTATATCTGTTTTACATCATTTTAACACAACCGCGCACGACGCACCCACGTCAATTGCGCACATTCTGCCCAATTCGCGCATTGCCGGCACGCTTACAACCGGCACATTGTTTCTTTTGCACGCATCAACGACCGTTTTTACAAACCTGTCCTCGGCATCGGCGGCAACAAAGACTTTCTCCGCAAGGCCTGCGTTTACAGCTTTCGATGTCTGTTTAAAGCCTATGCGCAGACGATTTTTTTCACTTTCCGAAATCATACCGCACCGTCACTCCGTTAAAATAATTTTTCTGCTGTTATACTTTCACCAGCGTATATTAGTATATCAAAAAAAACCTCATTCTGTCAAGCATTTTACATATTTTTTATCAAAAATCGCTTATTTTATACTTTATACATAAACAAGTGCCCGAAACGGGGGTTCAAATTAGTCAGAGTGCAGAGCGCGGCACTTTACTCCGCCGCCGTTTCCCACGGCATAACGTCGCCGTCCTCCCTAAGATGCTCCAAAAGCTCCGCTATACCCTCCCCTGTTTTCGAGCATACGCAGAATATCTTTTTGCACCCGGCCAATTCAAGCCACCTTTTTGCACGCTCAACGTCCGCCATAGGGTGGTCAATCTGAGTGACAATCCCCACAACCTCGCGGTTTGCCATAGGCGTTATGCAGGGCGGATACAGCGAATACGGCTCATGTGCGCCGATCAGCAGTCCGACAACGTCCGCCTCGTACGAATACATCGCCAGCGCACCGCCCAAGCCTTTTGTCTGGGCGTATTCGCCGGGCGTGTCGATAATCACGTCAAAGTGGTTTACGTACTGTGTTTTGTGATACTGTATCGTTTCGCCCTTCAAAGCCTGCGTAAGAGTGGTTTTCCCACATTCGCTCCTGCCGATAAATATGATTTTCTTCATAGCAAATCCTTTCGTAACACTCAAATTTTCCCCTCTGCCGCCCCCAAAACGCCGACCGGCACATTTTAAAAGGTGACGGCAAAACCCGCACAAAAAATCGAAAAAGTAATAAGTCCGCACTCCGAGTGCGTGTTTTTTTGCGCGCAAAAAATGCATTTTCCGAATTAATGCAAAAAACCGTTTTAAAGCAGTGCTTTAAAACGGCATATTTTTTGATTATTCAGCAACAAACGGCAACAAAGCAATATGTCTTGCACGCTTGATAGCCTCTGTAAGCTGTCTTTGGTGCTTGGCACAGTTACCGCTGATTCTTCTCGGAACAATCTTTCCTTTTTCGGAAACAAATCTTCTGAGCTTTGCTGTGTCTTTGTAATCTATAGAATCAACCTTGTCTACACAGAATACGCAAACTTTTCTCTTAGCACGTCTGCTTCTCATAGGTTTCTCTGTTCTTTCAGCCATGATTTTACCTCCTCGCAATTTTTATCATTTCAATCAGAACGGCAAATCGTCCTCCGAGCCGTCTATTGTGGAAAACCCTTCCGAGTCAAAGCCGTCAAAACCAACATTGCCCGGAAACGCCTGATTTGAATCACTCGGTTTCGGCTGAACCGGAGCACCGAAGCCGCCGGCATTGCCGTAGCCATCGTTAAAACCGCCGCCGGCGTAAGCGTTATGCGCATAGCCGCCGCCCTGGGATTGAGTGGCTTTCTCACCCGTGAAATAAATCTCGTCCGCAACCACCTCGGTGGCATATCTCTTTTTGCCGTCGGAGCCGTCCCAGCTTCTTGACTGAATACTGCCGACAAGTGCAATCATATTGCCCTTATGGAAATATCTGCACAGAAACTCCGCCGTCTGACGCCACGCCACACATTCGATAAAGTCCGCGCTTTGCTGTCCTTCTTTGGCAAATCTTCTGTTTACCGCAACCGAAAATCTCGCTACGGTTATTCCGTTAGGCGTTTGACGCATTTCAGGGTCGCGCGTCAGTCTGCCCATCAAAATAGCTCTGTTCATCGCTGTCGCTCCTCTCATGTTTTAAGTCGGATAAGTTACCCTGTCGTGACCGAACAATAATTATTCGGCATCTTTTCTGATAATGATGGTTCTCAAAACGTTGTCGGTAATTCTGTAATTTCTGTCAAGCTCCTTCGGGAAATCCGAATTTGACTTAAAGTTTACCAACACATAGTAACCCTCGTTTTTGTCATCAATCTCGTAAGCGAGTCTTCTCTTACCCCACTCATCAACAGACTCAACACTGCCGTTAGCGGCGATAAGGTTTGTGAACTTCTCTATAAGAGCTGTTCTCTTTTCCTCTTCCAAGCCTGCATCAATGATAAAAATCGTTTCATAGCTGTTCAAAATTTCAGCCATTCTCTACACCTCCTTATGGACTTATGTCCCGAAAAACGCTTTCGGGCAAGGATACTTGATAAATACCAAGCCTAATTATTATATCGTACGGCGCGAATTATGTCAAGCATTTTTTCGCAAAAACTCATAATATTTTATAAGCCGTTTTCGTTCGCTTTCCTTCAGCGGCGACAAATCGAGCCGCAAATCCGCCTTGACGAGTCTGCCGGATGCAAAATAATTGCGCTGATTGGTTCTGCAGCACACGTAATCCACCGAAACGGCGAATTTTTCCGCAATTGTGCCCAAAACATTTATATCGGGTGTCCGCACGCCGTTTTCCCAGTTTGCCACACATGCCGACGTTATGTTCAGATATCCGGCAAGCTCACACTGTGAAATTCCCGCTTCCTCTCTCAGCTCTCTCAAACGCTTTCCGATAAGCTTTCTGTCCGTTACCGACACTTTTCACACCTCCCTTAAACCGACAGCCGTTCAAAGAGCGGTTTTGCCGCTTTTTGTACCTGTTCCTGTCCGCACCGCTTATTATATCAAATTTTCGGGCGGCGGTAAATATTTTTTTGCAAAAGGTGCAAATTATTTGCAAAAAAAGCGTACAACCACTTGCATTGTTTCCGAACTTGTGATACAATACAGTAGTTAATTTGGAATTTTATCGCAATATACGGCAGATTGTGTGCAAAAGGGTTGTATTGCGGATTCCGTATCAATTTTGTATGTAATAGGAGGTTTGTACCGTATGGATACTTTGTTTTTGGTTCTTCACCTTATTGTGTCGATTCTTCTGATTGTGGTTGTTCTGCTTCAGGAGGGCAAAGACCCCGGCATGAAAGGTATCACCGGCGGCACAAGTGCCGAGTCCGACTCATTCTTCAGCAAAAATATGGGACGTACCAAAGCGGCTATGTATTCAAAAATGACTGCCGTTATTTCGGTTTTGTTTTTGATTACCACATTGGTAATGGTATTTTTGAACGCTTGATGCGGTTGACAAAAAAGCGAGTGCCTGTGAGCACTCTCAAAGTGTAGACTTATCAGTTTTAAATTTTTGAGGAGGTTTCGCTGTCTGCGGACAGCGACAAACTTTTGAAAAAGTTTGAACAAAACTTAAACGCTTAGGAGTTTCGTCGTCTGCGGACGACGATTTAAGGCTCTGCCTTAAAAATCCGCAAGCCTTTGAAAAGGCTTGACCTAAACTTTAATACAAAACACGTCGGGTTTTGTCTACACTCTGCGAGTGCCTGTGAGCACTCTTTTTTGTTGCTCGGGTACAAATGAAATTATAACGGAGGAATTATTATGCATATTATGTATGAACTGACTTCGCCGGCGGTTATTAAGGATATCGCCTCGCGGTTCGGCTTTACGTTCAGCAAAGGACTGGGACAAAACTTTCTTACCGACAAAAACGTACTCCGCACCATAGCCGAGGCCGCCGACGCGCAAAACGGCGTGCTTGAAATAGGACCGGGGTTCGGCGTGCTTACACAGGAGCTTGCGCTCAGCTCAAAAAAAGTCGTTTCCATAGAAATAGACAAAAGGCTTTTGCCCATACTCGACTGCACAGTCGGTTCTTTCGACAACGTTAAAATAATAAATTCGGACGTTATCAAAACCGACCTCAGAAAATTGATAGAAACGGAATTTAACGGTGAGAAAATAAGCGTTGCGGCGAATTTGCCGTACTACATCACCACCCCGATAATAACAATGCTGATTGAGCAGAAACTACCTATTAAAAATATCGTGGTTATGGTACAGAAAGAGGTTGCCGACAGAATAGCCGCCGCACCCGGCAGCAAGGATTACGGCGCAATAAGCGTGCTGTGTCAATACTACACGCACCCGACCGTTGTGACCAAAGTGCCGGCGGGGGCGTTTGTACCGCCGCCGAAGGTGGATTCGGCTGTGCTCAGGCTCAGTGTGTGCGACGAACCGAATGTCAGGGTAAACGACGAAAAAACATTTTTTAAGGTTGTAAAAGCGGCGTTTGCACAGCGGCGCAAAACCCTGCTCAACTGCCTTGCAAACGGCAGTTTCGGAATGTCAAAACAGGAGATTTCCGATATGCTGGAAAAAATCGCAATTGCACCGAATGTTCGCGGTGAAACACTGGGACTTGAGGAGTTTGCGCGAATCAGCGATGCATTTTCCGCGCGCTGACTCGGTACGGGCGAATCTGAAATTTGTGTAACCAAACGCTGTTTTTTCGACAATTTTTTGTGCAGATTATGGAAAAGGCTTTAAATAAGTGCAAACTTATTGAATATTGTATATTTTTTTGCTATACTAACAAATGGTTGACAAAGCCGCCCTCGAGCGAAAATCGAGCGGCGGTAATTTTTACTAAATTTAATTTCAAAGTGAGGTAATCATTTATGGAACCCGTATCTATTTGCAAAGATTTGGCGATAATAATACTTTTTGCCAAATTTTTCGGACTTATGGCAAGAAAGCTCAAAGCGCCGCAAGTTGTCGGCGAAATCGTTGCCGGACTTATCATAGGTCCGAGTATTCTCGGACTTGTCAGTCAGTCTGCCGTACTTGTTTCTATGGCGGAAATAGGCGTTATTCTGCTTATGTTTATGGCAGGGCTTGAAACCAATCTGCAAGACCTCGTAAAAACAGGGCCGATTGCGCTGGTTATAGCGTGCGCGGGAGTATTTGTACCGCTTGCCGGCGGATATTTGGTGTATTCGCTGTTTTACGGATTTGCGCCGACGGGGACGATAGAATTTTACAAAGCAATATTTACGGGCGTAATTATGACTGCCACCTCCGTCAGCATTACCGTACAGGCACTGCGCGAGCTCGGGCACCTCAAGGGCAAAATAGGAACTACCATTCTAAGCGCCGCAATTATCGACGATGTTATAGGTATTTTGGTGCTTACGTTTGTAATCAGCTTTAATTCGCCCGATGTAAGTCTTGCGGCGGTAGTGAAGAATACAGTGCTGTTTTTCGTATTCAGCGGTGCGATAGGCGGACTGTTCTATTTCATATTTAAGTACATCGACAGCAGACATCCGCACCAAAGACGTGTCCCTATTTACGGTCTTGCACTTTGCTTTGCGCTGTCGTACATTGCCGAGGAGATGTTCGGCATTGCCGACATTACCGGTGCATATGTTGCCGGAATAATTCTGTGCAACATACGTGATTCAAACTATATTGCCGAGAAGATGGACATAAGCTCGTATATGCTTTTCGGACCTGTATTTTTTGCAAGTATCGGACTGAAAACAAACATATCCGGAGTAAACGGTGCGATACTGTTGTTTTCGGCTGCATTTGTTGCGGTTGCGCTGGTAACGAAAATAATAGGCTGCGGACTCATCTCAAGGGTGTTCGGGTTCAGCGCAAAGGATTCGTTAAAAATCGGTATAGGTATGATGACCCGAGGCGAGGTTGCTCTGATTGTTGCGCAGAAAGGTCTTGACGTGGGACTTTTGGAGCCGGTATATTTCACGCCTGTAATACTGCTTATTATATGCTCGTCAATAGTGACACCGATTATATTGAAGTTTTTGTACAGAAACGAGAAAGTACAAGACGCATAAAACAAAAGGGTTTGAGGTTTAGCCTCAGACCTTTTTTATTTTACAAAAATATGATACAAAATGATATACCCTTTAGTGTTAATATCATATTGAAACGTTTCAATAAAATTTTACGAAAGGAATACAAATGCACAAAAGGGTATTTAATATTAAAACAGACGAGTTGGGTATTGATTCGGAAAACTATATCAAAACCGTCTACGATTCATTTATTCCGAAAGGCAAAAACACAATAGCGACTCTCAAGAGTGCCGTTTCGCCATGGCATAGGGATTTATTCGGATTTGCCGCCGGCAATAACAAGGGAAAAAGTCCTTATGAAATGATAAATGATTATGTTGCGGAGGATATTTACGGGTTCTATGCAAAAATCATCGACAGAGTCGACGGACAGCTCAAAGGCTGCGGAGAGCGTGCGGACAAACTCCGAAACCGGTATCGAAGCGACTTTGAAAAGTCAATGCAGACCACAATCCGAAAAATTACGGAGGAAATCGAAAACTGTGCCGTTATGCAGACGGACAGCGGCATAGTTATGAAAAGAGTAAACGCGGTGCTTGAGAAAAGGCGTGCCGCACTGCAATCACTGTTGGAAACTGTTTATTTACAAATCACAAGATGTGTAGTATTATGGAAATATGAAGATGACGGATATGAGGAGTATGCGATTATTGCGACGGGCGAAAACTGCCCTGCATGCGGCTCGATGTCAGGCAAAAAATTTCTCATAAAAAATCTTGTTCCGTACGAGAATTTTCCGCCTTTTCACCCCAACTGCGACTGTGCGGCGGAGATTTTGGACAAAGACGGCAAAACAGTTCTGACACTCGACAGCGACGGCGGCTTTATTTCGGAAAACAGCGGCGACCTTTTGGAATACGCAAAATTTGT
>CAYRCC010000049.1:0-13304 GCA_964422725.1 uncultured Lachnospiraceae bacterium
CAATGTCAGCTGACTTTGTATTGACAAACACTCTTTTTTAGTGAGTAAGAGGAAAAGTTGTATTGACTTTTATGTTATATGATATAAAATTAATTTATAATAAAAGAAAGGAATGATTTAAAATGTTAATCAAACCACAAAGAGAACTTATCAAGAAAATTATCACAGCTACGGCAGCACTAACCATCTCCCTGGGCGCAACAGCACAAGTAGCGTCAGCGGCTGCTTATTCCGATGTATATGAAGGTGACTGGTACTATAACTATGTACAAGATGCTTCAAACAAAGGAGTAGTAAGCGGCTACGAAGACAATACTTTCAGACCAGCTAATACTATAACCCTAGGAGAATGTCTAAAGATGGTTCTTAATTACAAAGGTATAACTTGTGAGAAAGGTGTGTATCATTGGGCATCTAATTACTGGGATAAAGCGCACGAGATGAGTCTGGTTGTATGGGGAGAGTTTGAGAACCCTGATGTACAGCTTAGCAGACAGCAAGTAGCCAGAATTGTAGTAAGAGCCTTAGACGAGGACTATGTAAATTTCGACACTTCCCTAATTCCTGACTACAAACTAGTAGGAGACGATTATAAACAGTACGTCGCACAAGCTTATGCCAAAGGTATCATCACCGGTTTTGAAGACGGAAGCTTTATAGGGGACAAAGCTATAACCAGAGCAGAGATACTGTCTATTCTGGAAAGAGCCTTTAATCCTAGCTCAAGAGTAGCTCTGGATACCAGCAACCGAAAAACAGATATAGCTTATGTGCGCAAGGATATCGATATTCGAGTGAACGGTATACACACTGCAATTACCGATAAACACCGTGAATGGCGCATTGTACAAAAAGGAGACGAAATATATATACCTTCCTTCCTTTTTGATCGAGAAATAGGGGCGAACTATTGTTCGTACACTATTAGGCCCTGTTACACAGATGTCAACTACGTAAGTGACAGTATGAAGAAAACACTCGAAGAGGGTTACTATAATGATGATTGGGTCGAGACAAATCGTGATTATCAATGGCTGTTTAGAAATGACTGGCAGGTAACCAATGAAGTAACTCCGTGTAGTACATCACCTTGGTCAGAGGGCTCTGTACAGGAATACAAGGAAGTGGGTATCGATGTAAACTCTGTAGGTATTGTAATTGATAAGATGGCGCGTTACTCCCTAACTTTCCTAAAAGAACACGGTGTCCAAGTAGAATACGACGCTGAGAACCGAGTAGTTTACTTAGGGGAGAAGGAAATAAAACTTTACCGGAACAACCCTGATGGTACCAGAAACAGTGTACCTATAGTTAGTGTATTAGAAGACCCAAACAATTGCACTACTGCCCATGGTCGATATAGTGGGGGGTGTGGCTTCCAGATTTTGGTACTTTATATTCTGACTGGGCCTTGCCTATATACAATGTTGAGGGTGTAGGTTGTGTTGAAGCACGTATTCTACTTGGACACTTTTATGATCTTGAAACTGGAACTACTATTTCTTATAAGTCCGACTTTTATGATACTACACCTATAGATTTGAGTAAGTACCGTTATATTATAGCTAAAACAGATATTCCTTTGTTTCTCGATTATACAATCAATGGTATAAAGCAGTTAGGCTGGGGAAGGTCGCGCGTAGGTTTCGATTTGTTTGGATTTAATGGTAGTGATATATCACTCGAGTACACTAATCATCCTGACTATTTTGATAAAGACCTTTTTAATGAACGATTTTTTGGTATGAACTTAACTAAATGAGAAGTGTTATATAGCACTTCTCTTTTATTATACAAAAGAAAGACAGTAACAAAAATGAAATACAATAGATAAAAAAATTATTCTGGTAGTCCCTGTAGTATACATTTTTGTAAATAGTCTATAATATAGGGAGTGATTATTTGTTAAAATTAATGAACCTCACAGAAAAATTATGTAAAGAATTGTACAACGCTAAATACACTGATGCACGTTGTTTAAGCGGAATGAGTTGTTTTATGGTCTTAATGACCATAATGATAGACAAGCTTAAAGGTAAGTGTGTCTTAATCACAACAGGTGAGATGGGAGGACATCCATCTTTTTGTAATATACTTAAATCATATGGTATTCCTTACGATAGTGTACCGAGGCTAAATGAAAGATTTGGCAGAAAAAGGGGAGTTTAACGGCAGGGGTGCTCCTTGCCGTTTTTATATATGAAAAATCGGTTGCAACAATGAATTTGCAACCGATTTTCTGATATTATTGAACAAATTGCGTTTGCGGATTTTATTATAACATATTTCGTATTGTTTCGTGAGGTTATTAATACATACCGCCCATAGCGCTAGGGTCCATAGCCGGTGCCGATTCCTTAACAGGAATATCAGTAACAAGACTCTCTGTTGTCAGTACCATAGCCGCAACGCTTGCTGCGTTTTGCAATGCACTTCTTGTAACCTTTACAGGGTCAACAATACCTGCCGAAAGCATATCTACATACTCTTCTGTCAATGCATTGTAGCCGATACCTTTGTCAAGCGACATTACTTTGTCAACAATTACAGAGCCTTCAAGGCCGGCATTTCTTGCGATTTGCTTAACAGGCTCTTCAAGAGCTTT
The DNA here is from genome assembly GCA_964422725.1 of uncultured Lachnospiraceae bacterium. Lineage (GTDB taxonomy): Bacteria > Bacillota > Clostridia > UBA1381 > UBA1381 > CAKSNH01. The sequence continues at coordinate 2,606 of CAYRCC010000049.1, forward strand.
GAGTACGATTTGTACACCTGTTTTTTCGTCGCCGGAAGTTGAATCGAGCAGTTTTGCGATTTCAGGAATTACATTAATGTAACTTGTACCGCCGCCGGCAACGATACCCTCTTCCACAGCCGCCTTTGTAGCCGCAAGAGCATCTTCAATTCTTAGCTTCATTTCTTTCATTTCCGTTTCTGTAGCCGCACCGACTTTGATTACAGCAACGCCGCCTGCCATTTTGGCAAGTCTTTCCTGAAGTTTTTCTTTGTCAAAATCAGATGTGGTGTTTTCAATACCTGTTCTGATTTGTGAAATTCTGTCTTTGATTGCCTGTGCATCACCGGCACCGTCAACGATTATAGTATTTTCTTTCTGTACCTTAACCTGTCTTGCACGACCTAGCTGTGAAATATCCGTTTCCTTGAGGTCAAGACCGAGTTCCTCGGAAATAACCGTACCGCCTGTCAGAATGGCAATGTCTTGTAGCATTTCCTTTCTTCTGTCGCCGAATCCCGGAGCTTTTACAGCAACACAGGTAAACGTACCTCTGAGCTTGTTTACGATAATTGTCGAAAGAGCCTCGCCGTCAACGTCCTCGGCGATGATAACAAGCTTTTTACCTTGTTGTACGATTTGTTCAAGCAACGGCAGAATTTCCTGAATGTTTGAAATTTTCTTGTCGGTGATAAGTACGTAAGCATCATCAATTACAGCTTCCATTTTATCTGTGTCCGTTACCATGTACGGTGAGATGTAACCGCGGTCAAACTGCATACCCTCAACAATTTCACTGTATGTTTCTGCGGTTTTTGATTCTTCAACAGTGATTACGCCGTCTGCTGTGACTTTTTCCATAGCATCGGCAATTAAAGCACCGATAGTATCATTTGCGGCAGACACTGCGGCAACTCTTGCAATATCGTCTTTGCCGACAACTTTTCTGCTGTTTGCGATAAGATTTTCAACGGCAACATCAACAGCCTTTTGAATACCTTTTTTCACAATCATAGGATTAGCACCGGCAGTTACGTTTTTGATACCCTCTCTTACAAGTGCCTGTGCCAAAAGTGTAGCGGTTGTTGTACCGTCACCGGCAACATCGTTTGTCTTTGTCGCAACTTCTTTAACAAGCTGTGCACCCATATTTTCAAATGGGTCGTCAAGCTCGATTTCCTTTGCGATTGTAACACCGTCATTTGTAATCAGCGGTGCGCCGAATTTTTTATCGAGCACTACATTTCTGCCTTTAGGACCTAATGTGATTTTAACGGTATCTGCCAATTGGTTAATACCTCTTTCAAGAGCGTGTCTGGCATCTGCGCCGAATAGAATTTGTTTTGCCATTTTTAATTCCTCCTCGATTTATAACTCAATTTAAATTAATACTCAACTTTTGCAAGAATGTCACTTTGACGAAGAATCGTGTATTCAACGCCGTCAAGCTTAACCTCTGTGCCGGCATACTTCGACAAAAGAACTTTGTCACCCACAGCAAGTTCCATTTTGATTTCCTTGCCGTCAACAACTCCGCCCGGACCTACAGCAACAACCTCCGCAACCTGCGGTTTCTCCTTTGCCGAACCCGGCAGTACAATACCGCTTTTTGTGGTTTCTTCGCTTTCGAGCATTGTAACAACAACTCTGTCAGCCAATGGTTTAATATTCATATCAATTCCTCCTAAAATATAATCACAATATCATTGTTAGCACTCTCATCTGTTGAGTGCTAACAATGATATTATCTACCAAATACCCATAATAGGCAAACACTAAAGAAAGCTAAAAATGATTAAAAATACATATTTTGCTTTCAAAATCTTTCGTATACGCTGTTTTTCATTAATTTACTTTATTTTTCGTATCAGCTTGTAAAATTCTCAACTATTTCATATGCATCTTGCAAACCGTAAACCTCAATCCCCTTGACAAGCAGTTCCTTGTCGGCGGACGGGAATATGCTCATATTGACATCAAATGCCTTTACCGGTGTTTTTTTGCTGTCGGAGATTTCGTATATATATATTGAATTTCCGCTGCTTTGCACAAGGAAAGTATTTTCCGGTGCATTTTCGGGAATTTCCGAGGGTTCGGGGGTAAATAGTGTGTCGGGAGTGCGGACGGGTTCGGCGGCTATTTCCTGTGAAAGTGAAATTTCTTTTGTGGGTTCGGTGCTTGGAGTGTAGAAAATTTTGCCTAAAAAATAACCGAACAGGAATCCTGTGCCTACAAATATTACACCGGCTATTATATGCATTGCAAATCTTTTTAAGTACATAATTACATTTCCTTTCCATCATTATCAGTATTTAGTATTGACGGTTTGGAAATGATTTATACATATTTTGTCGGCAGTACAGATAAAACACGACACGCCGATATATTATCGGCGTGTCGCAAGAATATCAAAACAGTTTTATTTTACCCAATCTTCCCACTCGCAGTCCTCCTTGGCATTAGGAAGCCACTCTTTTGTAAGTTCAAGTGCAACAATCGTGTTAAGACACCACTGTGCGGTGAAATTCGTTGAAATCCAGAACATTTCATCAAGGTTTTTATTGTTGAAATAGTTGCTGACTGTGTTTTTGTCAAAACCCTCGTCTTTGTTTTTACCGGCAAGCGAATGTACAAGCACCTGCCAAACCTTATATGCAAGTTCAGGTTTGTTTTGGTATTTTGCTGAGTATGCGGCAAGTCCGGCAGCCATATACGGGTACGGCCACCACACACCTCTGATTATACCGTTTGAGTCTTTTTCCTTTTGCTCCGGAGTTTTGTAATAAAATTCTCCGAATTCCGCAAGCATATCGGAGAATACTTTATCGTCAAGACATTCTGTAAGCTCCATCCACGTTTGAGGTCCGCCCATACATACGGCAAGGTGCGAACCGCCGGCGGCAGATTCACCGATATAGCCGAGGTGTCCGGTTTCAGGGTCATATTCAAAGTTTGACCCCGAAATCATTCGCATAGGTGCTTTTTTCAAATCGTCGATTCCCGTTTGTATTTTTTGCTTATATTTTTCGTCACCGGTACGCTCCCATGCGGTGTACCAATTAGAGCAGTATGTGGACCAGTCAGGACCGCTGCGCGCATGGGTCGGCAGTTTCATTTCCGATTTATCGTAAAAGAAACGCAGAGGGTCCATATTCAGCGTAGCAAAGTCGGCATCTTTAACATCGTCAAAAACATCATTCATTCTGAAGTCACCGCCGAGTAAGTAATAAAGTGCTCTGTGGTGACCTGCCATTGCAATTCGCGGCTCTTTGCAGGAGTCGCCCCAGTGGATTACGTTGTGACGGCTGCCGAGTCCTTTCAAATCTCCGAAATGGTAAATATCAACATCGGCGGCATGACGGCTCATAGCTTCGGCTACAGTGAAAATATCTTCTCTGCCGGAACGCAGAAAGGCATACCACAGCCAAAGTGTAGGTACAAGCTCGGTGTTTTGCCAAGCGTAACCGCCCATATCGTATTTCCAGCAGTGGCGTGCGGCATCGTAAGTGTGCATAACATCACCGTAGTTAAAAAGGCCGTACCAATGGCGCTGTTCGATTTCGTTTTTGTAAAAATCAAACGCTTTGTCAAGCTCGTCCTCAAGCCAAGATGTGAGCGGTGAATTTTTTGCCGGCAGACTCCATTCGCCGAGAGCCTTCTGTGAATGATAATATTCAGGGTCGGCAATCAGTACAGCCGGCTTTTGCACGCTGTCGGCACAAGCCATAAGCGTATCGTCAGCGGCAACACCGTCGAACATAAAGAGTGAAAGCTCGTTGGTATTTGCGATTCCGACAGGTGATGAACCGATTTCGTTAAAGCCTTCATAATACGCGCTTGCGTGTGCAACGGTATCGTAATGGCGCATATCCATAGCCTCCGCATCAGGCGTGACAATCCAAGCAGTAAGCTCGGCATTGTCCGTACTAAGCTTATTTGCCCAAACGGACGACGGATATTTCTGCCAAAAATCACGTATACATACAGCTATACCGCCCTTTTCGTCGCCGACAAAAACAAGTCCTTTTGAACGACTGCCGAAGTTTGAGTCGATATAAGCACAGGTATTACTGCGAGTGCGTTTCTTTACGGTAAAGCTGTCAGCGGTGATTTGCGTGAGCTTGTAGTTGTCCCAAATTGTCATATCGGCAAGAGCTTTTCTGATATTTTCATCGGTTTCGTCAAGTGAAAGAATTTCACCGTTCAGTTGGCGCGTATAAATAGTTTTGTCGATTTTCGGACGCCAGCTGGATACAAGTACAAGCGGCTCGTGCATAACTCCGAAGTCGCCGGTTATTTTTATACGTCGGTTATAGAGTTTACCGGACATCGGTTTTGTAAATTTAATGCCCACACCCTTTATGAAATCGGTACTTGCATCGGCATCATAGAGGAAAGTGTGTTTTATATCAACGGAATCACTGTCGGCTTTTACAATAAATCTTACGATAAACGGCAGAAAAGTGCTGTTATCTTTTGCCTTGTGAGTACCCGTAACCTTAATTACGGCTCTGAGCGCGCCCAAATCCTCGATAAATGCTTTGTCAATATTTCCGTAATATGTAATTTCGCTTTTTGTTTGTATATCTGCACTTTCCGTGCGGTTTTCCTTAACTGCAACGAGGCGCGCTTCCGCAAACGGCGCAGACATAAGTATGTCACCTTTTTTCGGAAATACAGCGGTGAATTTTCCGTTTTTGACAACAATTTCGTTGTCATTTTCGCTGCATTCAAGGCCGTTATACGTATCTGCTTTTCCTTGCGAGAAGTACACACAGCTGTTGTCATTGATGTTGGCGGTGTGAGAAGTCCATTTAGGGCTTCCGTCCTGCCAGAACGCAATTGGTTTGGACTGCACGTTGATTGCAGTGCCGTTTTCGGTTGTGAGGATATAACCGGTGTCGGCGGAAACCTCACCCTTTTTCCATGGCATACCCCATGTTACGTATCCGCCCTGTGTGCGGTTTTGCATACAGTGCAGTTTGATTTTTGAATTCATTGCAAAAACCTCTTTTCCATATTATTATATAATAATTCTATCAAATAATATATGCTTTTTCAAGTAATATATAAAAAAAGGTTTTCGTCGAGGGGACTGTATTTTTAAGTTATATCAAAAAAAACGAAAAAATGGTTTGCAAATATAAGCTTGCGCAAAACATTTTCCGCCGGCAGAGAAAAGCTCCCGAAACACAGCTTGATTTTGCTGTGCAGCGGGAGCTTTTGCAGAGTGTTTTTTAAGACTGTTTTAATGCCGCTTTGATAAATACGCTCAATTAATGTTATCGACGGCAGAGCGCGTGGTGCGTACACCTATAATGCTTGCGGAAGATGTCATACTTGCCGGCTTAAACGTTACGGTTACGGCTGATTTTCCGCCGGTGAGGCTTTGAGGTATTTCATAGAATACATAATATATTTTTCCTATGTTGTTGCGGTCGATTTTTTGGTTTGCGAGAATTGCGCCGTCGATGTAAATATTACATTCGCGCGTGTACATTATGCCGTCGGCAAAGCTGCTTTCACTTCCCCAAAATTCAACGCAAAGATAATTCTGTCCGTTTTCGATGTCAAGGTCATAACTGAAATATCCGTTTTCCTCGCCGTGTACTTCGCGCCACATATGCATTTTTCCGTGCTCGTCCACAAACGAGCCGTTGCGGCATTTTTCACTGCAATGCATATTGTGCCCTATTTCGTCCTGCTGACCGTCAGGTTCTACACTGTCAACGGTTATTTTGTTTACGACGGCGGCGGAGTTGTCGCCGGTATCGTTTAAGAACCAATATACGTTGTAGTATTCGTGGTGTATTGCAAAAAACGGCGCAAGAGTAACGATGCTGCTGTCCGAGGTTAGCTCGGCAGGTATTTCAAATATCAGCTCGGACTTATCTTTAAGTACAATTTTGTCCTTAAAATTAATATCGTCGGTTTTCAGACCCGGTACGTCGGCGGATTTCGGGTTTAGCTTTGTTTCGTCGGTTATGGTGTCGCACGGCATATCCTTGTTTCCGAATTTTCCGGCAAGTACGACAGGACCGTAACGGAACGCGATTTTATTTTTTGTGTCACCGGCGGTGTAAACGGACAGCGACATAGGCATAGTAATTTCCATAGTATCGCCTTTGCTCCAATGACGTTTAATTTCGATGTATCCGGCTTTGTCGGCAATATATGCTTTGCCGCCGCAGTTTACCGTCATTGTGCCGTCAATCCACGACGGAACTCTCAATTTGATTACGGCATCGCCGCCGCCGTCGGTAACGGTCATTGTTGAAGTATTTTCATAAGGGAATGATGTTTTCTGTTCAAGCACCAGTCCTTGCTCGCACCAGTCGATACGCGATGAAATAAACAGGTTTACATACAGTGTATTGCCGTCTGAGAAGTATATAAACTCATTGTACTTTGCCGGATTTTCCATTCCCGTACCTGTACAGCACCACCACGCGCTGTCCTTGGTAGAGTAAATGCGGTAATGCCCCGGTAGGGTAGAGGTGTAGTAGGTTTTGTGTCCCGTACATGGGTCTTGCGTTCCTAGAATGTGGTTTAAAAGCACATTTTCGTAATAATCCGCGTAACGACTGTCGTGTTCCCACGCGTAAAGCTGTTTGGTAAGCAGCAGCATATTGTGTGAATTACAGCTTTCGGCGGTTTTGATACCCAGACTTTCCATTCCGAGTGCCTCAAAGTGTTCACTGATACTGTTTCCGCCGAAAACGTATGAGCGGTTTTCAACAACCGTATTCCAGAAAAATTTTGCGGCGGTTTTGTATTGTGTTTGAGTATTATCCTGATTATATATCTCAGCCGCACCGATGATTTTAGGTATCTGAGTGTTTGCGTGCAGTCCTTGAAGTTCGTCGGTTTCGTTTTCAAGCGGTGTGAGAATGGAGTTTTGAGTAAAGCGCAGGGCGGTATTCAGATATTCGCTGTTTTTGGTGAGTGCATACAGCTGTGCAAAAACGTCGTTCATTCCGCCATGCTCGCAAAGCAACATTTTCTGCACCTGTTCGTCGGACATTCTATTCAAACCGTCAACCGCCCAGTCCGCAAATTTTATTACAACGTCAAGTGCCTGTTTGTTGCCGGTAAGCTTGTAAGCATCAATTAACCCTTGATAGATTTTGTGCACACTGTACCATGGCACCCAGTAGCCGTTAAGGTCAAAGCCGCGAACTGTAAAATCACCGCTGAATGCGGCATCAAACGGTGCACTGACAAGGCCGCCGATATAACCGCTGTTTGTCGTCTTTTGTATATTGCAAAGCTCGCAAACCGCATAGTCGAGTATAGATTTGAGTTTAGGGTTTCCCGAAGATACAAATGCGGCGGCAAGTGCGGACATATAGTGCCCGAGCGAGTGACCGCTTATTTCGCGTGACTCCCAGCCGGTGTAGCGTTCTTTTTTCGGTGTAAGACCGTGCGCCTCGTAGCATGGTGCGAGAAAACGGTCAATGTCGAGTGACAGTATGTATTTTTCGCCGATTTCCTGTGATGTTTTGAATATACCTTCGCCAAGTGTAACTTTAGACATAAAATAATCCTCTCTGTAAATGTATTTTTGACTGTAACCGCAGATAAACTTTAAAGTAAGCTTGTCTGTCTGTTAACAATATAATTAACATCTTAATGTTTTTAATTATAACAAAAACAAATAAGTAAATCAATAATGTTTAACTGTCCAAAATAACCAAATAAGAGAAGTGTTTTTTGTATAAAATAATTTTATAAATAAAAAAGGAATTAAACAAGTTTTATAGAATAATATATTATTGTATATGATGTACAAAAAAATCGGACGGAGGATAGATAAAATTATGAAACATTACAAAATGGACGAGATTAGAAACGTATGTATTATGGGTCACGGCAAAGCAGGCAAAACAACTCTGACGGAGGCTATGGTGTTCAATTCGGGTGCATCGGCACGTTTCGGCAGTGTTGCCGACGGAAACACCGTAAGTGATTACGACCCTGAGGAAATCAAAAGAAAAGCATCTGTTTCGCTGTCGGTTGTGCCGATTGAGTGGAAAGATATGAAATATAATATAATTGATACTCCGGGATATTTTGACTTTGTCGGCGAGGTAAAGGAAGGTCTGCGCGCCTCGGATTCGGCGGTTATAGTTTTGAGCGGAAGGAGCGGAGTGTCGGTAGGAACGGAAAATACATATAAGTATGCCAAGGAAAAAGGAGTCCCTACAGTATTTTTTGTAAATAAGCTTGACGATGACAGAGCAAATTATCAGGCTACGCTCGAACAGATGAAAGAAAAATTCGGCAAATCGGTAACACCGTTTGTTTATCCTATAAGGGAGGGTGACAAGTTTAAGGGTTTTGTTGACATTGTTGATATGACGGCAAGACGTTACGAAGGTAACGAAAGAGTTGACATTCCCGTACCTGAGGGTATGGCGGATACGGTTGCGCCGTTGCGTGAAATGATTATGGAGGCTGTTGCCGAAACCGATGATGCGCTTATGAACAAGTATTTCAACGGTGAAGAATTTACATTCGACGAAATTAAAAAAGCGATAAGAAAGGGCGTTAAAGACGGAACAATTCTGCCGGTATACTGCGGTTCGACACTGGATAACGTAGGTATACTGAGTCTTATGGATGCAATAGGAAAATATTTGCCGGCACCCGATGAAATAAATGAAATTGCGCGCGATATAAAAACTGCCGAGCCTACCGCTATAGTTCAGGAGGAAACGGACACCACCGCGGCAATAGTATTTAAAACAATAGCCGATCCGTATGTGGGTAAAATGTCGTTTTTCAGAGTGTATTCTGGTAAGGTAAAAGCGGACAGCACACTGTATAATCCGAATAAGGACGTAACGGAAAAGATAGGAAAGGTTTACTGGGTGCGCGGTAAAGAGCAAAACTCAGCATCTGAGGTGGTTGCGGGAGATATAGGTGTTGCGGTTAAACTGGACAAAACGAAAACCGGAGATACTCTCTGTTCAAGCGGTAAGGACGTTGTTTTGAGCGGTATTGATTTCCCGTCGCCGACACTTACAATGGCGGTAAGTCCCGTTGCAAAGGGTGACGAGGAAAAAATTGTGGGCGGACTGAGCAAGCTGACCGAGGAGGACCCGACATTCGGCATAACCAATAATTACGAAACAAAGCAGACACTGATTAACGGTCAGGGTGAACAGCATATTGACATTATAGTGAATAAGCTAAAAAATAAGTATGGCGTGTCGGTTGAATTATCCGCACCGATTGTGCCGTACCGCGAAACAATAAGAGGTAAGTCAAAGGTTGAGGGCAAGCATAAGAAACAGTCGGGCGGTCACGGTCAGTACGGACATGTTTGGATTGAGTTTGAACGCGGCGACAGTGAAGAAATGATATTTGAGGAAAAGGTATTCGGCGGTGCTGTGCCGAAGAATTATTTTCCGGCAGTTGAAAAGGGGCTTCGTGATGCGGCGGCTCACGGTGTGCTTGCCGGATATCCTGTAGTTAATCTTAAAGCCACTTTGGTGGACGGTTCGTACCATCCGGTGGATTCGTCTGAAATGGCGTTTAAAACTGCGGCAACTATTGCATATAAAGAGGGATTGAAACAGGCAAATCCGGTATTGCTTGAGCCTATCGGGTATTTGAAAGTATATGTGCCGGAGAATATAATGGGTGATGTTATAGGCGATATTAATAAACGCCGCGGTCAGGTAATAGGTATGGGCGAAAGCGATAAGGACGGCTTGAATTTGGTTGAGGCCGAAGTGCCGATGTCGGAAATGTTTAAGTATTCGACAGACCTTCGGTCAATCAGTCAGGGAAGAGGAATATTCAGCTTTGAATTTTCAAGATACGAACCGGCACCGTCGGCTGTTTCCGATAAAGTTATTGCCGAGGCAAAACGCGGCGAATAATAAGCCGATATTTTGAAATTTGATTTTATTTTAAGTTGAAATTGGTTATAAATATCAGAATAATCATATTATTTAGTGAAAATGACTAAAGAACAAATTCTAATTTTGTGTATTTAGAGAATAACAATTTAAGTCAATATGTGTTATGATTATTATGTTATCATTAATTCATTTCAACGAGAGGGGAAATTTGTAAAATGGCAGATTTGCAATTGAAAAACATTTATAAAAAATATGCGGGCGGTGTAACGGCTGTCAGTGATTTTTGTCTTGATATCGCTGATAAGGAGTTTATTATCCTTGTCGGTCCTTCGGGTTGCGGTAAGTCAACAACATTGAGAATGATTGCCGGTCTTGAAGAAATCAGTGAAGGTGAGTTGTATATCGACGGTAAGCTGGTAAACGATGTAGCACCTAAGGACAGAGATATAGCAATGGTGTTCCAGAACTATGCTTTGTATCCTCATATGACGGTATTTGAAAATATGGCATTCGGTTTGAAACTGAGAAAGACTCCGAAAGACGAAATCAAAAAGCGTGTTACCGAGGCTGCAAAAATTCTTGATATAGAGCATTTGCTTGACAGAAAGCCTAAGGCTTTGTCGGGCGGTCAAAGACAGCGTGTTGCGCTTGGTCGTGCTATTGTTCGTGATCCTAAGGTATTCTTGATGGACGAACCGCTTTCAAACTTGGATGCTAAGCTCAGAGTTCAGATGAGAACAGAGATTAATAAGTTGCATAAAAATCTTCAGACAACGTTTATCTATGTAACGCATGACCAGACAGAGGCTATGACAATGGGTACAAGAATCGTTGTTATGAAAGACGGT
>CAYRCC010000050.1:0-12299 GCA_964422725.1 uncultured Lachnospiraceae bacterium
ACCGCCAAAGCGACCCAACGTTCAGAGCGTGTGAAACGTAACGTGTTTGCGCCCACTGAGCGGAGCGAATAAAGCAAACACTGAAACATACTCGGTGCGTGCGATATATTCAGTCAAGCGCGGCGGTTTTTTGGGTTCGGGCAACGCCCGACGGCGTTTTTGCTTACTTTTGCCGCTGTTGGCAAAAGTAAGTAGGGATAGCAGAATCATTATAACAATGAATTGTTTTCCTAAGGGGCAACGCCCCTTACTACCAAAACTGCGATACCCACTAAAAAAGGGATTGCAAAGGGAAACCTTTTGTTTTTGCAAAAGGGATTGCAAAGGGAAACCCTTTGCAATAATCACTCCCCTTACTTGACAAGTCGGCGTAAAAATAATATAATAAACTAAAACGGAGTTTATCCGCCGGTAATGCGGAGGGTATAAACAAACAGATATAGGAGAAAATATATAAAATGAGATTGTCTAATTTATTAATGCCTACACTTCGCGAAGTGCCGGCAGAGGCTGAAATTACAAGTCACCGTCTTATGCTGCGCGCCGGACTTATCAGAAAGCTCGCCGCCGGCATATATTCGTATTTGCCGCTCGGACTGCGTTCGCTGAAAAAAGTCGAACAGATTATCCGCGAGGAAATGGACAACGCCGGCGCAAACGAGCTCTTGATGTCCGCACTTTTGCCGGCTGAGGCGTATCAGGCATCGGGCAGATGGGAAGTGTTCGGAAACAGTATGTTCCGCTTAAAAGACAGAAACAACCGCGATTTCTGTCTTGGCCCTACACACGAGGAGCTGTTTACGCAAACCGTTATAAACGAGGTCAAGTCATACAAGGAGTACCCGAAAACGCTCTATCAAATCCAGACAAAATACCGCGACGAAGCGCGCCCGAGGTTCGGCGTTATGCGAAGCCGCGAGTTCGTTATGAAAGATGCGTACAGCTTTGATGTCGACAACGCCGGACTTGATGAGTCATACAAAAAAATGTATGATGCGTATTGCAAGATTTTTACGCGTTTGGGTCTTGATTTTACTATAGTTGATGCGGATTCGGGCGCAATGGGCGGCAGCGGCAGTCAGGAGTTTATGGTTAAATCGCCTGTCGGCGAGGACGGTATCGCATTCTGCAACGACTGCGGCTATGCGGCTAACTTTGAAAAAGCGGTGTGTGTGCCGACCGAGAAAGAATTTGCGGACGGCGATTTGGATATGGAAAAAGTCGCAACTCCCGATGTGCATACGATTGACGAGCTTGTCGAGTTTTTCTCAACTCAGGCGCACGTGTTTGCGAAAACTATTATATATCAGATAGAGGACGGAAGATATGTTGCGGCTATGGTGCGCGGTGACCGCGAGATTAACGAGGTTAAGCTGAAAAATCTCGTTGGCGCGGTTGACGATTTGACTCTTGCGCCGCCGTCTGTCGTGCGCGAGCTGACAAACGCCGAAGTCGGCTTTGCCGGTCCTATCGGACTTGACATAGACGTGATTGCCGACAAGGAAGTCGCAGAAATGAAAAACTTCATCATCGGCGCGAACGAAACCGGTTATCATTACAAAAATGTAAATATTAACAAGGATTTCACTCCTACAACCGTTGCGGATATCCGCACGATTACCGAGGGTGATGTCTGCCCTAAATGCGGCAAGGAAATTAAGACCGCGCAGGGTATTGAGGTCGGACACATTTTCAAGCTTGGCACGAAATATTCAGATGCTTTGGGACTTAGCTATCTTGACGAAAACGGCAAGGCGCAGACGGTTATAATGGGTTGTTACGGCATAGGCGTTACGCGTTGTTTGGCGGCGGCTATCGAGCAGAACAGCGACGACAACGGTATTATCTGGCCGGTGGCAATTGCGCCGTATCACGCGATTGTGGTGCCTGTGAACGCGGCAGTCGAAGAACAGATGAATATGGCTGAAAAAATCTATTCGGAGCTTAAAGCAAAAGGCATTGAGGTACTGCTTGACGACAGAAAAGAGCGTGCCGGAGTCAAGTTTAAGGACGCTGATTTGATTGGTATACCGGTAAGGATTGTTGTCGGAAAGAAAATCGGCGAGAATATTGTTGAGTACAAGCTCAGAAATGCGGAGTCGGCGGTTGAAAAGACGGTTGACGAAGCTATTGCGGATGCGGTAAGCTATATTAACGCAAACAAGTAATTGTTAAAACGAGGGATACTGATGGATATTGAAAAATTGATTTCAAATAATGCGGACGGCGAAAGCAAGCTGAGAATAATTCAGGAGCTTGTACCGGGCAAGCAAATCACGCTTGCGCACCTTATTGCCGCGCCGGACAAGATTTTGTATCAGAAACTGGGACTTGACCCGTCGGTGGACTATGCACGCGCGGCTATCGGCATAATAACGATGTCGCCGAGCGAAACCGCCATTATTGCCGGCGACCTTGCAATAAAGACGGCTAATGTTGAGCTGGGGTTTGTTGACCGGTTCAGTGGTACACTTATTATAACGGGCAAGATTTCCGAAGTGGAAACCTCGGTACGCACGATATGCGAGTATGCGAGGGACACGCTTGGGTTTGCGGTATGCGAAATTACGAAAACATAATAAAATTTGAGGGTTTAAGGGAATGAGTGTTCTCTTAAACCCTTTTTGTCAGTAAGGGGCGAAAGCCTCTTATTTGCAAAGGGGTTACCCCTTTGCAAACCCCTTTGGGGTGGGTATCTATTGTCAGCGGTAAGGGGCAACGCCTCTTAGTCGGAAACAGCTTGCGCTTAACTTATATTGGCGGCAAGGGGCTACCGCCCCTTATTATGACAAAGATATTATCATATTTTATCTGCTATCCCTGTGGTACTTGTCGGGAGTTTGGTAGTAAGGGGCGTTGCCCCTTAGTCGGACAATTCATTGTCATAACAATTCTGCTATCCTCACTTACTTTTGTCTTGTGACAAAAGTAAGCAAAAGCACACCAAAAAAACCGCCGCGCTTGACTGAATATACCGCACGCACCGAGTATGTTTTAGTGTTTGCTTTATTCGCTCCGCTCAATGGTCGCAAACACATTACGTTTCACACGCTCTGAACGTTGGGTCGCTTTGGCGGTTTTTTCCGTATCAAAAACGCGGTGTGCTGACAATAACGTTGTTATGCATAGGCAGACGTTGCCAAAACGCGGTGGTAACCGCAACTTTGGTTGCTCGGGCGTTGCCCTCGATTGAGGGCGTTGGGTGGGTAATAGCTTTTTTACGGTAACCGCAATGTCAGCGGTTGACAAAACGTCAGCGGTTTGCGCAAGCGCGAAAAAGCTATCGCGCTAAGTGGGGTTGAGGGTATGCCGTCACTGACGTTGTAATAACCGCTGATGTTCGGTAAAATCCGCGGTTGTATAAACATACCGCGTTCAGAACGGCACAAAATTCACGCGCTCAGGCATAGAGTGAATTTTGCCGATTACCTGACGGAATATCCTCGTGTTGAGCTTTTTCGCAAAAAGGGGTTTTCAAAGGGGCAACGCCCCTTACTACCAAAACCGCAATAACCGCCAAAAAAAGGGTTTTTAAGGGACTGCCGTCCCTTAAAAACCCTATTCCTATTCTTCACCCAAAATCAAATCCACTTCCAAAAGCTCCCCGTCACGGTAAACCGTCATCTTCACCGCCTCGCCTGCCTTGTACTTCTCTTTCAGCTTGTTTATCTCGTCAACCGTTTTCACCACTTCGCCGTCAAACTTGATTATCAAATCACCTTTCTTTATTCCGGATTTATCCGCCGCACTGCCAGGGTCTACACTCTCCACCACTACCCCGTACGGCGCATCCGAACCGGCAATACCGATAACCGGTCTGCCCGTAACCTTGCCATTGCTCACAAGCTCATCAACTATAGGCTTAGCCTCACTCATCGGTATCGCAAAGCCTATACCTTCAATTGATGTCGATGACACCTTGACCGTGTTTATACCTATCACCTCGCCGTAACAATTAACCAGCGCACCGCCGGAATTGCCCGGATTTATCGCCGCATCTGTCTGCAAAAGCGTCAAACTCTTGCCCTGTACGTCCAAATTGCGGTTTACCGCACTGATCACGCCCACCGTAACCGAGCCGGCAAGCTCCTGTCCCAAAGGATTTCCAATCGCTACCGCCAGCTCACCTACCTTGACTGCGTTTGAATTTCCCAAAACCGCCGTCGGCAAATTCTCCGCATTAATCTTCAAAACCGCCAAATCCGTGCGTTCATCAGCGCCCACTATCGCCGCTGTGTATTCACTGCCGTCGTTCAGCACCACCGTAAGACTGTTTGCGTTCTCGATAACGTGGTTGTTCGTGACCACATACCCGTCCGCGCTTATAATAACGCCCGACCCCGAACCCATATCTACGTCCTGACTCAAAAATCCGCCCATAGTCCCCTTGCTCAGAATCCCTACCACGCAAGGACTGACTTTATCGCTAATCTCTGCCACCGACAACATACTCCCGTCCGACGGAGTTATGATGTCGCTCATATCGCTCTTTTCCCTGCCGTCATCAACTTGTACAAACCCATTCGGTGTTCTTGTATTTTTCGTCATTTTCAGCATAACCGCGCCGAATATGCTCATCAGCACACTGCACGCCGCAATTGATGCAACAACCGAATACAACACCGTATGATTTTTCTTTTTTACACTCACCGGCTTGCTTACATTCTCAAAAGGCTTTTGTTCGTTCGGATACCACCTGTACTCATTCATAAACAACCCTCCTATTTTAGCACATTAACTCATTTACATATATTATACTCTCTATTTTTTAATTGCTTATGAATAATTTGTGAATAATTACTACCGATTTGTTACATTTATCACCGCGCGCAAAAAAAGAGCCGGCAAAGCCGACTCTTTTTAATTATATACCGTTAATTAGTCTCTTGGAATAATTACGAATACATCTGTAACATCATCTTCAACTGTCTTAACAAGAGCGTATGTGAACTCAGGTGTTTCTTCATCGTCCCAGTTAATAATTGTGTTGTTACCTTCAATATCCTCAAGTTTTACAGACTTAGCAACGTTTGTCTTGATAACTGATGCAGCTGTACCAACTGACAATCTCTTATCCTTAGCATTGTTGAAGTCGTATACATATACGGCTACATCGCTTGCATAGTCAAGGTCGATTGGGTTGTACTCAACTGTAAGGTCATCGTTCTTAAGTTCTTCTGTATAAGTAACTCTGTTACCGCCTTCTTCAATTACTCTACCAAGAGTGATTGACTTAGAGCTTCTGTCAACGATAGGACCGAAGTACAATTCAACTTCGTCTTCCGGATCTGTCCAGCCTGACGGAATTGAGAACAATCCATCTGCCCAATCGTCAATTGACTCTGTTCTTGCATAATCAATGTATGCTGTACCTGCACTGAAGATAACTACTACATCGTCTTCATCTTCGATAACGCCTGCAGCGTTTGTTGTGTAGATGATAACGTCACCCTTTGAAAGTTCGCCGTAGAACATATCTGTACCGTCTGCGCATACTGTCTGAATTTCATCACTGTCAGATGAGTAAAGAGCAATCTTATCGCAGTCATCGCCGTCTTCGTTAACACCCTGTGTTACCTTTTCAACAACAGCAAATCTTGTATCCTTTGTATAAGAACCTACACCGTCTGTGATAACGATGATACCATAGATACCGTCTTCCTTATCATATCCGTATGCCTTGTAGTCGTTGTCATCAGCCAAAGCCGAAACGCTTACTACGCTGAAGTCCTTACCGTCAACGCTGATCATAATTGTTGTATCGTCAAACTTCAATGAACCGATCTTGTCGTTCTTAGCTGTGTAGTTCTGGTCTGCACCGCCTGATGCGTTAAGAACCTTAACTTCTTTGATTTCGCCCTTAGAGTTTGTTTCGTATGTAACAACTCTGTCCATAGCCTCAGCATCTGTTGCTGTTGTACCGAAGTCAGCAAGAATATCTTCTGTTGCACCGTTCAAGTACTTGAATGTGTCAGCCATTACGAATGTCTTCTTAGTAGCTGTTGAATCATAAATAACAACTCTGTCTTCGTCAGCATCCGTGCTTGTGTAAGCTCTGCTTACAATACCGTACTTAACTGATGTAGAAAGCTTTTCGTAATTTACAACCTTACCGAAAGCGTCAAGGTATGCAACATATGATGAACCAAGCTTCATACCCTTATCGTCATCGCTTTCAGAAACTTCTACCATTTCAGGAATGTAGCTGTATGTTGTGCCGTCGATAGCAAGTTCTTCATCTTCTGTGTTTGTTTCTGTAACTTTACCTTCAACTACATCTCTTGAAACAAGAACTTCGTAGAAGTTAGAGTTTTCAAAACCTTCAACTACGTTGTAAGCAATGCTCAAAACGTCGTCTTCCTTAAGGTCTGTCCAAGCGATATCTTCGCCGTTCAATGTAAGTGAGAATGTCAAATCATCATCATCTTCATCAAACTCAACGTTAGCACCCTTGTAGCTGCCTACGCCTGTAACCGCATCAAAGAATACCTTACCGTTTGAATTCAAAGACTCAACAACTGCTGTTGCATAGTAAGATACAAATACTGCATCGTATCTGCCGTCTGTTGAGTTAGACTCAATGCTCGGAGTATCAACAAATGTAACCTTACCTGTTGTGTTGTCCATAATGTATGTTTCAACATTAGCCTTTGTTACGTCAACTTCTACACCGTTTACATACAATGTATAGTCGTCGTCCAAGTAGTATCTTGATGACTTGCCTGACTTAGAGCTGTTAGCGTAGTACCAGAGCTGACCTCTGTCTTCGCCCAAATCTTCGTTGTCTTCACCTACACCGAAAGCATAGTCAAGAGCAACGTCTTTATCATACTTTTCATCGTCCCAAGCGTCAGCGTCAAGAGTTACTGTTGTGTTCTTGCCTGATGCAACACAGCTCAAGATAACAGGATCTTCGTTATCTGTAACCTTAACCATCAACTTAGAATATACATTCAAGTAATCAGCAACATTTGTGTCACCGATAAGCATCATCTCAGGATACTCAGCTTCGTCTGACTTCTTCAAAACAACGTCTGAATTGTCATAGTTCTTTGTAACCTCGATCTGATATCTAACCTTGTCAGAATCAATTGTAGGGTTTGTTCTGTTTGTTTCAATTACACGACCTTCTACTTTGTAGATGTTGTGGTAATATGTAAGAACTGTTTCATAGTCGTTACCGTCTGTACCGTCCATGATTACGTACTCAGGGTCTGTCGGGCTGTAAACCTTAAGAGCCAAGAGCGGAGTGTCGATAGCATTGTTGATAAGCTGTGCAACAACGCCTCTTGTAACAGCCTCGTCAGCAGCTACTGACTGAACGCCGTCTGTGATACCGATCTGCTTAGCAGTTGCGATATAACCTGTAGGGAAACCGCCGTTTGAGATACCCCAATCGCCGTATCCGATACCTGCAACAAGCATTTTAACAACCTGTGCATATGTTACGTTTGCTTCAGGAGCAAATGTACCGTCGCCCATACCGTTGATAAATGCTGCGGCACCTCTTGATGCTACATTAATGTAACCTGATGCCCAGTGATCTGCTGCAACGTCTGTAAAGTCTGTTGCACCGATTGAGCTCTTTGCTGCATTGTCCTGAGCCAAAGCTCTTACGATCATTGTAGCAACTTCTGCTCTTGTGATTTTGCCGTCCGGGTTAAATTTACCGTCGCCGTAACCCTCGACTACGTTGATAGCAGTAAGATTAGCAACTGCTTCAGCGTATGCTGCGTCAGCCGGAACGTCATCGTAAGTTGTTGCTGCCATAGCTGCAACAGAGCTTAGAGAAAGTGCCAACGCAATAACAAATGAAATTACGCTTTTGAGATGTTTCTTCATACTCTCAAATCCTCCTTGATATTATTTGAAAGGGTCTGCCTGTCTGTATCCGGATAAAACCCCTTTCCGATTTTAACCGGATTTGATTGTCAAAGACTGTGCCGTCTTTAACTTACGCACTGATTATAACACGCACCTCGGCTATAAGTCAATGCACTTTCGGCAGATGTAACGAAACTGTAAAAATCCTGTTATACAAGGCGTTTCAAGTGAAATACGTGTAAAACAGCTGTAACAATACCGTCCAAGTGCCGCAGCATGTCGGTTAAAACACGCTATATTCAATTTTAACCCTTAAAACCGAATATGTCAATACTTTTTTCCGAAAGTTATACAAAATTCACAATTTGTAATGTTAAGCGCACCGAACCGGCCGCCGCACATTACAGGCTTTCGGTTATTTACGGCTGAGTGCCTGATTTAAATCTTCTATAATATCGTCCGCGTTTTCTATGCCGACGCTCAGGCGTATCATACCCGAATCAATGCCGCACTCGGCAAGCTGTCTGTCGTTCATCTGGCGGTGTGTGGAGCTTGCCGGATGCAGAACGCTTGTTCTTGCGTCCGCAACGTGGGTTACTATTGCGATGAATTTAAGGCTGTCAAGCAGTTTTTCCGCCGCCTCTCTGCCGCCGTCGACCGCAAACGAGATAACTCCGCTCGCACCGCCGGAAAGGTATTTGTCGGCAAGCGCTTTATGCTTATCACCGTCAAGACCCGGATATTTTACCCATTTGATTCGGCTGTCGTTTTGCAGATATTGCGCGACCTTGAGTGCGTTTTCGCTGTGGCGCGCAATGCGCAGATGCAGCGTTTCCAGACCGAGATTCAGCAAAAACGCGTTCTGCGGCGACGGCGCACTGCCCATATCCCTCATAAGCTGTACTCTTGCTTTTGCGATAAATGCCGCTTTGCCGAAATGCTCTGTGTAAACTATGCCGTGGTAGGACTCGTCGGGAGTGGTAAGCTCAGGGAAATTGCCCGATGCCGCCCAGTCAAAATTACCGCTGTCGACTATTACGCCGCCGAGCGACACTGCGTGGCCGTCCATATATTTTGATGTGGAATGAATTACTATGTCCGCGCCGTAATCGAACGGTCTGCACAGGCAAGGTGTGGCAAACGTATTGTCCACTATAAGCGGCACACCGTGCGAATGTGCGATTTTTGCGAATTTTTCTATATCCAGCACCACGAGTGCGGGATTTGCGATAGTTTCGCCGAGCATTGCTTTTGTGTTCGGACGAAACGCCTTTGAGATTTGTTCCTCGTCCGCGTCAGGGTCAACGAATGTTGTTTCTATGCCGAACTTTTTCAGTGTAACCGCGAGCAGATTGAATGTACCGCCGTATACGGTAGCGGAGCATACTATGTGGTCACCGGCGCGGCATATGTTCATAACCGTCATTGTGGTTGCGGCTTGTCCCGATGCCGTCATCATTGCGCCGACACCGCCCTCAAGAGCGGAAATTTTCTCCTCGACAAAGCCGACTGTCGGGTTTGCCAGACGGGTGTAGAAGTAGCCGTCCTCCTCAAGGTCGAACAGTTTTCCCATATACGCGCTCGATTCGTATTTAAATGTAGTGCTTTGATAAATCGGAATAACTCTCGCCTCTCCGTTTTTAGGGTTATAACCCTCCTGTACGCATTGTGTTTCTATACGCATTGATTAATCCTCCCGATATTTATATTTGTTTTTAATTTTACACCAATAAGCACCGCCTGTCAATACGCCCTGCCGGGTTTTTGGGGTAAAGGGGCGTTGCCCCTTTGGAAAACAAGGGTAACACCCTTGTTAATCGAACCGCCGACGGTTTGCGCAAGCGCGAAAAAGCTGCTGCGCCAAGAGGGGTTGAGGGTATGCCGTCGCTGACGTTGTAATAACCGCTGACGTTCGGTAAAATCCGCGGTTGCATAAACATACCGCGTTCAGAACGGCACAAAATTTGCGAGCTCAGGCATAAAGCAAATTTTGCCGATTACCTGACGGAATATCCTCGTATTGAGCTTTTTCGCAAAAAGGGTTTCCAAAGGGGTTACCCTTTGGTTTGCTTTTGGACACTTTTGTCAAACGACAAAAGTGTCACAGGGATAGCAGTTGATTTATGATAATGAATTGTCCTACTAAGGGGCGGTAGCCCCTTACCGCTTATTTCAGCCAAGCGCAAGCTTATTTTCCGCCTCTTATTACCACAGTTGCGGTGACCGCCAAAAAGGGTTTGCAAAGGGGTTGCCCCTTTGCGGTAAGGGGCGTTGCCCCTTATTGCTTCGTGTACTCCCTCATAAAATAATACTGCAGTTTCCTGTAATCGTCCAAAAGCGCGCTCACACTCTGCTCGTCCGTCATTTCGCCGCCGCTGACGATAAAATGCGGTGAAATAATCTCCGCCTGCTCTCTTGCCTCGTCGGTAAACGCAAAAAATCCGCCCGGATTCACATTCATATATTTAAACATCACGCTTGCCAAATAATTCGATGATATATCTCCGCCGTACCCCGACAGCACCTCGCCGCCCTGTGCATTTATCATATCCTTTGCCGCGGAATTTGAACATATTAAATACGGCGTGGTGTATCTGCGTTTTACTCCGTCAGCCGTATCCGCGCTCACATCATAGCCGAGCGCACTCAAACCCTTTTGCTCCGAATCGAAAAACGGCAGATGGTCGCCGAAAAACACTATAACCGTCGGTTCGGACAGTGTTTCGGAAAATTCTTTCAAATCACACAAAAGCTTTGCCGCATCACGCACGCCGCGCATATAGTTGTTGAGCGTGTAATACAGCTCGTCGCTCACGCCGTCGGGCCGCTCTATGAAAACCTCATCACCGAGCTCGTCGTCAATATACGGGCCGTGGTTTTGTATTGTGACTGTAAAATTGAAATAGCCTTTGTCGGGATTTTCGGACAAATGCTTTTTGTAATCGTCTATTATCAGCTTGGTTGTTTCGCTGTCGGCTGTGTAATAATTCACCGTTTCCGGCTTGAAATCGAGGTCCTCGTAAAACAGCTCGCTGTCAAAACCCATTCTGTTGTATACACTGCGCCGATTGTAGAACCATTCGTGTCCCGGGTGTATTGCGCTCGTCGCATAACCTCTGCCGCCGAAAAATCTCGGCAGTGCGTACATATCTTTTGTGACGTGCGTTTTGTACACTACCGGCATTTTCCTGTCAATCAGCGAAATGTTCATACCCGTCAGAAATTCAAATTCTGTCGATGCCGTACTTCCGGCAAACCCCGGCACTATCAGTCCGCCGTAATACGCCTCTTTTTTCAGCTCGTTGTAGTCTTTCAGCGGATTGATTTTAAACTTTACGTTTTCGCCGACCTGGGGGTCAAAAAAAGCCTCGCTCATAACGGCTATTACATTCGGCATTTTGCCCTCACCGGCGGTGTAAGAGGCGGCTTTTTCGGCGGCGGCGGTGCTGTCGTAGCCGTCCGGCGGCGGATATGTGCCGCTGTTCATACTTATAAGGAAAGAATAAATAAAGCCTTTTTCGCGGATAACCTCGCCGTCGTTGAACTTTTTCGATTCGGATATATATATACCGTCGTAAAAATCTTTATTTGCGTATATTGTTTTGTACGACACAAAAGCCAGTACCACCGCAAGCAAAAGCAGCGGTATGCGGAATTTCAGCGGTGTTTTTTCGCATTTCACCTTTGTACAAACCCAAATCGCGCCGCCGACAAATATCAGCAGTGCAAGCACTATTTCTATATGCACGGCTATTGTGTAGTTCTGTGTGATATTGAGTGCTTCCGTTGCAAGCATTATGTCAATCGGACGAAACGGTTCAGACAGAAAATACAGCTTGTAATGGTTCACCGCAAGCATAAGCAGATGAACCGCGCCCACGCTTATATACGCCGCCCACGCGCGGTTTGTGACAAGGTACAAAATCAGCATAAGCAGAAATATCGGGATAATGTTACACCATGTAACAAGCGGATTTCTTATATAGCTGAAAATTTCAAGCTGTGCCGCCATCTGCATAGCCATACTTATGCACGACAAAAACGCTATAAGCATCAGTGTATGCGGAAATTTCAGGTTGAAAACCGGCATCTCCGACAGTTTCTTTCTTATATTAATGTTGGTATGTGTATTAATGGTAATCAGTCCTTTCAAATGCAGTTTAACACCAATACACAGTTTAACACAAAACCGAGTTAAAAACAAGCAAAAACGTGTTGGATTTATTGGTTTTTTGGCAGTAAGGGGCGGCAGCCCCTTATTGCGGTAACCGCAGATTTGGGGCAAATACCGCTTGCGCAAAGTGCAAGCGGTTCGGTTGACAAGGGTAGAGCCTTTGTCAACCGTTATTTTTTTGGTGGTTATCGTTATTCAGCAGTAAGGGGCGTTGCCCCTTAGGAAAACAATTCATTATTATAACATTTCTGCTATCCTCACTTACTTTTGCCAACAGCGGCAAAAGTAAGCAAAAACGCCG
>CAYRCC010000051.1:0-11991 GCA_964422725.1 uncultured Lachnospiraceae bacterium
GGTGCCTTTTTGGGTACTTTTGCGGCAAGGCAAAAGTACCTAGGGATAGCAGAATTGTTATAACAATGAATTGTCCGACTAAGGGGCAACGCCCCTTACTACCTAAACCCCGATACCCACCAAAACGGATCAACAAGGGCAACACCCTTGTCAACCGAACCGCTTACCCCTTGCGCAAGCGCGAAAAAGGTATAGGAGCTTTCGCTCCTATACCTTAGTATTTGTCCGCTCCTGTGTCCTGCACATTCTGCGCCGAACCCGAATACTCGGATTTTGCATAACTCTCTCTGAACGCCGCCGCGCCGCCGCCGTCGAGCGTGAACTGACTCATTAAATCCTTCAGTGCCTGCGCCTGTGCCGACAATTGCTGTGAGGCCGCCGCACTTTCCTCCGCCGTAGCCGAGTTCGACTGTACAACCTTGGAAATCTGCTCGACTCCGACAGTCGTCTGGTTAATAGCGTTCGCCTGTTCTTCCGAATTTACGGAGATTTCGTTTATGCCGACCGCAACAAGCTCTGTTTTGTGCTTTACAACGTCCATAGCCGCCGCCGTCGCATCGGCACACTCCGCACCCTTGCCTATAGCTTCAATAACTTTGTGAATAAGGTCTGAGGTGTTCTTTGCCGCCTCGGCAGACTTGCCGGCAAGACTGCGCACCTCCTCGGCAACAACCGAAAATCCCTTACCGGCCTCACCGGCACGCGCTGCCTCAACCGCCGCGTTAAGCGCAAGAATATTCGTCTGAAACGCAATCGAGTCGATAGTGTTTACAATCTTGTCAATCTCAAGAGAAATCGCGCTTATCTGTTTCATCGCGCCGATAAGGTTTTCGGTCTGCTCACTGCTGTTGTTCATATCCGAAATCATCTCGCCGGCAACCGCATCGAGATTACGCGCATTTTCGGTGTTCTTGTTTACATTGTCGTTTATTTCGATAATTGTAGCCGACATTTCCTGTATAGAACCCGCCTGCTCGGTAGCACCCTGACTGAGTGCCTGTGAGGCACCGGCAACCTGATCCGCGCCGGAGGCAACCTGTCCGGCAGTTTCCGTTATTTCGCCCATAACCGCGTTCAGCCGGTCTTTAATCTTACGCATAGATAATACTATATTATAGTAGTCGCCCTTGTACATTCCGACATTTTCACTGGTTGCGGCAAAATTGCCTGCCGCCATTTCGCTGAGTATGTAATCAATATCGGAAATTATAACTTTCTGGAAGTCGACAAGCTCACACATTGCCCCCGCAATCTGTCCCAGCTCGGTATCGTTCTGCTCATACCGTACCACAACGTTAAGATTACCCTGTGCCAGCTGTGCAATCCCGGCTTTAAGATAAATTATCGGCTTTATAATTCCGACAAGCGTTATCACCAAAAGCGCAACCGACGACAATATAGCAAGAATAAAGCTCACATACAGCAGCACCGTCCATACCGAGCTGACAGCGTTTAGCGACTTCATATTTTCGTCTGCCGCCGCATTGGCAATTGCAAGAAATTCATCATACTTATCGTCAAACTCGCTGAGATTACTGCTGTAACTGTCGCCGTACAGGATATCCTCGGCTGTGTCCTCGCCCTCATCGCTCATACAGGCTATTATTTGCATATCCAAATCCATTCTGTCGTGGACAGATGTATACAAATTGTCAGCCAGGGACGCCGTATCGCCGATACCGGCACACAATCCCTTTAACTCGTTATATACAGTATCGAAATTGCCGCTTTTTATTTCCGCATTATACGAATTAAGGTACTTTTCATCGCCTGTACTTACGTAAAATCTTATGTAATCCGTCAACACATCTGCCGCATCGAAAAGTGCCTCGGCTTTTGCGTTTATTTCGTCCTTCTGTGCATCTTTCGCATCAACCAGCCTGTTAATTCTGCCCATTATCGCTGTCATAGTAGACGAAAGCACAATCAAAACTATAACGGTTATGTTAGAAATTTTTACAAGCGTGGATTGATTGAGTTTTTTCTTCATTGAAACTACTCCCCTTTCGCATTATGCTCAAAATATTATGTACAGCCTATATTATATTACGAAATTTACACTAATTCAACATTTTTTACATCATTCGTTGCACAACATATGAATTTTTGTGAATATTGCATAAAATCAGTCCTTAATTTTTAGACTATTGTTAATTTCCTCAAGCTCTATAAAGCATGGACGCTCATTCGGAGTTTTATTCGGGGAATGGAGAGTTATGTAGAGTTTGCCGTCAAAACCTTTAAAAATCATACCATGACCGCCGTTTGAGTCAAACAGCAGACTGCTGTCGTGTTCCCATTCGCCGTCGAGTCTGCCGGAAACCGAGCGTGCAATTCCTACGGCGTAACCCTTTTCGCTGCCGCTTGACCATATCATCAAAAGCTGACCGCCGGCGGTTTTGTACATAAACGGTCCGTCCGTCACGTAAACGCGTTCCTCTTTGCCGTTCATATTATGCACAGAGCCGACTGTCCACGGTGCCTGTGACGCGCGAAACAGCGTTATCGGTTCACCGATTGTGTTTTTCAAATCCCGGCTCAGGCGCACAGCCATCATTTCTCCGTCTATAACCTGTGTCCACTCGTGACAAAATACCATCCAAGGGTTTGAGTCGGAGTCGATATAGAGCGTGCCGTCCAGACACTCCATATTCCGAGGAGTAATCGGTTCGGGGCTTATCGGCACAAACGGGCCTTTCGGCGAATCGGAGTGCAGAATTTGAGTACCGCGGCATTTGTCCTGCGACTTAAACGAGGCGAACATATAGAAACCGCCGTTGTAGGCATAAACCTCAGGTGCCCAGAAATTGCGGTCTGCCCAAAACTGTGCATCGGGCGCAAATGCGGTATACGGACCGTCCCAGTTTTCGAGGTCTGTACTGCGGTAGCAGTCAAAGCCGGAGGCGGTATCGCTCCAGCAGTTTTTGTCGGTTGTACCGTATAGGTAGTATTCGCCCGTATCGGGAAGGGCGAGGATAAAAGGATCGCGGATTTGTATTTCGTTTCTTTTCATAGTTTTATTCCTCCTGATTTTTGATGTTGATTAAGGGGCGAAAAACCCTTATTGCAGGGGTGCAGCCCTTGCAATCCCGTTGGTGGTTATCTATTGTCAGCGGTAAGGGGCTACCGCCCCTTGGCAAACCCCTTTTTTTGCGAAAAAGCTCAATACGAGGATATTCCGTCCAGGTAATCGGCAAAATTCACTCTATGCCTGAACTCGTGAATTTTGTGCCGTTCTGAACGCTATATGTTTATACAAATACGGATTTCACCGAACAGCGGCGGTTTTTACAACGTCAGCGGCGGCATACCCTCAACCCCGCTTGGCTCAATAGCTTTTTCGCGCTTGCGCAAACCGTCAGTAATTCGTCAACCGCTGATGTTGCGGTTACCGCCAAAAAAGCTATTCCCTACCCAACGCTTTCAATCGAGGGCAACGCCCGAGCAACCGATGTTGCGATAACCACCGCGTTTTGGCAACGTTTGCATATGCATAACAACGTTATTGTCAGCTCACCGCGTTTGCGATACGGAAAAAACCGCCAAAGCGACCCAACGTTCAGAGCGTGTGAAACGTAACGTGTTTGCGCCCATTGAGCGGAGCGAATAAAGCAAACACTAAAACATACTCGGTGCGTGCAAAGCATTCAGTCAAGCGCGGCGGTTTTTTGGGGTTTCCAAAGGGGCAACGCCCCTTGGTGTGTTTTTGCTTACTTTTGTCACAAGACAAAAGTAAGTAGGGATAGCAGAATTGTTATGACAATGAATTGTCCGACTAAGGGGCAACGCCCCTTACTACCAAAACCCCGGTAACCACCAAAAGGGTTTGCAAAGGGGTAACCCCTTTGCAAACCAGAGCCTTTCGCCCTTTACCGCCAAAAAGGGTTTTCAAGGGTCACCCCCTTGAAAACCCTCTGCTCTCAACGGTATATTCTCTTATTCCTCTTTTGGTGTTTCCGCCGTTTCCGCTGCGGCTGTGATTTCGTCCTCAAACACCTCTTCACCGTCAATCGTAACGTTGACATCTTTGTACATCGGAAGTCCCGTACCTGCCGGTATCAGCTTACCGATGATTACGTTCTCTTTCAAACCGCGCAACGGGTCAATCTTACCCTTGATTGCCGCGTCTGTAAGAACCTTAGTCGTTTCCTGGAACGATGCCGCCGACATAAACGAATCCGTCGCAAGTGCCGCCTTGGTGATACCGAGCAGTACAGGCGAATACGTCGCGTGCATACCGCCGCCGTTTGCATCAAGCTGTTCGTTCGCTTGCTGCAGCTCGAATATGTCCACAAGCGAACCTATAAGCAAATTCGTATCTCCGGCATCTTCAACCCTTACCTTACGCAGCATCTGGCGCGTGATAACCTCAACGTGCTTGTCGTTGATATCAACACCCTGTATACGGTATGTTCTCTGTACCTCACGCGTAATATAAACCTGTACGGCGTGCGGCCCTTTAATTGCAAGTATATCGTTAGGGTTTACCGAACCTACCGTGATTTCGTCACCCAAATCAATAACGTCGCCGTCGTGTACCTTAATTGTAGAGCCGTAAGGAATAACATACGTTCTCGAATCGCCGATTTCGTCGTTTGTAACAGTAACCTCTCTCTTGCGCTTACTGTCGACAATAGAAACCTTACCGGCAATCTCCGAAATAATCGCAAGTCCCTTAGGCCGTCTTGCCTCAAACAACTCCTCGACACGCGGAAGACCCTGTGTAATATCACTGCCCGAAGCAACACCGCCGGCATGGAATGTACGCATTGTAAGCTGTGTACCCGGCTCACCGATTGACTGCGCCGCTATAATACCTACAGCCTCGCCGACATTTACCAGCTCACCCG
Organism: uncultured Lachnospiraceae bacterium; assembly: GCA_964422725.1. Lineage (GTDB taxonomy): Bacteria > Bacillota > Clostridia > UBA1381 > UBA1381 > CAKSNH01. The sequence continues at coordinate 4,851 of CAYRCC010000051.1, forward strand.
TTGCAAGGTTAGTACCGTAACACTTAGCACATACTCCGAACTTACTCTGACAGGTAAGCACATTTCTGATATATACTTTCTCTATACCCGCTTTTACAATGGCATTTGCCATATCGTCATTAATAATCTCGCCGCCGACTGCAATTACCGCACCCGTCTGCGGATGGATAACGTCCTCCATAGCCACACGGCCCAAAATACGGTCAAACAACGGCTCGATAACTTCGTTTCCGTCACTGATCTGCGATACCCACTCACCGGTGGTTGTTCCGCAGTCAATCTCGCGCACGATAATGTCCTGTGATACGTCAACAAGCCGTCGTGTCAGATAACCCGAGTCGGCTGTTCTGAGTGCGGTATCGGTAAGACCCTTACGCGCACCGTGCGATGAAATAAAGTATTCCAATACGTTAAGACCTTCTCGGAAGTTTGCACGAATAGGAATCTCAATCGTACGTCCCGACGTATCCGCCATAAGACCACGCATAGCCGCAAGCTGACGAATCTGGTTCGTACTACCGCGCGCTCCCGAATCCGCCATCATAAATATCGGATTGAACTCGTCAAGATGTTCCATCATCGCTTTTGTAACCTGTTCACTCGTTGCCGCCCAAGTTTTGATTACCTGCTGATAACGCTCCTCGTCGGTTAAGAAACCGCGTCTGAACTGCTTTACTATCTGCTCGATTTTCTCCTCAGCCTCAGCCAAAAGCTCTTTCTTCTTCTCCGGCACTTCGATATCCGAAACGCTTACCGTTATCGCACCTCTTGTAGAGAACTTATAACCCGTCGCTTTTATCTTGTCAAGCATTTCCGCGGTAATGCTTGTGCCGTGCACGCGGATACAGCGGTCAATGATTTTTCCGAGCCATTTTTTGCCCACCGGCTCTTTAAAGTTGATTTCCAAATCAAACATCGTGTCAGGGTTTGTTCTGTCAACATATCCCAAATCCTGAGGAATGTTATTGTTAAATATAATTCTTCCGACGGTTGCCTCGATAAGCTTAGACCTAAGCTCACCGCCCACAACTCTCTCCACTCTAACCTTGATAGGCGAATGAAGTCCGACGGCTTTGTTGTCATACGCCAAAATTGCCTCGTCGGCATCTGCAAAGATTTTGCCCTCGCCCGGCTCGTCGTGTTTGATAAGCGTCAAATAATAGCTTCCCAGTACCATATCCTGTGTAGGAACGGCAACAGGGTGTCCGTCCTGAGGCTTTAACAGGTTGTTTGCCGACAGCATCAAAAATCTTGCCTCTGCCTGTGCCTCCGGTGACAGCGGTACGTGGACAGCCATCTGGTCACCGTCAAAATCCGCATTATACGCCGTACAAACAAGCGGGTGCAGTTTAAGCGCACGCCCCTCAACCAATTTCGGCTCAAACGCCTGAATACCCAGTCTGTGCAGTGTAGGTGCACGGTTCAGCAATACAGGGTGCTCCTTGATTACGTCCTCAAGTACGTCCCACACGTCAGGCTTTAACCGCTCCACCATTCTTTTTGCGTTCTTTATATTCTGTGCAAGCCCTTTTGCCACAAGCTTTTTCATTACAAACGGCTTAAACAGCTCAATTGCCATTTCCTTAGGCAGACCGCACTGATAAATCTTCATTTCAGGACCTACAACGATAACCGAACGGCCCGAATAGTCAACACGCTTACCCAAAAGGTTCTGACGGAAACGTCCCTGTTTACCTTTCAGCAAATCCGAAAGCGATTTCAGCGCGCGGTTACCCGGTCCCGTAACGGTACGGCCGCGTCTGCCGTTATTTATAAGTGCATCGACAGCCTCCTGAAGCATACGCTTTTCGTTTCTTATAATGATGTCCGGCGCACCAAGCTCCAAAAGTCTGCGCAGACGGTTGTTACGGTTAATAACACGTCTGTACAAATCGTTAAGGTCACTGGTTGCGAAACGGCCGCCGTCCAGCTGTACCATAGGGCGCAAATCCGGCGGAATAATCGGCACTACCGACAAAATCATCCATTCCGGACGGTTACCCGAAATTCTGAACGCCTCGACTATCTCAAGTCTTTTTATAATTCTTGCCTTTTTCTGTCCCTGTGCGCTTTCAAGCTCCTCTTTAAGCTCCGCCGACAGCTCGTCAAGGTCGATTTTCTCCAAGAGCTCGCGGATAGCCTCGGCACCCATTCCGGCTCTGAAACGGTCGCCGTACTTTTCATAAGCCTCGCGGTATTCCTTTTCGCTCAAAATCTGGTTCTGCATAAGCCCCGACTTACCCGGGTCAACTACGATATATGCCGCAAAATACAAAACCTTTTCAAGGTGGCGCGGCGAAAGGTCAAGGATAAGTCCCATGCTAGACGGCACGCCCTTGAAATACCATATATGCGACACCGGCGTTGCAAGCTCTATATGTCCCATACGCTCGCGGCGCACCTTGGCTTTTGTGACTTCAACTCCGCATCGGTCACAGATTACACCCTTGTATCTGATTTTCTTATACTTACCGCAGTGACATTCCCAGTCCTTCTGAGGGCCGAAGATTTTTTCACAGAACAACCCGTCACGCTCAGGCTTCAGTGTACGGTAATTGATTGTTTCCGGCTTTTTAACTTCGCCGTAAGACCAGCTTCTGATGGTTTCCGGCGAGGCAAGTCCGATTTTAATAGCGTCAAAACTGTTAAACTCTATCATCTTACAAACCTCCGTATCAAATTGAGGATTGGGGCGGCTGTAGCGCCCCAAATATATACTAATTCAAGCGTTTTTGCTCAAATATTAAAATTCATCGTCATCAAATCCGACATCGTCGTCATCGTCAAAGTCAAGCTCCGAATAGTCGTCGCCGACAGGCAGTGCAAAATCGTCGTCGCCGTCATCGTCGGAAGAATAGCTGTCACCCTCCAGTTCAACCATTAAAAGGTCCTCCTCGGAATGTGTCTGCATCATTACGCCGTCCTGATCCTCCATAGCGGAAACAAGCTCTTCTCTGTCGACTGTGCTGTCGTCGTCATCGTCCGTTGCGGCATCAAGGTCTATCTCCTCGCCGAGCTCGTTAAGAATACGGATATCCAAAGCCAAGCTCTGCAATTCCTTAACCAATACCTTAAACGACTCCGGCACTCCCGAGCGCGGAATGTTCTCGCCCTTGACAATTGCCTCATATGTTTTCACACGTCCCACAATATCGTCCGACTTAACGGTAAGTATTTCCTGAAGTGTGTAAGCCGCGCCGTATGCCTCCAGCGCCCAAACCTCCATCTCACCGAAACGCTGACCGCCGAACTGCGCTTTACCGCCGAGCGGCTGCTGTGTTACCAGCGAGTACGGACCTGTCGAACGCGCGTGAATCTTATCGTCAACCAAGTGCGCAAGCTTGAGATAATACATAATTCCGACCGTTACAGGGTTGTCAAACTTTTCGCCGGTACGTCCGTCATAGAGTACGGATTTGCCTGTGACAGGCAGTCCGGCTTTTTCAAACGCCTCTCTTATGTCCTCGTCCTGTGCGCCGTCAAATACAGGCGTTGCAAGCTTGTAGCCGAGTTTCTTTGCCGCAAATCCCAAATGCACCTCAAGCACCTGTCCGATATTCATACGCGACGGCACGCCAAGCGGATTAAGCACGATTTGCAGCGGTGTTCCGTCCTCCAAAAACGGCATATCCTCCTGAGGAAGTACACGCGATATAACACCCTTGTTACCGTGGCGGCCCGCCATTTTATCGCCGACCGAAATTTTTCTCTTCTGCGCAATATAGCATCTTACAACCTCGTTTACGCCCGGTGACAGCTCGTCGCCGTTTTCGCGCGTAAAAGTCTTAACGTCAACTATAATACCGCTTTCGCCGTGCGGCACTCTCAGCGACGTATCGCGCACCTCTCTTGCCTTCTCGCCGAAAATCGCTCTGAGCAGTCTTTCCTCGGCGGTAAGCTCCGTTTCGCCCTTAGGCGTAACCTTACCGACAAGGATATCACCCGAGCGCACCTCCGCGCCCACTCTGATTATACCGTTTTCGTTAAGGTCTTTTAAGGTGTCCTCGGATACATTAGGAATGTCGCGCGTGATTTCTTCAGGTCCGAGCTTTGTATCACGTGCCTCGCACTCGTATTCTTCTATATGAATAGATGTAAATACATCATGCTTAACCAGTTCCTCGCTGATAAGTACAGCGTCCTCATAGTTATAGCCTTCCCATGTCATAAAGCCTATAAGGATATTTTTACCCAGAGCAAGCTCACCGTTGTCCATAGCCGGACCGTCGGCTATAATGCCGCCCTTTTCGACTCTTTCGCCTTCTTCGACGATAGGCCGCTGATTTATACACGTACTCTGGTTTGAACGCGCAAACTTAACCAGCTTATGACGGTGACGTACACCGCTGTCGCCCAAAATGACAATCTGGTCAGCCGCAACCTTTTCAACCACGCCGTCCTCCTTTGCAAGCACGGCAGAACCCGAATCGTGCGCAACCTTATACTCCATACCCGTACCCACTATAGGCGAGTCGGTAACCAAAAGCGGCACAGCCTGACACTGCATATTCGAGCCCATCAGCGCACGGTTGGCATCGTCGTTTTCAAGAAACGGAATACAAGCCGTAACAACCGACACAAGCTGTTTCGGAGAAATATCCATATAATCTATACGGCTTGCCGGCACTTCCAAAATCTCGTCGCGGTAACGTGCGAGTACCTTTTTGTCGAGGAACTTGCCGTTTTCGTCAAGCGGCTCGTTTGCCTGAGCTATAATAAATTCGTCCTCCATATCGGCGGTCATATAAACTATTTCGTCCGTAACCCGTGCATTTTCCTTGTCAACTTTCCTGTAAGGCGCTTCGATAAAGCCGTACTCGTTTACGCGCGCATACGCCGCCAAAGACGTGATAAGTCCGATGTTAGGGCCTTCAGGCGTTTCTATAGGACACATTCTGCCGTAGTGCGAATAATGCACGTCACGCACCTCATAGCCGGCTCTCTCTCTCGAAAGACCGCCCGGACCGAGCGCGGATATACGTCTTTTATGTCTTAATTCCGCAAGCGGGTTCGGCTGGTCCATAAACTGCGACAGCTGTGACGAACCGAAAAACTCGTTAATTGTAGCAATAATAGGGCGTATATTTATAAGTGTCTGCGGAGTGATAACTTCAAGGTCCTGAACGGTCATTCTCTCGCGGACAACTCTTTCCATTCTTGCAAGACCTATTCTGAACTGGTTTTGCAAAAGCTCGCCGACACTTCTCAGACGGCGGTTTCCCAAATGGTCGATATCGTCAACGCAGCCTATTCCCGAGGCAAGGTTGAGTATATAGTTAATAGATGCTAAAATATCGTCAACCGTAATATGCTTAGGCACAAGCTCGTCGATACGGTTTTTAATCATACGCTTTGCGTCCTCGTCGTCCTCTGCCTCTTTTAAGATTTCCTCAAGCACTTTTCTGTAAACCTTATCCGCCTTAATATCGCTCACGTCAAAGTCTGTGTATTCGTCAAGATATACCATATCGTTTGAGAACACGCGCACTCTCTGCTCGTCGACAAGCAAATCCAGCTTGTTTACGCCGGCTCTTTCTATAGCCTGAGCGGTTTCGTAAGAAAGCGTATCTCCGGCGGCGGCGATTATTTCGCCGGTAAGCGGCGACACAACGTCGTCGGCAACGGTTTTGCCGTTAATGCGGGCTGCCATTGCGAGCTTTTTGTTGTATTTGTAACGGCCCACTCTTGCCAAATCATAGCGTTTAGGGTCAAAGAACATATTTGTCACGAGTGATTCCGCGTTTTCGACGTTCAGCGGTTCGCCCGGACGAAGCCTTTTGTAAATTTCAAGCATTGCCTCGGCTCTGTTTGACGATGCGTCCTTGTCAAAGGTTGACGTAAGGCGGATATCCTCGCCGAACAGGTCAAGTATTTCGCCGTTGCTCTCAACACCCATAGCACGTATCAAAACCGTAACGGGCAGTTTTCTGGTTCTGTCTATGCGAACGTGGAAAATGTCGTTTGAATCGGTTTCGTATTCGAGCCATGCGCCTCTGTACGGAATTACGGTAGACGTATACAGGGGTTTACCGGTTTTGTCGCGTTCAAAAGCGTAGTACATACCCGGCGAACGCACCAGCTGGCTTACGATTACGCGCTCCGCACCGTTTATGATAAACGTACCCTGTTCGGTCATAAGCGGGAAGTCGCCCATAAATATTTCCTGTTCTTTGATTTCACCGGTTTCGGTGTTGATAAGTCTTACACTCACTCTCAGCGGTGCGGCGTACTTTGCGTCGCGCTCCTTACATTCCTCGACGGAATACTTGGGATTGTAGTCGAGTCTGTAATCGAAAAACTCAAGTATAAGGTTACCGGAGTGGTCGGTGATAGGAGAAATATCGCGGAATACTTCTCTCAAGCCCTCGTCAAGGAACCATTTGTAGGAGTCTTTCTGCACTTCAATCAAGTTCGGCATCTCCAGAACCTCTTTGATTTTGGAGTAGCTCATTCGAGTGTTTTTGCCCAGTTTTACCTCATGAACCATTGATTAATCACCTCGTTAATTTTTTCGTGGCTTGTGTGTCTTTTGCGAAAAGCTGTGCTCTTTTGCGCATAATCTATCTAAACTCCGCAATCTGCGGAGAATAATAATATACCTATACAATACGGCGGCTGTGTTTTCAAAAAAACCGCCGGCGCATATCAGGTTTTGACACTTGATTTTTAAGCTTTGCTATGCTATAATTTCTATATAAAATAATATTGTTTGGGGACACCTCACCCATTTTATAGGGTATAGCATAATATATAATTCTAGCACAAAGTCAGCAATGTGTCAATAGCGGAAAAAGAAAAATTTGCATATTGTGAAAGTTTTTTAAGGAAAATAAGCTTGCGCCCGGCAAAAATAAGCGGTAAGGGGTGTTGCCCTCGATTGAGGACATTGCGTGAGTAATAGCTTTTTGGCGACAACCGCAATTTCAGCGGTTGACGAACCGCTTACCCTTGGCGCAAGCGCGAAAAAGCTCCTGCGCCAAGAGGGGTTGAGGGTATGCCGCCGCTGATGCTGTATAACCGCTGATGTTTGATAAAATCCGCATTTGCATAAACATACCGCATTTAGAACGGCACAAAATTCACGAGCTCAGGCATAAAGTGAATTTTGCCGATTACCTGACGGAATATCTTCGTATTGAGC
>CAYRCC010000052.1:0-11716 GCA_964422725.1 uncultured Lachnospiraceae bacterium
ACAGACAAAAATTAAACCTCAAAAACCACGTTATTATGCGGTTTTTGAGGTTTTGTTTCGTTATTCCCACTCAATCGTAGCCGGAGGTTTGGATGTAATATCATAAACTATGCGATTAACGTGCTTGACTTCATTTATAATTCTGTTGGACACCTTTTCAAGAACATCGTATGGTATTTTTGCCCAATCAGCTGTCATAAAATCGGTCGTGGTAACGGCGCGGAGTGCAAGCGTATAATCGTAAGTTCTGCCGTCGCCCATAACACCAACACTGCGCATATTCGTGATAACCGCAAAATATTGGTTAAACTCCCTGTCCAGTCCGGCAGCGGCAATTTCTTCTCTGAAAATCGCATCCGCCTCACGAAGAATTTCCAACTTTTCCTCTGTAACGGCACCAATCACGCGCACCGCCAGTCCAGGCCCTGGAAACGGCTGACGCCATACGAATTTTTCCGGAAGTCCAAGTTCTATGCCCAGCCGGCGCACCTCGTCTTTAAATAAATCGCGCAGCGGTTCGATAATTTCTTTAAAATCAATACATTCCGGCAAACCGCCTACATTGTGGTGACTTTTAATTACAGCCGCCTCTCCCGCACCGCTTTCTATAACGTCGGGATAAATCGTTCCCTGTACAAGAAAATCCACTTTGCCAATCTTTTTTGCTTCCGCCTCAAATACACGTATAAATTCTTCACCTATTATTTTGCGTTTCTTTTCCGGTTCATCGACTCCCGAAAGCCTGCTCAAAAATTGATTTTGCGCATTAGCCCTTACAAGATTTATATCAAATTGATTTCGGAAAAGCTTTTCGACCTCGTCCCCTTCGTTTTTTCTGAGCAACCCGTTGTCCACAAAAACACACGTAAGCTGCTTTCCGACTGCCTTATGCAGCATAACTGCCGCAACCGATGAGTCAACTCCGCCCGAAAGCGCACAAAGAACTTTACCGCTGCCTATTTTTTCTCTTAAAGCCGCAATCGATTTTTCCGCAAAATCACTCATACGCCAATCACCGCTGCAACCGCACACCTTATACAAAAAATTGTGCAGCATCTTTATACCGTCCGGCGTGTGCTTTACCTCCGGATGAAACTGCACGCCGTACAATTTCTTTTCGACATTCTCATATGCCGCAACAGGACAACTGTCGGTATATGCGGTTACGTTAAAACCGGCGGGAAGTTTTTCGATGTAATCGGTATGACTCATCCAGACAAAATTATTCTCCGCTCCCTCAAACAACGCACTGCCTTTTATCGTCATTTCGATTTTTCCGTATTCACGCTTATCAGCCGCTTTGACATTTCCGCCGAGCAAATGCGCCATAAGCTGACTTCCGTAACAAATACCCAGAATTGGTATCCCAAGCTCAAAAATTTCACAGCTGTACACCGGCGCGCCGGCTTCATACACGCTGTTCGGACCACCGGTAAAAATGATTCCTTTCGGATTTTTGAATTTTATTTTCTCTATATCGGTTTTATAAGGCAAAACCTCACAGTACACACCGCACTCACGTACACGCCGCGCTATAAGCTGATTATACTGTCCTCCGAAGTCCAAAACAATAATTGTTTCGTTATTCATACTCCAACCTCCGTTATATAGTTTACAATATAAATATAACACGAAAATGAAATAAATACAATTCTTTTCAAGAAAATGTAAAGGTATAAATTTTAATCGCAAAAATAATACTTTTTTGTACATATTTACACAGAAACATAGAAAATTGCTGTTATGTATTACCATAAATCGGTACTTTTCACATCAATACGGTATATAAAACCTAGATTTTGGAAAAGATTTCTGTGTAATTCTTTACAGAAGGGCGGATAAATTATGACGGAAAGCAAATTTTTCAAAATAGGACTCAGCATTTTGGTTTTCATTATTTCGATTGCGCTTGTTATATCTGCAGTCGGCAATGAAAAAAAGGAGGCTTTTGTAAGCGATGAAAAAGAAAAAACAATTTCAGAAACGGCACAGGCGGTTGTCGGAGTATCGTCATGCGGTATCGACGACGGAGTGCGCAATATAGGAGCCGGAATAGCGGTTGACGATGACGGATATATACTGACTTGCAACAGCATAATCGGCAGTATGCACAGTGATATCGAGGTGACCCTAAACAGCGGAAGAAAGGTTGCCGCAAGACCGGTGTGGAAAAATGAAGTATTGGATATAGCCTTGATAAAAACGGAGGAAAAAAACGAAAAGACAGCAGTAATAGGTGATGCGAAAAACCTAACCCTCGGCGACAGAGTATATACACTGGGTGTATCATTGGGCGGACAATTCCAAAGCTGTGCCGCCGAGGGTATTGTAAGCGGAATGTACCGTACAATCGCAAGCGAGTCGGACGGCGAAAGTGTGCTGTTAGAGGACTTGATACAAACCGATGCTGATATTACGGTAAACAACCGCGGAGGAGCACTCGTAAACGAAAACGGCGAAGTTGTGGGAATAATTATTATAAAGGACGGAAAAGGCTTTGCTGTCCCAGTTAATATGGCGGCACCTGTTGTAAAAATGCTTTCAGACGGCGCGTATATCCGCGAACGGGATTTGGGAATATATTGCTACGACTATAATATGATGTGTTACCTCAGCCAAAATTTTGACCGTGAAATAGGAGTGACGGCGGCATATCTGACGGACGGAAAACCCGCACAAAAGAGCGGAATAATTCTCGGAGATGTGATAACCGGTGTCAACGGAAGGTCAATCAGAACAATGCTTGAGTTTTACGAGGAAATTAATTCCGCAGCACCGGACGATGATATTGTATTTAATATTGCGAGAGAGGGAAAAAGAATGAAGATAAAAATCGAAATCTAAATCTGCAGACAAAAGCCGGCTGTCGGCATATTGTCGGTACACCCGTAATCTGAGAATTTTGTCGAAACACAACCCAAATATTCAATAATTGACTTAAAACCCTTGACACGTCGGCTTATAAACTGTAAAATATAATGGAATATATTAAAAAAATTTATGCTTGCTACACAGCTTTATCTCTCATTCACTGAGCGGTATATTTGCTGTTTGGGAGATTTTTTTGTTAATCCTTTAAGGAGAGTGAATACAGTGATTACAAAAGCACCAAAAGGTACTAAAGACTTAATGCCTCAGGATACATATAAATGGCAGTATTTAGAGAGCATTTTCGGAGAAATCTGCGCAAATTTCGGATACAGGGAGGTACGCACTCCTACCTTTGAACACACTGAGCTTTTTGAACGCGGTGTCGGTGATACCACCGATGTCGTCGAAAAGCAAATGTATACTTTTTCGGACAAAGCAAACAGAAGTGTTACGCTGCGTCCTGAGGGAACTGCCTCGGCAGTCAGGGCATATTTGGAAAACCATATTTATGACAATCCGCTGCCCGCTAAATTTTACTATAACATTCCTTGTTTTAGATACGAAAAGCCGGAGGCGGGACGACTCAGAGAATTTCATCAATTCGGAGTCGAGGTGTTCGGCGCATCACAGCCGAGCATTGATGCGGAAATTATTTCTTTGGCAATAACATTTCTAAAGCGTGCCGGACTTAAAAACCTTGAAGTAAACATAAACAGCATAGGATGTCCGAAATGCCGCGCGGAGTATAACAGAATTTTGCGCGAATATTTCAGCAAAAGCTACGACAGTCTGTGCGAAACGTGCCGCGGCAGACTTGAAAGAAATCCTCTGAGAATTTTGGACTGCAAATCTCCTATATGCGGAGAAATGGCCAAAACCGCACCCGTTCTGCTCGATTATATTTGCGACGACTGCCGCGACCATTTTGAAAGCGTAAAGCAAAGCTTGTCAGACTACGGCATTGCTTATAAAATCGACACGTCAATAGTGCGCGGACTTGACTACTATTCCAAGACGGTTTTTGAAGTGCTTGCCGATAATATAGGTTCTAAAAGTGCTGTGTGCGGCGGCGGACGTTATGACGGACTGGTTGAGGAACTTGGCGGAGATGCAACTGCCGGAATAGGATTCGGACTGGGCATTGAAAGACTTATACTTGCCCTGGAGGCTCAGGGTGTGATTATACCCGATAACAACAGGCTTGATATATTTGTTGCCTCAATCGGTGATGCGGCGGCAAAATTTGCGCAGAAGCTGACATATACACTTCGCGAAAACGGTGTCTGCGCCGAATGTGACCATATGAAACGCGGCTTGAAAGCACAAATGAAATACGCCGATAAGCTGGGAGTCAAATATTCGGTTGTAATCGGTGACAACGAAATTGAGTGCGGTGCGGCGAATGTAAAAAATATGCAGACGTGGGAAAGTGAAAATGTTAAATTTGAAGATTTGGCAGAATATTTACTTAAATAATGAAAGGAACAGGTATAATGGAAACATTACAAGGGATTAAACGTACACACAGATGTACTGAATTGAGTGAGGCAAATATCGGTGAAAGGGTAACCGTTATGGGTTGGGTTGCGGTTTACCGTCAGCTCGGCGCGCTGACCTTCGTTGATTTAAGGGACATAAGCGGTATTTTGCAGTTGTCGTTTTCAGAAGAAATTGACAAAACCGCATTTGAAAAAGCGCAGACACTGCGAAATGAGTATGTTATTGCGGCTGTCGGAGAGGTTGTAAAGCGTTCATCAATCAATCCGAATATGAAAACAGGATTAATAGAGGTTCAGGTAACAGAGCTGAGAATATTGAATACAGCACTGACCCCGCCGTTTGCGGTAGAAGAAGATTCAAATGTAAAGGACGAAACAAGATTAAAATATCGCTATCTCGATTTAAGACGTCCGGACGTGCAGAGAAATCTTATAGTACGTCACAATATCGCAATGGCTGCACGAAAGTATTTTTCGGAAAATCAATTTCTCGAAATCGAAACACCTATGCTCATTAAGAGTTCGCCGGAAGGCGCAAGAGATTATCTTGTACCGAGCCGTGTACACCCGGGCAAGTTTTATGCTCTTCCGCAGTCACCGCAGCTTTACAAGCAAATTTTGATGGCCTCGGGAATGGATAGGTATTTCCAGATTGTAAAATGTTTCCGCGACGAGGATTTGCGTGCCGACCGCCAGCCGGAATTTACTCAAATTGACCTTGAAATGTCGTTTGTCGAGGCAGACGACGTTATGAGTGTTAACGAAAAGTTTATACAGAAAGTATTTAAAGATACTGTAGGATATGATATCGAACTTCCGCTCAGACGTATTCCGTACAGAGAGGCTATGGAAAAATACGGTTCGGACAAGCCGGACACACGATTCGCCCTTGAACTTCGGGACGTGTCAGATGTTGTTAAAGGCTGTGGTTTTAAAGTGTTTGACGGCGCAATCGAAAACGGCGGAAGTGTACGCGGAATCAACATAAAAGGTGCCGGTGCAAAATTCAGCCGTAAGGAAATCGACGCACTCGGCGAATATGTAAAAACATACCGTGCAAAGGGATTGGCATGGCTTAATATCGGTGAAAACGAAAACCGTTCGTCGTTTGCAAAATTTCTTTCGGAAGATACCACAAACGCAATGATTTCGGCTATGGACGGCGAAGTCGGCGACCTTTTGGTATTCGTGGCGGATAAAAATTCGGTTGTATTTGACTCGTTGGGTGCACTGCGCCTGCACGTTGCAAAAAAACTCGGACTTATCAAGGACGGCACTTATGACCTGTTGTGGGTGACGGAATTTCCGCTTTTGGAGTATGACGAAGAAGAAGGAAGATATACCGCTATGCACCACCCGTTTACAGCACCGATGGACGAGGATATCGAGTATATGGAAACGGACCCGGGAAGAGTCAGAGCGAAAGCGTATGATATCGTTATTAACGGCTGTGAGGCAGGCGGCGGCAGTATCAGAATTTATAACGGTGATTTGCAGCAGCGAATGTTTAAACTGCTCGGATTTACTCAGGAAGATGCGTATGAAAAATTCGGCTACCTCCTTGAAGCATTCAAATACGGTACACCGCCTCACGGCGGTATGGCGTACGGCTTGGACAGATTGGTTATGCTGCTTACCGGCTGTGACAATATAAGAGATGTTATAGCATTCCCTAAGGTGCAGAACGCGTCCGAACTTATGACAAACGCACCTGATAAGGTTGACCCTAAACAGCTTGAGGAACTTTGCATCGAAGTGAATTTTGATGAAAAAACCGACGAACAGGAATAATTGTTCATAAAATGTTAAAAATTTTGCCATATGTTTAACGTATCGGTATGATAAAATATCTGCATCGGTGTATGACATCGGTGCAGATTTATATGTATATTGATTTAAAATAATGCCTTGCGGCAGAATGGAGCTTGACGAATAAATGATTGAGATTTCCCATTTGACAAAATCATACGGAAACAAAAAAGCGGTCGACGACATCTCATTTACCGTAAACCGCGGAGAAATTCTTGGTTTTCTCGGACCTAACGGTGCCGGAAAATCCACGACAATGAATATTATTACGGGATATATATCGTCCTCATCGGGAAGTGTTAAGGTTGACGGGCACGATATACTCGACGAGCCGAACGAGGTCAAAAAGCGTATCGGTTATCTGCCGGAGATACCGCCGCTGTATACGGATATGACCGTAGAGGAATATCTGGATTTTGTATTTGACCTTAAGAAAATAAAAGGCACAGACAAAAAAAGCCATATACAGTCGGTTATGGACACAGTAAAGATTGTCGATGTTAAAAAACGCAGAATTTCCAATCTTTCAAAGGGTTACAAGCAAAGAGTCGGACTTGCGCAGGCACTTTTGGGTGATCCCGAGGTTCTTATACTTGACGAACCGACAGTCGGACTTGACCCTAAGCAGATTATAGAGATAAGAAACGTTATAAAAGAATTGGGCAAGGAACGCACAGTTATTTTGAGTTCGCATATTTTGCCGGAAGTCAGCGCGGTTTGCGAACGTGTAATTATTATAAATAAGGGCAAATTGGTTGCGGAGGATACTCCGGAAAACTTATCCAAAAGCTTTGTACAAAACAGGAAAATGCAGTTGCGCGTACTCGGAAGTGAACAAGCAATCCGCGATACGCTCGAAGAGATGACAGCTGTAAACGACATTGTATCTCTCGGACAAAAAGAGGACGGTGCATATGATTTTGAAATAAGTATTGACAGCTCTGTTGACGAAGAATTTAATAAAAATCTGTTCCTGAGCTTTGCACAGAAACAACTCCCTATTCTTATGCAGAAGGAAATAGGTGCGTCGCTTGAGGATATATTTATACAGCTTACCAATACCGGCGATAAGGCGCAGGATTCCGATTTGGCGCAAAACAGTGAAGCTGCGGAGGGAATTGAAGAGGAAATTTCTGAAAAAACGGAGGAAAAATCTGATGAAAGCGATATTTAAGAGAGAATTCAGAGCATACTTTACATCTATGCCGGGATATGTTTTTCTGTCCATTTTCCTGTTTTTGAGCGGATATATGTTCTGGGGAAATAATATTTACGGTTCAAGCGCATCAATGGTCTGGTATTTTGCGAGTATGGTAAGTGCGGTTGTGTTTATAATTCCGGTGCTTACTATGCGCCTGTTTTCGGAGGACCGAAAAACAAAAACCGACCAACTGCTTATAACAGCACCGATATCTATATGGGAAATGGTATTGGGCAAATATTTTGCGGCATTGGCAACCTTTCTTGTCGGCATTGCGGTTACGCTTTTATACCCGCTTGCTATGAGCTTTTACGGGAAAGTACCGTTCGCGGAGAACACAAGCGCATATATAGGCTTTATACTTTTCTGCGGCAGTATTATAAGTATAGGCGCATTTATGTCGGCTCTTACGGAAAGTCAGGTTATTGCGCTTATATCGACTTACGGCGCGATTATCCTAACCATTGTTATGGACTGGGCGGCACAAAATGTCGCAAATGCAGTTATTGCAAAGATTCTTTTGTGGCTTTCACCGATTGAAAAATTTACCGATTTTACTTTAGGTGTGCTTAATATTGAATCAATTATTTACTATATAAGTTTGACGGCGGTATTCTTGTTTTTGACGGTAAGAGTATTTGAAAAACGCCGCTGGAGCTGAGTTAATATTGACGGTGAAAGGAATGAAATTATCTATGAAATCACGCAAATGGAAGTATGCGGTAAATTCCTCGGTAGTAGTTGTCGGCGTGCTTGCGGTAATTGTATTGTTTAATGTTTTGGTAAGTGTGTTTGTCGGCAAATTTCCGCTCAAAATAGATTTAACGGCAAAACAAATATACGAAATTTCCGACAAAACCTACGATTTTCTGAAAACCTACAATACACCTACCACAATATACATTTTGGCAAGTGAAGCGGAGCAGGACGATAATGTCCGCGCGGTTTTGGATAAATACGCGGTTGCAAATTCAAATATAAAAATAAAAAATATCGACCCTACCCAAAACCCGACGTTCGGCAAAAAATATGTTGCCGAC
The DNA here is from genome assembly GCA_964422725.1 of uncultured Lachnospiraceae bacterium. Lineage (GTDB taxonomy): Bacteria > Bacillota > Clostridia > UBA1381 > UBA1381 > CAKSNH01. The sequence continues at coordinate 8,421 of CAYRCC010000052.1, forward strand.
TCCGAGGGGCTGAGTATACACTCGGTTATAGTCGATGCCGGCGACAGGTTTAAGGTTTACAAAAACAGTGAAATGTACAATGTCGATGCACAGTCTAACAGTGCGACGAGCATAAAAGTCGAACAAAAAATCACAGCGGCATTAAAATTCGTTTCGAGCGACGAAGATTTTAAAGCATATTTTATACAGGGTCACGGTGAAACGGATTTGACGGGTGCAAGACAGCTTTTGGAAAGTGAAAATTATGAAATTGCAGAGCTTAATTTGGCGCTTGAAGATATTCCCGAAGACGCAAAAATGCTGATTGTGGCAGCACCGACAAGCGATTTTACAACAGCCGAGCTTGCAAAAATGGACAGATTTTTCGACAACGCCGGAAAGGCGCAGTTCTTTTTCAATTCATACCCTGCCGAGCTTACGAATTTGTATTCATACATTAAAAACTGGGGTATAGAGGTTACGGAAAACTATGCTATGGAAAGCAACAACGGCAACATTCTCATAATAGGTCAAACTCCGCTGGTTATTTCGGATTTGGCGGAAGACGAAATAACAAACGGCTTGATTGCCGATAAACGTATGGTTCCGTATACACCTTATGCAAAAATTGTAAAGACATTGTTTGATGCCAATAACGGAATAGAAGTAAAGCCTATTTTGAAAACGTCGAAAAATACTTATTCAAAAGCGGCAACATCGGAAAATCTCGACAAAACCGGAACAGACGAGGTAAACAGCTACACAGTTGCGGCTGTTTCGACAAAGCAAGGTGATTCACCCGAACAGGACGCTATGATTTTTGTATCCGGCACAACAATGCTGCTTGATATGGATATGCGTATTTCCGAAAATTACAATTTTGCAAATTACGATTTGTATATGAATGTACTCAATTTTCTGCAAGGTTCAAGAGATGATTATTCTATAGAATCAAAGTCGCTTATATCCGACAGACTTACCGTTCCGGCACTTGATTCTATTATAATATTGGCAGTAATTTTGGTAGTAATACCGTTGGCAGTGCTCATTACAGGTATTGTTATCTGGGCAAGGAGGAGACATCTGTAATGAAAGGTAAATCTGCTTTGACGAGAAATATCGTCATTTTAACCGCGGTTATCGCGGTTTTAATCGGACTTGTGGTCTGGGTTGTAAATATCGACCCTGACGACAAAACCGATGAATCGGCGGCAACCCCGATACCAAGCTATACGGCATACAGTGTCGATACAGATGATGTTGACGGTATAGTCATAGATAACGGCGGTGCTGTGCTTACGGTCAGTCGGACGGCGGACAAATGGACAATTAACGATTTACAGCCGGAAGAAGTCAGCGCGGCAAAGATTGAAAGCCTTATTTCCAACACCTTGGTTATGAAATCAAGCATTGAAATAACCGCCGACACTGCCGCTTTGGCAGAATACGGACTTGATACTCCGGATACAAAAATAACCGTTAATCGCAAAGACGGCAGTGCGGACGTTATGTATATAGGTGATTTGAGTCCCGTTACCGGCGAATATTTTCTAAAGCTTGACGGTGCGGATAAAATATACAGTATTTATGCATATAAGGTTGACAGCATAAGACAGGACGTGAGCTATTACAGAAGCTTTAACCGTTTTTCGATTGATACAAAGTCGGTAAACGAAATTAAGCTGGAACGCCGTCAGCAGCCTGATATTCACCTCAAGGTTAAGGACGTAATTGACGAAACATCATATAATGTATGGACTGTTACAGAACCGTACAAGGGGACGCTTTCGGCAATAGACCAGTATGTCGACGACAAAATTTTAGCGCCGCTTTCACAGCTGCAAATCAGCGAAATTGCGCCGTCCGGCATTGATTACGGCTTTGACAATCCAAACGGCGCAGTTACGGTAGTGCTTGCCGAATATAACGAGGACGGTTCTGTAGCGAGTACAAGCGAACAAAGTCTGACTATAGGCAAAACGGAGAACAATATGTCTTATGTAAAGCTTAGCGGTTCGGATAATGTGTATATTGTCGAAGCCGCCGCGCTTGACTTTGTGTTTGTCGATGAATTTTTGGTCGTGAGTAAACTACAGGGTATGGCAGACATCGCATATACATCAAAAGTAACCGTTGAGGCTGACGGCAAAACATCGGTTATGGAAATAGGTCATCCCGAAAAAAGCAAATTTACATTTAAAATAAACGGTACAGAGGCAGACGAAAAACTGTCAAAACAGGCTTATCAGGAAATTATCGCAGTAAGCGTTGACGGTGTGTATAACGGCGAAACACTCGGTGCGAGTGAGGTTACCGTTACATTTACCGGATATGACGGTGCGGCTGATACGGTTGTTGAATATATACCTATAAATGAATTGAGTTATGCTGTGAGAAGAAACGGCGAAGCTCAGTTCACCGTAAAAAAACTTACAATAGAAAAAATGCTTGAAAAGTTAAGAGAATACGAAAAAAATCCTGTAAAATAAGGAGTGGGAAAAATTATGAAATTGTGGGAAAATACTATTCCGTTCGGCTTGGCAGACGAATTTGTGCCGGAGCTTGTGCCGTATATTTGCGAAGGGGCAAAAAGTGCGGTTGTGGTGTGCCCTGGCGGTGCGTATGAATTTCGTGCGCCGCACGAAGGCGGAGAAATAGCGAAATGGTTTAATTCAATCGGAATAACGGCGTTTGTGCTCGAATACAGAGTTGCGCCGAATATGCATCCGGCACCGCTTGCAGATGCTATGCGCGCCGTAAAATATGTACGTCATAACGCGGAGGAATACGGAATTGACAAAAATAAAATAGCAATTATGGGTTTTTCGGCGGGCGGTCATCTGGCATCGTCGTTGTCGGTTCACTATGATAAGGATATTTACGAGCCGACCGATGCTGTGGACGAAGAAAGCTGTAAACCAGATGCTACCATTTTGTGCTATCCCGTAATAGATATGGGTGAATACAGGCATGACGGTTCGCGCAGAAATCTTTTGGGCGAAAATCCGCCGCTTGAAATAAAAGAGCTTATGTCAACATACAAGCAAGTTACAAAAGACACTCCGCCGGCGTTTTTGTGGCATACATCGTGTGATGCGGCAGTGCCGGTTGAAAATTCGCTTATGTATGCAAACGCGCTGAGTAAAGTACAGGTACCGTTTGAAATGCACATATATCCTATCGGTCACCACGGCTTGGGGCTTGCGCCGGAGCTTTCGCACGTTGCACACTGGAACCGCAGCTGTTACCGCTGGCTCAGACTGCTTGGTTTCACTAAAATGTGAAATTGATATAAAAGATAAAAAAATTCAAAAATT
>CAYRCC010000053.1:0-11192 GCA_964422725.1 uncultured Lachnospiraceae bacterium
TCGGATAAATATTATATAATGTATCTTGTCGGAGATATCCGATGTTAAAGGTAAGGCCGAAAACAGTGTAAAAGCCGGGCGGTTATGCCACCTGATTCCTGTACTTTATAGTCGGGAAAGGAGGTGGTTACAATGAAGAAACATATATTGAGAGTGTTTATACTTACAATTATTTTTTTACTTGTACTTACTGTAAAAGTAAAATAACGCCAGCCGTTCCAAAAGCAATGGCGTTATTTTATAACAAAATTCTTTTGGCATAACCGTTTGAGGTCTTGCCTTTTTCTATTATCATTATATACCCTGATTTCACGTTTGTCAATCTCTTGCAAAAAAATAATGATGCAAGTCCGATGTGCATAACTGCATTATGGACATAAAAACTTAACACCTCAGTCCGGAGCAATCGCAAGGTTGCTCTTTCATTTCCCGAAATGAGTGTTTTTCGCTGTACAAGCCAAAACAGACAGACTCAAAACGAGCCTGTCTGTTTTCATAGCCACACTGTACGAACAGCGCAACTAACCGTATTCTCAAAATCAGCCGATTTGACCGAGCAAATTCTCAACCATAACCGCACCGTGAGCACGTGTAGCATCATTCTTAGGTGCGAATGTACCGTCACCCATACCGTTTACGATACCCAGCTTAACAGCAGCTGCAACATATGCATCTGCCCAAGCCGAAATATTAGCTTTATCGGTAAACTGTGCTGTGTCACCGCCTGTTGTGTCAAGTGACTTAGCCTTCGCGGCATTCACAACAACAGAAGCCATTTCTTCACGGTTAATATTCTTGTTCGGCTCAAATGAACCGTTTGCAATCATATTGGCATCAATCAAGCCTGCTGTTTCAGCCGCCTGAACATACGGAGCGTACCACTCTGTCGCAACAACGTCCGCACAAGCACCTGAATACGGTGCTGTAATATCAAGACCCAAAGCCGCTACTACAATCTTTACAAACTGCGCTCTTGTAATATTGGCATCAGGCGCAAACGTACCGTCGCCCATACCGTTGATAATACCCTTATCAACCATATTGTTTACAGTCTTTTCAGACCAGTGACCTGCCATATCCGTAAACTTGCTGTTTGTCTGAACCGGTGTAGGCGCTGCACTGTCACCGTTGCCTACCGGCGCACTGCCCGATACGGCTGACGCATCAAACGGAGCTTCCGTATAGCTGTTTGCAACCAATGTTACATTAGCCTCAGGCTGTTCGGCATAAACTTTATCAAGGTTCGGATTGTCGCTGATATAGAAACTGAGGTGTGCCGGCTGATTATAGCATACGTTATATGTGGCCGCGCCGATTCTGTAGATATCGTCGTGCATAAACGTGTAGAAGTTATAATCTGTCGGATCAACTGTTGTGTAAAGTCTTAATACATACTGCGATGTCTTACGTGTTGCCTGATACTCCTTACCGTTTGCCTCATAAATTACAGGAATTTTCTCTTCCTTAGAACTTACTTCCTTATAACATACAAATTCTTCTCTCCAGTCACCGATAATGTCAGCCATTACATTTACATTACCCTTTGTACTGTTGATTGAATTACCGTCACCCGTCAAGATAACTTCGGCTTTTCCTGCCTGATCGTTCCACTTTGAAATGGTTACGTGGTCCTGAAGTTCTACCTGAAGGTCGCCGTCCCAGTAAAGACAACCGCTCATTGCAAGAGCCAAATCGGCAAGCTTTTCGTTCTTGTTTGTCCAGTAACCCGATGAGCCTGCGCCCCAACGTACAAAGTACGAATCCTTATAACCGATGTTACCGATCATACCACGACCCGTATCCTTGATACCGTCACTTGAACCCAAAATTTCGCCTGTCTTTGCATCTTGTACTGTCTGACCCCAAATCTGGGCACCTGTCACCTCTACACCGTCTGCCGATGTGATTGAGTGTACTTCCTGTCCGCCCTTAAACGGAGTACCGGCAATACTTTCGTAAACCTTCATATACTCAAGACCTTCGTGTGTCGGATCGAAATCACCGAGGTGGTGAGCATCGCCGTGACCGTAGCCTGTGTTCCAAAGAACCTTACCGTCGTGGTCAAATGCGATAGCACCCGAAATAATTTCATCATAACCGTCACCGTCAACGTCGCCGGCTGTCATAGAGTGGTTACCCTGTCCTATACCTGCCGCATCATCTCTCGTGTCGTATCTCCACTTTTTAACAAGCTTGTTATTTTCCATCGAATAAGCCGCAACAACGGTTCTTCCCGTTCCGACATCTTTTGCCGGATAGTAACCGCGCTGTACGATTGCCGACGGTTTAACGCCGTCAATATATGCGATAGTACCCAGATATCTTTCCGAACGGTTACCGTAATTATCGCCCCATTCCATAAAGTCGGAAGTACCGTCAGATGACTGAGGGTCATACTCAACCGAGTCGATAATCTTACCTGTAGCGCCCTCAAAAGCTGTCAGATAAAGAGGACCCTGAAGGTTTTTACCGCTGTTAAGCTCTGCCCAGTTCTTTGTGGCATCACCGATAACAGTACCGTCACCGGCAACTGTACCGTCAGCTGTTCTTACGATAAGTTCTGCTTTTCCGTCCGAGTTAAAGTCGGCAACCAAAAGCTGAGTATCGTGTGCACCCGAACGGATATTTACACCCATATCAATTCTCCACATATGAGTACCGTCCAGCTTGTATGCATCAATATATGCTTTATCCGTAAAGCCTGCGCTTGCGGCATCTTTTGCCGTGCTCGGATTCCAAAGCATAACTATTTCGTATTCACCGTCACCGTCAAGGTCGCCGACTGTAGAATCGCCCGGTGCATACGAGGCGTATGTAAGATAGTTCCAGTCAAGCTCGTTTGAAACAGGAGCTTCAGCCAAAGGAATATCAAGGTATTGATTTTCCCATACCGAAACCTGCTTTGACTGTGTAGCATTATTGGTAACTACCATATATTTTGAATCCTTTGTACCGTTAGGGTCAACAAAATTTGTGATAGGTCCGCTTGTTACCAATACGTTATCTCTGTAAAGAGAAAATTCCGTTGTAGCCGGTTCGGTACCCAGTCTTCTCCATGAAACGAATACGCCGCCGTCTGTTTTAACGGCAACCACGCCGCGGTCAAGATTTTCAACCTGACGTGTTATCGGTGTAGCACCGACACTTGCCGTCGGGATAACCGCGCCAACGCTTGCCAGCTGTGCTACGATTGCAGCATAAACCGCAATCTTTTTGATGTTTTTGCGAATATTATTAAACATTGCGCATAACCTCCTCTTAAATATTAATGTTCATTACAGAACATATCTTATTGATATTATAACACAGTTTTTTTCACATTTAAAGAGTTTTTACTAAAAATTTTAAAATTTTTTTTGCTAATTTATTTATTTTGTATATACTAAGCGAAAATACGGGCGGCAGCCCCCCTTTTTGCAAGGACAACGCATAACATAAAAAACTGCCGTCAAACCCACAAGCGAGTTTGCCGACAGCTTTTTTAACATATTGATTCTCTTAATCCTCCGTGCGGCACATACACACACATTTTATCGTATCGTCCGTCTGAATAACCTTCGGACCTATCTGCACTATAGGGTGCGCAAAATCAGACGGGTCAATATACGCCAGCTTGGCTATTGCGCCGTTTGACAAAAGCACAGACTTACCGCTCAGCTCAAGCGGCATATGCGTAAGGAATGTGTTTACTATGTCAAGGTCGAGATTTGTGAAACTGCCCTTTGAAAATTCTTCGAGAATTTCAAACGGCGAGTGTGCCTCCTTGTATGAATGGCGCGTAACCATAGCATCATAAATATCCGAAACAGCCGTAATTCTTGCGGCGCGCGAAATTTTGTCATAACTCAAGCCGTCCGGATATCCCGAACCGTTTATCTTTTCGTGGTGATTTCTCGCCGCCGACAGAACGTCCGGATTGATTTCACCGGCATCGAGCAGTAAATTGTACGAATGTACAGGGTGCGTTTTCACTATTTCAAACTCCTGAGGAGTAAGCGTGTCCGGCTTGTTGAGTATTTCCTGCGGTATGCACAGCTTGCCTATGTCGTGCAAAAGACCGCCCGCGATAAGCGACGAAATATCCTTTTCCGCCAGACCGAGCCACTTTCCCATAAGTCCGTTAAGAAACGCAACATTAATGCTGTGCGTGTACAAATATTCGTCAACGTCACGCACGCTGTTAATAACCTGGAAAATCGTTGCCGCGTCGGCAGTGGTGATTTTGTCGGTGATAATCTTGGTTGTTATGTTTGCCGCCTCACGCGGAAGAGCATTATTCACAGCCACAGAATCAAGAATGTTGCTTGCTTTATCCTTGAGCGACTTGTAATTTGTATCAAATTCCAAACGTTTCAAAATCGCTTCATACTGGTCAAACTGGTCGTTGAGCTTTTGGTAATGCTCTTTTTCGACGTACAGATTGCCGTATGTATTTTCCAGCTGTTTGATTTTCAAAATCAGTTTTTGAGTCAAAAGCGAGCTTTTGAAAACAAGAACGAAATTGTTTTTGTAACGGCAGTAAAGGTCGGTGGATACAAACATTCCCTCGAAAAATTTGCTTGAATCCACCGTAATAAATCCGTTATGTTCAATAGGCATAAATTACCGGCCTCCTTCAATTGATTTTATATTTACTATTAATTGCCCTGGTACATACATACGCAGTTTATTGTGTCGTTTGTGGAGAACACCTCCGAGCCCACTCTGACAATCGGGTGCAGAAGATTTGTTTCGTCTACGAAAACCACCTCGCCGATACTTCCGTTTGAAAGTATAACAGCCTTGCCGATAAGCTCTTTAGGCATATTTTCGACAAACACCTTCACAAGGTCCATATCAAGGTCGGTGTAGCTGCCCTTTGCGAAATCCTCAAGGATTTCAAACGGCGAATGTGCATCTTTGTAAACGCGCTTTGTAATCATAGCATCGTACACGTCCGATATCGCGGTAATGCGTGCGTGAATCGGGATATCATCGTAAAGCAGCTTGTCCGGATAACCCTTGCCGTTCACCTTTTCGTGGTGATTTCTTGCGGCGGCGAGAACTATAGGATCAAGCTCACCGGAATTAATCAGAATGTTGTACGAGTGAATAGGATGTGTTTTGACTATATCAAATTCCTCGTCGGTAAGAGTGCCGGGCTTGTCGAGAATTTCGCGCGGTATTTTGGTTTTGCCGATGTCGTGCAAAAGACCGCCCCTGACAAGCGAATGGATTTCATTTTCCGGCAAGCCGAGCCACTTTCCCATAAGACCGTTTAATACGGCAACGTTTGAGCTGTGCGTGTAAAGGTATTCGTCAACGGTTCTTACGGCGTTAAGTATCTGAAAAATCGTAGCCTCGTCTATACGCAGAATTTTTTCGTGAATGGAATCCGTGACTTTGTCGGCGGCGACGTTATTTATTTTATTGGTAAGAGTAACGTCCTCCAGAATATTCATTGTCTGTTCTTTCAGCACAGAATAACTGCTGTTGAAATTCATATTGGACAAATTTTCCCTGTACATATCCGACTGAGCCAGAACGGCATCATAAAATTCGTTTTCTATGTACAAATTTCCGTATGTAAGCTCAAGCTGTTTTATTTTCAAAATCAGTTTTGACGTAAGCAGTTCACTCTTGAACACCAAAACATAGTTATCTTTGTATTTACAGTACAGGTCGGCAGGCATAAGCATACCCTCAAAGAATACGTTTGAGTAAATCTTTTTGTATTTGGTGACCGCGCTTTCCATATCGGCAATTTCACCGCTTTTGATTGGATTATCCATAGTCTGTACACCCCTTTTATAAAATATTCAAAAAACCACTCATTATACTATTAGTTACTATTATATAACGTTCTGTGCAAAAAATCAACATAAAAAACATATAAAAATTGTATAAAATTTATAATCGGTTAATTTTGCCCCGTTCACAGCCTACTCCCCCAAGCACCGCGCTTTTTGCATACACCCCGAAAAAACAACAGCGGCGAGGGCGGCGTTTTTTTTAATTATTTTTAATGCAGTTTATTTTCGTTTTTTATTGTTATTTTTCAAAAGATATTATATAATTATAATACCCGAGCCGACAAATCGTGCGGCAAATTACTGACCATTAAGGAGAAACCGAAAATATGCGAATGAGAAACAAAAAAAACCGACTGCCGAGAATGCAGCGGTGTGAAGATATATGGATAAAAGATGCAAAAAGCGCAAAAGGCAGCTGGCACACCCTATTCGGCAACGACAACCCCATACATATCGAAATAGGCTGCGGCAAGGGCGGCTTTGTTGCCGGTATGGCGGCGAAGAACCCCGACATAAACTATGTCGCAATAGAACGCTACGAAAATGTTTTGGTGCTTGCTATGGAGAAAGTCAAAAACGCGGCACTTACAAACATACTTTTTATCGACGGCGATGCAATGCAGCTTGACGAGTATTTTCAAGACGGCGAGTTTGAGCGTATATACCTTAATTTCAGCGACCCTTGGCCCAAGAAAAAGACCGCAAAGCGCCGTCTTACGCATACAAACTTTCTTAATATATACAGCCGCCTTTTGCCCGACGGCGGCGGCGTGTTCTTTAAAACCGACAACCGCGCACTGTTTGAATTTTCGCTCAATTCCTTTGCCGATGCCGATTTCAAAATGAAAAACATTACGTTTGACCTGCACAACAGCGGTTTTGAGGGAAATGTAATGACCGAATACGAAAAGAAATTTTCCGAGGAGGGTATGCCGATATACAGAGTTGAGGCGTATCCGAGGGAGAGCGCGCGATGAAAACAAAAACACAGTACATATGCTCCGAATGTGGGTATACCACAGCAAAATGGCTGGGAAAATGTCCGTCGTGTATGAGCTGGAACACTCTCTGCGAAACCGTCGTTTCCGCCGCCGCGGCAAAAAAAGCGTCGGGCGCACAGACATCCGGACTCGCCCTTTTTCCCGACAACAAGCCGCGGTTAATCGGTGAAATATCCTCGGAAAACGAGGTGCGCTGTTCGACCGGTATGAAAGAGCTTGACAGGGTTCTCGGCGGCGGTATCGTGCAGGGTTCACTCATACTCGTCGGCGGTGACCCCGGTATCGGCAAATCGACTCTGCTTTTGCAGATATGCAAAAACACCGCAAAAAACAAAAAGGTACTCTATGTGTCGGGTGAAGAATCCGAACGCCAGATAAAGCTGAGAGCACAGCGGCTTAACGTAACATCGGAAAATCTGTATCTTGTATCGGAAACCGAGGTTGAGTCGGTGCTTGCGTGCATAGAAAGCGTAAAGCCGGACATTGTTATAATCGACTCTATCCAGACTATGCACCGCGACGATATCGCCTCAGCGGCAGGGAGCGTGCCTCAGGTAAGAGAGGCGACAAACGTATTTATGCGCACGGCAAAGCATGGCGGCATATCTATGTTTATCGTCGGACACGTGACAAAGGACGGAAACATTGCCGGTCCGCGCGTGCTTGAACATATGGTTGACTGCGTGCTGTATTTCGAGGGCGACCGCCAGATGACATTTCGCATACTGCGCGCCGTAAAAAACCGTTTCGGCTCAACCAACGAGATAGGCGTGTTTGAAATGGCAAACAACGGCTTGTGCGAGGTGGAAAATCCGTCGGCTATGCTGCTTGAGGGCAGAGCCGAAAACAGCTCCGGAAGTGCGGTTATATGCGCTATGGAGGGAAGCCGCGGAGTGCTTGCCGAGGTTCAGGCGCTTGTTGCGCCGACGGGGTTCGGAAATCCGCGCAGAATGAGTTCGGGCGTTGACCTCAACAGAATGTTACTGCTCATAGCGGTGCTTGAAAAACGCGTGCGTATGAATTTAACAAGCTTTGATGTGTATTTGAACGTTGCCGGAGGTATCAGAATTGACGAGCCGGCGGCGGATTTGGGCATATGCGCGGCAATTGCGACGGGTCTGCGCGACAAAGCCGTACCGCCGGATATGCTGTTTATCGGCGAGGTTGGACTGGGCGGTGAGCTTAGGGCTGTGTCACAGCTTGAGAAGCGTCTTGCCGAAGCGGCAAAGCTTGGTTTTAAAACGGCTGTCGTACCGAAACAGTCACTCAAGGGCGCACAGATACCGCCCGATATGAATGTGTACGGAGTGCAGTCGCTGTTCGAGGCACTTTCGTGTATAAAAAAATAAATTTGGAGGATTATAATGAGAACAAGCGGAATTTTAATGCATATAAGCAGTTTGCCGTCAAAGTACGGAATAGGTACTTTGGGCAAGGAGGCGTATGCATTTGTGGATTTTTTGAAAAGAGCAAATCAGCGTTATTGGCAGGTACTGCCGGTAAATCCGACAAGCTACGGTGATTCGCCGTATCAGTCGCCGTCGGCTTTCGCCGGCAATCCGTATTTTATCGACCTTGACATATTGTGCGAACAGGGACTTTTGTTTGAACACGAAATCGACAACTACTATTTTGGCGACGACCCCGCAAGCGTGGATTACGCAAGACTTTTTGAAGCCCGCTACCCTATACTGCGCACCGCGTTTTCGCGTTTTGTTCCCGAGGCAGATTACGAGCGCTTTGTTTCGGAAAACGCATTTTGGCTTATGGACTATGCAATGTATATGTCGGTCAAGGAGGATAACCATTACATATCGTGGATTGAATGGGACAGATCACTTCGTATGCGTGAACACGATACTATGCTTGAGTATTACGAAAAATCACAGCGCAACATTGAATTTTATAAGTTTATACAGTATTTGTTTTACAAGCAGTGGGGACAGCTCAAAAAGTACGCAAACGACAACGGCATACAGCTCATAGGCGATATGCCTATTTATGTTGCACTCGACAGTGCCGAGGTATGGGTGCACAACGAGCTGTTTATGCTTGACGGCGAAAATCTGCCCACCAAGGTTGCCGGTGTGCCGCCCGATGCTTTTTCGCAAACGGGACAGCTTTGGGGAAATCCTATTTATAATTGGGAGTATATGGAGAGTACGGGTTATGACTGGTGGATAAAGCGTATACAGCTTGCCTCAAAGCTGTACGACCGCCTGAGAATTGACCATTTCCGCGGTTTTGAGTCGTACTACACCGTCAAATACGGTGAAAAAACCGCAATGTGCGGCGAATGGGAAAAAGGTCCGGGTATGAAACTTTTCAATGCCGTCAAGAACGCGCTCGGCGATGTGGATATTATAGCCGAGGATTTGGGATTTTTAACGCAGGAGGTTTTGGATATGCTCCGCGACAGCGGTTACCCGGGAATGAGAGTTATGCAGTTTGCGTTTGACCCGAACTCGGATAACCAATATCTTCCGCATAACTATGTACAAAATTGCGTGGTATACACAGGCACGCACGACAACGACACCGTTGTCGGCTGGTTTGACAGCGAAAATCCGGCAAACGTGAAATATGCGTGTGAGTATCTGCACTGCGACCGGCGCGCCGATATAGCGGACGCGTTTATCCGCGCGGCGATGTCAAGCGTTGCCGAAACGGTGATAGTGCCTATTCAGGACTATCTCAGTCAGGACAGCAAAACCAGAATGAACACACCGTCCACTCTCGGCGGCAACTGGCTGTACAGAGTTACAAAGGATATGCTGACAGATGCTCTTGCCGACAGAATAGGCGCGGTGACGCGGATTTACAGGCGCGGATAAGCTGTCGGAGGGCGAAATCAACAGAATTCAGAAATTGTATGACTTGATGAGGTGAAATTATGGCTTGGGATTCGGAATTGTATTTAAAATTTGAAAACGAACGAAATCAGCCGTGCATTGACTTGTTGTCGCGGCTTAACGGGAATTTTGACAAAATACTCGATTTGGGGTGCGGCCCCGGAAACAGCACCGAAAATCTTTTGAAAAGATATAGCCGGTCAACAATAATCGGCTTTGATGCGGACGATAATATGTTAGAAAAAGCCAAAAGCAACTGTCCGAACATTGAATTTATCAAAGGATATGCTCCCGCGGATTTTGACAAGCCGGCAGTTAAGTTTGATTTGGTGTTTTCAAATGCCTGTATACACTGGATAGATAATCAGAAAGAGCTTATAGATAAAGTGTACGGTATATTAAATAATAAAGGTGTATTCGCGGTACAAATTCCGCTTACCGGCGAATCACAGTTTTATAAAATTTTATACAGACTTATAGAACAGAAATGGTCAAGTCTTAAACAGATAAAGAATTTCCATAATATGAATCAAGAGGGGTATTACAACACTCTCACAAAAAAATTCGGGAATGTAACGATTTGGCAAAGCAATTATTATCATATCGTCGATAAAAGTATGGTAATTGAGTGGTACAAGGGAAGCGGTCTAAGACCGTATCTTGGTTTGCTTAATGAAAACGAGCAAAAGGAATTTCTAAATGATTTGCAGACAATAATAGATGAGGAATATTCATTGTTGGACGACGGAAAAGTATTCCTGATAATGCCAAGATTATTTTTCATAGCCGAAAAATAGTATAACTAAGGTTGAAAATGCGGGTATGCGGAGTATATGCGACGGGTATTTAGGAGCGATACGGAATATGCTGTTTATTCCTGCTCGGTTTTTGCCGATCCTGTTTTCCGAGCCGCACAACGGCTGTGTTTTCAATAATTGATTCGGGATAAATAAATATTGTATAATCAGGTTTATGGCAAGTGACTCCTTTGTGCGGCAACCGTAATACAAAAGAGCGTCACTTGCTATTCTTTTTTTACCCGTAATATTTTGTTATGAGTTCACCGGCAATAAATGTATCGAAATGTAACACATCTGTTGTAAACCTACAAAAAATGCAGATATTTTAAGTTTTTGGGGGTTGACAGGTGAATGTTTATGTGATATAATGTTTACGTTAATTGCTGTTATAGCTCAGTAGGCAGAGCGCAACATTGGTAGTGTTGAGGTCACCGGTTCGACTCCGGTTAACAGCTCCACAAAAAATCTCACAAACAGGTTCATTGCTTGGTTTGTGGGGTTTTTTTATTGCTTGTTTTCAGATGTGGATATTGCGGTATTGGCATACAGAAGAAATTATGTGATTGAAAGTACAGAGCATAGGTTGAGTAATGGGTGGTATTTTGATAAATTGGAATTACAGAAGATTTAGTCGGATAATTGGATTGTGTTTTGCGTGTTTTATAATATTATTAAATTAATAGGCAAATCGGAATTTTTGGAGGATAATACATATGAAATACAAAGGAACGCTTATTGTTGTGAAAG
>CAYRCC010000054.1:0-11143 GCA_964422725.1 uncultured Lachnospiraceae bacterium
TCACAAGACAAAAGGAACTGGGGATAGCAGAATTGTTATAACAATGAATTGTCCGACTAAGGGGCAACGCCCCTTACCGCCAAAGTTGCGATAACCGCCAAAAGGGTTCAAGGGTAACACCCTTGTTTGCCAAGGGGCAACGCCCCTTACCGCCAAATCTGCGGTTACCACCAAAAGGGTTCAAGGGTAACACCTTTGTTTTCCTAAGGGGCAACGCCCCTTACCGCCAAATCTGCGGTTACCGCCAAAAGGGTTCAAGGGTAACACCCTTGTTTGCCAAGGGGCAACGCCCCTTACTGCCAAATCTGCGGTTACCACCAAAAGGGATTGCCAAGGACACTGCCCCTTGCAGCCCGAATTGCGCCGCACCGAGAAAAGGAGTACATAATCATGGGTATAATTCAAATTTTGAATACAGAGCTGTCGAACAAAATCGCCGCCGGTGAAGTTGTCGAACGTCCGGCATCGGTGATAAAAGAGCTTGTGGAAAACAGCATTGATGCCGGTGCAACACATATAACAGTCGAAATCCGCGACGGCGGAATAACATATATGCGCGTGACGGATAACGGTGCCGGTATGTCGCGCGAGGACGCGCAAATCGCGTTTTTGCGCCACGCAACCAGTAAAATCAAAACCGATAACGACCTTGATGCAATATATACTCTCGGTTTTCGCGGTGAGGCACTGTCAAGCATAGCGGCGGTGGCGAGTGTGGATTTGTTCACCAAAACCGCCGATGCACGGGAGGGCGCTTTGGTACACGCCGAGGGCGGCGAAATCGTTATGTCGGACAGCGCCGGAACACCGGACGGTACGACTGTCGTAGTGAAAAATCTGTTTTTTAATACTCCGGCAAGAATGAAGTTTCTCAAAAAAAACAGCACCGAAGCCGGATATATCGGTGATATTATGTCGCGCTTTGTTCTGGCACACCCCGAAATATCGTTCAAATTTATCAATTCAAACAAGGAACAGCTCTTTTCCTCCGGAAACAACCGCCTCACAGACTGCATATATACGGTTTACGGCAGGGAATATGCAAAAGCCGTAATTGAGGTTGAATACGAAAACGGCGGTGTGTGCGTGAGCGGTGCTGCCGGCAAAGGCGAGGTGTCGCGCCCGAACAGGAATTTTCAGAGCTTTTTCGTGAACGGCAGATATATCAAAAGTCCGCTGATAGTGAGGGCGGTGGAGGAAGCGTATAAAAATCAGGTGATGATAGGCAAATTCCCGATGGCAATACTCAATATTAAAATAGATCCGTCATTGATTGACATTAACGTACACCCGACAAAGCTGGAGGTTAAATTCTCGGACGAAAAACTGATATACGAAACTGTGTATTTCGGTGTCAGAAATGCACTGTACAGGACGGTGAGCATACCTAAAATAGAGTCTAAGCAGGACGTGCAGACTGTGTTTGACCGTCCCGACAAAAGCAGTTACGCACAGGCTGTATTTGCCGGGGCGCAGAGATTGCCGTTTGCGGAAAAGCCAAAATCAGCAGAGCCGGAGCGCGCCGTCGCCCCGACCGAGGAAACAGGAAAAACACCGCGCACTATGCAATTTGCCACGGATACACTGCCGTCGGCAGACCCCGAAACAGGCAAATACGAAATCGAAGCTGTGACAGCAGAAACACCGCGCAAAAAACAGCCGGGCGAACGGGATTATTACAAAGAAAATACCGTTCAGCAGCCGATTGACCTGTCAAGCCTTGACGACGATATGCGGCAGCTTGCGGCACAGCAGGAACGAGATGAGTATTACGTGGGCGCGCCCGAGGGGGCGGAGGGAAACACCCCGATACGCTTTAAGGAGGAAACAGACAGCCCCGACTACAGCATAGTCGGACAAATATTTAATACGTATATAATTGCCGAGCGCGGAAAAGAAATGCTCATAATAGACCAGCACGCCGCGCACGAACGCTTAAAATACGAACAGCTCAAGCAAAACTGCGCAAACGGCACCGCGGCACCGCAGATACTTCTTGTGCCGGTTGTCGTTAAGCTGAGCGCGTCGGAGTTTGCGGTTTACTGTGAAAATACGGACTTTTTTGAAAAACTCGGCTTGGAAACGGACGAGTTCGGCGACAATTCGATTATAGTACGTACAATTCCGACGGATATGGATTGCGACGCGGTAAGCGCACTGATTGTTGAGCTTATTTCACAGCTTGCCGGCTCGAAACGCGAACCGATAACGGAAAAAGAGGACAGAGCGATGTATACGGTTGCGTGCAGGGCGGCAGTGAAAGCGAACCAAAAATTGCATTTTGAAGAAATGAAAAGTCTTTTAAATTCCGTTTTCGCACTTGACAATATAAACACCTGTCCGCACGGCAGACCTATTATAGTGTCGATGACTCAAAAGGAACTCGAAAAGGAATTTAAGCGTATTGTATAGGAGGGAATATGGTTAAGATACCGTTAATTGCAGTTGTCGGACCGACGGCATCGGGTAAGACCGATTTGGCTGTGGAGCTTGCAAAAAGGTTTGACGGTGAAATAGTGTCGGCGGACAGTATGCAGCTGTACAAGTATATGGACATAGGTACGGCAAAGCCTGACAAATCGGAAATGCGCGGTATACGGCATTATATGATTGACGAGTTTGAACCGTCGGTAAAATTCAGTGTGGCGCAGTATGCAGACCTTGCACACGGGTATATCGCAAAGATACACGATACGGGAAAAATACCGATAATCGTAGGCGGTACGGGACTGTATGTGCAGTCGGTGATTGACGATGTGGAATTTAAAGAGGAGGAAATTGACCTTGATTACCGCGCGGAGCTTGAACGTCTGGCGGACGAAAACGGCGGCGAATACCTTATAAATATGCTCGGCGAATTTGATGCGGTTTCGGCACAGCGGCTGCACCCGAACAACGTGCGGCGGATTATACGCGCAATAGAGTTTTACAAAGCAACCGGTATACCGATTTCACAGCATCAGCAGGACACAAAAATTGCTCCGAGCCGATACTCTCCGCTGCTCCTCGGCATAGATTGGGACAGGGATATACTGTACGACAGGATAAACAGGCGCGTTGACGTTATGGTAGAGCGCGGACTGTTTGACGAGGTAAAAAGGCTTTTGGATATGGGCTGTACGCGCGCCGACACAGCTATGCAGGGCATAGGCTACAAGGAGATTATTAACTATATGCGCGGTTTTTGCTCGTATGACGAGGCGGTGTATTTTATAAAGCGAAATTCAAGGCGTTACGCAAAAAGACAGCTTACGTGGTTTAAGCGCGATAAGAGGGTGCGCTGGCTTGCCGGCGGTGCGGATATTGCCGACCGCGCGGCGGCTGAGGCGGAAAAAACCTTTTTCGGCAGATAATTTCTCTCAGCAGTCGGACATACCCGACAAAAGCCGAAAAAATGTAAAAAAACCGACATTGCGCTTTTACCGACACTTGACGTAAAGACATATATTTGTTACAATAGTATATTATAAAGTCGTGCGGCTGTGCGGTGCGCTGTCGGCGTTTTTACAACAATTAGCGAAAGGATTTGACGGTAAAATGGCGGAAAAATACGGCGAGATACCAAAGCGCTTTTCAAAGGCGTGGTGGGAACATTACTGGTACTATTATAAATGGCATGCGGGCTTTGTCGTGCTTGCCGCCGCGGTGCTTGCGGTTACGATAGGACAGTGCGCCTCGCGGATTAACTATGATATAACGATGGCTTACATCGGCTGTAACTACTATTATCCGCAGAATTTGGAAATATTCTGCAAGGCCGCCGAAGAGGTTATATCCGATGCTGACGGCAACGGCAGAACAGATGCAAACGTGATTCAGATGAATGTGGCAAAGGACGGGAGCGCGTCCGCCGGAACGGAGTACAACAATACGGTATACTCCAAAATAGCGGTTGAGTTTCAGGCGGGCGAAACGTATTTGTATCTTCTAAACCGCCAGGAGCTTGACAGACTTTTAAACCGCGATTCCGCAGAACAGATATTCGTTAAAACAACGGATATATACGATACCGAAATTGCGGACGAGCTGCTTGTGAAAAAGGATGCTGCGGCGTATGCGGTTAAGGTTGACGGAAATAAGTTCCTTGAAGAAAACAAGTTTTTCAGTGAGGACGTATATTTGGCGGTGCGCTGTATGCGAAAAGGCGATAAGGACAATGAGCGTCAGCGGATTTTGTATAAAAATGCGCTGGATTTTGCAAAGCATATAGTGGAAAATGCGCAATAATTTGTATAGGGGATGCTTAAATGGCAGTTATAAAGAAAGATGTCGGATTAACCGAATATGAGATGTTTTCGCGCTACAGGGAAAGCGGCGACAGGGAAATGCGCGACGAGATAGTGCAAAACTACATATATATTGCGGAAATTCTTTCGCGCAAATTCGTAAACCGCGGTATCGAATACGACGACATTTTTCAGGTCGCGTGTATGGGTATCCTTTATGCGGTGGAGCGGTTTGACCCTGACAAAGGCGTTAAGTTTGCAACTTATGCAACGCCGACGGTGCTGGGCGAGATACGCCGCTATTTTCGCGACAAGGGCAATTTTATAAAAGTTCCGCGCAAATTGTACGAGATTTTTTACAAGGCGGAGAAAATACGCCGCGCCTCCGAGGGGGAAATGGTGTCGGTCAGCGAGCTGTCGAGGATTTTGAATCTGCCCGAAAGCGTTATAAACAAAGCGTATATGGCAGGTGACGTGGCGTTTATAAAGTCGCTCGAATATGAGGCTTACGCCGACGGGAGTATGAGCCTGGGAAACTTCCTCGCGTGCGAGGAGGACGGATTTATGATGATTGAAAATCGGGATTTTCTCGAACGGTGCATAGGAATGTTGACCGAACAGGAGCGCGAGTTTGTCGATTTGCGCTATTATAAGGAAATGAGCCAAAAGCAGATAGCGCAGAAATGGGAAGTGTCGCAGATGTATGTTTCCAGACTTGAGCGGCGCGTGCTGGAGCATTTTAAGAAGAATTATTTTAAGGAATAGTGTTTGAAAAGCCGAAAAAACTTGCAATTCGGCGCACTGTCGGTTATCGGGTTACTGTTTTACGGAAATTGAAATTTGAAAGGAATTGATGGTATGCTATCGGAAACAAAAAAAGAGTTTATTGAATTTATGATGAGTGCCGATGTTTTGAGATTCGGTGATTTCGTGACCAAGAGCGGAAGAAACACACCGTATTTCGTAAACACCGGAAACTACAAAACAGGCAGACAAATCGCAACGCTCGGCGAATTTTACGCAAAGCTTATAAACGAAAAATGCAGCGGCGGATTTGATGCTATGTTCGGACCGGCGTATAAGGGCATACCTTTGGCGGCGGTTGCGGCGGCGACACTTGCAAAGGAATATGACACAGACAAGCCGTATTTCTTTAACAGAAAGGAAGCAAAGGATCACGGCGAAGGCGGCAGTCTTGTAGGCTACAAGCCGACAGACGGCGACAAAATCATAATTATCGAGGACGTAATCACCGCCGGAACGGCAATCCGCGAAACTATGCCGATTCTGTACGGTGCGGCGGACGTGACGGTGAGCGATATGTTCATATCGGTAAACCGCTGTGAGGTTGGTCAAAACGCGGGCAAAACGGCTGTTATGGAAGTAAAAGAGGAGTTTGGGATTGACGTTCACGCAATTGTGACGGTTAAGGATATTTACGAATACCTCAAAAACGACGGCAAATATGCGGATATGCTGCCGAAAATGGAAGAATATATGAGCAAATACTGCGTATTTTAAAAAAAATCGAAAAAACATTAAAAAAGAGCTTGACTTGCGGTGCATATAATGATATAATCGTATTTGCTAGTGATAGCTCTTTTTTTTGTGTCGGGTTTTGCGCGCAGATAAAGGGGTATCCGATTAATTAGAGAGCTTTATACGGAGGTGCTAAGCATGAGAGTAAAAATTACATTGGCTTGTTCGGAATGTAAGCAAAGAAATTACAATACAATGAAGAACAAAAAGAATGATCCGGACAGATTGGAAATGAACAAATACTGCAAGTTCTGCAGAAAGCATACACTTCATAAAGAAACTAAGTAATAAGCTTTTTTGCTTGTTGCCGGTTTGCACAGTGATGTGAAACGAAAGGAATGAAGTATAATGGCAGATACAAATAACGCAAAAGTCAAGAAATCTAAAGGCTTTGTCAAGTTTTTAAAGGAAACCAAGGCTGAGCTTAAAAAGGTTACTTGGCCGACAAAGAAACAGCTTGTTCATAATACGGGTATTATAATCGCATTTATAATTATTATGTGTATAATACTTTCTCTGCTTGATCTGGGTTTCGGTGAATTGATAAAATTGTTGGTTCCTTAATGCGGCAGTAAAGGAGAGTTTGTATGTCAGAAGAAGAAGCAAAATGGTATGTTGTACATACCTTTTCGGGGTATGAAAACAAAGTAAAAGCTAACATCGAAAAGTCAGTAGAAAATCGCGGCATACAACATTTAATCCGGAATATCGAAGTTCCGCTCGAAGATGTTATCGAAGAAAAGGACGGAGTGCAGAAAGTTGTAAAACGTATGATTTTCCCAGGTTATGTTATCATTAAAATGGTGATGACAGATGAGAGCTGGTACGTTGTAAGAAATACCCGTGGTGTCACCGGTTTTGTCGGACCGGGTTCAAAACCTGTGCCGCTGTCGGAAGAAGAGGCGGACAGAATGGGTATTGAAAAAATCAGAATGGCGGATTTGGGCGTAAATATAGGCGATACGGTAAGCATTATTTCGGGACCTATGGAAGGGTTTGCCGGAGTTGTTGAAGATATTGACGCACTGACGCGCCAGATTACGGTTATGGTATCTATGTTCGGCCGTGAAACGCCGGTAAAGGTGGATCATAACCAGATATCGCTTTTGGATTAGTTTATAAGCGGAGTTATCCGTTTGTAATATAGTTGTTATCCCTCTGCACGGTATTTTTCCGTGTGTAAGTGGGAGGGCTGAAAAGCCCGTAATCACCACATAAGGTTTTAAGGAGGTGCCATTAATGGCTCAAAAAGTAGTAGGTTACATTAAATTACAGATTCCGGCAGGCAAAGCTACTCCTGCACCACCGGTTGGTCCGGCACTCGGTCAGCACGGTGTAAACATTGTACAGTTTACAAAGGAATTTAACGAAAAGACAGCAAAGGACGCAGGCTTGATTATCCCTGTTGTTATTACTGTTTATGCGGATCGTTCGTTCTCATTTATAACAAAGACTCCGCCGGCTGCTGTTCTTTTGAAGAAAGCATGTAAGATTGAAAGCGGTTCGGGTGTGCCTAACAAGACTAAGGTTGCAACAATCAGCCAGGCTGATTTGAGAGCAATTGCGGAACAGAAGATGCCTGACCTTAACGCGGCTTCGGTTGAGGCGGCTATGAGTATGATTGCAGGTACTGCAAGAAGTATGGGTATCGTTGTAGGCGACTAATAAGACAAGAACAGTGTCAGTGGGAGAAGCGTTAAAGCTTTGTCTGACCACATAAGGAGGATAAAACATGTTTAGAGGTAAAAAGTATCGCGAAAGCGTTAAGTTGGTTGATAAGACAGTTACTTATGAGCCGGCTACCGCTTTGGATTTGGTTGTTAAGACTGCTAAGGCTAAATTTGACGAAACGGTTGAAGCTCACATAAAGCTCGGAGTTGACTCAAGACATGCTGACCAGCAGGTTAGAGGCGCTATAGTTCTTCCGCACGGAACAGGTAAGACAGCTAAGGTTTTGGTATTTGCTAAAGGCGATAACCTGAATGCCGCAGAGGCTGCCGGAGCTGATTATTTCGGCGGTGAAGAATTGGTTGCCAAGATTACAGGTGAAAACTGGTTTGATTTTGACGTAGTTGTTGATACACCTGATATGATGGGTGTTGTAGGACGTTTGGGTAAAGTGCTCGGTCCTAAGGGACTTATGCCGAGTCCTAAAGCAGGTACGGTTACTATGGACGTAGCTAAGGCTGTAAACGAAATCAAAGCCGGTAAAATTGAGTATAAGCTTGATAAGACAAACATTATTCACTGTCCTATCGGTAAAGTATCATTCGGTGCAGAAAAGCTTTCAGAGAATTTCGGCGCATTGATGAGTGCTATTATTAAGGCTAAACCGTCAGCTGCTAAGGGTCAGTACCTTAAGAGCGTGGTTGTTGCATCAACGATGGGTCCGGGTGTCAAAGTCAACAGTGCTAAAATTTCCGACTAATATCGGACACACTTTGTTTTTTTATATTAAATATAACCTTATTGCATTGGACAGACATTCGTTCACATATTAAATCCGCAGGTTTCAAACCTGCGGATTTTTTTGTTTATAACAAGTGTTTTCGACTGACAGCTTAAATCGGCGTATACGCATTTTGCGCAAGGTTTTATACATATCACGGCAGCGGTGCGCATAAACATAAAAACAAAGTGAGGGGATAGCAATGATGAATTATATATGGTGCGCCATAATGCTTTTGTCGCTTGCCGTCGGTGCGCTGAACGGAAAAACGGCAGAAACGCTGAACGCCGGAATAGAGGCCGCACAGGGCAGTATCAGTGCGACGCTTGCGTTTGCCGGAATAATGTGTATGTGGTCGGGGATAATGAAAATTGCGGAAGTGTCGGGGATTTCCGGCATTATATGCAAAATTCTCGCACCGTTGACAAGGCTGTTGTTTCCGGCGGTTAAGCCGGACAGCACAGCAATGCGCAAAATCACTATGAACATAACCGCAAATATGCTTGGTATGGGCAACGCGGCAACTCCGCTTGGCATCGAGGCGATGAAGGAGCTTGAGAAAACCAATAAATCACCGTTGTACGCAAGCGACGAAATGTGCACGTTTGCGGTGCTGAATACGGCGTCTTTTCAGCTTATACCGACAACCATAATCGCACTTAGGGCGGCGGCGGGTGCGGAGAATCCGTCGGAGGCGGTAGTGCCGATATGGATTGTATCGGCGGCGGCACTGGCAAGCGCGGTTTTTGCGGTTAAGCTTGGGTGTAGGCTTAGCCGCGGCAGAAAATTGTAATAATTTAACGGACTGAGGTAATACTATGATAGCAGTGATAAATAAATTTTCCGTTTTTGCCGTACCGCTTATGATGTTTCTGATAATTGCGGTCGGTGCGGCGCGGAAAACGCCTGTTTACGACACGTTTATACGCGGCAGTGAGGAAGGAATGAAAACGGTAATTCAAATATTCCCGATACTGCTGGCAATTCTGACAGCCGCCGCAATGCTGCGCGCCTCGGGGACTATGGATTTTATGGTGTCGGCACTTGCGCCGATAACCGACTTTCTGCATTTGCCGAAACAGATAATACCGCTTGCACTTCTGCGTCCGGTTTCGGGCAGCGGCTCAATAGGACTGCTGACCGACATTATGAATAACTACGGCGCGGACAGTTTTATAGGGCGGGTGGCGTGTACAATGGCAGGTTCAACCGAAACGACGTTTTACACAATAGCCGTATATTTCCGCGCGACACAGGTCAAATATACGCGGCACACCGTTTTATCCGCGCTTGCGGGCGATTTTGTCGGACTTATGGCGTCGGTTTATATATGCAATATCATATTTAATTGAAGAGGGGTTTGAAAAAAATGTTTACAATTAAGTTGAAACCGCTTATAATATCTGTGCTGATACCGCTTGCGATAGGTGCGGTGTCGGCGTTTCTGTCGATGTCGGGTATGCGTGAATACGCGAATACGGTACAGCCGCCGCTGTCACCGCCGCCGGCGGTTTTTGCGGTTGTGTGGAGTGTATTGTATTTGCTTATGGGAATCAGCGCATATATTGTGTATATGAGTGAATCAAAGCTGAAAAAGAGTGCATATGCATTGTACGCGGCACAGCTTGGCGTAAATTTTTTATGGAGTATTTTGTTTTTCAATTTTAAGCTGTATCTGTTTTCGACGATTTGGATATTTTTGCTGATTGCGCTTGTCGGCGCGATGATAATCAGCTTTCTGCGTATACGTCCGCTTGCCGGATATTTGCAGATACCGTATTTTCTGTGGCTGTGCTTTGCGGCGTATTTGAATTTTACGGTGTATTTGTTAAATTGAGTGCCGATTTTGCGTGACCGCCGGTTAATCAGCGGTCAATAGGCGAGTAAATTTTCTTTTTTCGGTTGAACCGCGCGCGGTAACTGCACCGCCGGCACAGCGGATGCACAGCTTTTCTGCATGAAAAACCGTCATTTATCGCGGTTGCCGTCGGAGAGGCGATAATGTCGCCGAACGACTCGCAATGAATGTTTCCGAGGGGTGCACTGCCGTCGGCATCAAGACAGCACGGTACGACAGTGCCGTCAACGAGGATTGCCGACATTGTGCGCAGTCCGTAACAGAAACCTGTAGAGCCGATTACGGGGTCGTTTATATCGGGCCATTTAAAAACCTTTTCCTGACTCAGGTATACGTTTTGAGCAAGGGTAAGACTGCGCTCGGACAGTTTATTAGCCGGCGCGCGCTCTATCATTGACACTACATCGTTGTCAGGGGCAAAATTTTCCTCAAGCAGCTTTATTATCTTCAAATTTTCGGGGTTTTGAGTGCTTTTCAGATTCCAAAGCCGCATAACAATAAATGTGTCCCTGCGTGCCGCTTTTGCAAATTCGATTATATCATTCATATATTGCATAAACTCGGCATCAGTGCCGTTTTCAAAGCTGTGGAGCGATATATTAACCTGTCTGAGTGCGTTTTTGCCGAGCAGTAAGTGCTGTTTTTCGCGTATAAGGGTTGCGTTTGTGGTGAGGTTGACGTTGAACCCCATTTCGGCGCTTATATCCAGAAAAGTACCTATCAGCGGGTGCATAAGCGGTTCACCCTTAACGTGGAAGTAGATGTAATCGGTGTAGGGTTTGATGTCGGAGAGTATTTTGCGGAAGGTGTCCTCGGACATAAATTCCTTTTTCCGTTTCATAGGTGAACAAAAACTGCACGACATATTGCATACGTTTGTGATTTCTATATATATTCGTTTAAAGCGTTTCAAGAGAAGTCCTCCCAAAGTGGTTTATATGGATATTTTAACACCGAGGACGGGGTTAGTCAACAGGGGATTTGCAAAGGGGCGCTAGTCCTTGGCTGACAAGGGCGTTGCCCTTGAACCCTTTTGGCGGTTATCGTAACGTTGGCGGTAAGGGGCTACCG
>CAYRCC010000055.1:0-11106 GCA_964422725.1 uncultured Lachnospiraceae bacterium
TGCAGTAAATGCGCGATACTTCCGCCGGCAAACTCCGCACCCGTTTTGCCTTCGACTTCACCTGCCGCATCATCTTCATCGCCAATTCCCGTTATTCCCGACTGCGAAAGATAATAGCAATTTGAAACTGTCTTTTCGTACAAACTTCTGTCATTACTTCCCAGTATACTTCCGACTTTGCCGCCGCTTACAGCTCCGACATTATAACAATTTTTCACTTCACTGTCATTTGAACCGACTATTCCGCCGGCAGTACCCGATGTATTTTTAACATTTCCGACATTATAACAGTTTTCTACAGTCCCGCTACTATTCATCGCAACAATACCGCCCGCAAAATTGTTGGTGAGAGTACTGCTGCCGGCAATCTGTCCGTTACACGTAATATCTGTATTACTGTAACAGCCCGATATTGTTCCGACGTTAAACACAGCTATGCCGGCACAGCCGCCCTTACCTGCGATTGTACCCTCTACTCCAAGATTCTTTACAGTACCGTGGTTTATGCCAAACAACGCTTTACACTTCTCGCCGTTTTCGCCGATATACAAATTCGTTATTTTGTATCCGCAGCCGTCAAATGTACCATCAAATCTCTTTGTATCATTCGGACCTATCGTTGTCCATGATACGCCTGTTGTGCTGTTATATTTTTCGGACATATCAATATCGTTTGTCATTTTTAAATGATAATACTTATACGTATTACCACACTTAACCGCATCACGTACAATTTCAAGCAACTCCAAGCTCGAAATCTCATACGGACTGTCCGCAGTTCCTTTGCCTTTCACCGGCGTTGTGCGCTCCGGCACAACCCTCAGTACAGGTCTGCCTAAGAAATAGTCCATTTCCCATACATTGTCAAAATCCCAATTGTTAAAATTCAGTTTCTCCTTAAAATCTGTACCGCTCAGTCCGTTACCTGAATTGCAGGTAAAGCTCGTGTTTTCACCTTCACAATAATTGTAATAATAATTATCTTCTTCTTCTCCTAAATACATATCACGGTCATCTGAAATTATTGCCGAAGAATAGTTATACTCACCGCCCGGCGTAACCGTAACCGTACCTACATTATAGCAATTTATAACTTTAATACAACCGGCATGTGAACTGCCAACCACGCCGCTGACAAGATACTTCCCTGTAATATCGCCTGCATTATAGCAATTTTTTATAACTCCGTATCCGGCATGACCTACTATTCCGCCGATGCAGTTAGCACTGCCCAAAACCTTACCTTTGAAATAGCAATTTGAAATTTCACCTTTTTCACTGCCAAAGTAACCGCATATGCCTCCCGTCCAACCGCTTCCGATAACCGTACCCTCAACTCCGAGATTTCTGATTATCATACTGGTACTGCTATCGTTTGCGGCGCTGCCAAACAAACCTCCGCTCCGCGTTCCTTCATTCACATACAAACCCGTTATCTTATGGCCGTCACCGTCAAACATGCCGTTAAACACCATAGTTACATCGTTTTCCAAATCCGCACCTATCGGTGTCCACGTGACTTCGGTGCCGTCAATATTCTCGCCGTATTTTTCGGACATATCTATATCCGCTGTCATTTTAAAATACGAGCCGCTGTAATTATATCCGCGGTTTACTTCGTCACGAAACAGCTCAAGAGTGTCCAAATCCGGTATTTCATAAGGAGTCTCTTCACTGCCGTCGCCTTTGATAATCGAGGCATACTTCAATATCGGTGCTTGGGAAAAGCCATCCATTTTCCACACATCCGTAAACGACCAGCCCGAATATGTACTTTCAGCAGACATCTCGTCAATCGTCTTTTTCTCAAATTCATCTGCCGCATCCTCAGTATTGAAAACACCTTTTTCGGCTGTACCCGAAAGATAATAGCACTTTTTCAAAATACCGGAGCCATCGTTCCTTCCGGCTACAGCACCTGCCATAGTCGCCTCCGATACAGCACCTTTATTATAGCAATTTCTTATTGTACCGCAGTTGTAACCCACTATTCCGCCGGCACTATTCCATGCACAAATATTGCCTGCATTATAGCAATTCTTCACAATTCCGACGTTGTTGTTATAACCGCATATTCCACCGGCTTCACCTGCTTGCACTCCATCTTCCAAAAAATGACTCTTGATATCACCCAAGTTAAAACATTCTTCTATGGTTCCTCTGTTACCGGCAACTATACCGCCGCCTCTATAGCCTATCGGTACATCTCCTATACGGTAACATTTCTTAACCGTACCGCTATTCGAACCGACTATTCCGCCTATACTTGCACCGGATTTTCCAACAGTTTTGTCGGTACTGTCAAAAACAACACTGCTGTAACAATTTTCCACTGTACATAATGTATAGGTATATCCTACCACTCCGCCGACACTGGCTGAAACAGCATCTTTGATTATACCGTCAACGCTCAAATTTTTAATTGTACTGCCGCTGCCGATCGTTCCGAACAAGCCCAAAGTGCTTTTTCCGTCCGACCCGTCTATGTACAATCCGGTCACTTTATGCTCGCCGCCGTCAAACGTACCGCAAAACATTGTTTCCGTAGAATCCTTGCTGTAACCTATAGGCACCCACGATGTGCCGCCCTCGCCGACATTCTCACCGCATACCGTTGATAAGTCTATATCCGCGGTAAGCTTAAAATAAGTATTTTCATACTTTTCTCCCCCATTAACCGCCGTCGCAAGATTTGAAAGTTCTTCCGCGGTAGATATTTCAAACGCATTTTCCGCGCTCGTTCCATCTCCGCCGCCGTACGCCGATGCACTTATTCCAAATATCGGAATAACCGCGCACAGCATACTTAAAGCTGTGATAAACGAAATAAGTCTATTCCTCATATCATACTCCTCCTGATTTTATAATATTTATATAGTTATCGTACCCCAAAAAATTCATTTTGTCAATATTTTTACACAAAAAACAGAACAAATGTATATACAAATAATTTATAAGTTTTTGTATATATTTCGGTAAATATTATACCGAGTATCTTGTGATTGCTGTTAAAACGCAGAAACTTAGATTACACACCCTCATCAGAGGTTGCGGACAGCAAAAAACAGGGTTTTGCAAAACGCAAAACCCTGTAAGTATAAAACTGATATTATTTATTTTTTTCAAACTCGGCAATACTTATCTGACGAGTGTGCGCTGTGTGTGACCATTCCGTCTTTTTTCTGTCAATCATACCCTGAATTGTTATAGGTATCCACGTAAACTGATACACCATATAACCCAAGTAGCTGATAAACATCTGTTTTGTAAACTCTTTGCGTTCAAACGCAAGTACAAACGGTGTGTATAAAAATTGAAGCGCTACTATTATATTCCACACAACCGGCGATTTAAACAAATATGACATCTGTACGAAACCGAGATTTCCGTCCGGATAAAATGTCTGTGCCCACGACATAAACATAATAAATGCCATTGCAAGCACTCTTACAGGCTGTACGAGATACACCGCACAGTCAAACGCCGCCCAGTCCTTTTCTCTGAATGCCTTTTTAATGAGTTTTCCGAAAAATCTTACGGCAACGTCCGTATGACCCTGCATCCAACGTTTTCTCTGACGCCACGACTGTATCAGCGTAAGCGGCTTTTCGTCATATATAACCGCATCCTGTGCCCACGCGACTTTTTCGTTGTTGAGCGCCAATTTCATCGTGAACTCCATATCTTCGGTAAGACACGTCGCTCCCCAACCCAATTTTTTCAATGTGTCAAGCGCAATGATAAATCCCGTACCGCTCAGCTGACAGCAAAGTCCGAGTCTGTATCTCGGCAGCTGGAATATACGGCTCACGCTCCAAAAGCTGAACGAATACGAGCTTGTAATCCACGAATCAAACGGGTTTTTACTGTCCACATAACCCTGAACAACTTTATAACCTCTGTTTGCCTGTTTATTCATAGCTTTCAGATAGTTTTTGGATATTAAATTGTCCGCATCAAAAATCGAAATATAGTCGTACTGCTCTTCCATTTTGTAAAGCTTATCAAACATCCATTCGAGCGCGTGTCCTTTGCCGCGTTTTTCCTCGTTAAAGCGTTCGTACACGATAGCTCCGGCATCACGCGCGATAGCGGCTGTATTGTCGGTACAGTTGTCCGCAATTACAAAAATGTCGTAATACTCCTCGGGATAATCCAGCTTTTTCAGCGACTCCACCATATTTGCTATAACCATTTCCTCGTTATGAGCCGAAACGATAAGCGCAAATTTATTAAACTTATCCGATACTACTTCCTTTTTCTCACGTGTCGGTATAAATCCGAATATACCTATAAACACATAATACAAACCGATTGATAATGAGAATGCTTGCAGAATAATACTGAAAACCGTCATAAACGATACCATTTTAACATTGCCTCCGATTTCATTTTTAAAATTGCGTTCCGAATTATTTTCTTAAACTTTACACATCTGCTACATTCTACTCCCTTTTTTCAAAAAAATCAAGCACTAAAATCAAAATTTAAACCCTATTTATACAATATTAGTAAGTTTGACACAAAATATATGTATATATAATATTCATTTTGTATGTTTTTATGCATATGATGTCAGGAGTGACTGTGATTATGTGAACAAAAAGCAAATTTTTATTGATTATCTGCGTAAAATATTGAAATTGTTTAAAATTTAGAGTATAATAGAGCTTGATATTTGTTATTTTGAGGGTACAGAATGTTTGGTTATGTAAATATTTGTAAAAACGAACTTAAAATAAAAGACTACACTTTGTTCCGCGCACACTACTGCGGTCTGTGCAAGGCTATCGGCAAACAATGCTCAAACACGGCACGTCTGGGACTCAGCTATGATATGACGTTTCTCGCGCTGGTGCTTTCCGCGCTTGACGGCGACGAATTGTGTATAAAGCAAAAACGCTGCTGTATGCACCCGTTTCACAGACACGCCGAGGTGCACAACAATCGGGCGGTCGATTATGCCGCCGATATGAGCGCGATTTTGACATACCTGAAATTTGCCGACGACCTCTGCGACGAACACAGTATAAAGTCATTTTTCGGTATGTGTGCGTACAAAAGTGCCGTCAGAAAAGCGAAAAGCAGATACAGCGACGAATATGACAAAATTTTATTGTATTTGAATGAACTGAGTCATCTGGAAAAAGCAAACAGCAGTAATATAGACGAAGTCGCCGATTGTTTTGCCAATATTTTGAAAGTACTTTTTACACCGCCGTTCATATCAAACGATTCGGAGCGGCGGATACTCGAACAGCTCGGTTACAACACAGGGCGCTGGATTTATATAATTGACGCGTTTAACGATATTGAAAAGGACGTTAAAAAGAAAAGCTACAATCCTTTTGTCGCAAAATACGTTTTAACCGCCGATAATATCGCACAAAAACGCGGTGAAATTATTTGCGACATATCACTTCCGATGGACTATACGCTTTCGCGGATTGCCGCGGCATATGAGCTTTTAAGCGTACGCCGCAGTGATGACATTTTGAAAAATATCATTTATATAGGTTTAAAGGAAAAACAAGATTCTATACTTAACAAGGAGATTACAGATGAATCCATATGAAGTTTTGGGTGTCAGCGAAAACGCTGATATGGAAACCATTAAAAAAGCATACAGGGATTTGGTAAAAAAATATCATCCCGACAAATATGTGAACAATCCGCTCGCCGATTTAGCAAGCGAAAAGCTGAAAGAAATTAACAAGGCATACGATATGATTTTAAACGGTCAGACAGCATCCGGCGGTTATTCCGGTTCACACAGCCGCACGAGTAACAACTCAGCATCGGGCAGTGCCGATTTTCGCACAGTGCGAATGTTTATTAACCAAAACCGCCTGAATGAGGCGGAGCAAATGCTCTCCTCGCTTGCGCACAATGCCGAGTGGCATTATCTTATGGGGTTGATTTGCATAAAGAAGGGGTGGTACAACCAAGGCATACAGCATTTGCAGACGGCTGTACGTCTTGACCCGGGCAACAGCGAATACTCCTCAACTCTCAACAGCTTTCAGCGCAACACCACGCAATACCGCACAACCTACAACAACGGCAGAAATGTCGATTACTGTGACTGCTGTGTAAAGCTCATATGTGCCGACTGCTGCTGTGAATGTATGGGCGGCGACTTAATTCCGTGCTGCTAAAATTTGAATATAAAGAAGGCTGTACAATGAAAAAAAATACATTTGATTTGGTATTTTGTTCCCTGATATCGGTGATATCACTTGCGTTTTTGTACCTTTCTTCGGTACTGCCGACCGGCAGACTCGCCTCGTTCGGAGCGGCGATATTTATGCTTTGCGTTGCCGTTGCCGAGTGCGGCGCAAAATACGGACTCAGCTGTGCGGTTGCTGTCGGACTGCTGTCGTTTATGCTGATTCCCGACAAGCTGATACTGTTTCCGTATGTGTTGTTTTTCGGATACTATCCCGTACTGAAGCTGTACATTGAACGTATCGGGAAAATTGTGACAGAATGGATTTTCAAGCTTGCAGTATTTACAATCGCCATGCTTGCGGTCTACCTGATAATGCGGTTTTTGAATCTGCTTGCGCCGATACCTGTGTATGTGCTTTCGGCAGGTGTCGCTGTGCTGTACCTCTTATTCATTTTATACGATAACGTACTTACACAGCTAATCAGTTTCTATTTGAACAAAATATCAAAAAAAATACGCAAAAACTAGAATATTTACGGAAAGGATTTAAATAAATGTCAGAAAATAAACAACATATTACTTCAATCGGCGGTCAGGCAATTATCGAGGGCGTTATGATGCGCGGTCCGTATAAAACGGCTATGGCTGTCAGAAAAAGTGACGGTGAAATCATCGTTGAGGAAAACGAAAACGGTACAAAACGCAAAAACGCGTTTGTAAAACTGCCTATCGTGCGCGGTTGTGTAAACTTTTTTGAGAGTATGGTTGTAGGTATGAAAGCGCTAATGTTTTCTGCCGAGTTTGTTGATATCGAGGACGAGGAGGAAGAAGAAAGCAAGTTTGACAAATGGCTTGAGGAAAAACTCGGCGACAAAATAAAAGACGTTGTGATTTATTTTTCACTTATACTGTCGCTGTTTCTCAGTGTCGGACTCTTTATAGTACTTCCGAACCTTGCCACAAGCGGTATAGATAAGCTGTGTTCTATGAGCTTTATCCCCGACTCGGTCGCGCGGATAGCCGGCACAAAATCGTTTTACAACATCGTCGAGGCGGTAATCAAAATGGCGATTTTTCTTACCTACATGGCGTTGGTTTCCAATATGAAAGATATTAAAAGAGTTTTCGAGTACCACGGTGCCGAACACAAAACCATAGCCTGCTACGAGGCAGGCGAAGATCTTATTGTCGAGAACGTGCGCAAGCATACGCGTTTTCACCCGAGATGCGGAACAAATTTTTTGCTGTTCACCATAATTATCAGTATAATTGTGTTTATGTTTTTGCCGAAATTCAACAGCAATTTTGCCGGTATACTTTTGAGAGTCGTTACAAGACTATTGCTTATGCCGGTTGTTGCCGGAATTTCGTATGAAATAATAAAGCTTGCCGGAAGAAGTCAAAACAAAATAGTAAAGGCTATGACCAAACCCGGTCTGTGGCTGCAACGCCTGACGACACGCGAGCCTGACGATTCGCAAATCGAGGTTGCCATAAAATCAATTCAGGCAGTTATTCCCGAGAATAAAGAGGACGATAAATGGTAATAAGCGAAATTATTAAAAAATCCGTTGCCGCGCTGAAATTATGCGGCTCCGACAACGCCATATTCGATGCAAATCTGATTATACGCACCGTTTTGAATATGTCACCGCTCGATATGGTTTTGTACAAACAGCGCGAGGTCAGCGCGGAACACGAAAAAATTATTAACGATATGGTATTGCGCTGTACAATGCACGAGCCGCTGCAATACATTCTCGGCACACAGGAATTTATGTCGCTTACATTTAAAGTCACTCCCGATGTGCTGATACCGCGTGCCGATACCGAAACACTCGTCGAAGAGTTAATCGAACGGTTTAAGCATAAGGGCGCGTCGGTATTGGATATAGGCTCGGGTTCGGGCTGTATCGGTATCAGTCTTGCGGTGTACAATAAAAGAATGTTTGTAAGGGGTGTCGATGTGAGCGAAAATGCGCTGCGCGTTGCCGCGGAAAACGCTGAAATCAACGCTGTTGACGACAGAGTGAAATACGAAAAACTCAATATCCTCACAGACAGACTGTACGGCAGATACGATTTAATCGTTTCCAATCCGCCGTACATAGAAACAGACATAATCCCGACGCTTGACGATAATGTGAAAAACTACGAGCCGCACCTTGCGCTTGACGGCGGAACCGACGGACTCACATTTTATCGGCGCATAACCCAAATTGCCCCGTCCGCGCTGACGGACAACGGCATACTTGCATTTGAAGTCGGTCATACGCAAGCCGAGCATGTCGCACAGATGATGAGCGATAAATTTTCAGATATAGAAATCATAAACGACCTGTGTTCAATACCGAGAGTAGTTATAGGAACGCTGAAACAGTAATTAGAACGGAGGTGCAGCTGTGCAGTTCGATATAGACAGCGGTGCTGTAAATATTATTAATAAAATAGAATCAGCCGGATTTAGTGCGTACATTGCCGGCGGTGCCGTGCGCGACCTTATTATGGGCAAGCATCCGCACGACTACGACATCGCGACCGGTGCACTCCCATCTCAGATAAAATCAATTTTCAGGCGTACAGTCGATACCGGCATAAAGCACGGGACTGTCACAGTCATCGAAAACCGCATCGGCTATGAAATAACCACCTTTCGCAGTGACGGTGAGTACCGCGACGGCAGACATCCAGAAAACGTCCGTTTCATAACCGACATAGCCGAGGATCTTGCGCGCCGCGACTTCACAATCAACGCTATGGCGTACAACCCGAAATCCGGTCTTTTTGATTTTCACGGCGGAACAAAAGACATTGAAAATAAAATTATACGCTGTGTCGGCGAACCCGAACGCCGTTTTACCGAGGATGCTCTGCGTATGCTGCGCGCGGTGCGTTTTTCCGCCGTTCTCGGTTTCGGTATCGAAAGTGCAACCAAAAACGCAATTATCAAATGCGCGCCGCTTATACGAAAAGTCAGCGCGGAACGTATACGTGACGAGCTTAATAAAATTTTGCTTTCGGATAACCCCGAACGCATAGTTATTCTGCACGAGCTTGGTCTTATGGCACATATACTTCCGGAGCTTGAATGCTGTTTCGGTGAAAAACAGCGCAATAAGTACCACATTTACGATGTGGGTACGCATATTATGAAGGCTCTTGAGTTTGTTCCGAAAGATTTGGCTGTATGCTGGGCAACGCTTTTGCACGATATCGGCAAGCCGAATTGCGCGAGTGTCGATTCCTGCGGCATTATCCATTTTTACGGACACCACAAGGAAAGCCGCCGAATTGCGGTTGACATACTGCACAGACTGCGTTTTGACAATGATTTTATCCAAAATGTATCTGTACTCGTCGAAAATCACGACGTACGAATCGAGGCACAGTATCCGCCCGTCAAACGTATGATGGCAAAAGTCGGCGAGGAGCTTTTTGAAAAACTTCTTATAATACAAACCGCCGACAGCAGTGCCAAAAACCCTCAGTATGTCGACGAGAAAATCAGCCGTATAGAAAATGTGCGGACGATATACCAAAATGTACTTGCCGAGCATCAGCCGTACCTGATAAGCAATCTTGCCGTAACCGGAAAAGATTTGCTGAAAATCGGCTTTAAACCCGGGCGCGAAATAGGTGACACTCTGCGTACATTGCTTGATGACGTGGTAATCACACCGGAATTTAACACAAAAGAATACCTGATAAAGAAAGCTAAAATATTAAAAAAGAGGAGGAATACCAACAAATGATTAAAGCGATATTGTTTGACTTCGACGGCACATTGCTCAACACCAACAATCTAATTTTCTCCTCGTACAGTCACGCGTTTAAAACGGTTCTCGGGCGCGATATAACAGAAAAAGAAATACACGCTTTGTATGGAAAGCCGCTCTATGACAGTCTTGCAAAATACGGTGTCCATCAGGACGAATTGTACCGCGAATACCGAAAATACAATTTAGAAAAGCACGATGAGCTTGTTGAATATTTCGACAATGCCGCCGAGGGGGTTATTATGCTGAAAGAGTGCGGCTATAAGCTTGCCGTTGTCACATCAAAGCGAATGGACACTCTTATGCGCGGAATACATCTTTTAAAGCTCGACAATTACTTTGACACACTCATAACGCCCGCCGACACCGACAAGCACAAGCCCGATCCGTCACCTATATTGACTGCATGCGAAAGACTCAGCGTGAAAGCCGATGAATGTATTATGGTCGGCGACAGCATTTTTGATTTGCAGTGCGGCAGAGCCGCCGGTGCAAGGCTGTGTGCCGTAAAATATTCAACCACGTTTGATGCTTTACTTGAATACAACCCCGAATATATCGTTGACAGCATTAAAGAACTGGCAAACATAATAAATGAGGAGCGGGAAAGTGAACGTTGCAAAATAAAATGACTCACATTGAAAACTCTGATATAATGTTAAGTGACGAAACCAAACATAGAAAAGGAGTAATCAATATGAACCACTTACAGTATACCACAAAAACAGAATTTGTCACATATCAATTACACCACAAAAGTCACAAAGTTTCCATACTTTAGTGATTTTTTGTGTACAATTTGGGGGCTGCCCCACTCTCTAGTGAGACAGCCCCATTTTTGCATATCAAGTTATGAGTTGAACCGCTGTATACAGCGGCGCGGAAAGTATTGTTAAGCGTTAGCTGTTACTATTCATATATTAATCGCAGTCGCTTTTCTTTGTGCCGCAGCCTGTTTTGTTTTTGTGTTTCATATTGGCTTGCAGACGGTTTAATGCTTCACCGAATCTTTGGAAATGCACAATTTCGCGTTGACGGAGAAACTTAATTACGTCATTTACATCAGGGTCGTCGGACAAACGTAAAATATTGTCATATACCGCACGTGCTTTTTGTTCTGGTACGACTGCGTATTCTCAACAAAATCACAAAAAAATA
>CAYRCC010000056.1:0-10942 GCA_964422725.1 uncultured Lachnospiraceae bacterium
GTCACAAGACAAAAGTAAGTAGGGATAGCAGAATTGTTATGACAATGAATTGTCCTACTAAGGGGCAACGCCCCTTACTACCAACGTCACGATAACCACCAAACGGATTGACAAGGGCAACGCCCTTGTCAACCGAACCGCCTACCCTTTGCGCAAGCGCGAAAAAGCTATCGCGCTAAGAGGGGTTGAGGGTATGCCGTCGCTGACGTCGTAATAACCGCTGATGTTCGGTGAAATCCGCATTTGTATAAACGTATAACGATTAGAACGGCACAAAATTCACGCGCTCAGGCATAGAGTGAATTTTGCCGATTACCTGACGGAATACCCTCGTATTGAGCTTTTTCGCAAAAAAGGGTTTCCAAAGGGTTTACCCTTTGGTGTGTTTTTGCTTACTTTTGTCACAAGACAAAAGTAAGTGGGGATAGCAGAATTATTATGACAATGAATTGTCCTACTAAGGGGCAACGCCCCTTACTACCAAACTCCCGACAAGTACCACAGGGATAGCAGATAAATTATAAATTTAGCAAAAGTTTTCCTAAGGGGCGGTAGCCCCTTACCGCCTTTACCAGTCAAGCGCAAGCTGTTTCCGACTAAGGGGCAACGCCCCTTACCGCTGAAATTGCGGTAACCACCAAAAGGGTTCAAGGGTAACACCATTTGCAGACAACCAAAAAAAGAGTACGTTTTCGCGTACCCTCTTTTCGGTTACTTTCCTAAATACTCCTCAAGCCTTATTACCTCGATACCGGCAAGCATAACAATACCCGTACCGTGCGTGTCGTTCAGATTCCAGCCAAGCTCATACTTGTAGTAATCCGGAATAAACGAAAACTCCGAACCGCGGCATACACCGTAAACGTTTCCGTAAGTATCAACAGATGTCTTGCTGATACCCTCCCACGCTTTGTAAACCGCTCTTACATACTTCTCCGTATCCTTGAGCCAGCCAAAACGAATACCGCGTGAAAACGCATATATAAACATAGACGTACACGACGTTTCCGGATACGATTCGTGGTCGTTAAGCACCTGATGCCACATTCCGCTCTCGTCCTGCAACGCCAAATACCCCTCGCACAACTCGTTGAAAAACGCTATAAGCTCCGCTCTCTTTTCGTGGTTCTCCGGCAATACTTCCAAAAGCTCCGACATAGAGAACACTACCCAGCCGTTGCCGCGTCCCCAAGGCACTCCCGTCGCTGTGTCATACTTAAAATCGTACACGTGCGACATAATCTTCTGCTCCGGCATATACAAACGCTTTCTGAATCCGAAAAACTGCCTTGCCGCATCGTCCGCATACTTCTGCTCACCCGTAAACTTGTAGTATCTGCTCAAAAACGGCACGCTCATATACAAATCGTCCGCCCACATTGTCATATTATGGAAACTATGCATTTGGTCTTTACGGTAAAATGTGCCGTCCTCAAGACGTGTCTGTTTATTGAAAATGTAGTCGCCCACATAATCGGCAACCTCTTTAACTCCCTTAATGTCGAAATACTTCGCCGCCTCCAAAAGCGCCGATGCAAACGAACCGCAGTCGTCCAAACTGTCAATGCTCGTCAAAAGATTGTGTATCGACGTTGCACCGCCGTACTGCTCCTTATCCCAAAGCGCGTACTCCAGCGTGTCACAGCAAAGCTGCATATGATCCCTCAGATAATCCTGCATATCCTGTGAACCGAGCTTGAGCGCGGTATGAATAAGTCCGTAAAGCGTAACGCCCAACGGATAATTCCATCTGCCGAAAAGCGTGTTTTCATTGTACGGGCGCACAAACGTGTCCGGCGCATCAACCCGCCAATACACCTTAGGATTACCCACAACGCTGAGCATACTCATCGCTTTTTTGCTCTCAAAATTGTATCCCGAATCAAACGGACCTATGTAAATCCATACATCATCACTGCCCTTCACGCCGACAGGGTTCTTAAACACCGCATTTTCCGTTTCACTCACGCAAAAACCCCAGTCAGCCGCACAGGCGCTTTTAACCAAAATATCGTGTTCACCGAACGCAAGCTCCGTACCGAAAACGTCACTGCCGGCACCAAACCCCGCATACACCTGCATTCCGTCGACGTACACCTCCGTCGCACCCTTGGTTTCTATCTTGAAATCATAGCGGTTCACGCCTATTCTGTCGCAGAACACCTTAGTCCAGCCGACCGCATACTTGCCGCTCTGCTTGCCGTACATACGCATAAGCTGACCCTGTGCCTTTTCGCTTTCCGACCACTCGCGCACCGGATTCCATACAAATCCCGTTTCTTCCTCGGTCATACCGATTTTCAGCTCCGGCACAACGCTGTCGTCCAAAAGCTCGGTAAACACCCAGCCCTCCTGACCGTCGCGCTCAGGTGTAGGCATAAGCGTGTACATATCCCACTTGCCTATCCACGTACCGAACTGACCGCCGAAACCGGCTTTTGTCTTTTGGAAACGTATAACTATGCTGTTCCAGCCTTTCTTAAACTGCAAATCAACCCTTACGCCCGTTTCGCTGTATCTTTCCTTGAAAATATCCGACTTATACGCAACCTCATCGTTTACATAAATCGTCATCGGTCCGAAACAGTTCACCGTCCAGCCGGCACCGCCCGTTTCGCCGGCGCAGTACACCTTCGTCCACGCCCACACGCAGTCTTTATCCTTTGCGTTAGGGTAAATCTTGTTAAAGTCGACAAGATATCTGTAGTCGGTGGTTCTTACGATACCGTTGTTGGTATATGCTCTGTAATACAAGCCGTGCTTGAGGTTCTGCCCCATATATCTGTGTGCAAGCGACGATATAATCGCCTGTGGGTTCGTGCCCTCAAACGCGTTGATACTCAAGCTGTCGTCAAAATAGTAACCCATACTTAATCCTCCCTGTTGATACTGAATTTTGAAAATACGCGCCGCACTGCCGGTGCCGCCGTCTACCACTATAATAGCACAAAACGCCCCGTCAATGCAACCGATTTATTGCTTTTTTTAAGGCTGTTTCAAGCCTTGCCCGACAAAACCGTCTGCCGGTACACAAAAAAATTAAGACTGTCCCAAACGGGGACAGCTCCCCGACACCGCGCCGGAGAACATTCCGCCATATTTCAGAACAGCCTTAATTAAGTTTTAACCGAAAACTATCAATTCAAAATTACTTAATAAGCTCGTAAATCATCTTTGCAGCCTGTGCTCTTGTTGCTGTAGCAGTAGGTGCAAATTCTGTTTCCGACAAACCGTTTACAACTCCGGCTCTCTGGAGTGTGTTTACAGCCTCTTTTGCATAATCCGCAATCTTGTCGGCATCGGCAAAGTTTGCCTCAGGCTTCAACACGTTGATTGTCGTGTTTGTCGACTGAGCCGCTTTCAATATCATAACAGCCATATCCTGTCTTGTAACCTTATCGTTTACGCCGAACGAACCGTCCGAGTAACCCGATACGATACCTCTGTTGTAAGCCGATGCTACGGCGTTGTAATACCAAGCCGACGAATCTGTTACGTCTGTCAGGGTTGTAACGGTTGCGTTAGGGTTTACCAAACCAAACGCACCAATCAAAATCTTAACAAATTCAGCTCTTGTGATTTCGTCGTTAGGCGCAAATGTTGTAGCTGTCTTACCTGTTACAACTCTTCTGTTTGCAAGCTCTGTGATAGCCGTTTTTGCCCATTCTACCGAATCAAGGTCTGTGAACGCACTTGCCGGTGCAGGCGTGGTAACTGTAGATACAGGAAGTGATTCCGCTGCCGGCTTCGGTGTTTCGGTAACTATATCCTTGATACCGATAATACTGCTTGAGCTGATCGAGCCGCTGCTTGAACCGCCGCCACCGCCACCGCCTGACGTTCTCTTCTTAAGAACGGTTACGGTGAAGTATTTTTCCATCGACTCGCCGCCCTTTTCGATTGTGGCTGTCAGTCTTACTTCTTTGTCGGACGACTTTCTTGTAACGTCACCCTCTTTTGAAATTACAGACGGGTTGCTTGATGCCCAAGTAATTGTTGAGCCGTACTTGCCGACTGTAGGAAGGTCGATATCGTCATCAACTTCGTCGTCAATGTCCAAATCGTCGTAATCGTATGCAACTTCTTTCTTTTCATCATAGAAATTACACAAAAATTCCACGTCTTCACTTACAGACGTATCAGCCTTGTATGTAATTGTGGCAACCAATTTGTACTCGTCATAATAGTTTTTCTGCGGTGTGTACTTACCTGTTTCGGTGTCTACCGCATCGCACTCTACCCACTTGTCATCGTCGAGCATATAGCATGTCCATTTAATGCTTACCATATCGTTACCAGGATTTACGTCAAAGCTGTTGCCGCAGTCGTAAACCTTGCCGTCCTTTTCGACAGCCGTACCGTCATTCTTGGTAAGATAGAACATATCCGCAATGTACTGCTCCACATATTCCTCTGCCGTTGCGGTTGCTTTGTTGATGTTAAGCTCGATTTCAGCGAATGAATCATATGCTTTTTCGCCCTTTTTATCCATAAGCGATACCACTACAACCGGCTTTACTTCACCCGAAACCGTACCGCTTACGCTGAGTGCGTTATCTTCAATCGCGATACCGTCGATATCATTTTTAAGCGAATAAACCACGGTATATTTATCGGAAACGTCCTCGCCCGCCTGTTTTACAACAGCATCAAGCATAATAGGCGAATCCTCTGTACCCTTTGCGCCCACTTCGATTGCGGCGTTGCCCGTTTCGTTAAGCTCCGTACCGTCGATTGACACTACAACCTCGTCGGCACCCGTTTTTGTGTACTGAACAAAATCGCCGAGCTTAATTTTAGGTGTCTGCTCGTCGCTGATTGCGGTAACGGCGATATCCGCGTTGCCGAAACCCACCTTAGAGGCACCGTTGTTTGTATCGCTAAAGTTTCTCAGACCGAATGAACTTCCGCTTGCGGCTACGTTGCCGTCAGCATCGGTAACAGTCAAAGACGAAAGAGTCGGGATTTTACCCTCTCCGCCAAGACCTACATTTATGAACTTATATGTAACCGTATATTCCTGACCTACTTTGATTTTACCGATCGTATTTTCGCTCTTTTCGCTCCATACGGCATTGTATGTGCCGTCCTCGGCATTATATGAATTTAACTTGAAGAAACCGCCGTTCTTACCCGATATATTCATTCCGACAGAAAATTCCGCCATCGGCTCTACTACTTTAACCGTATAGCTGAGTGTATAATCTCCCGTTGTACTCGGAAGTGCGGCAGATGTGTTCGACGATA
This sequence comes from uncultured Lachnospiraceae bacterium, assembly GCA_964422725.1. Taxonomy (GTDB): domain Bacteria; phylum Bacillota; class Clostridia; order UBA1381; family UBA1381; genus CAKSNH01. The sequence goes on from CAYRCC010000056.1 coordinate 5,248, forward strand.
CCACGCCCGACAAACCTACATTTGCGCTCTCTACCACAACGGTTTTATCGAGTGCAATCGGCTCTGAAAGTGTAACAGCGCCTGCCATAGGAGCTGCGGCTGTAAGCATTGCCGCTACCAATGCAGCCGTAACGAGCTTTTTTAAGCTACTTTTAAACATATATTTTCCTCCTAATCATATAAGACATATCGCACACGCGCGGCTTTCACCGCGCATATGCAACTGTCGCAAATTCGATAATCAAATCTTATTCAAATCTGATAGCAAATACCTCTCTCTGACCGTTCTTGAAGATTCTCAGGAATACCATATCTCCCTCGTTCTCCGTAGAATCGTACGGCTGAAGGTCTGCCGCCGTTACATCGTCCTCAACCTTGCCTGTCTTTACATTATATGTAATTACATAGTAGCCAGGGTCGTAAGAATATGTTTCGCCGTTTGATGTCTTGAATACTACATTGCTGTCTGTGTCAATCTCTGTGATTGCACCGAATGCAAGACCGTCACGTGTTGACGAATACTGTGCCATCTTACCCCATGGGTTACCCGATCTGTCAGCTACATAATCCTTTGTCGATACGAGCTTGATAATGATGTTCGCTTTCAGACCCGATGCGCTGATACCTACGATATCACCGACTTTAAGTGCGTCTGTAAGCTTTTCGTATTTCTCCTGATTTGCCTCTGAAATCAACGGACTGTCTTTATAATATGTCATTTCGTTTGCGGCTGTCCAGATAGGAGTTACGCCGTAATAACGGTTGTTGTCGCCTGTGTAGCCTGTTGCGCCGTCTACATATACACCGCCGCTGATGCCTACAGCCTCAGAAACAGATGTTGTCTTTGTTGTTGTGTATTCAACCTTGTTACCGTTTGCATAACCGGTAATCTTGTAAACCTTTTCTTCTTCGGCATCGTCATAAACAGTCTGAATCTTGGAAATCATAAACAACGATGCATCGTCGGCAGTGTTGTATGTGAAGTCGTTAGGAGCTGTAGACGAACCTATGTATCTGATTGCAACTGCCGGAGTTGTATCGTCAAACTCTGCAACAACATAGTCAAAGCCTACGCCGCCGTCATAGTTGATATATGTGCTTGCCGGCATTGTAGCAACCTTGTATGTGCCTGTGTCCGTAAGGTCATCAATGCTGTTAGGTACGCTGAATTCCACTATACCGTCCTCGAGTGCAAACAATTTGCCGAGCATATTGCCCATACCTGCGGCACTTGTCATATTAGCGTTGTGAACAACTACTCTGTCCTCGTCAGCGTTTGCAAAATCAGATGTTACATAAGGCATAACAAGGCTCTTAACCTTATTCTTCGAGTTAAGCGAGAATTTAACAAGCTTCATCGGAAGTCCGCCGGCTTTAGTTTCGTTTGCGTATGCGTCAGCGGCAAAGAGTATATTTTTTGCATTTTCAGCATCTGCATCAAAGTCAAGTGTGATTTCCTCGTCGTCGTCCTCCGGACCCCAGAAATCCACGCCGTCAGTTGCAAAGTAGTAACTCTTTATTTCTCCGCCCTGTGTGAACATTTTAGCGTAAATACCGTCATCGTCGTTGCTGTAACCTATCTTGATAAGCCAGCCGTACTGCTCGCTGCCCGACAGCTTACCGCCTGTTGTAGACTCCATACCCGCGATTCTGCCGAACTTGTCAAGGTAGAATTTACCTTCCTTTTTAATCTTAACATCGCCGCTTGCAAACAGGTTTGAATCAACCTCGTATGTCTTGCCGTCGATTGTTACTTTTACGTCATCTTCGTCCTCGTCAAGGTCTGTGATTTTACCTTCGATTGTGTCGTTGCACACTTCGATGTTGTAAACCTTGTCACCTACAGAGTTTACACTTCTCTGCATTGTAAGAACGTCCCATTTCTTAACGTTCTTTGTAGCGATTTCCTTGCCGTCTTTAACGATTGTGATGAGCTTGTCATCATCTTCGTTGTTAAGGTCAACCTTAGCCGGCTTGTTGTACTTACCCGTAACAGCCTTGTCGGTTGCGCTTGTTGCCACGATTGTTTCGTATTTGTTTACGAAAAGAACGTCGTATTTGCCGTCACCGTCATAGTCGTTAAGAACGAGTTCGCCGACTTCAGGCGTGATGAAATCTTCCATACTTTCGTCGGTGTCGATATCCTTAGCGTAAAGTTTTTTGCCGTTGTAGATAATTGTCGGCGATGAAAGCTTGGCTTTCTTTGTCTTTGACGAATTATCCGTATATCTGTATTCGATTACGGCATCGGCACTCTTAATGTTTGTGATAGAATCAATATCGTCGGCATCAATTGTCAATGTGTCGTTCTTTCTGTTAGGAACTACATATATAATTGTCTTGTCGCCGTCGTTGTTGTATTCTGTGTAGTACACTTTGATTTTGTAGCCTACATATTTCTCCATATCAGCTACTTCACTTCTGTTAAACACAATATCGTCGATTGCAATCTGACCCTTTGAAAGAGTGATTGACGGGTCGATAGAAGTAGAGTATGTAGCTGTCAAAACGCCTTCTTCGCAGAACACGTTATGAAGTTTTGACGAAACCGTAACGTCGTCGCTTGTAGCGTATGTAACGCCCGATGCGTCAGAACCCGACGGTGTAGGATACAAAGCGTTAAGAGCGTTGTATACGAGTTTTGCAACCGTACCTCTTGTTGCCTGTTCGCCCACAACTCCCGGAGTATTCTTTGTAACTTCGACATCTTTTCTTGCGGCTACCGCAATATAGCCTGTAGGATATCCGCCAAGACCCTTTGCGAGGTTGTCATAGCCTACCGCACATACAACCATCTTAACAGCCTGTTCGTACGTAACAGGGCTGTCAGGTGCGAATGTGCCGTCGCCCATACCGGCGATAATGTTCATATTTGCCGCTGTCTGGATAACTGATGCCGCCCAGTGGCTTGCATCAACGTCCGTAAAGATACCGGCATATGTGCTCATCTGCTCGATTCCCATAACTCTCAGAATTACAGCCGCCATTTCGGCTCTTGTAATTGTGCTTTCAGGCTTGATGGAACCGTCCTCATAGCCTGCAAAAATTCCCATTTTTGCAAGCAAACCGATTGCTTCCTCATAATAACTGTCGGTTGCGGCTGTTTCGGCAACCGGCGCCGCCGTAGCCGTTGCGGCCGGTGCAGCTGTGGCAGCCGTTTCGGCAGCCGGTGCCGCCGCAGCAGCTGTTTCGGCGGTTGCCGTTGCTGTGTCAGCGGCTGTTGTTTCCGTTGTATCGGCGAAAACAGCGCTCACTGAGCCGAGCAATATACCTGCAGCCAAAAGCGTGCTGATAAATCTTTTCACGTTTTTACTCATGTGAAATACCTCCACTTAAAATTTTTATTTATAACAAGCGAGGTCCCCCCAACTCGTTATTTACTGTTGTTCTTTGCGCGCGGTGTGCGCGTCGGTATCTGCGGTTTTTCGGCGGCTCTTTTTATGAGCCTTGCCAACCGATTTTATCATAGCATACTGATTATATAGTATTTGGAACATTTAAAACAGTTAAAAAACAGACATTTTTGTTAAAAATGGCGATATACTTGTCCGCATTTTCCATATTTTTCAGCCGGCACCCAAATTTTTGGCATATTCCTTGTACTCAAGCGGAGAAACGCCCGTATATTTTTTGAACACCTGACTGAAATACTGTGAATTTGAGCCGTAGCCGACCTTTTCCGCCACCTCGTAAATCCTGTCTTTTTTACCCTCAACTATAAGATTTTTTGCCATTTCCATACGTTTTTCCATAACGTAGTGCGAGAAATTCTCGCCTATTTCCTTTTTAAAGAGCTTGCCCAGATAGTCGACATTGGTATAGAGAATGTTGTTTGCAATCCACCTGAGCGACAAATTCTCGTTTCCGATATTCTTCTCGATTATATCCATTGTGCTGTTTATAAGCGAGCTGTAAATGCGCAGCTGCCGCGCCGACCCCGAACCTATAATTTCGTTTGCCACGCGGAGTATGTAGTCTTTTATTTCTTTCAGCGTTTTAAGCTCCTGAAGCTCTATTATGCCTTTCATATACTTGTCTATCTTCTCGACCTCACAGCACCTTATAATGCACACAAAAAGCTCCAGACAATATGTTTTTGCCAGTGCCGGCTCTGCCTTTGCGCGCTCAATGTCCTTGAAAAAGTCATAAAGGAGCATCTGCATTTTTTCGCAGTCAGCCGTACGCACGGCGCGCTCTATTGCGCCGTAATTCGGTTCAAGCGACACATACGAAGCATCGGTTGCGATATCCTCCGCGCAGACAATCGCCCCGTCACCGGTATAAAAGCAGTAGTCGAGTGCTTTGCAGAGTTTTTCGTATACCTGAGCCGTTTCGTGCAGTGCGTGCAGTCCGCTGTACACGGTAGTAATGCGGTAGGAGTAGTATTTTTCAAACACCTTTGACATTTTGTGCAGCATTGCCGAAACCTTTGTACCGTTCTGCATACCGCTCACCACCAATATATGGTCCTTGACAATGGTGCTGACAATGATATTGTCTGTGCCGATATGCCCCTCGACAATATTTTTAAGGAAGAAATAATCGTCGAACCCGATTTCACATTCCGGTCTGAACAGGAATGTATGTGCGCGGCAGTTCGGCGACATATTGAATGTTGTGCAGTATATTCTGAATATTTCGTCGGTGTTGCCCACACCCAGCACAAACTCCTTAAAAAACTGTTCGCGGATAATAGGCTTGAGCCTGTCCGCCTCCCGAATTACCATTTTTGCGAAATTTTCCTTTGCACGGACAGACTTGATTCTGTTAATCAGTCCGCTCACCGCCGAAACTATATCCTCGTCGCTCTGCACGTCAAACGCAGTACAGACATTGTCCGGCAGTCCGGCAGTGTCCTCGCCGAAACTGTCGTACACAACCATACAATGGATATGCAGAATGTCAATCGGCAGAAACGCGCTGTTTTCGTCAAAACACTTTCGGCTTATAACCAGCACGTCGGGTTTTGTTTTGAGAACAGAGCTGCACAGTCCGCCGTCAGCCACATCTGCCGTAAACTCAACGCAGTGCGCTCGCATAAGTCGGGACGGAATTTCAAACCGGTCAAGCAGCGCATCGCGCACAACCATAACTTTATACATAGTTCTCATCTCCTCCCGTCAATGTGCAAAATCAATACAGTCACACAATTATTATATCGTTTTTCTTTGACAATTGCAAGTACATTTATTTTACAAATTTATGTCAAAATAAGGCGGGGTGATTGAAAAATGCGCCGCAATGGGGTATAATAGAAAGCGGAAAATGCGGCTTGCGCCTGCAAATACAGCTTGCACCCGGCGGAAATAGGCGGTAAGGGGCGCTGCCCCTATTGCAAAGGGGTGACCCCTTTGCAATCCCTTTTGCGGTAACCGCAGATTTGGCGGTAAGGGGCTACCGCCCCTTATTATGACAAAGATATTATCATATTTCATCTGCTATCCCTGTGGTACTTGTCGGGAGTTTGGTAGTAAGGGGCGTTGCCCTTACAAACAAGGGTGTTGCCCTTGAACCCCTGTGGTGGTTATCGTGGGTTTGGCGGTAAGGGGCTACCGCCCCTTATTATGACAAAGATATTATCATATTTCATCTGCTATCCCTGTGGTACTTTTGCCTTGCCGCAAAAGTACCCAAAAAGGCACCAAGGGGCGTTGCCCCTTTGGAAACCCTTTTTTGCGAAAAAGCTCAATACGAA
>CAYRCC010000057.1:0-10722 GCA_964422725.1 uncultured Lachnospiraceae bacterium
AAAATACACTTAAATGCCGCTTAATATTTGTGGACATTTTATATTGCAATTTATATATAGTATTTTTTTTGATTTTCCATATTGACAAACCTCCCACCTTATGATAATATAATTACAGAGTTTGACTACTCTATGATTTAACATTACAGAGTTCAAATAACATTTTTTGAAATCGTCGGCACTGCCGACTGCACAGTGTGTGTATTTAAAAGACCGCTAAGGTCTTTTTATTTTAATTCCAAATACACTTATTAAATATCATACTAACAGTCAACCCGTATTATTTTGTTAAACCCGACATTTTGTCAAAATATATTTTGGATTCTGTGTTTATATTTTACCATATAATTCTTAAATTGTCCACTATGAGTTTTGTTGATTATGCATAAGAAATCGCAATATTGAAAGCAATATTTGGGTGTTTTTTACCACAAATAAGAATAGAATGTGAATTAAAAAAGTAAACCGAAAAGCGGCGGCAAATTTGAAATTGCCGCCGCTTTTCGTTGTTTTTTCACAGCACCTTTTGAATACATATGCTGTTTGTTTATGTATTTAAGCGTTTTTCGGAGTAAAAATCACTATACGTACCTGTCCGTCCCTGTCAATACGACGGTCGGTGTACAAATAAATCATATCCATTTCGTAATTTTTTAAATCATCAAAATCCACCAGACTGTCTTTTCCGTTTTTGCGCATATACACCTTTGCATTTTTTGCCATAGGATAATTTACCCCTCCGATGCGTATACGCTGTTTATCTATATAGTCAAGCGAGCCGCTTGTTTTAACCTTCCACAAATCAACCATCTCAAGCATTTTGTTGTCCCTTATATTAACCATAACCGGCTGACCCTTTGTGCTTGACGGAATAAAATCTATGTTGTACGTTACAATATCTTCACCCAAATCAACCTCGTAAGTTGCGCCGGTGCTGAATTTTTCAGCCGACGTAACAATTCCGAACTGATATCTGTCAAGTGTTATATTATTAAATACTATAAACTCTATGTCGCGGTTTTCGTTAAGCTCAAAATGGAATACATCGTTTTGCGTAAAACTCGACACATTAATGTCCGACAGCTTTATCTCCTTTACCTGTGCGTCCGGATCGTCTTTGTCTGTCGGCGCATAAACCAAGTCGAAAATCTTACAGTCACTGTCAAGCCAGTAGTCACCTATTTTGTTGTTTGCTTTGTCAATCGTACCCGACATTGATGTGCCCTTTTTGAACGTCGGACGAGCAATGCCGTCGGATATTTCACAAACCGCAAGCCGTCCTCTGGACTCCTCATAATTTTTATCCACCTTAAATTCCTGCACCGTCGAGTCCATACTCATAAATGTTGCAAAATACGATCTTGTGCCGTCCTCGACGCGCCTGTCACACGACAGCAGTATGCCGTATTCGCTTGTTTTGCCGCTGCCGTCTTTCTGCGAACCCATAACTCCGGCAATTTCGCCGTCTTTACCGAGCAGTACGGTAATGTAATCGTTAATTTTATATGCGCCGTCATACTCACCCAGCTGATTAACCGCGTTCTGCGTTTCCAAGGTGTATTCACTGCCCGACAGCTTAATGCTTTTAACATTTGCCTTGTTCGGATACGCCTCCTCGTATATACCCGATGCCTTATCTATATATACATACAGCGTGTTTAGATTTTCGTTGTAATATACCACATCATAGCGTGCGATATTATCAATCGACGATTCGTATCCGTCGCGAATTACTCTTACGTTTCCTCTGTCAAATTTCACATCACCGACACTGTCAAAGGATAAATTATATACAATGTCAGGACCTGCCATCTCGTATGCCTCTATAATTGCGAACTCATATTTGTTGTCGTCTGTACGGCTCACAGTCAGCTTCGCACCTATATCAAGCTCATCTTTTACATTCAAAAACGTTGTTTTTTTGCCCTCATAGTACACGACAGCGTTATTGTCGATTTTCATTTTGCCGTCAGTACCGCCGCAAGTATACAAAATTTCGTTTCCCGTTATACTCTTAACGGTATATTCCGCAGTGTTTCCGCCGCAGTCTATTGTGCAGACTATTTTATCGTCATCGTTAAATACGAATTTCACTTTTCGCGCAATATATTCATCAACACCGATGCCGGTTTTTTTGTATGTACCCAAATCAGTCAAAACTTCGTCAGCCATCAATTCTTTATTGGTATTGCCTGTTGCCAAAACTATACATTCGTCGCCGACACTGTAGTCCATTCGTTCAATCAGCTTGCTTTTTCTCGACCCCGCGCTGTATTCGTCACACATCAAAGCTCTGTCAAGCATAACCGCAACGCTTGCGCGCGACACACAGTCCGACGGCTTATAATCCATACCGTCGCAAATGCCCAAATCCTTTGCTTTTGCGATATACGCATTCGGATAGTTATTTCCCAGCTGTGCCGTCTTATACTGCAAAAGTCTTAGAATAACCGTAACTGTTTCGGCAAACGTCAAATTGTTTTCCGGACGGTAGCTTCCGTCGGGATAACCCATAATAATTCCTTGATTTGCTATAACATTAATATACCCGACCGCCCAGTAATTTTCGGATATGTCGTTAAACAAACTGCCGCTGCTGTTTTGCACATCCAAATTCAGCACAGCCGCGCCTATTCTTGCCATTTCGGCTCTTGTTATGCTGTCATACGGCGCAAAACCTTTATCACCGCCCTTTCCGCGCATAACACCGTAAACACTCAGTCTTTGCGCGGCATCGCTGTAATCTGTGCTGCTTTCCGCTTTCGGCACTGCCGTAACGGAAATAAACATTACAGCACTCAAAATCAAACCTACAATCCTTTTCATTTCACTTCAATCCTTTCCGTTCAGCTGATACTGTCCAAATCAACAGTTCCGATTACGCTTGTTGTCAAATTTGCATCTGCAATACGCAATGTTACAGGATAACTTACCTGTGTACCGTTTATCTTACCGTTTTCCGCTATCTGTGTCACTTCGCCGTTCAATATTGTTCCGTCGTCAAGCTTTACCGGAACATTCATTCCCATAGACACCTTAGACAAATCCTTTTCTTCAAGCTCGACAGTCATAACATAACTGCTTGTATCGGTAATCGTCATAATACCGTCACTGCCCGTTCCGGCGGTATCGTTCAGCTGTTTGCTTTTTGATGTGATAATTCCCGAAACAGGTGCATATACAAACAAATCGGCATAATCGTTTTCAAGACTCCTCAGTTTGATTTCAAGGTCCTTTCTGTCAATCTGTGCTCTTTGCAGCGTTGCGTTAACAGTCGAATTATCAATATCCAAAATCTTTTGTCCCTTTGTCACTCTGTCGCCGTCTTTGACATATACATTGCGCACATTTCCGCTTCCTCGGCTTACTACAGCCGCATTATCCGCGCTTTCTATTTCTCCCGATACCGGCGAATTAACAACTCCGGCTGACGTATTCACCGATGCGTTTACGCTCATTCCGCTTTTGAAACCGGCATTATTCGTTATTGTGATTTCCACGTCATACAAAATACTTCCGCCTATTGAATCCGCTCTGCCCTCGTGTATCCTCGTGACAGTACCGTCAACGCTCGACAGCAGTTCCGCACTCGTAACCGAAGCGCTGTTGCCGACTGCGAGGCTTGCAATTTGCGACGTATTAAACGGCACTTTGGCAATCATCACCGTTTCATCGTCAACATAACCTACAGTTCCAGAATTGATACGTTCTCCGGCTTTCAGCTTGAAGTCGTGCAGTATTCCGTCAGATGGTGAGTACACAGTCAAATTCGACAGATTTTCGTTTGCCGTATTCAGCGAAATGGTATTTTTCGCAATTGAATTTTTAGTGGTTTCTATGTTGTCCGATATACCGTTGTCCTCAAGCCGGTAAAGCAGTGCGCCTGCGTCCACATAATCGCCGACATTATAGTAATCGCCCACTATTTTACCGCTTGTGTTCGGTACAACATTGGTTTCCTTGGACGTTTTTATCCAACCGGTGTAAACGCTCGTTTCGACAATTTCCTCTGCGGGAGTCGGTGTCGGTTCTTCGGTTTCTTCTTTTTTACAGCCTGTGACTGCACCGCACACCATAACAGCCGCAAGCAAAACAGAAATTTTCTTTTTCATTACCATAACCATTCCTTTCAGTATATAAATCACAAATGACGGATTTCAAAAATCATTTTCAGTCTTTCTTTTTAAACAGGTTTAATATTTTTTGGAAAAATCCCACCTTTTCTTCCGTTGTGTCGGCTTTTTCCTCCTCAGGCTTTTCTATATCCGGAGTTTTTATAACAAACTGCACGCTGTCCGGCTCAACGATACCCGGTGCCGCAAATGACACCGTTTCGGACTTTTCGCCAAGTCCGAGTATGCCGCCCGCGCTTGAACCTGCCGCCGATAAGCCGTTTACAAACTGACCGCCGCCGCTCGACAAACTGTCAACACCTTCGGGTATTGCACGGCTGTCGGTGTCCAGTGTGTCAATGCTGTCTGTCAGCTCTCTCACCGACGACATAAACATATCCGTTCCCGACGACAGCGAATCAAATCCGTTTCCGAGCATATTTACACCAGTTTGAACATCGTAAATACCGTTGTCCACGTCCGCATAGCTTGCCGCCAAATCATTTACACCGCCCGTATACTCCTCCAAACCGCTGCGCAAATCGGAAGTACCGTTCTTTAACTGACGCGCGCCCTCGGTAAGCGCAAGAGCGCTGTTTCCGAATTCCTCTGCCGCCGAAAATACGCTTTCAACCTTATTTACATTATTTGCCAAAGTGCCGAAACCGTTATTCAGCGTACTCATATTAACCTTTAGTTTTTCCGCACCCTCAGCCATCTGTGCCGCCGCACTGCCGAAAGTGTCCGCCGCCGCATACAGGCTGTTTATACCCGACTGCGCCGTAGATATGCCCGACTGCATATTTTGGGCTATATACTGCATAGTCATAAGTGAGTTTCCGTATTTTGATGCCAGCTCTTCATCTGTACTCATAGCCGCAATAAGCTGATTGACTATTGCAAGCTGCTGTGCGTTTGCGTTCGACAGCGCGGAAATATCGGTGTTTGCCGCGTATAGCGACCCCAATCCGTTATTAATATCACCGGCATTTTTTGCTATATCTCCCAAGCCGTTCTCTATCTGCGAATAGCCGTTTTTAAGCGTATTTATACCGCCGGTAAGCTCCGACACCTGTGTTTTGCTTGAATTCAGACGTTTAAGGCCGTTTTTAACCGCCGTTTGATTTGCCGCCATTTCATCAAGTCCGCTCTCTATCTGTGTACAGCCGTTTATCAATGCATACGAATTTGCATCAAGCACTCCCAGTGCATCTCGCACCTGTGCCGAACCCGTTCCCAGCTGTGACATACCGTCCGACAAATTCGTTATTCCCGAATTTACATCGGTCATACCCGATGTAATAGTCGGTATACTCTGGGCTATATTCTGTGCACCGTCATTCAAAAGACCCACACCGTCCGTAAGCGTGTCCGCTCCGTCCTTCAGCTGTCCGACTCCGTCAATCAGCTGAGATATACCGCTTGATATTTCTGCCATTTTCGATTTCAAGCTGTCCATATTGCCGGTTATACTGTCGGTCAGCTTTACAACGCCGATTGTAATACCGTCCATTTCAAAATCGGTCACATCGGCACTTATTCTATAGGTTTTCGTTGCCGCCGGCAGTACCATAAACGTTTCCTGTCTTAGTGTGCCGAGTGTTGCGGACATAGAGTCGGGAGAGGATATGTTTTTGCAGTTTTCCGTATCCAGTGCGACGGTAATCTGCGCTATGTAGTTATCTTTGAAATACTCGTCTGTTTTTTCGTTCGCCGTAACGTTAAGCTCTATTTCAAGTTTTCCGTCCGCACCGCCGAGAGTGCCGCCGGACACTTCTTTGCCGTTTAAGAAATATCTTATGTTAAAATCCCACGGCAGCTGTGCTCCCTCAACCTCACCCTGATAATAGAAATCACTTGTGTTTTTGTCAACCTGCCATTCTATATAACCGCCGTTTTGCTTAGGTTTTTCATCGCCAGTAAGATTTTTGACGTTTTTATAGTTTCCGTAATCAAGCACTTTATCCGCTCCGTTTACCTTAAACGAATTGACTACAACGGTTTTGTCTATACTGCCGTCATAATTCAGGTTTACGTAAACCGCCTCGTCCTTTGAAACTCTGCCGCGTGCAACCGCCGGCTGTGTCATCAGGAACACAAACGCCGTTGCAAGACATATTATACGTTTTGAATATTTCATTATTGAGTCATTCCTTTCTCAGATTTTTTCTGTTTTTTTTCACTGTAAAAATCCGCTTTATATGTTGTATAATGCACTATCGGGTCAAGTACAACAAACAGTACCGGAAGAACTATAAGCACACCTATGCCCGACAGCACCGCACCTCGTCCTACCAATATTCCAAGCTGTGCGATAATGCCGTTTGATGACATAAACCCAAGGAAAAATCCGCAGACTGTCAGTATGGTTGCCGATGTCATAATCGACAGCGACGTATCTGTAAGAGTTTGTATACCTGCCTGTTTGGCTTTCATACTCCGGCGGTTTTCTATAAACCTGTCAGCAAACAAAATCGCATAGTCAACCGTCGCCCCAAGCTGTATCGAGCTTATAATCAAATAGCCTATGTAAAATATTGTTTCGTCCGTAAAATACGGAAACGACAAATTAATCCACACCGACGATTCTATAACCGCAAGCAATATAACCGGTATTACCAAGGCTTTAAAATTCAAAAGCAGTATCAGTGCTATCGCGCCGATTGAAATTATATTAACCTTTCTGTTGTCCTCGGTTACAACGCCTTTCAAATCATATGAATTTGCCGTCTGTCCCACCAGATAGAACGACTCGCCGTAATATCGCGAGGCAACTTCCTCTATCGACTGTACAAGGTCAAACGCCTCGTCGCCCTCAACCTCCGTACCCACCTCCAGTACAAGCCTGCTGTAATTCGGTGACAGCAATTTTGCCACATCATTCGGATTACCGAAGTTTGTGGGGATTTGAACTCCCACACTTCCGGCATAAGATGTCACCGAAGTAATCTGCGGTATTTTTGTCAATTCGTCGGCAAGCTTTTTGTCGGTTGCCAGATGTCCCTCGGGAACCATAAGCACCATCGGATTTGATTTACCGAATTTTTCGTTTATCAACGCGGTATCGTCACCCAGCTGTGTTCCCTCGCCGTATATCCCCGATGAACCGTAAATAAAGCTGTTTTGGTTTTGTGCGAAATACGCCGGAATTGTCACGATTACAAACACAAGTAAAATCGGTGCTCTGAATTTCATTACCACATGACCGAGCTTTTTAAACGGCGGTATAAACATTTTATGCTCCGTTTTGTCTATCAGCTTGTAACAGCAAAGCGTAGCGCACGGCAAAAATACAATAACCGCAAACAGTGAAAGTGCAATGGCTTTTGCCATAACAATACCCATATCCGCACCTATTTTAAATTTCATAACCATAAGTGCCGCAAAGCCGATAACCGTTGTCAAACCGCTTGACATAATCGAAGTGAACGATTTTTTTACCGCTGTAATCATAGCCTTGGTTACATTGCTCTCCTCCTGCCGACATTCCGCAAATCTGTGCAGCAGGAATATCGAATAATCCATCGACACCGCAAGCTGGAGTATACTGCCTGCCGAATTTGTAACAAACGATATTTCACCCAATATCAAATTAGTCCCTGAATTAAGTACAATGGCTATACCGATTGTGCTGAGAAACAATACCGGCTCAAACCACGATGTAGTGGTAAATATCAGTATTATAAACACCAATATAATTACAATGACCATTATTTTCTGAATTTCTTTTGCCGTCAGTGTAATTGATGTCGCGGTATCTGCCGCACTGCCCGACACCGCGCCTTTCTCACCGAGCATATCGCGTATATCGGCAATTGCCTGTTCCTGTTTATCCTCGTCAATAGTCAGTGTAAACAGAGCGCAGCCGTCTTTGTAGTAATCCTCAAGAGTCTTTTCGGCGATAAACTCCGTCGGCTGATACACATTAACCGAATCATCGAGCCACGTTACATTTGTCACTCCGTCCACCGCTTTCAGCTTATCCTTATAAACCAGTGAATCGGGAATTGTGACATCTTTTATCATAACTCTTGCGTTCGGTGTTCCCTCGGTGTACTCCTCGTCCATAATGTCAAGTGCCACAGTGGACTGCGAGTCGTCGGGCAGATAATCCATAAGATTGTAGTTTATGCTTACATCTTGTGCCGCCAGCATACATATCAGTGATGCTGCCAGAAATATAAGCACAACAATATACCTACATTTCAGCATAAACTTTAATATGTGGTCTATCATTACTTTTTCCCACCTTCTTTAATATTTTATACACCGTTATTTTTAACGTACACAAATATTTTTAATTGACATTTGTATGTATATAGTATATAATGTAAATATAAATTATTCAACAAACAAATTTTGTGTTTTGTATTTTATTATACATATGTGGAAATATGTATATTTTTACACTTTACGGTATAGTTAAATCACACAAATGTGTTATAGCGAAAGGCGGTCTATATTATGAAAAATAACAACGAGAAAACTGATTTACGTGTACGCAGAACCTATAAATTATTATCTGATGCACTTATTACGCTGATGAAAGTGAAGCCTTTTGAGAAAATAAGCGTTATGGATATATGCAACGAAGCTATGGTGCACCGCGCAACATTTTACACGCACTTTGAAGATAAATATCAGTTGCTGAAATATTGTATGAGGGAGTTGGTGATTGCATTCGACGAAAGTGAACCGTCCGAAAACACAATGCACGGTTACAACGAATATTATATTGAAATATTAAAAAAAATCCTTGCTACCGTTTCCGAAAAGAAGGATTTATATTCAATGATATTTAAGAAAAACAAAAGTGATTCTATGCTGACTGATTTTCAAAACTCCATTGCCGAGAAAATCGCCGAAAACATAGCAAAAGCAAAAAATACGGGAGTGGTGTTTCCTATTCCTACGGAAATACTGTCAACCTTTTATGCCGCCGGCTGTATGAGCGTTGCCGAATGGTGGCTGTCAACCGATATGAATATGCCGATTGATGATTTGATACATTATATGAATTTACTCATTTCAAGGTTTTAAGCATAAATTATAAGTGTCAACGGCACACCGACATTTTGGGCGGTGTGCCGGATTGGCGGAATGTGAGAAAGCTTAGGTGCCGGCGGTATTGCCGTGTTTGTATATGCTTTAAAGGTCAAGGGGCTGTCTGCCAATCAGAAGTCAAGACTGCAGATGCGGATAATTTCTGTTTTTTTAACTTTTCGCAGTTAAATTGACGTATACACAGTTTTGAATTTTTGTGCGCGGTTATAATACTTTTGCGCTTGAACTTTAACAGCCGGCACTTTTGCCGTCAACAATGAAATTTATCTTCTTCTTTCGGTTTTCTTTTAGCCTCAAAAGCCTCTTTCATTGCCGTTTTTCTCGCATATATCGCCTCAACCTCTTTTTCGATATCCACCGGAGGATAATGCAGTCCGCTCTTAAGTGCCTGTACCATTTGTTCTGTGCGATTGCGGATTTTATATTCCTTTCCGTCCTTGACAAAAATATTTCCGGTTTGTCCGAAAATAAGTTGTACATTATTCTCCGCACAAGCCTCATAAACTTTTTTCACCCACTCATAATGCAGCGGTCGGGAGCCCAAATAATTTTCACCGCCCGCAAGAACAGTTTCTATTTTTCCCGTTTTAAGATACGGTGCTATGTCAACTTCGCCGATAAACGGCTTTAAGCTTACCCAGCGGTGTTTTGCCGGCAAGTCAAGCAAATACGGTATTCTTTCTTCAAGACGTTTCTGATTTTCGCACGAAACCGAAAATGATACATTGTCCCAGCCGTCACCCCAATCATAGGGCAGACAGTCCTTTATGCGTTCCGCACGTTTTGTAAGCAGTGAAAAAGTCACATTCGGTCGTCTGCGGATAAAATCCCACGCCTCAATACGCCATTCATCGGCTTCCTCAATAAAAAAGTCACTCGCCATACATACTCGCACAAAGCACCCGTCAGGCAGCTTATAATCCCCGTTTCTTGTCTTTTTTACAGGCAAATTGAAATCCGATTTGTTTCTTACCACTTCATTGGTATCTCTGCCATAACGCTTATCCAGAAAATATGCATAGCAGTTCTGACAACCCTCCGAACATTTGTGACAGCCATGCCAAGGATTCCATATTTTATCGTTCAAGTCCATTATTGCTCATATCCTTCCCGTTTACCAAAATATCGTTTGTTTTACCGATGCTGATTTGCCGGTCCTTTGAATTATACAACAGCTACGGTAAAAATTTATTGCAGCAAGCAAATATTGATTATTAGGCTGTTGACAAGTCTTTCAAAAAACGCTGTTTTTTGAAGTGTCAGTCGCGATTATATCCTTTGCAATTTCACATTTTGCAAAAATAACTTTCAGTAAAAACCGTAAAATGAAATAATCAAAAAGATGACTCACATTAAAAAACTCCGAAATAACATTAAATAATCAAATTAAACACAAAAAGAGGTTTCAATATGAGTTAGATACAGTATATCACAAAAAGCCAAAAAAATAAACACTTAAATTGAAAAAAGGAATAAAAATCAACAGACGGCAAACAGCTCAATCCTTTTCAAAAAGTTTTTCGCTGTCCGCAGACAGCGAAATCCC
>CAYRCC010000058.1:0-10576 GCA_964422725.1 uncultured Lachnospiraceae bacterium
ATCGAGGGCAACGCCCGAGCAACCGGTGTTGCGACAACCACCGCGTTTTGGCAACATCTGCATATGCATAACAACGTTACCGTCAGCACACCGCGTTTGCGATACGGAAAAAACCGCCAAAGCGACCCAACGTTCAGAGCGTGTGAAACGTAATGTGTTTGCGACCATTGAGCGGAGCGAATAAAGCAAACACTAAAATATACTCGGTGCGTGCGGTACATTCAGTCAAGCGCGGCGGTTTTTTTGGGGTTTCCAAAGGGGCAACGCCCCTTGGTTTGCTTTTGGACACTTTTGTCAAACGACAAAAGTGTCACAGGGATAGCAGATGAAATATGATAATATCTATGTTTGCCTAAGGGGCGGTAGCCCCTTACCGCTGACAATAGATAACCACCAAAAGGGTTCAAGGGCAACCCCCTTGTTTGCCAAGGGGCAACGCCCCTTACCGCTGACAATAGATAACCCCAAAAAGGGATTGCAAAGGTTACCCCTTTGCAATAGGGCCTACCGCCCCTTATTTTTTTAAATAGTCTGCAAATCCTTGGTAATCGAATCCACCGCGGTGCGTATGTCCGCATCTTTTTCTATTTCGTTTGCGATTTTGTTTACGTTGTGCGTAACTGTGGTCCTGTCCTTTTTGCCGAACTCCAAGCCTATGCGTACATGGTTCATATCTGTCAGCTTTTTGCACAGATACATCGCAACCTGACGCGCCGTTGCCACGTCTTTCGTGCGCGATGTGCCGGTCAGCTCTTCCATACTTACATTATAATAAGTACAAACTTTTTCCTTTATGTCCTTGTGCGTAATCTTTACAATCTTGTCCTCGGGCAAAATCTGTTTGAGCGAATCCTCGGCAAACGAAAGGTCGATATCGCAGTCGGACATTTTCGACAGCGCAATAATCTTTTTCAGCGCCCCCTCAAGCTCACGCACATTCGTGTTGACACGCTCGGCAATGTAGTCGAAAATATCGTCGTTTATTTTCACGTTCTCTATTTCCGCTTTCTTTTTCAAAATCGCCATACGCGTTTCATAGTCCGGCACGCCTATGTCCGTTGTAATACCCCAGTCAAAACGCGTGCGCAGACGTTCCTCAAGATTAACCAGTCCCTTAGGCGTACGGTCACTGGTGATAACTATCTGCCTGTTTGAGTTGTACAGGTCGTTGAATGTGTGGAATATTTCTTCCTGAATACCCTCTTTGCCCTCGATAAACTGGATATCGTCAATCAGCAGAATATCGGTCTGGCGGTATTTTTTGCGAAATTCCTCCATATCGGTGTTTTTGTCGCGGATTGCGTTTATAAGGTCGTTTGTAAAGTTTTCGCTCGACACATACGTTACCTTCATATCCGGATTGTGTGCAAGGATATAGTTTCCGATTGCCAGCATAAGATGCGTTTTGCCGAGTCCCGAATTTCCGTAAAGGAAAAGCGGATTGTATTTGACACCCGGCGCTTCCGCAACCGCCGCCGCAATATTGTATGCGTAACGGTTTGAACTGCCCACAACGAATTTTTCAAACGTATAAATAGGATTTATCCCCGATGCTCTCTCCGTCGACAAAGATGATTCGGCTTTCTTGCGCTCCGCTCTTTTGATGGCATCAAAATCCGTTCCCACCAAAATCTCAAGTTTTACCCTGCTCCCCGTAACCACCGAAAGCGAGTTTTCGATTAAGTTTTTATGCAGCATCTCAATCATATTTTTGCTTACATTGAGCGACACCGCAATTTTAAAAACGCCGTTTGAGAAAATAATCGGCTGTGCCGGACGGATATAGGTGTTGAAGGAAACAGAGGAATTAATATCACGCCTGATATAGTCCAGTGCCTTTTGCCAAATATCATTTACTTCCATAATTAGCTCCATTTCTCTTAAAATTATATTAAGGATACACTATCCTTAATTCAGACTGCAGACAAAACACAATGTGTTTTGTATTAAAGTTTAGGTCAAGCCTTTTCAAAGGCTTGCGGATTTTTAAGGCGGAGCCTTAAATCGTCGTCCGCAGACGACGAAACTCCTAAGCGTTTAAGTTTTGTTCAAACTTTTTAAAAAGTTTGTCGCTGTCCGCAGACAGCAAAACCTCTTCAAAATTTTAAGCAAAACCAATAAGTCTACACTCTATATTAAGGATACACTACCCTTAATTATGTATATACCGTACATAAGTGTATCTTTTCATATCATAACCTCAAATCGGTGACACCACCCCAATTTAATTATCATAATAAATATAATAACAGATTTTTTATGATTAATCAATAAAAAAACAAAAAAATAGGTTTAAAAATAAAACTGTGTCAAAATCGCGGATTACAGGCAAAATTTAAAAATCAAAGCTTGACATCGGCGCAAAGCTGTGATACAATTTAATATGTTATTTTGAGCTGCACATTATTGTCTGCGGAGAGGTGGCCGAGCGGTCGAAGGCGCAGCATTGGAAATGCTGTAACGGGGCAACTCGTTCGAGGGTTCAAATCCCTTCCTCTCCTCCATAACCGGACATCGGTTTTGATACAATGCGTATCGGGCTTGGTGTCCGGTTTCTTTTTGTAAAGTCCTTGATTTACAATTCAAAACTATATTAAGACTGATTATTTCAACGGATAATGCGGAGTTTAAAAAAACTCCGTCAGACTGTAGACAAAACCCAACGTGTTTTGTATTAAAGTTTAGGTCAAGCCTTTTCAAAGGCTTGCGGATTTTTAAGGCGGAGCCTTAAATCGTCGTCCGCAGACAGCAAAACCTCTTCAAAAATTTTAAGCAAAACTAATAAGTCTACACTCTGCCTGAGTTTAAAAAAACTCCGTAATTGCATTTATGAAAACAGATACAAAAGAATGGAAAAGATTGATTAAAAACAAAAATAGTGTCATATTGCTATTGTATTTTTCTTTGATTTGGGATAAAATATGTAAAAGGCTAAAAAAGGAGAATGTTATGTTTATAGATAAAGCAAAAATATTTATAAAAGCCGGTAACGGCGGCAACGGCGCAATCGCGTTCCACCGCGAAAAATATATCGCCTCGGGCGGTCCGGACGGCGGTGACGGCGGCAAGGGCGGAAATGTAATATTCCGCGTTGATTTGGGTATGTCAACGCTGATGGATTTCCGCTACAAAAGAAAGTATACAGCCGAAAACGGCGGCGACGGCCGCGGCAAGCTCTGCCGCGGCAAAAACGGTGAGGATATTATAATAAGCGTACCTCAGGGTACTATAGTGCGTGATGCACAGTCGAACAAAATAATAGCCGACATATCCGACCCCGACAAGGACGTTATCATTGCCTCGGGCGGCAACGGCGGCTGGGGCAACGCACATTTCGCAACCCCGACCCGTCAGGCACCTAATTTTGCGAAAAACGGTCTGCCAGGCGACGAGCGCGAAGTAATTCTTGAGCTTAAACTGTTGGCTGATGTCGGACTTGTGGGTTTTCCGAACGTCGGAAAATCAACGCTCCTTTCGCGCACCACCAAGGCACAGCCGAAAATCGCAAACTACCACTTTACCACGCTGGAGCCGAATCTCGGCGTTGTCGAGGCTGGCGCGGGTATGAGCTTTGTGCTTGCCGATATTCCGGGTATAATAGAGGGCGCAAGCGAGGGTGTGGGTCTGGGACACGATTTTCTCAGGCATATAGAACGCACGCGACTGCTTATTCACGTGGTTGACGTGTCGTCAATCGAGGGCAGAAATCCTATCGAGGATTTTGATATAATAAACGCCGAGCTGTCAAAATACAATTCGGGTCTTGAGGACCGTCCACAGATAGTGGCGGCGAACAAGACCGATATTATCCAGAACCGAGAGGTTTACGAGTCGTTTAAAAATGAAATGCAAAAGCGCGGCTATGAGCTGTACGAGATTTCGGCGGCAACGGGTGACGGCGTTGACGCGCTTATGAAACACGCGTATACACTTCTTACGAAACTGCCGCCTATTGCGGTGTTTGAGCCTGAAATGGATATTACGGCGCAAAGCGTTGACAAAACAGGCGCAGGCTTTGAAATTAACATAGAAAACGGCGTGTATGTGCTTACGGGTACATGGATACAGGCGGTGGGCGGCAGTGTAAACTTTTCGGACGAGGAGTCGCTGCAGTTTTTCCAGCGTTCACTGCGCCGCAAGGGTGTTATAGATGCGCTTGAGGACGCCGGTATACAGGAGGGCGACATAGTAAGAATAGGTGATTTGGAATTTGAGTTTGTATTATAATTTATGAAAGGAAATTTTAAAAGATGATAACAAGTAAACAACGCGCATATCTGCGTTCTATGGCAAATACGGTTCAGCCGATATTTCAGATAGGCAAGGGCGGCGTTTCGGATAAACAGGCAGAACAGATAGCGCTTGCGCTTGAGGCGCGCGAGCTTATAAAAATTCATATACTCGACACCGCGCTTTTGGACACGAAAACAGTGTGCGGTGAGCTTGCCGAGCGGCTTGGTGCAGAGCCTGTACAGGCGATAGGTTCAAAATTTGTGCTGTACAAGCAGGCGAAAAACGAGAAAAACCGCAAAATAGAGCTTCCGAAAAAATGAGTGTTTGCAAAAAGCATTTGTAAAAAAAACGGTATTTATAAAGGTAGTGATTTGTATGCGTATAGGTATTATGGGCGGTACATTCAATCCTATACATAATGCGCATTTGCTTATGGGCGAGATTGCGCGCGAGGAGTACGGTATAGACAGACTGCTGTTTATGCCGGGCGGAAATCCGCCGCACAAGCGCGACATTGAGGTGACTGACGTATTGCACCGGGCACAGATGTGCCGGCTTGCGATAGCGGACAATCCGAATTTCATATTTTGCGGCTATGAGGCGGAGAAGAACGGTTTTTCCTACACGTCGGAAACGCTTGAGTATATGCGAAGCGAGTATCCGTCGGACGAGATATTTTTTATAATAGGTTCGGATTCGCTGTTTGCGCTTGAAAGCTGGCACGAACCCGGGAAAATACTGAGCCTGTGCACGCTTTTGGTGTTTTGCCGCGAAGAAAGCCGCAGCGACACGCAAAACGAGATAGACCGTTTAAGCGAAAAATACAATGCGCGAATACGGATTATTCACGCGCCGAAATTCGATATTTCCTCGTCACAGATACGCGAAAGGCTCGAAAGGGGAAAGAGCGTAAGGTATATGATACCGGCGGCGGTTAGTGAATATATAAGCGAGAACGGGTTATACCGAGGTGAGAAAGTATGAAAGAAAAGTTAAAAGGTATGCTGACAAAGAGCCGGTATGAGCACAGTGTGGGCGTTAGCGAAACGGCGGTTAAGATGGCGCGGTTTTACGGAGCAGACGAGCAGAAAGCGCGCATTGCCGGACTTTTGCACGACTGCGCGAAAAAGCTGACAGCGGACGAGGCGGTAAAAAAGTGTGCCGAGCTTGGGGTGAAGCCGGACGAAACGGAAATGCTTGTGCCGGAGCTTATTCACGCGCCGCTGGGTGCCGGTATTGCGCGGTACGAGTTCGGGATAACGGACAGCGAAATACTCGGTGCGATAGCCGCGCATACGGTTGCAAAGGAGCATATGAGTGATTTGGAGAAGATAATTTATATTGCGGATATGATTGAGCCGAACCGCGAATTTCCGAATGTGGACGAGTGCAGGCGTGTTGCGTTTGAGGGGTTAGACAAAGCGTTTTTGTATATGCTGGACAGGTCTATTGTTTTTAATGTCGGAAAGGGTGTTATTTTGCATCCGAATACGGTTCTTGCAAGGAATGAAACGGTTAAGAGGCTGTTTTTGAAAAAGTGATGAAAATCACTTTTTTTATTTTGGTGGTAAGGGGCGAAAGCCCCTTATTGCAAAGGGTTTCCCTTTGCAATCCCTTTTGGCGGTAACCACAGCGTGCGCGTGCAGATATCGCTTGCGCAAGGTGCAAGCGGTTCGGCTGACAAGGGGGTTGCCCTTGGCAATCCGTTTTGGTGGTTATCGTGACGTTGGTAGTAAGGGGCGTTGCCCCTTAGGCAGACAATTCATTGTCATAACAATTCTGCTATCCCCAGTTCCTTTTGTCTTGTGACAAAAGGAACGAAAAACACACCAAGGGGCGTTGCCCCTTTGGAAACCCTTTTTGCGAAAAAGCTCAATACGAGGATATTCCGTCAGGTAATCGGCAAAATT
This sequence comes from uncultured Lachnospiraceae bacterium, assembly GCA_964422725.1. Lineage (GTDB taxonomy): Bacteria > Bacillota > Clostridia > UBA1381 > UBA1381 > CAKSNH01. The sequence goes on from CAYRCC010000058.1 coordinate 6,144, forward strand.
CACTCTATGCCTGAGCTCGTGAATTTTGTGCCGTTCTGAACGCTATATGTTTATACAAACGCGGATTTTACCGAACGTCAGCGGTTATTACAGTATCAGCGGCGGCATACCCTCAACCCCACTTAGCGCGGCAGCTTTTTCGCGCTTGCGCAAAGGGTAGGCGGTTCGGCAACCGCTGATGTGGTGGTTACCGCAAAAAAAATTCAACGTTTACCCAACATTTTCAATCGAGGGCAACGCCCGAGCAACCAAAGTTGCGACAACCACCGCGTTTTGGCAACGTCTGCCTATGCATAACAACGTTATTGTCAGCTCACCGCGTTTGCGATACGGAAAAAAACGCCAAAGCGACCCAACGCTAAGAGCGTGCGAAACATAATGTGTTTGCGCCCATTGAGCGGAGCGAATAAAGCAAACATTAAAATATACTCGGTGCGTGCAAAACATTCAGTCAAGCGTGGCGGTTTTTTTGGGGTTTCCAAAGGGGCAACGCCCCTTGGTTTGCTTTTGGACACTTTTGTCAAATAACAAAAGTGTCACAGGGATAGCAGAAATGTTATAACAATGAATTGTCTGACTAAGGGGCGGTAGCCCCTTACCACCAACGTTACGATACCCACCAAAAGGGTTCAAGGGCAACGCCCCTTACCGCCAACGTTACGATACCCACCAAAAGGGTTCAAGGGCAACGCCCCTTACCGCCAACGTCACGATAACCACCAAAGGGGTTGCAAAGGGGCAACGCCCCTTTGCAATGGGGTTTTTAAAGGGGTGAACCCCTTTAAAAACCCAGTTCTCGCCGCACTTGCTCCAGCAGTTTCCTATAGCTTTCAATCAACTCAAAATCTTTCTCGCCTGCCTTGCAAAGCCCCGATAATATCTTTGAAAACTCGCGCTCCTTCTTTTTTAACAGTTCTCTATAGTATTTGTGTTCTTTAAGCTCTTTCGGTATATGACTTTCATATTGCGAATATGCGCGCCCTTCGCCGGTGCGCACAGTCATAATGTTGTAAACCTTAAATCCCTCAACAGTCAAATCCTCGCTTTCAATCCTGAAATTGTGCTCCGAAAGATACTTTCTCAGCTCCGACTGCGCATTCATAGGCTGTAAAATCAGCTTGTTGTAGGAGTGCGCTTTTTCTTCGTCCTCGGCTAAAATTTGACTTATAAGTATTCCGCCCATTCCGGCTATTATCACCGATTCGGTTTCGCCGCGCTCAAGCTTTGAAATACCGCTGCCGAGCCTTAATTCGATTTTGTCGGTAAGATTATTCTTTTTAACGTTTGCCGCCGCTGATTTGAGCGGACCGGGGTTTATATCACAGGCAACCGCACGCTCCGCTATACCCCGATTTATAAGTTCTATGGGAATGTAGGCGTGGTCTGTGCCGATGTCGGCGGCGGTTTTGCCGCTGACGTGCGATAATACGGTTTCGAGTCTTGGTGTAAGCATTGCAGTTATTCCTTTCATTAATGTTTCAGTGGATTATTTGTTGTTTTTGTACGCATACGGTGTATAAAACAGCCGAAATTCGTGTTTTGAAAAAGTTATTCAACAAGTTATCCACTACCGTGAATAACTTGTATTCAGCTTGTACACTATGGTATATCAAGGCTTTGACGGATTTATTCCGCATTATTAACGCTTTATATGTTAATAAGTCAGTTATTTTTACCTGTTTTTGTAAAAATAATATGTAAACCTGAGCAAAGTCAGTGTTTACGGTGTGCGTGAACAACTCATTTTTTCACACGTATCGTGGATAACTGTGTGGATAACGTGGATAACTGTGTGAAACGGTTGTGTTTTCCGCATTTATAAGTGGTATAATAATTATTCACACGCTGTGAATAATTATCGGAAACAGTGGTTAGGTTTACATAATGCGAAATATGAGCTTTGCCAAGACCGCAGAAATGCGATACTTATACACCGTCACAGGTCGTCCGCCGCAGGTTATACCGCACAATTATGCGCCGATTATACATTATTCTATCATAAAACCGCGTGTGCGGATAGGTTTTGGTACAAAATCTTTGAAAAAAATTTATCAATTATTGCATATTGCCGAAAGTTATGTTAAAATATAAAGTGCATAAAATACATCAGCTGTGTTTTGTGCGCACACATTTGAAAAGGACGGTATGTCCCCGTGCCGTCCGTTCAATAGGGTGCGGCCTTGCGGGGCGGGGGGTTCTCGGTTTTGCGAGGTTTTTCAATACGTCTTTTCGGAAAATTTTTGATGAGAGAGTTTTCCGAAAATAAAAATTTGTTACAATTTTGAGGAGGATATATAAAATGGAAAAAGAAAAAGTATTGTCAGCCATTACCGATACGGGTCTGGTTGCGGTAGTTCGTGCAAATAATGAGGACGAGGCGTTCAGAATTACCGATGCTTGCCTTGAGGGCGGATGTAAGTCAATCGAGCTTACGTTTACGGTACCGGGTGCAAACAAGGTTATCGAGGCTCTTGCAAAGAAGTACGCCCCGGGCGAAATTATGCTCGGCGCAGGTACTGTGCTTGACAGCGAAACAGCAAGAACAGCTATTCTTTCGGGTGCAAACTATGTTGTAAGTCCGGGCTTTAACGCTGAGGCATGCAAGCTTTGCGGCCGCTACAGAGTGCCGTATATGCCGGGTTGTATGACTATTACGGAAGTGCTTACGGCAATGGAGGCAGGCGCGGATATCGTTAAGATTTTTCCTGCAGACTTGTTCGGTCCGAAAATTATTAAGGATATTAAAGGACCTCTTCCGCAGGCTAAGATGATGCCGACGGGCGGTGTTGACGTGGGCAACGTTGACCAGTGGATTAAAGCCGGTGCGGTTGCTGTAGGTGCGGGAAGTTCGCTGACAGCCGGCGCAAAAACGGGCGATTATGCAAAGGTTACGGCTACGGCTAAAGAGTTTATCGCAAAGATTAAAGAGGCAAGAGCATAACAGGCGGCTGTACACAGACTTTTAAATTTACATATTACAAGGAGAGATAATAATGGCAAAAGTTGTTACTATGGGTGAAATAATGCTAAGACTTTCAACCCCGGGAAACGAAAAATTTATTCAGGCAGACGAGTTTGACGTATGCTACGGCGGCGGTGAGGCAAATGTTGCGGTATCGCTTGCAAATTACGGTCATAATGCGGAATTTGTAACAAAAGTACCTAACAACCCAATCGGCGAATGTGCGGTTGCGGCGCTTAGAAAGATGAATGTTGAAACAAAGAACATAGCAAAGGGCGGAGAAAGACTCGGTATCTATTTCCTTGAAACAGGTGCGGCTATGAGAGCTTCAAATGTCGTTTACGACAGAGCGCACTCATCAATTTCAACGGCTGTTGCAAGTGATTTTGATTTTGATGCGATTTTTGACGGTGCTGACTGGTTCCATTTCACAGGTATCACACCGGCTGTATCAGATGCGGCGGCAGAGCTTACGGAGGCGGCTTTGAAAGCGGCAAAGGCTAAGGGCGTAAAGGTTTCGTGTGACCTGAACTTCAGAAAAAAACTGTGGACAAGCGAAAAGGCGCAGAAGGTTATGACAAATCTTATGCAGTATGTTGACGTTTGTATCGGTAACGAGGAAGATGCGGAAAAGGTTCTCGGTTTCAAGCCGGGCGCAACCGATGTTACGAGCGGTGAGTTGGAGCTTGCCGGTTACAAGGATATTTTTGAGCAGATGGTTGAAAAGTTCAATTTTGAGTATGTAATCAGCTCGCTGAGAGTGAGTCATTCGGCATCTGACAACGGCTGGTCGGCTTGCATTTATTCAAGAGATACTAAAGAATTTTATCATTCGAGAGAATACAGAATTTCACCTATCGTTGACAGAGTAGGCGGCGGCGACAGCTTTGCCGGCGGCACAATCTGCGGTTTCCTTGACGGTAAGAATTTCAAGGACGCATTGGAATTCGGTGTTGCGGCATCAGCGCTCAAGCACACAATTCCTGGTGACTTCAACCTTGTATCGAGAAGTGACGTTGACAATCTTGTCGGCGGTGACGGTTCGGGAAGAGTACAAAGATAATTTTGATTTATTTACACCGGTTTTCGGGGTTAGACTCGGAAACCGGTGTTTTTTTTTGAGGGGCGAAAGCCCCTCGTTTGCAAAGGGGGTTCCCTTTGCAAACCCTTTTGGCGGTAACCGGGGTTTTGGTAGTAAGGGGCTACCGCCCCTTGTCAAACAAGGGTGTTACCCTTGTTAATCCCTTTTGGTGGTTATCTATCGTCAGCGGTAAGGGGCGGAAAATAAGCTTGCGCTTGGCGGAAATAGGCGGTAAGGGGCGTTGCCCCTTAGGCAGACAATTCATTGTCATAACAATTCTGCTATCCCCAGTTCCTTTTGTCTTGTGACAAAAGGAACGAAAAACACACCAAGGGGCGTTGCCCCTTTGGAAACCCCTTTTTGCGAAAAAGCTCAATACGAGGGTATTCC
>CAYRCC010000059.1:0-10532 GCA_964422725.1 uncultured Lachnospiraceae bacterium
CTTTGAAAAGGCTTGACCTAAACTTTAATACAAAGCACGTTGTGTTTTGTCTACAGTCTGCAAAATCGGGGATTTCTGTGTTTCGCAGAACATTGAAAATTGCCTGTGGAGGAGAAAGACGGAGTGAATAATTTAAGGAAATTAATAGTTTCAGCGATGTTTCTGGCGTTGGGAATTGTTTTGCCGTTTTTGACGGGACAAATTCAGCAGATTGGGAATATGCTGCTGCCGATGCACATTCCGGTATTGCTGTGCGGTTTCATATGCGGCCGGAGATATGGGTTGGCGGTGGGGCTGATATTGCCGATACTGCGTTCGCTGATGTTTGCAATGCCGCCTATGTATCCTATGGCGGTGTCGATGTCGTTTGAGCTTGCGGCGTATGGTTTTTTGTCGGGATATTTGTATTACGGTTCGCGCGAAAAGGGTTTGAAGGATATTTACATATCATTGATTTCGGCAATGGTTTTCGGCAGAATTGTATGGGGAATAACACAGGTTCTTATGCTTGGAATAGGGAAATTTACTTTGGGTGCGTTTATTGCCGGCGCACTGCTGAATTCAATACCGGGAATCATAATTCAGCTTATATTTGTTCCGGCTGTGGTTACGGCACTGAAACGCATCAATATTATTTGTTTGAAGGATTGACGGTGACTGTGCAATGGAAAATAATGTTTGCAAAATGGAAGAGGCAATATCAAAGATACAAGGTATTTATGAAAAAAACAAAAACTGCATAGTCGCGGTGGACGGCAGGTGCGGTGCCGGCAAAACAACATTTGCACAGCATCTGAAAAATCTGTTTAACTGCAATGTTATACATATGGACGATTTTTTTCTGCCTCGGAATATGCGGACGGAAGAACGGCTCCGTACTCCGGGCGGTAATATTCACTATGAACGTATTATTGAGGAAGTATTTTCAAAGTTGAAAAAGCACGAAACATTTTCGTACAGACCGTATTCGTGTAAAACGAATGATTTTGGAAAAGAAATTATTGTTGAGCCTAATGTGCTGACTGTTGCGGAGGGTTCGTATGCCTGTCACCCAAAGCTCAGGGAGATGTATACGCTGAATATATTTATGGATATAGATTTCAAAACACAGCTTGATAGAATTGTAAAGCGTAACGGAAGTGAGGCAGCAAAGGTTTTCAGGGATAAATGGATTCCGTTGGAGGAAGAATATTTTCGGTTTTATGATATTAGAGAAAAATGTGATATAGTGATTGACGGACAGGCAGATATAATCGGCAAAACGCAGAGCATGAATAAGACCTGAAAAGACTTTCAAAATTCGCATTAAAGCATTGTCTGCGGACTGTTTCGGCGATAATTAAAAAGTTGACGATTATTCAACGGACAATTTGAAATATAAATTAATTAATAAAGTAAGGTAGGTAGTTATTATGGCATTATCCGAAAAAGATATAAAAATACTTGATTTTATATATGAGCAGATTGATAAGAACGGTTTTCCGCCGAGTGTCCGCGAGATAGGGGACGCTGTAGGTCTGAATTCGACGGCAACTGTGCATGCAAGACTGAAAAAACTCGAAGAAAACGGATTTATTGAAAAAACGTCGTCAAAGTATCGTTCAATTCGGCTGATTAACTATACTCCGAAAAATGTCCGCTCTGGTGTGAATTATCACGAGGAAAAATATCTTGAAGTGCCTGTACTGGGAAAGGTTACGGCAGGTGAGCCTATTTTGGCGGTTCAGGAATGTGATGATACATTTCCGCTGCCTATGGAGTTTGCGAAAAATAAGGAGCTGTTTATGCTGAAGGTACGCGGTGAGTCTATGATTAACGCGGCAATTTTGGACGGGGATTACATAATAGTACAGAGGCAGTCTACCGCGGTAAACGGCGATATTGTAGTTGCACTGATCGGCAATGAAAATGCTACGGTAAAGACTTTTTATAAGGAAAAAGGGCATTTCAGACTGCAGCCCGAAAATGATAATATGGATGCAATTATAGTAAATGAGCTGTCAATTGTCGGAAAAGTAGTGGGCGTATTTAGAAAAATGTAATAATTTATGTATACAGCGTAAAAAAACAGTTGAAATATGGCGCATAAAATGTTAAAATAAGAATTGGAGTGTATTGATTATATCCATCATACGTTTATTTTATTGAAATATTTTATAGGGGTGAATTGAATGGGATATAAAATTGTGACTAAAAAAGTACTTAACCCTCAGATTTTCCTGATGGAAATTGACGCGCCGCTCGTTGCAAAAAAAGCTGAGCCGGGTCAGTTCATAATTTTGAGAATTGATGAGTACGGAGAAAGAGTTCCGTTTACCATTGCGGATTTTGACCGTGAAAAAGGCACGGTAACTATTATTGTGCAGATTGTCGGAAAGACTACGCGCGATTTGGCTCAGCTTGAGCAGGACGATGAACTGCTTGATTTTGCCGGACCGCTGGGTATGCCGACACATTTGGAAGGACTTAAAAAAGTTGCCGTAATCGGCGGCGGACTCGGTACGGCTATTGCATATCCGCAGGCTAAAAAGCTCCACGCGCTTGGTGCTGAGGTACACGCAATTTCGGGTTTCAGAGATGAAAGTTTAATTATTCTTGAAAATGAGCTTAAAGCTGTTTCGGATAAATGTATAATTACCACCGATGACGGTTCAAACGGTATTAAAGGTTTTGTTACCGACAGATTGAAAGAGCTTATAGAGTCGGGCGAGAAATATGATACCGTCATTGCGATAGGACCGCTTGTAATGATGAGAGCGGTGTGCAATTTGACAAAAGAATACGGTATTAAGACAATAGTAAGTATGAATCCTGTAATGATTGACGGTACGGGAATGTGCGGCGGATGCCGTGTTATCGTAGGCGGAGAAACAAAGTTTGCCTGTGTTGACGGTCCTGATTTTGACGGACACTTGATAGATTGGCAGGCGGCTCTTAACAGACAGCAGATGTTCAAAGAGCACGAAAAAAAATCTTGCGATGAAGGTCATTGCAGAATAGGGAGGATAAGTCACAATGCCTAATATGTCTTTAACAAAAACTCCGATGCCTGAACAGCAGCCGGATGTCAGAAATAAGAATTTTTTGGAAGTAAGTACGGGTTATACGGAAGAAATGGCGAAAGAAGAGGCTGCGCGGTGCCTTAATTGTAAAAACAAGCCGTGTATGCAAGGATGTCCTGTAGGGGTTAAAATTCCTGAGTTTATAGCTTTGATTGTCGAGGGTGATTTTGAGGGTGCATACCAAAAAATTAAGGAAACAAATGCACTTCCGGCAGTGTGCGGACGTGTATGTCCTCAGGAGTCGCAGTGTGAGTCTAAGTGTGTGAGAGGTATTAAGGGTGAAAGTGTCGGTATCGGCAGACTCGAACGTTTTGTGGCTGACTGGCATATGAATAATGTTGACGAGAAAGTTGAGAAGCCTGTTTCAAACGGTAAGAAGGTAGCGGTTGTAGGTTCGGGTCCTTCGGGTTTGACCTGTGCCGGAGATTTGGCAAAAAAAGGTTATGATGTTACCGTATTTGAGGCATTCCACACTGCGGGCGGAGTTTTAATGTACGGAATACCTGAGTTCAGACTTCCTAAAGCAATTGTACAGAAAGAAATTGCTACATTAAAGGAAATGGGTGTTAAGATTAACACAAACGTAATTGTCGGAAAGACGATTATGGTTGATGAATTGAAAAAGGATTATGGTTTTGATGCTGTGTATATCGGTTCGGGTGCAGGACTGCCGAGTTTTATGCATATTGACGGCGAAAGCCTGAACGGCGTATATTCCGCAAACGAATTTTTAACCAGAATCAACTTGATGAAGGCATACAAGTTCCCTGAGTACGACACACCGATTTTTGTCGGTAAGAATGTAGCGGTTCTTGGCGGCGGTAACGTTGCTATGGATGCGGCGCGTTCGGCAAAACGTTTGGGTGCTGAGAATGTTTATATAGTTTACAGACGTGGTATGGAGGAACTTCCTGCCAGAAAAGAAGAAGTTCACCACGCAATTGAAGAAGGTATCATTTTCAAAATTCTTAACAATCCTACAAAGCTTATCGGTAACGACAAGGGTTGGGTTGTAGGAATGGAATGTGTGGAAATGGAGCTTGGCGAGCCTGATGCAAGCGGCAGACGTAAGCCAATCGCGAAAGCCGGCAGTGAACATATACTTGATGTTGAGACTGTTGTTGTAGCTATCGGTCAGACACCTAATCCGTTGATTAAAGCTACAACCGACGGACTTGAAACCAACAGCCGCGGTTGTATCGTCGCTGATGAAGCAACCGGCGCGACAAGTCTTGACGGTGTTTATGCGGGCGGTGACGTTGTAACCGGTGCCGCTACGGTTATTCTTGCTATGGGTGCAGGTAAAACGGCGGCAGACAGTATTGATAAAATGTTGAGCAAATAAGGTTTTATCAAATATATAAAAAATGCATAATAGAAAGTCATAGCGATTGTTATGACTTTTTATTATACAATGTATTTGTGGGGTATACAAAAAATAACGTCCGCTTTAACAGCAGACGTTATAATTATATATACGAAATCAGTATTTGCATGTCATTTCTATCCAGTCTTTGGACTGCGCAACGGTAATATCGTAAAAACCTTGCTGTTCCAATACGGATCTAACCTCGTCGGCTCTGTCGGTAATAATGCCTGACGTTATGAATGTACCGCCCTTTTTGATAAAAGCCGGAATGAGCGGTGCGTATGCAATAATAACATCGGCAACTATATTCGCTACAACTATGTCATATTTTGTATCGGATATTTGTTTTTTCAAATCATCATCGTCAAGCGCATTTCCGGCAAGAACTCGGTACTTTGCTCTGTCAATGTTGTTGCGGTCGGCATTTTCGTATGCAATATGTACACAATTAGGGTCGATGTCAACCGCAGTGGCTGAATGTGCGCCGAGCAACAGTGAAATCAGTGACAGTATTCCGCTGCCGCAACCGAGGTCAAGCAAGTCCGTTTCCGGCGTGATAATATTTTCAAGTGCCTCAATACATAATCTGGTGGTATAATGCGAACCCGTCCCAAACGTCATACCGGGATTTATGCTGAAAACAACTCTGTCTGTTTCTTCTGCAATATCCTCCCACTCAGGCTTAATCATAATACGTTTGCCGACCGGCATAACGTGAAAATATTTTTTCCAGTTGTTTGCCCAGTCCTCTTCTGAAAGATTGCCGATTGACAGCTCAAGTCTGCCGAATTCACCGGCTTTATCGTATTGTTTGAGTGAATTTAGAGTGTTTCTTATTGCCAAAAGCATTTCGTGTCCCGATGCATTATCGGTTACATACGCTTTTACACAGGTTTCGCCGCTTTTCTCCTGCCTTAGCTCATCATCGACATAATCCCAATATTGCTTGTTGTTTTCCAGAAAATCCAGAAAATCGCTTTCGTCCTCTATTTCGAGTCCTGTTATACCTAATTGATAAAGTCTGCCGCTGACCGGTTCAATTCCGGCAGTTGTGGTGTATATAGTAATTTGTAACCATTCCATTTATATATCTCCTAAATCAGTCCAAATAATCCTTTAGCTTTTTACTTCTGCTTGGGTGGCGCAGTTTTCTGAGTGCTTTAGCCTCAATTTGACGTATACGCTCACGTGTGACGTTAAATTCCTTGCCGACCTCTTCGAGCGTACGCTGTCTGCCGTCCTCCAACCCAAAACGGAGCTTTAAAACTTTTTCCTCGCGCGGAGTAAGTGTTTTCAAAACATCGACAAGCTGTTCTTTGAGTAAAACAAAGCTTGCCGCATCTGACGGTGCCGGCGCATCATCATCGGGAATGAAATCACCCAAATGACTGTCCTCCTCTTCACCTATCGGTGTTTCAAGCGACACAGGTTCCTGTGAAATTTTTGATATCTCACGAACCTTTTCAACCGACATATTAAGCTCCTTTGCAAGCTCCTCCAACGTCGGCTCGCGTCCAAGCTCCTGAACGAGCTGGCGCGACACCCTCACAAGCTTGTTTATGGTTTCAACCATATGAACAGGAATACGAATGGTTCGTGCCTGATCGGCAATGGCTCTGGTGATGGCTTGACGTATCCACCATGTAGCATAGGTGCTGAATTTATAGCCTTTTGTATAGTCGAATTTGTCTACCGCCTTGATAAGTCCCAAATTTCCCTCTTGGATAAGGTCAAGAAACAGCATACCGCGACCGACATAACGTTTCGCAATACTTACAACAAGCCGCAAATTTGCCTCGGCAAGTTTCTTCTTTGCCTCGTCGTCACCCTCGGACATACGCTTTGCAAGTGCACTTTCCTGTGCCGGCTTGAGCAGATCAACCTTGCCTATTTCTTTCAAATACATTTTAACGTGGTCGTCAATATTTATACCTTCGGGTACAGATAAGTCCTCAAGTTCCTCGTTTGACATTTCTATCTCTTCGAGAGCCTTATCAAAATCGGAAACAACCTCAATACCGAGCGATTCGAGAGAATCGTGCAGTTTTTCGATTTGTTCCGGTGTAATATCGGTATCATGCAGGGCATCTTCAATTTCTTTGTAGCTGAGCATACCGTTCTTTTTGCCCTTTTCGATAAGTTCTTTGACTATAAGCTTTTTATCCTTTTCTGCCATTTAAAATTCCTCCCCGAGCTTTGTGAGCTGCTGTAATAATTCTCTTAATTTGGTTGGGTCTTTCTCATTTGAAATCCGTATCTGTAATTTTTCTCTTTTTATTGTACCGATTAATTCGGTAACGGTTTGCTCCTCGTTGTCATATATTTCCATATTGTAAAATACCGATGACACTTCCTTGACTTGTTCGCCGGTGAAATTTAAAAATAATTTTGCGGGTTCGGGTTCGTTTCCGCTCTGCCACTGCGAATATATCAGTTTTGCCAACTGTTTATGTATATCCGTCGAAAAATCATCGGGCGACATTCTCGCTTGTGTGAGCTTGAATAGCTTTTTATACTGTGCGATTAAGTTTAACAGCCGTCGTTCGGCTTTTAAAAGCTTATCGGTATAAACGGTTTTGCCGCTGTCATCGGAAACATTTTTCCTGACAGCCGCAACACTCGGATAAGGCTTTTTGTACGAGTGCTGATTTGACAGTTTTACACTGCTTTTTTTATATGCACTGTATATTGCATCGGCACTTACCTGTGTTTCCTCGGAAATCTTTTTAATATATGCATCTATCTCGACGGTATCTTTAAGGGCGGCGAGAGATTCTGCGGCGGCGTTGACAAATTTGATTTTTCCGTCAGTGGAGGTTAAGTCATGCTGATTTTTGATAAGCATAAGCTTAAACTCAGTGGACGGCAGTGCTTTTTTTACCGCCTGCCGAAACATTTCAACTCCGTTAGCTTTAATATATTCGTCGGGGTCTTTCGCGCCGCTCATACGAACGACACGCGATTTACCGCCGACACCGTTAATAATGTCAATTGCGCGAAGTATTGCTTTTTGTCCGGCTTCATCACTGTCATAGCACAAAACTATCTCACTGCAATATTTGAGTAATAGCTTTGCCTGCTGCTCCGTCAGTGCCGTACCCAAGGTTGCAACGATATTTTTAATGCCTGCTTGATATACCGATATAACGTCCATATAACCCTCGGCAAGAATCATTTCGGTTACTTTTTCACGCTTTGCAAGGTTGAGCGAAAACAGATTTTTGCCTTTACTGAAAACAGGCGTTTCGGAACTGTTAAGGTATTTGGGCGGCTTAAATCCGTTGTGCTCAGCCGCATCTGATATAATTCTGCCGCCAAAGCCTATAACATTTCCGCGCAAATCTAAAATAGGGAATATAACCCTGTTTCGGAATTTGTCGTAAAACTTCCCGTCACGCTGCGATGCAAGTCCGGCTTCGACAATATCAGCCGGTTTATAACCGTTTTTTGTCAGGTGTCCGAACAGCGCGTCATAGCTGTTGGGAGCATAACCCAACCCGTAAGAAATTATTGTCTGTGCGGATATTTTGCGTGAAAAGAAATATTGCCGCGCTTCCTCGCTCTGCGGTGATTTTGTAAGCGTATCGTAAAAGAAACGGGCGGCGGTTTTATTCATTTTGTAAATAAGCTGCTTTTTTTCATACTGCCTTGAATCGGCGGCAGAGCTGTTTTCGGGTAAAACTATGCCGGCGCGGTCAGCCAAAACCTTTAGAGCCTCAACAAAATCAAGACTCTCCATTCGCATAACAAACTGAACAAGATTACCGCTTGCGCCGCACCCGAAACAATGAAAAAGCTGCTTGTCCTGACTTACGTGAAATGACGGACTTTTCTCCCTGTGAAACGGACAAAGACCGCTGTAATCACGCCCTGATTTTTTTAAAGCTACATATTGAGATACATAATCTACAATATCATTTTCAGAAAAAACTTCATTAACTACATCATCTGAATAATACGGCAAAACACATTCTCCTATACGCAATTATAACAAGATTAATATTGTAAACCCCTTGCGAACCCAAGGTACAAAATCCATATTTGTACTAATTCGACAAAAGTAAGCGTATTCCTTTAAAACTTTTTTGATTTTAACGTTTTATACAGTAAAACATTCTAAAAAACCTTATACTTTATACATTTTTACCGTAAAAATGTATATTATGCATAAAAATATTTAATCATAGTTTTGCCCAATTTTTCGGCACAAACAATTCGTTAAACGTATGTACCGCGTAACTGTCGCTCATTCCGGCGATATAGTCGCACACAACTCTCTGCGTGTCGTAGTCGTGAAGAAATGCGCGGCTTTCCTTTGGGAGCTTATTGGGGCTTTTTACGAAATATTCAAACATCTGACATATTATATGCCGAACCTTATTTTCCTCTTTTTTCGCTTTTGAACCTATATAAACATTTTCAAACATAAACTGCCTGAGTGCAAGCATAGCGTTATATATTTCCGGCGACATAGCCAAATCGGATTTGCCCGCACTGTTGGCAACCAAATCACGTATCAATGTGTCGATACGCTTGGAATTTTTGTCGCCCAACAATGTGCGGCAGGCGGACGGCAAGTCCTTTTCTTTTATAATACCGGCGCGGATTGCATCGTCGATATCGTGGTTGATGTACGCGAAACGGTCGGCAAACTTTATTATTTTGCCTTCGAGCGTTTCGGCTTGCGAATCTCCGGTATGTTTAAGTATACCGTCACGCACCTCGTATGTCAGGTTGATTCCTTTGCCGCCCTCAAGAATATCCACAACGCGCAGACTTTGCTCATAATGACGAAAACCATCGTCGCAGATTTCGTCCAGCACTTTCTCTCCCGAATGTCCGAACGGAGTGTGTCCCAAATCGTGCCCGAGAGCAATTGCCTCGGCAAGGTCCTCGTTAAGCCTTAACGCGCGTGTTACGGTTCGTGCAATCTGCATAACCTCAAGGGTGTGGGTGAGGCGAGTGCGGTAATGGTCACCTTCGGGAGTGATAAACACTTGCGTTTTGTGCTTGAGCCGACGAAATGCCTTTGAGTGGATTATTCTGTCGCGGTCACGCTGAAAATCGGTTCTGATATCGCATTTGTTTTCTGGATATATTCTGCCGCGCGTATTTTCGGAAAGCGCGGCAAATTTGCTTAGAGTATTTCGTTCTATGTTTTCGGTAGTTTCGCGGATATTCATATTGTACACCTCGTTTCGTAATATTTTAAAGTCGGTAATATCGTATTATATTTACCCGTTTTTTCGGCTGATTAACATAAAAACGGTGTCAGTGAAAATGAGTTTTGGGAAAAATATCGCAAATTATGTTTCAATGCAAAAAAACGGGGTAAATATATAGTAAGAATACAGCAGACAAAATAATGTATTCAATACTTACTCAAAGGAGCTGAGATTTATGAAGTTCAACATTATTGGAAGAAAAGTAGAGGTAACGGAAAGAATTAAGGATTATGTAACAAAGAAGCTGAGCAAGCTTGACAAGTTTTTTAAAGACGAGTCCGATGCCAGAGTGGTAGTGGGAAGTATTAAAGATAATTCATATATAGAAGCTACTATCTATGCCGGCGGAATGATGTATCGTGCCGAAATTTCAGACCCGGATTTGTTTGCGGCTATTGACAAGTCGGTTGATATAATTGAACGTCAGATTCGTAAGAATAAGACAAAATTGGAAAAACGCATAAAGAAAGATGCGGTTGATGATGCGGTGCTTATCAGCGGCAGTAATTTCGAGGACGATGATGCCGAGGAATTCAGAGTTATAAAGAGAAAGCGTTTTCACGTTAAGCCTATGACAGAGGAAGAGGCAATTCTCCAGATGAATCTTTTGGGACACAATTTCTTTGTATTTTTAAATCCTGATACAGATGAAATGAATGTCGTATACAAGAGAAAAGACGGCAATTATTCGATTATAGAGTCGATTGAGTAACGAAAATTTAAATTTGCGGTGACAGACCGCCGCACCGGAAAGCACTGTTCGTTTGCGGACAGTGCTTCAGACTGTAGACAAAACACAATGTGTTTTGTATTAAAGTTTGGGTCAAGCCTTTTCAAAGGCTTGCGGATTTTTAAGGCGGAGCCTTAAATCGTCGT
>CAYRCC010000060.1:0-9896 GCA_964422725.1 uncultured Lachnospiraceae bacterium
TGCAGTAAATGCGCGATACTTCCGCCGGCAAACTCCGCACCCGTTTTGCCTTCGATATTTTTCTCGGCAACTTCAACAGCTACATCGTAACCCACTCTGAGTTCATCATCTTCATCGTAATATGTACGCATGATGTTTACTGTCTTGCCGACAGCATCGCCTGAGTAAAGCTCATTATCATAGTAACAATTACTGAGTCCCTCACTGTTCGTGGCACATACACCGCCCGACCACGCACCGTCGCCGTTCACGCTGACTGTGTTTTTAGCATAGCAGTTTTTTACATTACCCTGATTCAGTCCGATTACGCCGCCGGCATAAGCATTTGCGCCCCCCGCACTGATATTTCCTTTATTGTAACAATTGCTTAATACTGCCGCACAATAACATGAATTTTCTTGATTATTAGCTCCGCAAACACCGCCGACACAGGCATTTTCACCGATAGCCTCGGTATTTCCCGTATTATAGCATTTTTCAATTTCTCCGTCATTCAATGCACATACTCCGCCGACAAAGAAATAAGTTGTACCATCTTTGACACTTTTAATATTTCCCGAATTGTAGCAATTGCGGATAACTCCATTGTTGTAATTCTCCGCACACACTCCGCCGACACGCTGAATTGTGCAGTCAATGTCCGACATATTATAGCATTCGTTTATGATTCCGCTATTAGAAAAGCATATTCCGCCTATAATAACACCGTCATCTCGCCCTGATATTTCTCCTTCATTATAACAATTTTCAATTTTTGACGATGCCCCGCTGTTGACACCGCTTATTCCGCCGGCGGAAAGAGCATTGAGTATCTTCCCCGAATTATGACAACCGGTAATCGTTCCCGGTACAGCTGTTGCACTATTTGCTGCACCGTTCGATCCGCATATTCCGCCGACATAATCCTGACTGGAATCACTGAGCACACAAAGGCCCGCTTTGTCTTGACCTAATATTATTCCTTCATTACTGCAATTGCTTATTTCTCCTTTATTCCAACCGCATATTCCGCCAAAATCGCTGCTCATACCGCCTATTGAGCTTGAATTTGTACAATCGCTTATCTTTCCGTTTTCATTTACTCCGCATATTCCGCCCACACAAACGTAGCCTCTGAAATACGAACCGTCAACAGACAGATTTGAAACAGAACCGCCTTCGCCGATATACCCGAATAAGCCGAGTTCTCTTCCTCTTATACCCAGCTTACTGCAATACACTCCGCTTATTGTGTGTCCCTGTCCGTCAAATTCACCGACATACTTATTATTTCTGCTGCCTATCGGCATCCAAGTTCTAAACTTACCGTCAGCCGCTTTGCCGTCAGTCGGATTGAACGTACTTGTATTATTTACCGCAATATCGGCTGTAAGAACAGCATCTATATCGGTTGTTCCGCTGTTTACCTTCTCCGAAAACCAATAAAGCTCACCCATATTTGAAATTTCATATCTTGAATTTTCACTGTCAAACTCAGGCTCTTTATTGCCGCTGCACCTTGTGCATCTGCCGTTTTCGCCATAATCATGCTCTATCGGGCTGTCCTTTAAGCTTGAATTATTTGCACCGCAGTAACAGCCGCTCGCCGCTGTCATATAAATCGTATTACTGCTGTTGTGCGCCTTAGGATAAGCATCTGCGCTCGTCTTACCCCACACAAGGTCGCCCTCGCTCTTAGAGCCGTTCAGCAAATACACAACCTCACCGTTTCTGAACTGCGCATCGGTTTTTCCCGCTGAGCGCTCTATTGTGCCGGTGCCTCCTTCTACAACAGCACCATCTTCGGAAAATGTGGTGTTATGATAGCAATCCGTTATCGTTCCGTAATTAACTCCGCATATTCCGCCGCCGCCGTAAGCAATTCCGATAAAATAACAGCTGCTGATTGTTCCGTAATTTTTTCCGCATATACCGCCTGTGCCATAACTACAATTTTCAAAAAAGGTATCAACGACACCGAGATTTGAAACCGAACCGCCGCTCTCTATTTTTCTGAACATACCCATATTTTCACTTTGATTTCTGCTGATGAACAATCCGCTTATTACGTGACCCTGTCCGTCAAATTTACCGCTATAGTCGTTAATCTGTGTCCATTCCTTAAAAGTACCGATAGCCGCGGTATTTACATCAAAGTTTTTGAATACGTCTTTATTCACCGTAATATCCGCCGTAAGAACAGCGTTTGCTGTATTACTTCCGTTGTTCACCTTCTGTGCGAACCAGTAAAGCTCGCCGGCATCGGATATTTGATACGGTGAATCCGCCGTTCCGTCGCCTGTCGGCAAGTCGCATACATCACATACGGTTGTGGTATGATTATGGTATCTGTTGTACGGCTGATAATAATAAACCGTATTTTTGCCGTTGTTGAACACAGGTGATGTGTCCTTATCTGCTCCGTCAGCAAGATTCTGTCCCCATACAAGGTTGCCGTCACTCTTGGATTCGTTCAGCAAATATGCAACCATACCGCTTTCAAAGTCGGCTGCGGATTTTCCCGCTACATCAGTCTGAGTACCGGGAAACCTAACATCTCCCTCAGCCCACGTTGCATTGGCACTGTTAAAATAGCATCTTGTTATACTGCCGTCCTCTTCAGGATCGCCGGAAATACCGTTATTACCGCATATGCCGCCCTGATAAGCAGCACTAATTCCGGTAACAACCTCCTCATTGGTCGTGCCTGTGCTGTAACAGCCGGTAATCGTACCTACGTTCTGTCCGGCAATACCTCCGGCAAGCCTGCGAGCCCTTATTTTTCCTGTGTTGTAGCAATTTGCTATCGTGCCGTCGCTATCTCCGCATATACCGCCGACATAGTCATCATTCTCATTAACATCATTTCCGATTACTGTTGAGGTATTGTAACAGCCGGTAATCGTTCCGACGTTACTTAAGCCGCATATACCGCCGGAATGCGTGACACCCTTAATTCTGTTTCCTATACTATAACAATTGCTTATATTGCAATATGTCGTCACACTACATATAGCACCTGCGCAACCAGCGCTGATATACGAATCGGTAACGCCGACATTGGTAATCATACCGCGAGGTCTGGACGGATTGGTCCAACTAATCATAGCAAACAGACCCCCATCTGCCTCACCGTCACAGTACAGTCCTTTTACCGCATATCCCTGTCCGTCAAAAGTACCGATATAATTTCTTATCGGTGTCCATACGTCAAAGCTGTCTTTCAGGCTTTCGTTAAGCGCACCGCCCAGCAATACATTTTCATTCACCGTAATATCTGCCGTAAGAACAGCGTTTACAGCATTGTTTCCGCTGTTTACCGTTTCGGCGAACCAGTAAAGCTCCGCCTCTGTTCCGATTTTATACGGCGAATCCGCCGTTCCGTCACCGGACGGTGCTGTCGTTGTAACCGTCCTCGTGCCGCTGTCTGCCGATGCGGTTATTCCAAATATCGGAATAACCGCGCACAGCATACTTAAAGCTGTGATAAACGAAATAAGTCTATTCCTCATATCATACTCCTCCTGATTTTATAATATTTATATAGTTATCGTACCCCAAAAAATTCATTTTGTCAATATTTTTACACAAAAAACAGAACAAATGTATATACAAATAATTTATAAGTTTTTGTATATATTTCGGTAAATATTACACCGAGTATCTTGTGATTGTTGTTAAAACGCCGAAACTTAGATTACACACCCTCATCAAAGGTTGCGGACAGCAAAAAACAGAGTTTTGCAAAATGCAAAACTCTGTTATGAATCTACCGAATTATCGGTTAAATCAATCCAAATTTGTTATCGGGGCAATTATCGGGCTGCACAAATCGTCCCAAATCATAAATTTGTAATTGCTTGTTTTCGGCACATCAACGCCCAAAGTCAATTTGCCGTCTGCACCAATATTTTTTCTGTCAAGCTGTATGCCTATCAATCTTCCCTCACTGTCATACTCCGCAATATACAGTGTTGCCGTAAGGCTTAGATCGTCGGTAAGCGATGTTATCGTAAATACAGCCTTGTTTGTCATTTCAACCGTCTGAATCTCTTTATTAATTTCAACCTTACCTGTATATTTGCCTATAGGCGTGATACCTGCCGACGGTGACGGCGATGGCGACGGCGACGGTGTAGGTGCGTTTTTAAACTCAACTATCAAAAGCTCACAGCTTTCACTTCTAAAGCTTTCGTCCGTTGCTTTGTAGCGTACCGTATATGTTGTACCGCCCGGAATATTTGAAACAGCAAATCCCGTACCCGATGTCCAGTCGTAACCGTCCTTGATATATTCCATCTTTGTGGTCATTCCGGCTATAGTACCCGTACCGCCGACGGTGTCAGGCTGTGTAAGTGTGAAAAGCTCCTTTGCCGGTGCGGCAGGACGTGCCGGCACTGCGAGAGTCTGTGCATTACTGTCGCTTGTCTTATTCTCTGTGCCCTTTCTGACAACAGAAATTGTTGTACCGATGTATGCAGTTGCCGAAACTTCGCCGTCCGTCAATACAACCGGCGTACCGTTAATTGTGTATTCGCCGTTTTCAAAGCCTGTAAGCGTTTCGGCTTTGTAATTAATCGTTATATTCGGAGTTGCCGCCGGCACTTTTTCGTATACATTTATTTTAACCGTATAGCTTTCACCGCTAAAGCTTACATTTTCAACCGCTTTTGTACGTATAACAACGTTTGTACCGCCGACAATTCCCGAAACCGCCGTACCGTTGCCTGTTGTCCACGTATTACCGCCGTCTGTGCTGTACTCCATAGCCGCCGTGATACCCGAAACACTTCCCGTACCGCCGACAATATCAGGCTGTGTAACCTTGATTTTGTTTTCTGCCGGTGCTGTCGGGCGCGCCGGAACTTTAAGCATCTGTGCAACACTATCCGCCGTTGTTGCGGCATCGCCTTTTTTTACAATGCTGACCGTTTTGCCCATATAATCGGTTGCCGATACCTTGCCGTCAACCGGTGTAACAGCCGCACCGTCTATTGTGTAACTGCCTGTCGCAAAGTCTGTAAGCATTTCATTGACAAAATCAATTTTTATATCAGGTGTTGTTTCAGGTGCGGCAACGAAAGCGTTAATTAGCACTTCGTAATTTTCGCTCCTGAAAGCGGTTGCTGTCGTTTTATAGCGTACCAAATATTTTGTACCGCCCAAAACGCCCGTAACGGCATTGCCGTCACCCGATGTCCATGTAACGCCGTTATCCGCGCTGTACTCCATATCCGCCGTGATGCCCGAAATACTTCCCGTACCGCCGATTGTGTTCGGCTGTGTAACCGCAATTTGGGTTTGGGTCGGCGCGGCAGGACGCGCCGGAACTTCCAGTGTCTGCTCGGCACTATCCGTTGTTGTTACTGCATTACCTTTTTTCACAATGCTGACCGTTTTGCCCATATAATCAGCCGCCGACACTTTGCCGTCAGTCGGCGTAACGGCTTTGCCGTCTATCGCATATTTAGCGTTTTCAAAGCCTGTAAGCATTTCGTTTGCGATATCAATTCCTATATTCGGTGTTGTTTCAGGCTCTGCACCGAACGTATTAATAGCTATTTCACAGCTATCGCTCTTAAACGCCGTATCGGTCGCTTTTATACGAATATAGAAGATAACACCGCCCGGAATCCCCGTAATCGGTACAGCATCCTCCATAGGCACCCACCCATCGACAGTATCGGTTTTGAACTCCATATCCGCTGTGACACCGTCAATCTCACCGGTACCGCTGATTTCCGACGGCTGTGCCACATCAAAGTCATCTTTTGACGGTGCGGCAGGTCTTGCCGGAACCGCGAGAGTCTGTGCATCGCTGTCTGCGTGGTTTGTATCGCTTGCTTTCATCACGATACTAACCGTTTTGCCTATGTAATCGGCTGCCGACACTTTACCGTCGGCCGGTGTAACAGCTGTGCCGTCTATTGTATAGCTGCCTGTCGCAAAGCCTTCGAGTGTTTCATCTTTAAAGTTTATGCTGATGTTCGGCACTGTTTCCTTTATCGGTTCAACAACAACGCTGACGTTGAACTCAATCGGTTCCGCACCGACTTCATCACCCATAAGTGCCAATTCCGTTTCTATTTCCGCGGCCTTAATTTTCAAAGTGTATGAACCGGCAGGCGCAGTATCGGAAATTTTCAGCATGTCGCCGTCTATGGCTGCGCCCAATGTGTCGTTGCCGCTTTCGATTGTGTAGGTAAATTTACCTGTCGTTTCGATTTTGCCGTCGAACACTGTGTACTCAGCCAGTGACTGAGTTTTTTCCGTTCCGTAAGCTGTGGTAACAGTCTTTTCGCCGTCCGAAACGCCGTATTCCACCTCAACTACCGCATACAGCTTCGTATCGCTGTTTATATAGTCTTTCAAGGTAAACTCTTTCTTGGTCGTTGCATCATCTGTCCAGTAAAGGAACTTATAGCCGTCCGGCACTTCGGGATCTTCAGGAAACTCAGTAATATAATCCCAGTGATTCAGATACAGCATTTTGCAGTCGGTATCCTCTTCCTTGTTCGTGATAAATCTCACCTTACGAACCACAAGCTTTACTCGTTCGGTATCGTCACTGATGCTTTGTATCAATGTCGGTGATACGGCTTTGTTGTCGGCTCTAAGCTCCTGACCCCAAATTTTCGCTCCTGATAATTCTATTCCGTCATTTTGGTCAAGCACATATGCAACTTCTCCGGCAGCAAATTGTTCGGTAGTGTATCCGCTTATATTGATTATGCTGTCGTTAGTGTTTTCGCCGGCGAAATCAAGCTGACACAGCGTGCTGTTGTAGCAGCAGTTTTCTACTGTTCCGCTGTTAGTACCCAGCAAAGCACCCTTTTTTGAGTCGGCTGTAACCGTTCCGAAATAATAACCGTTGCTGACTGTTCCGCTGTTAGCACCTGCCAAACCGCCGACTGACGATGTGCCGCCGACACTTCCGGTGTAATAGCAATTGGTCAATTCTCCGTCTTCATTACTTCCGCACAAACCGCCGATGTTTTCACCGCCCGCGATATACGAATTTTCAACTCCCACATTCAAAACAGCACCGTCTTTTCCGACACTGCCGAACAAGCCGACATTGTTTACACTGCTGTCATTAAAGTATATACCGATTATTTTGTGTCCCTGTCCGTTAAAAGTACCGGTATATTTTGCGGTATCACTTCCGATAACGTCCCAAACAGCGAAATCAGTACTGCTTTCACTGTTAAACTCTCCGTTTTCGTTAAAGATATCATCATTTATCAGAATGTTTAATGTAAGTACGGCATTTGCGGTCGAATCTGTGTTGTTTACATAATTTGCAAACCAATAAAGCTCGCCCGAATCCGAAATCTGATATACGCCGTTCTCATTTTTCGGCACATCGCACTTTTCGCAGAAATTGCCGTGGTTATGATAAGAAAGCTCTTCGTCATAATAAACCACATCATCGCCGAACACCGGAAAATCAGCAGCCGGCAATGTCTGACTCCACACCTTAGGAATAACTCCTAATTTCTCATCTGTCGTTTGCTTGCTCTGCAAAAGATACGCAACCTCACCGCTTGTAAACTCCTCCGCACTCTTGCCGAGTACATCCTTGCCTACACTGTTACTGTTGAGGCTATAGCCTACAGGCTTATTGTCGTCAAACTTTTCGTTGTTATAGTAGCAATTGCTGACAGTTCCCGCATATACAACACCGCATACACCGCCATATGTAGGCATTGACATATTGAAACCTCCGTAAGAAAGCTGATAATCCTCACCTGCAACACTGCTGTCCGCATAACAATTGGTAACCTTACCGTTAGTATACATACCGCCGACTATACCGCCGACACCCAAACCGCCTTCTACTACACCTCTGTAATAGCAATTGGTAATCAAGCCGTCGTTACCGGCACATATACCGCCCACGCCTGTATTGCCCTTTAAATACGAATCGACAACACAGACATTTTTAACAACACCCTTTTCCTCGACAACACCGAACAAACCCAGCGGTTTAGTAGTAGTTGCATCATTATAATACAATCCGCTTATTGTGTGTCCCTGTCCGTCGAAAGTACCGTTGTATCCGTCACCGACTTCGCTGTCAATATCACCCTGCAGATTAGTCGGAAGTGTGCCGAAACCGATAGGTGTCCACATTTTCAAGTCGGTATTGTCTGTGTTAAGAGTGCCATCGTCATTCAAAACATTTTCATTTACCGTAATATCGGCTGTAAGAACCGCATTTTTTGTGTCATAGTTTTCATTGTCGTTGGTTATTTTATCCGCGAACCAATAAAGCTCCCCCGCCGTACTGATTTTATACGGATTTTTTACCGAACCGTCACCTTGCGGCGCGGTTTTCTCAACGGTTGCCGCTGATGCTGTCAGTCCGACTTCGCTGTTTCCCGTAATTATATTAGGAAAACTTGCCAACATCGTAATTGAAACCGCAAGCAAAAGCGCCATTGATTTTTTCAGTCTTTTTACCATAAAACTACCTCCTTAAAATAACTGATAATTGAGTAAACAACTACATTTTACGTTTTGAGCCGTTTCTCGAATTACATTATACAGAAAATCAACCATCTCCATAATCACCGCAGCCGAAAGTAATTAAGAGATATGGACGCTGTATGTTTTCGGAAATTATCATTCAATGCTTCTGTTTATCCTTGATTTAAGATTAGTTGTACATTCAATTTTCCAAATCCCTAATATAAACCCATTTTACAATATTTCCATATAATATCCTACCCCAAAAGTTTAATTTTGTCAATAACTTTTTGTTAAACAATTTTATAAATTGCGACAATTCTTTTTAGAATTTGTTGTATTTGCACCACTATTGTGTTTGATTTATATTTGGCGTATATATTATATAGTAGATATTTTATTCTGCACAACAAAAAGTGGGTTTGCCGCACCGATATAATGCGCCAAACCCGCTTTGCTAAATCACAGCATTTTATTCGTAATAATGTTCTATCGCATCTGCTATTGCCCATGCCAGCTTTGCCTGATATTTTTCATCGTTGAGCTTTTTCTCCTCCTGTGCATTTGACAAAAAACCACATTCTATAAGTATCGACGCAATCGGCGGATTTTTCATCAGAAACAGCTTGCTGTCAGCCGCTTTTACAACGTGCATTTTTGCTTTCGTTACATCACTCATTCGTTTCTGCATATCTTCAGCCAGCGATTTTATCTTTTCGTATTTCTTTGCATAAAACAAATGCAGTCCGCTCGCGTTCGACTCAGGAAACGAGTTCATATGTATGCTTACAAACAAATCCGCATTTGTATTTTTCATAATTTCCAAACGTTTTGTCATATCACTGCGTTTTTTTTCGCGTATGGTACTGCTGTTTTCATCATAAATCGAATTATCGTCACTTCTGGTCATAACCACACGTATACCTTTACCCTCCAGCACCTCCCTGAGTTTCAGCGCTATTGCAAGATTTATGTCCTTCTCCATAGTCCCGTTCACCCCTACCGCACCGCCGTCGGGAGTGCCGTGTCCCGGGTCGACTATAACGCAAACCTGTTCGGTCTTTGTCAACCGCGACACCTGCAGCGGTATATACCGCAGTGCCGCACCCGAAATCATTCCCACAAACACAAAAATCAAGCTTAAAAGCACCGCCGAAGAACGCTTCAATATCACAATCATAGCAAATTCCCCTATCCGCAATTATTTATAACGTCTTTGCCCAAAAGCCGCAAAAGCAATAAATCACAGTCTTGGGTCATATACTATATCCATATGCAACTCCTGTTTTTTATATACTTTACCGCCAAAAATCACCGTTATTTCCGCTATAATTCATTGTGTGCAATATCCGATGTCAGACAAAAAAAGCACCGTCCGCAAACGGACAGTGCTTTAGAGTGTAGACTTATTAGTTTTGCTTAAAATTTTTGAAGAGGTTTCGCTG
>CAYRCC010000061.1:0-9466 GCA_964422725.1 uncultured Lachnospiraceae bacterium
GTGAATCTTTTTATTTTTTTAGAAAAGTGTCACCCATCATTGACAATTGTACATTAAAATAAGAAAATTAATGAAAAAAGCACTTGACAAGGTGAATACGTTTTGATATAATTGTTTGGTAAACCGCATAGAGTAGGTTTTAAAGCTCGTATGAGTACCTATGATAGCGTGACTTCAAATTAATAGGAGGTGTTTTTAAATGTACGCAATTATCGAAACAGGCGGAAAGCAGTATAAGGTTTCTGAGGGCGATACGATTTTCGTTGAAAAATTGGAGGTCGAGGACGGCGCAAGCTATACTTTCGACAAGGTTTTGGCGGTTGCTGACGGTGATAACGTTACTTTCGGAGCGCCTACAGTTGCCGGTGCTACTGTAAACGCTACTGTTGTTAAAACAGGTAAAGCTAAGAAAATTTATGTTTTCAAGATGAAGAGAAAGAAAAATTACCGCAGAAAAAAAGGTCACAGACAGCCATATACAAAGCTGACTATCGAAAAGATTAACGGTTAATTTTAAGGAAAATAATTAGTGAAAGCAGAGGTGTTTTAAATGGCTCATAAGAAGGGTGTCGGCAGTACCAAAAACGGTCGTGACAGTGAATCGAAGCGACTGGGCGTTAAGAGAGCGGACGGTCAGTTTGTTCTTGCAGGCAACATTTTGGTAAGACAGAGAGGCACAAAAATTCACCCGGGTACTAATGTAGGTATCGGCAGTGATGACACATTGTTTGCTTTGACGGACGGCAGAGTTAAGTTTGAAAGAAAAGGCCGCTCAAAGACACAGTGCAGTGTTTACGGTGCATAATTATTAACAGTCAAATGAAAGACCGCGCATAGTTTTGCCCGGCTAAAATTGCAGACAGGCTCGTTTTGAGCTTGTCTGTTTTTTTGTTTTCCGAAACAAACCGCCAAATTCACTTTTCCTGACATTATATGCCGAAAACGGCACAATATACTTTTCAAAATCCGATTTAATCGAAAATCCCGTTTTTTACTTGCCTTTTATTTGCCGCACACTCAAAAAAGCTCCGACAGTCCGCGTCTGACACATATGTAAAAAACACAACATATCTGTATTGCAAAATCATAATATTTCATATATAATATTTAGTGACAGAAATAGGGGGAATCATTTTGAATAAAAACAGAAAACAAAAAAGAAAAATAAATTATCAGGCTGTACTGTACTTGTTTATACTCGGCAGTATGGTTGCGGCACTCATAAGTGCGTGCGTGATAATGGCGTTTGCGCCGTCCGCCGCTGACGGCGTTCAGCCGTATGACCGAGTAAAATCCGATTATGTACTCATAATTCTGCAATGTGCGCTGGGTATTGCGGCAATGTTTCTGCCGAGTATACTCAAAAAGAAATGGAGGCTTACCGTGCCGTCAAGAATGATTATTGTGTACGCTGTATTTTTGTACTGCGCGATATTTTTGGGTGAAGTGAAAAATTTTTACTACACCGTTCCGCACTGGGACACCATTCTGCACACCTCAAGCGGCGCAATGCTCGGTGCGCTCGGCTTTTCACTCGTTACACTGCTGAATAAGTCCGACAGAATACCGGTTAATTTGAGTCCTGTGTTTGTTGCGCTGTTTGCGTTTTGTTTTGCTGTCAGCCTTGGTGTGATTTGGGAGATATACGAATTTACAATGGATTTGATTGCCGGTACGAATATGCAGAAATTTATGTTGGAGAACGGCGAAAAGCTGATAGGTCAGGCGGCGCTTTCCGACACTATGAAAGATTTGATTGTGGACACCGTCGGCGCGTTCGTCATAGCCGCCGCCGGATATGTTTCGCTTATACACAAAAAAGGCTGGGTGGAAAAACTGCAGATTTCTGTAGACAAAGACGACGAAAACTGATTTGAGGTGAAAATATATGCTTGCTAAAGTCAACAGTGTTGGATTGATGGGTATAGACGGATTTATGGTGGAGGTGCAGACGGATATATCCAACGGTATGCCGGCGTTTGACGTGGTCGGACTGCCCGATACGGCTGTGCGCGAGGCACGCGAACGCGTAAGAGCGGCGGTGAAAAATATAGGTTACGCTATGCCTCCGAAAAGAATTATAATAAACCTTGCGCCGGCAAGTCTGAAAAAGGAGGGTCCGGCTTATGATTTGCCGATAGCCGTATCCATTTTAAGCGCGGAGGGACTGCTTGCCGAACAGGATTTATCCGACAGCGTATTCATCGGTGAGCTTGCGCTCGACGGCACCGTAAAGCCCGTTACGGGGGTACTGCCCATGGTGATTTCGGCGTTTTCGCAAGGGATAAAGAATATGTTTGTGCCGTACGATAACGCGCGCGAGGCGGCTATAGTCGAAGATGCGCGTATTTATCCGGTAAAATCGCTGCTCGACGTAATCAACCATATAAACGGTGTCGAGGAAATAGAAAAAATGACTATATCCAAATCCGATTTTACTGCCGGCGCAAATTTGTCGGTACTGGATTTCTGTGATGTCAAGGGTCAGGAAAACGCGAAAAGAGCGGTAGAAATAGCCGCCGCCGGCGGACACAACATTCTGCTTATAGGAAGTCCGGGTACAGGAAAAACCATGATAGCACAGCGGCTCGGCACGATACTGCCGGATATGTCGTTTGACGAGGCTTTGGAGGTTACCAAAATACACTCCATTGCCGGAGTTTTGCCGAAGGACAATCCGCTGATTACACAGCGGCCGTTCAGGAGTCCGCACCATACCATTTCGCCGTCGGGACTGTCGGGCGGCGGAAGTATACCAAGACCGGGCGAGCTTTCGCTTGCGCACCACGGCGTGCTGTTTTTGGACGAGCTGCCGGAGTTTAAAAGAGAGGTTCTTGAGGTAATGCGCCAGCCGCTTGAGGACGGCGAAGTTACGATATCGCGTGTCAACGCGACACTTACATATCCGTGCAACATAATGCTTATATGTTCGATGAACCCGTGCAAATGCGGATATTTCGGTGACAGCACGCACAGGTGCAGTTGTACCGAGGCACAGGTGAACCAGTACAGGTCGCGCATTTCCGGACCGCTTCTGGATAGAGTGGATATACAGATTGAGGTGTCGGCGGTTGAGTATGATGATTTGAGTTCAACGACGAGAGGCGAAACGTCGGCGGAGATAAAAAAACGGGTGGACCGCACAAGGCGTATACAGCTGGAGCGATACAAGGAGTATGACAATATATATTCAAATTCACAGCTGAACGCCGGACTTATACAGAAATACTGCAAGTTGGGCAAAGAGGAGAATGCGATTTTAAAGAGTGCGTTTGACAATTTGGGGTTAAGCGCGCGGGCGCACAGCCGTATTTTGAAAGTAGCGCGGACTATTGCCGATTTGGAGGGTGAGGAACGCATAAATTCGGCGCACATAGCCGAAGCGATACAATACCGGAGTCTGGACCGGAAATATTTCGGGAACTGAAAAGGGGCGTTGCCGCCCCTTTCAGACTGTAGACAAAACCCAATGTGTTTTGCATTAAAGTTTAGGTCAAGCCTTTTCAAAGGCTTGCGGATTTTTAAGGCAGAGCCTTAAATCGTTGTCCGCAGACGACGAAACTCCTAAGCGTTCAAGTTTTGTTCAAACTTTTCAAAAAGTTTGTCGCTGTCCGCAGACAGCGAAACCTCCTCAAAAATTTTAAGCAAAACTAATAAGTCTACACTCCGGAGGGGCGTTGCCGCCCCTTTTTTCATCACACATTAAATCTGAAAAGAACAATATCCCCGTCCTTCATTACATACTCCTTGCCCTCGGAACGCACCAAACCTTTTTCCTTGGCGGCAGTCATTGAACCGCACTCCATAAGGTCATTGTAAGCGACAACCTCGGCGCGTATAAAACCGCGCTCGAAATCGGTGTGGATTTTTCCTGCCGCCTGCGGTGCTTTCGTGCCGTCGGTGATTGTCCACGCACGCACCTCCGGTTCGCCTGCCGTAAGGTAGCTGATAAGTCCGAGAAGCTTGTAGCTCGCCTTTATAAGTCTGTCCAGACCCGACTCGCTCATACCGAGGTCGGCAAGAAACATTGCTTTTTCCTCCGCATCAAGCTCGGATATCTCTTCCTCTATACGCGCCGATACTGCGATAACCTCGGATTTCTCGTTTTCGGCAAGCTCTTTGACCGAATTTACAAAGCTGTTGTTTTCTATTCCCTTTGAAAAATCGTCCTCGGCGACGTTTGCCGCGTATAAAACCGGCTTTAGCGATAACAGCGCAACCTCTTTCATCATCTGCGCCTCTTCGTCGGTGTAGTCTATGCTCCGCGCCGGCTTGCCCTCCTCCAAAGCCGCTTTTACTCTCTCCAAAAGCTCAAGCTCCGCGGCAAGGGTTTTGTCGCCTTTCATTGCCTTTTTTACGCGGTCTATACGTCTGTCAATCATTTCTATGTCTGAGAATATAAGTTCAAGGTTTATCGTTTCTATGTCACGCAGCGGATTTATACTGCCGTCGACGTGCGTGATGTTTGTGTCCTCAAAACAGCGCACAACGTGAACAATTGCGTCCACCTCGCGTATGTGCGATAAAAACTTGTTTCCCAGTCCTTCGCCCTTGCTTGCACCCTTTACAAGTCCGGCGATGTCCACAAACTCAATAACCGCCGGCGTAACCTTATGCGGCTTGTACATTTCGGCAAGTCTGTCAATGCGCTCGTCCGGCACAGCAACTATTCCGACGTTCGGCTCTATTGTACAAAACGGGTAATTTGCCGACTCGGCTCCGGCTTGCGTGATTGCGTTAAAAAGTGTTGATTTGCCGACATTCGGCAATCCTACTATTCCTAATTTCATATGTAAACTTCCTTTCAATTGTTAGTAAAGGGCGGGAATATACGAAAAAAATTGCCCCTTTTCGATAATTCGCCGTCGGCAAAAGACCGGTATCTGTCCGAAACCGCCCGTTGCCGACAAGCCCTAACTTTAATTATATATTATCCGCCCTTTTTTGGCAATATGAAATTTGCAATAATCTGCGTAAAATTAAAAAATTGGTTAATGGTAAAATGAAATAGGACATAGAAAAGTCATAGCAGAAGTGGTATAATTGAAGTAACCACACTACAAAAACCACGGAGGTTCTGCTATGACACAAGAACATTATACCACAAAAAAGAGAAGTTTCAAGCACTTGACAAAAGAAAAAAGGGCACTGAGAATTGGATAAATAATTTACCACGTAAAATATTTAATTACAGCATTTCTGCTGAAATTTTTGAAAATGTCCTATTTGATATTGCAATTTAGTTTTTCTTTGAAGTTTGCGAATGGGCAGAAAAAAAGACCCTGAGAGTTTTTCATTCTCTCAAGGTCTGTAAATACATAAATTATGCGATTTTTTCGCCTTTGCACAAACTTCTGCACCGATTGATGTAAGTTTGATGTAAGGTGTAAATTTGTCTGGTATACCATATGGTAAAACGGGACAATATAGTAAGTTATAGCAACTTATAACACCATTTAAAAGGCTTTATTTGTCGAGTGACTTCATCGTCGGGAACAGCAGCACATCTCTAATTGCCGGGGAATCGGTAAGCAGCATACACATACGGTCGATACCGAAACCGATACCGCCCGTCGGCGGCATACCCAACTCCAATGCACGCATAAAGTCCTCGTCGGTGGTGTTTGCCTCCTCATCGCCCAGTGCCAAAAGCTCCTCCTGTGCTTTGAACCGTTCGCGCTGGTCAATCGGGTCGTTAAGCTCCGAATACGCATTCGCCATTTCCCAGCCGTTCATAAAGAACTCAAAACGTTCAACATAATCCGGATTTTCCGGCTTTTTCTTTGTAAGCGGCGATATCTCGACAGGGTGGTCCATCACGAACGTCGGCTGAATCAAATGCTCCTCAGCATATTCCTCAAAGAACAAATTCAAAATGTCACCCTTCTTGTGGTGCTGTTCAAACTCAACGTGCTTTTCCTTTGCCGCCGCACGCGCCTCCTCAAGCGTGGATATCTCGTCAAAATCAACGCCGGCGTATTTCCTGACCGCCTCTACCATGGTGATACGCTCAAACGGCTTGCCCAAATCCATCTCTGTTCCGTTGTATACAATCTTCGTCGTACCGAGAACCTCCTCGGCAACGTGGCGGTACAGATTTTCCGTCAAATCCATCATACCGTGGTAGTCGGTGTACGCCTGATACAGCTCCATAAGCGTAAACTCCGGATTGTGGCGCGTGTCCAAACCCTCGTTTCTGAATACTCTGCCTATCTCATAAACCTTTTCAAGACCGCCCACAATAAGACGCTTTAAGTAAAGCTCAAGCGAAATTCTCAGCTTGAAATCCTCGTCGAGTGCGTTAAAATGCGTTTCAAACGGGCGCGCCGCCGCACCGCCGGCATTCGACACGAGAATAGGAGTTTCCACTTCCAAAAATCCCAGTGAGTTAAGATAATTTCTTACAGACGCCAAAATCTTTGAACGGTTGATAAACGTCTGTTTAACGTCGGTGTTCATAATAAGGTCGATGTATCTTTGGCGGTATCTCAAATCCGTGTCGGTCATTCCGTGGAATTTTTCCGGCAACGGCAAAAGCGACTTCGACAAAAGCGTCAGCTTTTCAACCCTGACTGAAATTTCGCCCGTCTGCGTGGTGAACACTATTCCCTCGGCACCGACAATATCGCCTATGTCGTACTTTTTGAAAAACTCATATTCCTCTTCGCCTACAATATCTTTTTTTACAAAAATCTGTATGTTACCGCTAAGATCGGCAACGTTTCCGAAACCAACCTTGCCCATTCTCCGCTTTGACATAAGTCTGCCGGCAATCGACACACGTTTATCCTCGTATTGCGCATAGTTGTCTTTTATATCCTGCGCCATATTTTGGCGGTCAAATTTTGTAATCTGAAACGGGTCTTTTCCGTTTTCCCGAAACTCTGCAAGTTTGTCGTGTCTTATCTGCAGCAGTTCGGGCAGCTTATTAGCCTTATTTTCCATAGCTTTAATTCCTCCAAATTCAGTTTATACGTATCAATTATATACTATTTGCGAATGTATTACAATGAAATTTTTTTGAAATTTTCATTTTTCTGTATTTTTACATACAAATCAACCGCCGCGGCACGGTTTTTTTGGCTTATTTTTTCGGTTGCTTTGCCGCACACAGAATTTCCTCGATATGCTTTACGGCGTTTCTGTGTATGCGATGTACCTGAGCCCATTCATAACCCGTAACCGCGCCTATATCCTCCCACGACAGGTTGTTTATATACCTTTCTCTCAGTACAACCCTCTCAAGCGGATTTTCAAGCATATTAATAGCGTTCACTATATAGTCCAGTTCGCTGCAAATATCCTCAAGCTTTCCCGTATACACTCCGCAAAGCTCAACCAACCGTGTCTGCATCTGCGCGATTGCGGTTACGGTGGGACGGTCGCACATAAAAAGCGCGATTTTTGGCTTGTCTATCCTGTATTTGAGCTGTGCTATACATTCCTCAAGCTGGCGGCGTTCGGCGCACAGCCATATGTAGCTTTTAAGCTTTTCTCTTACGTTCAAACCGTTATTCCTCCTCTAAAAAATCTTTCAAGTCACCATCATCTATAAGTGCCGCGATAACAGCGCGCACATCGTCGTCCAGCGCACTAACCGCCTCATGCAGTCTTGCGCGCAGCAGCTGTGTGCGGCAATCGGTGCAAACCGCCTCCTCACCTTTTGCGCTGCCGCCGCACATTTGGCAAAAATCCCTGCACGAATTTTCGCGAAGGCGCGCACGCTCCATTTCATACACTGCCGCCGGCTCGTCATTTTTATACATTTTGTCACTGCCTTTCTCGGCAAATGTTCACATTTACCGAAGTTTTTTTATTTCAAAATTTAGTAAATTTTCGTTGCTTTTTGCAACAGAAATTTACTAAAAAGTAATCAGAAAACTCTCTGTCGTCGATGTTTAAAACATGTGCGATTGCTTCTGCCTCGCTCAAAGTCATAGCGCGCTTGTTGAGTATTTTCATACTCAGCAAAGAGTCGGATATCCCTATAAATTCAGCAATTTTTGATTGAGTAAGTCCATGACTTTTTATGCACATTTTCATCTTTTCGGTATTAATCATAAAACATTTCCCTCCTATAAATTGCAGTTGCATTATGCAACTTTAAGTATATATTAGCACGTTGTTTTTGGTTTGTCAATAGCATTATGCAACTTTTTATTTCGTAAAAATAAAATAAATGTTGCATAATGCAAAAAACAGTGTTATAATAATAAAAAAAGGAAGGTGAGCGTTAATGTCAAACGAAGAAATCGGGAACAGAATCAAGTCGGCGCGAAAGGCATTGGGATTATCACTCGAAGATGTCGCAAAATCCGCCGATGTAAACAAGTCAACAATGCAGCGATACGAAAACGGGAAAATACAGAGCATAAAACTGCCGGTAATAGAAACGATTGCGAAAAAGCTTAATGTAAGTCCGGCGTGGCTGTTATGCAAATCGGACATAAGGGACAGAACCTCAAGCGAAACGGAAACAAACGATATTGTCAACATCATACAAAAGCGTTCCGATTTAATGGAACTGTTCGCTCTTGCCGTTGCGGCGGACAAGGAGGATATACGCAAAATTACGGCTGTATTTAAGGAATTTATCAAAAAATAGGCAAATCGGCACAAAACAGCATTTAAAAATAAGTTCACAATTTTTGTTTTTTACTATTGAAAATCCGTCGGCTATGTGATACAATATTGAAAAATGAATAATACAAAGGCTATGAAGAAATCAAGTAGGAGGCAAGTTCGCCATAAGAGAGTGCGCGTCGTTGGCTGTGAGCGTGCGCGGTAAGACTGCCGCTGAATATTCGTTTCGGAGCTGCATCGGGGAAGTGTGCGGTTTGAGTGCGCATATGTGTAGTCGGTGACGGCGGCAGTCGTTAAAATGCCGAACAGAGTGCCTGTGCTATGCGCGGGAATTAGGGTGGTAACACGGAAAGAGTATGCATTTCGTCCCTTATCGGGGGCGAGGTGCATTTTTTGTTTTATGCGGGACAAAAGGGGAAAGAGTAGTTGCCGCAAAGGGGTGACCCCTTTGCAATCCCTTTGGTGGTTACCGCAACTTTGGTAGTAAGGGGCGGAAATAAGCGGTAAGGGGCGTTGCCCCTTAGGAAAACAAGGGTGTTGCCCTTGAACCCTTTTGGGGGGTATTGCATTTTTGATAGTAAGGGGCGTTGCCCCTTAGTCGGACAATTCATTATCATAACAATTCTGCTATCCCCACTTACTTTTGCCAACAGCGGCAAAAGTAAGCAAAAACGCCGTCGGGCGTTGCCCGAACCCAAAAAAACCGCCGTGCTTGACTGAATATGTCGCACGCACCGAGTATATTTTAATGTTTGCTTTATTCGCTCCGCTCAATGGGCGCAAACACATTACGTTTCACACGCTCTTAGCATTGGGTCGCTTTGGCGGTTTTTTCCGTATCGCAAACGCGGTGTGCTGACAATAACGTTGTTATGCATAGGCA
>CAYRCC010000062.1:0-7916 GCA_964422725.1 uncultured Lachnospiraceae bacterium
GAAATCGAAGATTTCTGTGTTTCGGAGAACATTGAAACATAATGCTGCGGCGACGACAGCCGCCTTGCTTTTATGTTATAACAAAATTAAGCAGCAAAGCCAAACTATTTTTGACTTTGCTGCTCCAGGAGAATGTCGATGCGTTCCTCGATTTTTGCTTTGTTCACAGTTGACAAGGCTCTGTATTTTGCGAGCATTTCGTTTTCGGACTTTAATTTGTTTTCAAGCTCAGGATTTACGGTTCTCGGAGCCGAATCGTTGGTAAGTCCCAAAATGAAGTCGGCGGTGGTGTTAAGTGCCTGTGCAAGACGCGTTATAATTTCGCCGCGCGGCTCACATATATTACGTTCGTATTTATAGAGTGTCATTTTGGTGATGCCGATTTTCGCGGCAAGCTTTACTTGGGACAAGTCGATATTCTCCCTTAAAAAGATGATTCGCTCACCAATGGTTTGCATGTATATCACCCCATACATATTATAATATTTTTTGATGATTTTGCGTGAAAAATAGCTGAATATATATCTTTTTTTGTAAAAATATTCATCAGTATACCGACCGGAAATAGTATGAAGTGTAAATTGATATTTTGGTCGATGAAACACTCTTTTTGTTTTTCACATTTTGCATGAGCAAGTATAACGGAAAACGTCAATTGTATTTGTAGAATTTATACAGCTTTAAAAAGAAATATCGAAAAAGTATACAAACCTTATAATATATGTTTTCTGTGCAAAATGCATTGATAATTATCCGATTTCGGACTATACTTATAATACGAAATCGGATAAAACAGAGGTGAAAAATGGATACACTCAAGCACTTAAAAATATTTAATCAAATTTATAAAGAAATGGACATTGTGTATCACGGTTATGCGAAAACAGCGGACTTTCGGATATGGCGTACCGGATTCTTTATTCGATTGCAGAAAGCGATGAATATTTTACGCAGCGTGATTTTTGCAATGATTGGTTTTTTTGCACCGCAAACAGTAAATTCGGCGGAACGATTGCCGAGAATATAGCTTTAAGCCGTGCTATGAAGAAACTGATGAATGGCAGAACGAGTCTTGTTATTGCGCATCGTCTGTCGACGATTCGTGATGCCGATATGATTTTGTTTATGGAAAACGGAAATATAACCAAACAGGGAACTCACAGGGAACTTCTTGAAAATAAAGGTGCGTATTCCGCACTGTATTACAGTCAATTTGCTTAACGGTAACGGCTGAAAATTAACGAAACTTTTAATTTTTACCTGCTGTATAATCAAAAAAAAATGACGGAAATTGCTTTTTGTCGGAGTGTCGCTGTCCGCAGACAGCGACACATTTTTGCATATCGAGTTGCGAGTTGAACCGCTGTATACAGCGGCGCGGAAAGTATGGCTGTCCCACTCTTTCAGTAAGACAGCCACTCATAACTCCACACTCCTCACAGCACATTCCTCACCGTATCCGGACTGTATGCCGCGAAAATCTGTTCAAAATTGGCAGCCACGTTGTCGTTTGCGAAACCGCTGTCGCGCATTACAAAATAAGTCGGCTTTTTCTTTGCGATTATCGTTACAAGTTCCTCTGTTATGTTTTCGTCAAAACAAGCAATTAAAACATTGTCATCAACATCAAAATACGTATAATTTCTATCGCCCAACCGCTCATTTTTTACTTGAATCTTGCTTGACAGCAAAATTCCCATATCAAGCATAACTTGGAAAAGCAAATCTTCCGGCGTTCTGCCCTCTTTTATGTTGTCAATCGTTTGCTCCACAAAACCGTCAAACATCTCCTGTTCGATTTCGGTCGGATTGTAGTACACGTTTTTCATATTGGAAGTGTCGCACTTTAAAACACGAAAACCTACATCGAGTGTTGAGTTTGGAGTTTCAACTCCACTCTCCACATTCATAACTCCACACTCTTTTAAGATTTTTTGCCCTGCGCGGCGTATGCGCTCTTTGCCGATTTCGCAAATGTTTTTATAGCCGGCTTTGTATGCCTCGCTCTTTTCGTCGGTTTCTTCGGGCAGCTGTACCATAATGAACTTGCGGTGTCCGCCGTCCTCCGCATTTAATTGCATAACAGCGTGCGCTGTGGTGGCTGAACCGGAGAAAAAGTCGAGGATAATGGAATCTTTGTCATTTATTGTATTTAGCAACGTTTTTATAAATTTAACAGATTTTGGATAACTGAAAATTTTTTCATTTTCAAATAAGAAACTTACATCTGTTTTTCCTTCTATACTTCCCCCGAAATCCATTGTCATACTACGTGGCTTTTTTCCATTCAAATTCAAATATTGTTTAAATTGAACAGACCAACCCCCACCATTTTTAGGAATTATTCTAATTAACCCGTCTTTTAATTCCTGCTCATAGCGTGCCTTTCCATGTATCCAACCGTAATTCATTATTGTTCCATCAGGTGCTATGATATCATAATGAATAGGATTTTTTAATCCCGGTCTTGCAAATGTGTCCCAAAAATATTTTCCGTTTTCGTCCTCCTCTTTATACCTTTTTAAATACTCCTCATCGTGTGCCATAAACATTTCTTGACTACAATTTATATTTTTTGAATAAACCAAACAATATTCATGTTCTTTTACAACAAATTTTGAATCACTTCCACCTCCAACTTTTGATTGTTTCAAATAAGTTGCAATAAAATTACTTTCTCCAAATACCTCATCACATACTTTTCTTAAATTTTCCACTTCATTATCATCAATACTAATAAAAATAACCCCGTCATCTGACAGCAAATCCTTAGCCAACTTCAACCTCGGATAAATCATATTCAGCCAGTTTGTGTGAAAACGACCGTTGGTGTCCAAATTTTTCACAAGTCTGTTGCCGTCCTCGTCAAAGTCGCCCGACTCCGTTCTCCATTCTTCACTCCCCATACTGAAATCGTCATTATAAACAAAGTCGTTGCCGGTGTTGTAGGGCGGATCAATATAAATCATTTTAATCTTGCCGAGGTAGGTTTCCTGTAATAATTTCAGCACTTCCAGATTGTCGCCCTCTATATAGAGGTTTTCGGTATTGTCAAAGTCCACGCTTTCCTCGCGGCAAGGGCGGAGCGTTTTGTTTATCGGCATATTTGCAAGCAAAACCGACTTTTTCTTGTCCGGCCACGTAAATTGGTAGCGCTCCTCGCTGCCGTCAATAACAATATCGGATAATTCCTGTCTTAACATATCAAAATCAACGCCGTATTCGATTTTACCGTCTTTGCCCTTGCGTTCCGTCACGCAATTAGGAAATAAATCACCGATTTTTCGTATGTTCTCATTCGTTTTGTTTAAACTGTGCATTTTCAGCTTATCCATTGCCGTTTTCCTCCTCATATATAATAATCTGTAATTCAGAATGATTCGTTATCGGTTATTAACCGCTCCAATTCTCTCATCTTATGCACCAGCTCGATTTTCTTGTTCGGCTGTCTTTCCGCGCGTATTTTCTTTTCGAGCCGAGCGATTTCCTTTTGCAGTTTCTCTTGTTTTTCATGCAATTTTATATTTTCGTCCGGCGATAATTCCTCATTCCACTCTCCGCACTCCGCTTTCCACTCTCCGCACTTCGCTCTCCACACTTCACATTCCACACTCTTTACAAAGTTTTCCCAAACTCTGTCCATATTAAAGCCGACAATTTCAATTTCCGAATGTTCGCTTTTCCACTCGGTTTTGTACAGCTTGTTGTGAAAAAGAGCTATTTGCGATTGATTTTCAAACAACAATTCGTAAAGTATCTTGTGGGAATTGCTTTTTGATATATTTTCAAAAATTTTGTAATTCACCGCTTTTTCTTTGAGTTCAACGCTCAATACAAGAATTTCGGAAACATTTTCGCCTTTTTCGATATTTAATGTGTCGCAAGATAATTTATTCGCCCAAACTATGCGTTTTATATCGGACACGAAAGCATTTTTTGTTGTTGAATCAAGTTTTAAGTTTCTGTAAAATGCTTCTTTAGGCATTATTTTGTTAACTTGCGTGGATTTCGGAAAATTCATTTGATACCTCATTTCTTATTTTCTTTCACCGCTAAAAAGCATATAAGCTCAAAGTCGTCAAGACCTTTAATCTCGTTTTTCAGCACCGTCGTTTCGCCGATACCGAAAAAGCTGTCAATGTCGCTTTCTTCCTTAACTTCGATAACAGATGCTATTGCATCTCCCAAAAGCTTTGAATATTTTGACATATTTCTGCCGTCACAGGTTTCCCTGTTAAACTCGCGGTAAACCTCCGCGATGGGTTCTGTTTTGCCTTTGCATAAATACCGCATTTTGTCGAGCATTATTTTCGGCGATAAATGGTCGCACACAACATCTCCGTCATCTGTGATATATACCATATAAAACGGGTGCAGTCTGTTTTGCTTGTCAATATTAATGCTGTCGGAACGGTTTTTAAGTATGTATATCACGCCGGCGGGATTTTCTCCGGCAGCCGAAACAACGGAATGTAACCCAAACGGCGTTTTGTCGATATCAGGGTGATTTTTGGTATATTCGAGCAAATCAAGCCTAAATTCATTAAGTCCCAAATCCATTATGGAAATTCCGCTTGACATATCCTCAATATCCACAACCTCATCTTTTAAACGTTTTAGCTGTGTTTTTCGGTATTCCAGCTCTGTTTTTTCTTCGGGCGTTAATAGGTTGTCGTCGGCGGTTGCCGTCATATCCACTATTTTCATTCTTGTTTCAACCTTTGCTTTGAGGTCGATATATTCGTCAAGAGTAACATCGGGCCAAAAGTTTACAAGCTGAATACATTCGTTTTTACTGCCTATACGGTCAATTCGTCCGAAACGCTGTATTATGCGTACAGGATTCCAGTGTATATCGTAGTTTATAAGATAATCGCAGTCCTGTAGATTTTGTCCTTCCGAAATACAGTCGGTTGCAATAAGAATGTCAATATCGCATTTTGGTATACTTTCAAATACATCTCTGTCCTTTGAAAGCGGCGAAAAGCACGTAAGTACGGTGTTTATGTCGCATTTCAATTTGGGAATTGTTGTTTTTCCGTCAATAGAGCCCGTAATCAACGCTGTTTCCAGTCCGAAATTTGTTTTTACAAATTCGCTGACGTTTGAATACAGATAATCGGCGGTGTCGGCAAAAGCGGTAAAAATAATCACTTTTTTATTGTCCGCGTTAATAGGGTTTCCGATTTTATTTTCCAAAATGTTAAACAGTTTCTGCAATTTGCAATCGTGTTTCGGTGTTATATCCCCAACCATTAAAGTCAGCAGTTCAAGCACATCGCGGTCCTTTTGAAGGCTGTATTTCCAGGAAATATAATCCATATCCCCAAGACTGATTTTAACTTTTTTGCCGAACACAAACAAGTCGTCACCGTTTTGGTCCTCCGGATCAAAATCATCTGTATTTGATATATCGGTTAAGTCGAGAGCGACATCGGAAATTTTGTCGTATTCGTCAATCGTTTTTATGGTTGAATCTATCAAATTCATAATTCTCGTCAGCGTAAGCCTGAAAGAATATACAGAGCTTTCCATACGTTTCATAAGATTTATGGCAATAAGTCTGCGGAGTCCTTGTTCTCGGCTTGCCTGAGTGAATCCGACATTTACTTTGTTGTCGCCGAAAAGCTTTGAGTACTTTTCGATTTTACTGCCAAGAATAAAATGTGACGGGCGGTAAATATCCAAATTCAATAATTGCAGCTGTTCAAATATCTCGTTATAGTTTATTGCCTCCTTTATATCGGTAAGCGGCGGCTGTACCGATATAGGTTTAAGCCTTGTCGGGAATGTGCCTATATCCGCGGTGTCGTAGTATTTTTGTATATGCTTTCTTGAGCGTGCAATGGTAACAGAGTCAAGCACTTCAAAAAAGTCGAAGTCGAGCATTTTGAGCAGGCTGTCTGTTGTGCGCCGTTCCGGTTCACTCCGGCTCCACGAATTAAACGCTCTTTGTGCGTTTTTAAAAATTTCGTCAATGGAACGGTTTGTGCTCAATTCGCCGTCAATAAGTTCTGCGTTACCCTCATAAGCGAGTGCAAGCTGATTTTTGAGGTCGTTAAATCTGTTGTTTACGGGTGTTGCCGAAAGCATAAGCACCTTTGTTTTGACACCGGTGCGGATAACCTTTTTAAGCAGTTTTACATAACGGTTTTCCTTATCGTTTTCGTCCGGATTTTCCACTATTTTTCCGCCGTTTCGGAAATTGTGCGATTCATCAATCACAATAAGGTCATAGTTACCCCAATTGAGTCTGCCCAAGTCGATACCGTTTGATTTTCCGCTTGCACGGTTTAAGTCGGTGTGATACAATACGTCGTATCGCAGTCTGTCCGATGCAATCGGGTTGTTTATGTAATTGTCCTTGTATGTATTCCAGTTGCTTGAAAGCTTTTTCGGACACAGTACGAGAACGGATTTGTTCCTGTTTTCGTAGTACTTGATAACCGCCAGAGCGGTAAAGGTTTTACCCAAACCGACACTGTCTGCCAGAATACAGCCGTTAAATCTTTCAAGCTTGTTTATAATGGCAAGGACGGCATCTTTTTGAAAGTTGTAGAGCATATTCCATATTTTGCTGTCTTTAAATCCGGTTGCTTCGTTAGGCAGGACATCTTCGTTTATATCATTCAAAAATTCATTAAAAATATTGTACAGTGTAACAAAATATATAAAGTCGGGCGAATTTTCGTTGTATGCCGCCGTTATATTTTCGATTACCTCATCTGTAACTGTTTGCAAATGCTTTTTATCGTTCCAGAGTTCGTCAAAATTTTTCAGCAGAGTCTGTGCCAAGCTTTCATCTTTTACGATTGTAGTGCTTATTGTATTTCCTTTTTCGCATCCGAGTTCAACCGCGGTAAATTCCTTGATGGGAGTATACCCGACATTATCGACAACTATCTGTCCTTGAATTGTTTTGTCGCTGATGTTTGACTTGAATATTACTTTTTCCTTTATCCACTGTGCACATTCTTTTGCAACGGCGCGCTGAGTAAGCTCGTTACGCAGTCTGACCTCAAATTCCGTTCCGTAAAGACTCCTTTCGCGGTTAAGACGAGGAATGTAGAATTCGCGTTTTTCTTTTTTTACCTTTTCCGTTGTGAATGTAGGAGATGTGAATACAAAACGCAGCTTATCTATTTTTCCAAGCTCTGTTTTAAGTTCCTGAAAAGCATAGATAGAAAAACAGGCAGCCGCTACAGAAATCTTGCTTCCGTCTGTTATTTCCGTTTTTAAATCTTCTTTTAAGGTCTTTGTAATATTATCTATAATTTTCATTGTATAAGCTCCCATCTTATTACAGTAACGGCAACGTACCAAAATGCAATTTTGCAAACTCATTTTGAGGGGGTTGTCCCTTGTTGAGCGGAGTTTGAGTTGTCAATCTCTATGAGTATATTTTACCGCAGTTCAGCTGAAAATTCAACAAAAACTGCCAACTTTACAACAGAAAACTGTATTTTCCTACAAATTTGCAAAACAGCCGTTGTAACCGGCACATAAACCAATTGCAGGCTTTGTATTATTTCACTCAAAAAGAACAGAAAGAGATCCCGACAAGGGAAACACTCCGTAAGGAAGTTGTTTTCATTCGGCTTTTGTAGTCAGTCAGAATGATTGAATTGTAGGTAAAATCAATCATATTGGAGGATTACAAAATGAAGCGGCATTACACAGACAAAAAAACAGGTATCGCCTACACTTCACAAGGCGATTATTACATACCTAACCTTATCTTGCCGAAATCGACAAACAGGCTGAGGATATGTTTCTTCGGTTGGTAAAATAACTTGCCGAAAAAGAAAACGTAACGGAGCAGCTTAAATCAACCGACCAAATGTTGTGGGTACAAAAAATGAACAATATCCGTAATCGTGTGACGGAGATTGTAAATGCAGAATTGATTTATACAG
>CAYRCC010000063.1:0-7687 GCA_964422725.1 uncultured Lachnospiraceae bacterium
CAAAAGGCACCAAGGGGCGTTGCCCCTTTGGAAACCCCTTTTTTGCGAAAAAGCTTAATACGAGGATATTCCGTCAGGTAATCGGCAAAATTCACTCTATGCCTGAGCACGTGAATTTTGTGCCGTTTTAAACGCGGTACGTTTATACAAACGCGGATTTCACCGAACATCAGCGGTTATTACAACGTCAGCGGCGGCATACCCTCAACCCCTCTTGGCGCGATAGCTTTTTCGCGCTTGCGCAAAGGGTAAGCGGTTCGGTTGGCGAGGGTGTTGCCCGAAACGCAAAAAAAGGGTTCAGGGAAACATTCGTTCCCTTGAACCCTCGCTGTTATGCCAAAATATTAATCTTGTTGTCAAGCAACTCTTTCTGCTGCTTATCCTCTTTGCCGGTGCCGATAAACAAATCCAATTTTTCCTCAAGCTGTGCGCGTTCCTGTGTCTTATCCTGCGCCTCAATCGGCGGAAACTGCATCGCTGTGACATCTTCACCCGTAAGATTTCTGACTTGGTTCTGAATGGAGTTTATCTCCATCATAATTTTCATCACTTTCGTGTGCTTTTCCTGCTCGTCCATAGAATCCGAGCTGCGAATCTGGGCTATTTCTTGCTGCAGCTTGACTTTCT
The DNA here is from genome assembly GCA_964422725.1 of uncultured Lachnospiraceae bacterium. Lineage (GTDB taxonomy): Bacteria > Bacillota > Clostridia > UBA1381 > UBA1381 > CAKSNH01. The sequence continues at coordinate 628 of CAYRCC010000063.1, forward strand.
CTTTTATCAATTCCTCACGCTTGTCGCCGTTATCCGCATTCTTCTGCACATAACCGCTCTCGCAAGTCTGTACAAGCGACTGTATTTTACCGCTTATCGTACTGATTTTGGTAGATATCGACTGCATCTTTAACCGCTTTTCCGAGCTGTCCATTCCCATATCGCTCCTGATTTCGGACATTTCCTGTTTCAAACGCTCTCTTTCGCGGTTTAAGCTCTCTATTTCACGGCTGTTGTCAGCTCCTTGTCCGGAAAATCCGCTCCCACCCGATTTCACACGAGATATTGCTTTTACACTCATACTTCACAACTCCTTTCTGTGATAACGTTAGCAGTTAATCCCTGCTTTACTGTCACTATAGATGTCGTAAAAAATCCGCAAAAAATAACCTTTTTTATTAAACTTAAATATTTTTATAAATTCTGCACAAAATTTGACACACTTTTTTTGGACTTTTACCACCACATTATCCGATTAATTTTTCAGACTCTGCAACGGTGCCGGTATTCTTCCGCCCCTCGCTACAAACTCCTCGCTCGAATACGGCTTAACCGGCATAACCGGTCCGCTTCCGAGCAGACCGCCGAACTCAACCACATCGCCGACCTTACAGCCCGGTGCCGGTATGATTCTTACGGCTGTTGTTTTGGAATTTACCATTCCGATTGCCGCCTCATCGGCTATAATAGCCGAAACCGTCGCCGCACTCGTATCTCCCGGTACGGCAATCATATCAAGTCCTACCGAGCAGACACACGTCATAGCCTCAAGCTTTTCAAGCGTGAGCACTCCGTCTTTTGCCGCGGCAATCATTCCGGCATCTTCCGACACCGGAATAAACGCGCCCGACAGTCCGCCCACGTAGCTTGATGCCATAATTCCGCCTTTTTTGACAGCATCGTTTAAAAGTGCAAGCGCGGCGGTAGTGCCGTGCGTGCCGCACATTTCAAGTCCCATTTCTTCGAGTATGTACGCCACGCTGTCGCCGACTGCCGGAGTAGGCGCGAGCGACAAGTCGACAATGCCGAACGGCACGTTGAGCCGTCTTGATGCTTCCTGTGCAACCAGCTGACCCATTCTCGTAATCTTAAACGCCGTTTTTTTAATCGTTTCAGCAACCACTCCGAACGGCTCGCCCTTAACCTTCTCCAACGCGCATTTAACCACTCCCGGACCGCTTACGCCCACGTTTATTACGCAGTCGCCCTCGCCCTCGCCGTGAAACGCACCCGCCATAAACGGGTTATCCTCAACCGCATTGCAGAAAACAACAAGCTTTGCACATGCAAAGCCGCCCGACTCTTTCGTAAGCTGTGCCGCTTTTTTTACAATTTCGCCCATAAGCTTTACCGCGTCCATATTTATTCCGGCGCGTGTCGTGCCGACGTTTACGCTTGAACATACAAGCTCCGTCTGTGCGAGTGCCTCGGGGATTGAGTCTATCAAAATCCTCTCGCCCTTGGTAAACCCCTTATGCACAAGCGCGGAATATCCGCCGATAAAATTTACGCCCGTTGTTTTTGCGGCTTTGTCCAGGGTCTTCGCAAGCATTACGCATTTTTCGGTGTTCGCATCGTCAAGCACATCAACGAGCGTTGCGATTGGGGTGACCGAAATACGCTTGTTGATTATAGGTATTCCGTACTGATTTTCTATATCCTGACCTACCTTAACCAAGTCTTTCGCATACTCCGTAATCTTTTTATAAACCTTTTCACATGCCTTGTTTATATCCGCATCGGCACAGTCTTTCAGCGAAATACCCATTGTTATTGTTCGTATGTCCAGATTTTCTCTGTCAATCATATTGACGGTTTCCAATATTTCAAAAGGATTAATCACTGTCTGTTTCTCCTATCTTTTATAGTATATTCTGTGCAATCATATTCTGTGCATAGAATTGAACAATTCTTTATTTTGAATATGAATTGACAGTCCCATATCTTTTTCGAGGGCAGTCAGCTTGTCTGTCACACATTTTATATCGCAATTGCTCTGCGACATATCAACAAGCATAATCATCGTAAACATATCCTGCATAATAGTCTGCGAGATATCCAAAATATTAACGCCCGTCTGTGCCAAAATACCGCTCACTTTGGCTATGATTCCTACCTGATCACAACCCAAAACCGTAATTACCGCTTTCATTATAACTATTCCTCCTCAAGCTGAAAATATACTGTTTACCCTTAACCTCTGCGCTGACGCAAAACCTCATACATCAGCACCGCCGCCGCCACCGACGCATTAAGCGAGTTTATACTGCCCGACATCGGTATGCTCACGTGAAAATCGCATTTCTCACTCACCAGCCGGCTTATACCCTCGCCCTCACTGCCGATAACCAAGCCGAGCGCGCCCGTCAGATTTGCGCTGTGCATTGGTTCGCCGTCCATATCGGCACCGGCAATCCAGAGTCCTTCCTTTTTCAGGTCGTCTATCGTGCGTGCGATGTTGGTTACGCGTGCAACGGGAATGTATTCCACCGCGCCGGCGGACGTTTTTGCGACTGTGGCGTTCAGTCCGACACTTGCGCGTTTGGGAATAATGATTCCGTGCGCACCTACACAGCTTGCACTTCGTATAATCGAACCCAGATTGTGGGGGTCGGTTATTTTGTCAAGAATTATTACGAACGGGTCCTGCTCCTTTTCGCGTGCCGCTCTCAGAATATCCGCAACCTGTGCATAACTGTGCACCGCCGCAAACGCGATAATACCCTGATGGTTATCCGATTCGGAAAGTGTGTCCAGTTTTTGCTTTTCCACTTCGTTTACGGTTATTCCCAGTGCCCTTGCTTTTTTTATTATAGGTATCAGCGAGCCTTCCGGCTTGCCCTTTTTAATAAGTATTTTATCTATTTCCCTGCCTGCCTTTAAGGCCTCCATAACAGGATTTCTGCCTTCTATTTTGTCCTGTGGTTCATTAGACATAGTTGTGGTCCTTTCTCTTTATTCAAAGGGGAAAATCTTTGCAATCCCTTTGCGCAAGCGCGAAAAAGCTGTTGCGCCAAGAGGGGTTGAGGGTATGCCGCCGCTGATGCTGTAATAATCGCTGATGTTCGACGAAATCCTCGTTTGCATAAATGTACCGTGTTTAGAACGGCGCAAAATTTGCGAGCCTTGGCGATAAAGCAAATTTTGCCGATTACCTGACGGAATATCTTCGTATTGAGCTTTTTCGCAAAAAAGGGGTTTCCAAAGGGGCAACGCCCCTTGGTGTGTTTTTGGACACTTTTGTCAAATAACAAAAGTGTCACAGGGATAGCAGAATCATTATAACAATGAATTGTCCGCCTAAGGGGCAGTTGCCCCTTACCGCCTATATAAGCCAAGCGCAAGCTGTTTCCGCCTAAAGGGCGGTTGCCCCTTACTACCAACGTTACGACACCCACCAAAGGGTTCAAGGGCAACACCCTTGTCAACCGAACCGCCAACCCTTTGCGCAAGCTATATTTGCAAGCGCAAACTGCGGTTGCCGCCAAAGGGATTGCAAAGGGTTTCCCTTTGCAATAAGGGGGCATTCGCCCCCTTAAACCCCTTACGCAAGATTAAATTTATCGTGTATCGCTACAACTGCCCTCTCGGCATCTTTTCTGTCAACCAAAACCGAAATTTTAATTTCAGATGTCGCAATCATTCTGATATTGATGTTTGCATTGTAAAGCGCCTCAAACATAGTCGAGGCAACACCCGAATTGTTTACCATACCGGCACCCACTATAGATACCTTCGACACGTCCGTCGACGATTTAACCTCTTTCGCGCCGAAATTGCCGTTGTCCGCAATAACCGCAAGCGCACTGTCAAGATCACCCTCCGCAACCGTAAAGCTGATGTCCTTTGAATGTTCCTGACCGATAGACTGGATAATCAAATCCACACTTATATTCTTCTTTGCAAGAGCCGAAAATACGTTAAACGCCTTACCCGGGTTATCGTCCACCGCACAAAGCGCAATTCTCGCAACGTCGTTATCCCTCGTAACACCTCTGACCAACATCTTCTCCACTTTATTTACCTCCTTAACGTAAGTACCTTCCACTTTATTCAAACTTGATTTAACTGCCAGTTTAACATTATACTTTTTCGCCATCTCAACCGAACGGTTATGCAGTACGTTCGCACCAAGACTTGCAAGTTCAAGCATTTCGTCATACGAAATATCGTCAAGCTTTTTCGCATCTTTCACAATTCTCGGGTCTGCCGTATACACGCCGTCAACGTCTGTGTATATCTCGCATACGTCCGCGTGCAGTGCCGCCGCCAGCGCAACCGCCGACGTGTCCGAACCGCCTCTGCCGAGCGTTGTGATATCGCCGTACTTGTTGATTCCCTGAAATCCCGCAACAATTACTATTCTGCGCTTATCAAGCTCCGTTTGTATTCTTTCGGTGTCGATTTTATGTATTCTCGCCGCACCGTAATTTGAATTTGTCATAACTCCTGCCTGCCAGCCTGTCATGGAAACTACCGGAAAGCCGAGTTTTTCAATCGCCATAGCCAAAAGTGAAATGGAAATCTGTTCGCCCGTCGCAAGCAGCATATCCATCTCGCGCTTGGACGCACTCGGATTAATCTCCTTTGCTTTCTCTATTAAATCGTCCGTCGTGTCACCCTGCGCCGAAACCGCAACCACAACATTGTTTCCTTTTTGATATTCCTCAACGATACGGTTTGCCACATTCATTACCCTCTCGGCATCTCTTACCGACGAACCGCCGTATTTTTGTACTACTAAACCCACTTTAAACTGCCTCCTATTTTATAAAATTAATTTTCTTTCACTATCGCACCCACATTGTCAACCGACAATATCTTACAGGTGTATTTCTGCCGGTTTTCGCGAAAATACCTGTGCATATTCTTCGCAAAAGCGACCGCTCCGGAGTCGAGCAGTGCCGTTATAGTCGGTCCGGAACCGCTGAGATACACCGCTTTCGCCCCAAGCTCATACGATTTTTCAAAAATATCCTCCATACCGTCAATATATGCACTGCGGTAGCTCTGGTGCATTCTGTCCTGCACCGCAATCCTCAGCATATCCGTTTTGCCGCTCATCATAAACGACGTAAACAGACTCGCACGCGATATGTTAAACACAGCATCCTCGTATGAAACACTCTCCGGAAGTGCACGCCTTGACTTTTTCGTCGCGACGAAAAAGTCCGGAATCATAACCGCCGCTTTAATTTTCGGATTGATTTTTATGCTGTTTGTCACCACTCTGCCGCCGTCCATCGCCGACACGCAAAATCCGCCGTAAAGCGCCGGCGCCAGGTTGTCGGGGTGACCTTCGAGCTGTACCGCAAGGTCAAGCAGCTGAGGATATGTCAGCTGTCTGCCGGAGATGACGTTTGCCGCAAGCATTCCGCCTATGATACACGCACTGCTGCTGCCGAGCCCGCGTGTGACCGGTATTTCGCTGTCCTGCACTATCTTAATCCCCTTGGGAGAATAACCCGTTTTTTCAAATACCGCCGTCATCGAACGGTAAATAAGGTTGTTTTCGTTTCCCGGAACATAGTCGGACATATTGACGGCGGATATGTCAAGTCCGGATTTCGTTTCCGATATGTGCATTGTGTTGTAAAGCCCTACCGCCATACCAAGACTGTCAAATCCGGCTCCCATATTCGCGCTGGATGCCGGAACTCTGACCGTTACCATCACTGTGCCAGCACTCGGATTGCCGAAACCGCACCGAGCTGCTCGAATTTAGCTTTTGCCTCGCACTCTTTTACGCTGTCGATTATATACGCCTCATCTGCCGACGTTCTTACAAAGTAACTGCTTGAGGTGTCGTTTATGTCGATAAGGATTTCGCTGTCGCTGTCTGCCCAGCTCATATCCTTTGTGTATTTTACGGAATCTATAATATCCGCCACAACCGCGCTCGCCGTCGGGAGTTTGCCCGCGCCCGGACCGTAAAACATTACATCGCCCACGCAGTCACCCTTAACCATAATCGCATTAAATACGTCCTCAACGCTTGCAAGCGGATTTGATTTCGGAATAAGCATAGGACTCACCCTCGCAAACACTTTCTCGCTCTCGCCAAGCTCCGCATAACCGATAAGCTTTATAACATAGCCGAGCTTTTCGGCACATTTTACGTCGTCAAGCGTAATGTTCGTGATGCCCTCGGTGAGAATTTTGCTGTAGTCTACCGTTTTGCCGGAGGCAAGAGATGCCAAAATCGCAATTTTGCGGCACGCGTCATGTCCTTCTATATCAGCCGCCGGATTTCTCTCGGCATAGCCTTTTGCCTGTGCATCCGCCAAAGCTTCATCAAACGGTTTTCCCTCTTTAATCATCTGCGTAAGTATATAATTGGTTGTACCGTTTAATATTCCCAATATCTTATTTACGTTGTTTGCCGCAAGACACTGGTGCAGCGGTCTGATTATCGGTATACCGCCGCCGACGCTTGCCTCAAACATATAGCTTACCTGTTTTTCCTGTGCGATTTTCAAAAGCTGTGCACCGTATGTCGCAACAAGCTCCTTATTTGATGTAACCACGCTTTTGCCCGACTCCAAAAGTGCTTTTGTAAACTCATACGCCGGATGCAGTCCGCCCATTACCTCGGCAACAACGCTGACTTCGGTGTCGTTTAAAATATCGTTAAAATCCTTTGTAAACAGATTTTTTTCGGGGTGGTCGTCAAAATCGCGTATGTCAAGTATGTACTTAACATCAATTTCCTTTTCTGCACTCTTTTTAATCTTCTGTGCATTTTTTCTCAGGATTTCGTACACGCCGCTTCCGACTGTGCCGAAACCCATAATAGCCGCTTTAACCATAATTTATCCTGTCCTTCCTTCTTTCTACTCCATAGCCAGTAGCTCGATTTTTGATACGCCGCTTATTTCGCCGAGCTCGTTCATAAGACAGCCGATATTGCGCTCAACCTGCTCTGCCCTGAGCGAAATAGTTATGTTCGCTATACCGTTTATCGGTATATTTTGATTGATGGTCAGCACGTTCATTTTATAAACCGTGTACAATTGTCAATGATGGGTGACACTTTTCTAAAAAAATAAAAAGATTCACT
>CAYRCC010000064.1:0-7606 GCA_964422725.1 uncultured Lachnospiraceae bacterium
TTTTTTGGCGGTAACCGCAGAGGGTGCGGTTGTAAACACTGCTTGCGCAAGGGGTAGGCGGTTCGGTTGACAAGGGTGTTACCCTTGTCAATCCGTTTTTGGTGGGTATCGGGGTTTAGGTAGTAAGGGGCGTTGCCCCTTAGGCGGACAATTCATTATCATAACAATTCTGCTATCCCTACTTACTTTTGTCTTGTGACAATAAACAAAAAGCTAAGGAAGAATAAAATTGCATTTTGCGAAAAACGACGTGCTCCCTGAAACGCTGCGCTTTTCCACGTCCGCACTGTTTTTCGCCGCTGACGCTAAAATGCAATTTTATTATTGAACCTATTTTTTGTCTATAACCAAAAACACACCAAGGGGCGTTGCCCCTTTGGAACCCCCCAAAAAACCGCCGCGCTTGACTGAATATACCGCACGCACCGAGTGTATTTTAGTGTTTGCTTTATTCGCTCCGCTCAATGGTCGCAAACACGTTACGTTTCGCACGCTCTCAATGTTGGGTCGCTTTGGCGGTTTTTTCCGTATCGCAAACGCGGTGTGCTGACGGTAACGTTGATATGCATAGGCAGACGTTGCCAAAACGCGGTAGTTGTCGCAACTTCAGTCGCTCGGGCGTTGCCCTCGATTGAGGGCGTTGGGTAAACGTTGAATTTTTTTGGCGGTAACCGCAAAGTCAGCGGTTGCCGAACCGTCAACGGTTTGCGCAAAAAAGGGGTTTGCAAAGGGGCAACGCCCCTTAAACCCTGCGGTTTACATCTCTTTAATTTTCCCTATAACCTTGTACGTTTTCCCGTCCGAACATGCTACCTTGCGCGATTTTACCTCGTATGCATGACCGTTCGTGGTGTGGATTACCTTTTCAAAAACACCCTCGTCACGGTCGGAAATTATATCATCTATATGCCGCTGTAAAAGCTGTTTCGTGTCGGCGGAAAGGTTTTTCGCCTCGGATACGGTGTCGCAAATGGTGTGCTTTATTTCGCGGCTGTCAAAAAAGTCCCTGGCGGTGTTTGACAGCTTGAGTGAATTGTCGCACAAATCCCATATGTAAAACATATCGTCCGTCATTTCAAGCATATTTTCGCTTTCGGCAAGACTGTCCTCAAGACTCAGCTCCCTGTTTTTCACAGCCGTTATGTCGGTGAACGCCAGCAAAAGCCGTTCGAGCTGACGGTCCTTTGTAATAGGGATTACGTTCAGCACATACCATATACACCGATTTTTTTCGATAAGCTCAAATTCGGTTTTTATGTCCTGATGATAATTTAAAATTCTGTCCACAATATAATTAACATCAAGATAATTTTCCAGTGTGTCCCGATACTTTTCTTTCGCATTCGTCAAAACGTAATCGCGGATATCCTCAAATGTGGCAAACTCCCTGTCCGTCACCGCCGAATCGGCGCGCAGTGTCGACAGCACGGTGTTTGTCTTGAAATCCACCTCCATAAGCGACGTGTTTGACTTTTGCATCGCAAGGCGGTATTTGTTTATAACGCTGACAAATGCGCGCTTTAAATCGCACATCTCCGCCGCGGTAATCGTACTGCCCTCAAATATTTCGGGATTGTCGGAATCTTTATTCACGCTCAGCATAATCGAAACGATATCCTGATTTTGACTCAGCACTCTGTTTATCTCCGGCTCAATCGCACGCTCACAGTGTACGCCGAACGCAAGCGTTTCAAAATCATCTACACAGACAGGCTTTGAATAATAGAATCCCTGTGCTATACTGCACCCAGACTCCAGCAAAAACGCCGCCTGGTCAATTGTTTCCACGCCCTCTGCAACGACTTTCATATTAAGCTGTTTTGCCATGGCTATGGTGTGGCGTATTACGGTTTTTCCGCGCTCCGTAACAACAGTATCATTCAGAAATTCGCGGTCTATCTTGATAATGTCAAGCGGAACGTTTTTCAGCATATTCAGCGACGAATACCCCGAACCGAAATCGTCCATCGCAAGCGAAAAACCGAAGTCCTGAAGCTTTTTCAGCGAGTCGTACAAATCGCCCAAATCGTCCAAAAACGCGCTTTCCGTAATTTCAAGCTCCAAAAGGCGCGGCGGAATACCGTATTTTTCGACAAGGTCGATGAGCGTGTCGCACAAATGCGGATTGTTTATATGCACGCGCGAAATGTTAATAGAAATAGGAATACTCCTCAAACCGCGCTCCAGCCACTTTTTAAGCACTATACACGTCTGTTCCCATATGTACTCGTCAAGATGGATTACAAAACCGTTTTTCTCAAACAGCGGTATGAAAGTATTCGGAGAAATCATACCCTTGTGAGGATGTATCCACCGTACAAGCGATTCCGCACCTATTACCTCGGCTGTTTCGATATCGTACTTAGGCTGCAGATACAGCTTGAACTGTCCGCCGGCAAGCGCACCGCGCATTTCGTCCTCAATACTCTTTTCTTCGAGTATTTCGTTGCGCAGGGTGTCGTCGTAAAAGGCAAAGTTGTGCATCATACTGCCTTTGATTTTCTTTTGTGCAAGATTTGCCCAGTCGCAAAGCGTATTTATCGGTACTGCCGCATTTTCGACTTTACATATGCCGAACGCCATTTTCGGCTTATGGTCAAGCGGATACGACCCCATACGCTCGGAAATCTCCCTGACGAGCCCCTCAAGCTCCTCGTCATACTCATACTTCACAAGAAGTACGAAAATATCGCCGCTCATACGCGCAAAAATATTCTCGCCGCCGCACAGCGTGTTCAGCGTGAACGCGAGATATTGCAAAACTCTGTCGCCCTCGGTTCTTCCGTACACATCGTTTATAACCTTAAATTTGTCTATGTCCATACGCAAAACCGCGTATTTGCCGCCTATGCTTTCTATATTGTCAATTATGTGCTGTCCGTCGGCATAGAATTTGTCTATATTCGGCGCGCCGGTGAGAGAATCGTATTCGGCGCGGTATTTGAGTATTTCGTAATTCGATTTTGACTCATTAACGTCCATAACCGTGCCGACAACGCGCTCCGGAGTACCGTCCTCGTTAAACATACCCGTAACCGAAATTTTGTACCATACAAATTCGTCGTCATCATTGCGCATACGCAGAGAAACCTCCGCCTGCGGCTGACCTTTTTCTATACATTCCAGAAAAAACTCACACTGTGCGGCATCTTTCGGGTGTATGCTGTCTTTTGGGAGTGCCGCTCTTAAATTGCGCTGTGCGACAAAATTTTCTTTAAACGTTTTCGGCAGTGTGTCCGAGGCGAAAACGGTGTTGCTTTCCCTGTTCCACTCAAACACCGCCGCACCGGTCTGGCGCACTATAATTTCGTATCGGCTGTCGCTTATCTGTAATTGCTTGCGGTACTGCATTTGCTGTTCAAGCATTTTATATTTGATTGACAGCTCCTCGCTTTTTTTCTTTTCGTCAATGTTCTTTACAAAACAGTATGCGTGTTTTTCGCCGCTGTCGGTTTCTGTAAGCTTAACCGTAATTGCCATCCATGTGTATTCGCCGTTTTGCGAAAGGAACTTATATTCGCGGTAAAACTCGCTTTTTTCGGCAAGCAGTTTTTTCACGTTGCACAGGCTCAGCGTATTTACAAAGTCCTCTCGTTCCTCGCCGCAAATGTACCTGAGTGCAATGTCACCGACGAATTTGTCAAGCCAAACAGGCTCAAACTCAGTACAGGCGGTGTCTGCCGAGGCGTGCATAACGTCGATTTTGCCGTCATCGAGCGACACGCGGTAAATGGACGTAAAGCTTTCGCGAAGCGCGATGTCGTACTGTTCCTGTCTGCGCTTGGTTTTGATTTCCTCGCTTTTTCGGTCCTCGACATTGCGCATAAGAAACATAAGCTTTGTGTATGCCGTACTGCTCGGCACGCGCACCACGCGTATTGATATCCAGTGAAAATCGGAGTCTTTGTCACTGCGGAATTTGCATTCGGTGTATATGCTCTCTCCGTTTTCCGTTTCAAATATCTGTTTGAGGTAGCTTGGATCCAGTTTTGCCGCCGTACCGTCACCTCTGTTTAAAATGAGGTTTTCCGTCATATATCTGTATACATAGTCGTAATCGTATCGTTTGTCCTTTTGTGCGTATTCGGGGGTTATGCTGTGGATAACCTTGATTTTGCCTGTTGTGAGATTAAGCTCAAGCACGTTTTCGTATGAATCCCTTAGTGCGAGGTTTTGCCGTTTGCTTTCGTTTTCCTGAACAAGAGCCTTCAATTTCCAACCGTTGATATCTCTGAAAAACGCCATCGCCGTTACAGTGCCTTTATCGGAGTTCTCCATTTTGACAACGCGTATCGAATACCAGCGGTATTCGCCGCCGACGTTCAATATTCGGTATTCCCCGTAAGAATATCCGCTTTCGGCAAAGTCCGCTTTCGCTTTTTCCGGCAAAAGGTTTTCGCGAAAAGCCGCCCTGTCGTCGGGGTGTATAATGCTGTCTGCGGCACTGCTTATAAGCTGTGTGTAACTGCCGGTGTCCGCAAAAGGATATTTTACCTGTTTTGCGTAAGAGGTTATAGTATATGTATCGTATGTGTAATTTATGTCCACAATAGCCGCATACGTGTTTTGTATAGCGGTGTTAAACCGACGCGAAAGCTGAGATTTGCTTATGAAACCGGATTCGCCGTCGTTTGCGTTTTTAAAAATCATAACGACAGATGTGAGCTTTTCGCCGTCAAAGCCGTTCGGCACGACTGCCGCCCTGAGTCTGCCTTTTCCGGCACCGACTGCCGCGCGCTCTATTTCAAAGCTTATTTCACTGCCGCCGTTTTCAAACACCGACCGCATATATGAAATGTCGGTTTTCGCAATTACGCTGTCATAGCAGTCCGGCGAGGCGAATTTTTTCAAAAAACGCTGTCTGAGTTTTGTGTATGAAATGCTGCGAAATGACGGCGATACCGCTTTCTCCGAATGTGCGAGTATACGGCAGGTGTCTGTCGTACAGTCTGTCTGCCACACATTCAGTCCGCTGCCGCCGAGAATTTCCGAAATATTTTTTATTGATATGTCTGTTTGTTTCATATTTAATATACCCCAATTTACCAAAAATGCGCATACACTCTTAGTGTATCATATTGAATTAGTATAATTATACAATACTGTCACAAAAAAATCAATAGTATTTGGCAAATATGTTGTATTTTTTTACATTCGCAAATGGTGAGGGGGTTAATACTATTGAAAAGATTCAATTTTCAATGTATAATATATAAAGTAAGGATAAAATCGTACAAAACGGAAAAAAGAAAGGAATTGATATAAATGAGTATTAACACGCGGGAAACGGTCAAATGTCCCAAATGCGGACAGCTTAACGAGATTACCGTATGGAATTCGATATCGGCGAAAAACGAGCCGGATTTGAAAGCCGACATATTGGCGCGTAAGATAAATATTTTCACGTGTCCGTCGTGCGGACAAACGGCGCTTATGCCGACAAATCTGCTTTACAGCGACCCCGACCGCAAGCTGATGATTTATTTTGCGCCGTGTGCCGACCCGACCGAAAAATTAACGCTTTTTGAGCAGACAAAGAAAACGACCAAAGCCGAAATCAAGGATTTGACCGACTGTAATCTGCGCTTTGTCACGACATACAACGAGCTTATGGAAAAAATACTGATATTCGATGCCGGTTTTAACGATAAGGTTATAGAGTTTCTGAAAATGATGATATTGGTAAACGAGCCGGAGAAAGCCGAAAACAGAATTGCTATGTACGGGAAAACCGAGAACGACTATATAGAATTTTTAGTGCAGGACAGAGCGGAAAATCAGGTGTACACTTCGCACATACCTATATCAACCTATGAAACCACGGCAAAGGAAATACTTAATTCGGGAGTGAAGTTCAAAAGTTTTGACTGGGAAATTGTTGATTTGGACTATGCCTCAAGAGTGCTTATGGGGATAAATAACGGGTTTTAGAGTCGGCGTGCCGGCCGAACCGTCTGCGCCTTGCGGAGTTAAGAGGGGAGAGAGTCCCTTGGCATCGCAAGGCGCCAAACAAAACCGATAAGTTTACAGGCTGAAAGGATTTCAAGCTGTTTTTGCATATTCTACAACAGCTTCTGTTTGAAGTTGTTTTTTTACCGGAGCTCTATACAGCAATCTCCAAGTAATAGTAAAATTCAGTTCTTTTAAGTTTTTAATTTTTATCATGGTTTTATCGGTACTCCATTCATTGTTCTGTTTTGAATAAACATTCTATGTGTCACTTGGTTATCTTGAATAATCCACTCAAATCTTCCGTTCACTCCATTTAACGAACCGTCAATCTGATACAATGTCGCATTATTCAAAGACGTTTTAGTTGCGTAATCTATCTATTAATTTCATCCTCTTTTATCATTTCTTCAACGGCCTCCTTAAACCAATTCCAAAAACAATTATATTCTTTTCTTTGCTCATATCCGGCATCGGCAAAATCATGAATAATCTGTACTTTATTGCCTTTTTCAACTTCAAAGCAAGCAATATCATCACTATCATCTCTTTTTGCAAAAGGTATCAATTTTCTTTCGGGATACCTGCTTTTCAATCCTGTAATTCTGATTTCTGCTTGTTCTTTAGTCATTAAATACCATAAATCCAAGTCTGCTAAATTCAAGTTTACAATTTTCAAAAAACTCTCTTGGATATTCATATCCTTCATACATTTTTTGAACATTAAATATTTCCATTTGCTTTTATTCTCCATTTTTAATTTATTTTGAATATCATACTTACAATTTACTGCTGTCCCGAATATCCTCTAGCACTTCTTCGGCAAACTCTTTCACTTTTTCATCAGATATTATTTCAATTTCTTTTTTTAGTACATCTATAACATCATATGTTCTTATATTATTTAATGCTAACTGCGCTAACGCTGTAATTGATGCAATTTTAATATCTTCATCATCGTATTTAATAAACTTTGATAATGGTATAAGCAAATCTGCATCAGGGAAATTTGATGCAATTTGAACGCACCAATATATTACATATTTACATGAATTATTAAATGCATCTAAAATGTGCGGAAGAACATCTGCCTTGTCATACATCAAAACAACATCTTCCACCATTTGGTATACGCCCAGTCCATCTTTTCCTCCGAATGAATTCAACAATAACGGAATACATTGTGCATCTACATTGTCCAGAAAGAACTTTCGCACTTCTTCGTATTTCCGAATCTCGTACTCCGTCAATTCATCATCGGTTGGCATAGGCTGATGTTCTTTTAAAAAAGAAAGGGCTTCTGATTTTGTAATCATTTCCAAAAACCTCCCTGTGCTTTATTTTGTTTAATCAGCTCGTTTAATTGTGCGTTAATTGTACTTCTGCTATATCCTTGTTCTTTTCTGCCATATCCCATACCCCAAACTTCCCCCTCTTGCCAACTTCCCCGACATCATCGCGCCAACAGCCGGCAAAAGCGCGAGCAGATTAAGTGACAAAATCAGTGAATTATCTTTGTCAAAACCGTTTTGCGATATGTCGGCAATACTTGCCGCAAGATCCATTACGTCCATAGGAATATCCAATCCGGACGTACCGAGCGCTATACTCAGTGCCAGCGCGTCGGGTGTGTACGCCTCATCGGAAAAATCACCGA
>CAYRCC010000065.1:0-7157 GCA_964422725.1 uncultured Lachnospiraceae bacterium
CGTGCGAAACGTAACGTGTTTGCGACCATTGAGCGGAGCGAATAAAGCAAACACTGAAATACACTCGGTGCGTGCGGTACATTCAGTCAAGCGCGGCGGTTTTTTTAGGTTCGGGCAACGCCCGACGGCGTTTTTGCTTACTTTTGCCGCTGTTGGCAAAAGTAAGTGAGGATAGCAGAATTGTTATGACAATGAATTGTCCGACTAAGGGGCAACGCCCCTTACTACAAAAGTTGCGATAACCACCACAGGGATAGCAGATGAAATATGATAATATCTTTGTCATACTAAGGGGCGGTAGCCCCTTACCGCTAAATAACGATAACCGCCAAAAGGGGTTTGCAAAGGGGTAGCCCCTTTGCAAACAAGGGGCTTTTGCCCCTTGCCAATTTATATAAAAGAAGGAGAATTTACCATGACCATTAAAGAAAAAGCACAGGAGCTCGGAGAGCTTATCAAAAATTCCGAAGAATTTAAAAACCTCAAACTTGCCGAGCAAGTGCAAAACAGTGACGAAAAGGCACAGGAGCTTTTACAGGAATTTAACCTCAAAAGAATGAACCTCGCGCGCAACCTCCATAACGGCGAGATAACTCAGGAGGAAGCTATGAAACAGTCACAGGCAGACTTTGACGCACTTGCCGAAAACGATATCATCAGCGCGTACCTTGAGGCAAAGAACGCTTTTGATGCAATTGTCGAGGAAGTTAATCAAACGCTTAACTACTATATTACAGGACAAGAACCAGGCTGTACGCATGACTGCTGCAGCTGCAGCGGCTGTCACTGATGCCGTAAAACTATTTTCTCAAACAAGGGAGTGTATTTAAATGATTATTATTATGCGTCCGAACGCAAGTGCGGTTGAAATAGCAAACGTCGAAAAACAGCTTGCCGATTTCGGTTTCCAGACTCACCCTATTTACGGTGAAACCAAAACCATTATCGGTGCAATCGGCGACAAACGCCTTTTGAGTATGAACCAGATGCTTATGATGGACGGTGTCGAAAACGTTGTGCCTATTATGCGCCCGTATAAGCTGGCAGGCAAAGAACTCAAAAAAACACCTACAATTATTGATGTTAAAGGCGTGAAAATAGGCGGCGGTGACGTTGCGGTCTTTGCCGGGCCGTGCGCTATCGAAAGTCAGGAGCAGTTTTCGGGAATTGCACATCAGGTGAAAAAATCCGGCGCGAAAATTCTGCGCGGCGGTGCGTTTAAACCGAGGTCGTCGCCGTATTCGTTCGCCGGTCTTGAAGAGGACGGACTGAAAATTATGTATAATGCCGGCAATGAATGTAATATGCCGATATGTACAGAAGTACTCGACACACGCGACGTTGAGCTGGTTGCAAAATACGCCGACGTTTTGCAGATAGGCGCGAGAAATATGCAGAATTTCAAGCTTTTGCGCGAAGTCGGCAAAAGCGATAAGCCTGTGCTGTTAAAACGCGGTCTTGCGTCCACCATGGAAGAATGGCTTATGGCGGCGGAGTATATTATGTCCGAGGGCAACGAAAATGTCATTTTGTGCGAACGCGGTATCAGAACATACGAAACATCTACAAGAAATACGTTTGATTTGAGTGCAATCCCTGTTTCAAAAGAGCTTTCGCATTTGCCTATCATAGCTGACCCAAGTCACGCCGCCGGCAAGTCAAAATACGTGGCGGCACTTTCAAAGGGTGCTGTTGCGGCAGGCGCGGACGGACTTATGATAGAAGTGCATAATTGTCCGGAAAAGGCTATGAGTGACGGTGAACAGTCAATCACGCCGGCGATGTTTGCAGAGCTTATGAGCGCTCTTGCGCCTATCGCGGCGGCTGTGGGTAAAACAATATGATCGGATATTTGGGACCTGACGGAACGTTTTCGCATATAGCGGCAACCGAGTTTTTCGCCGGTTCGGACTGCCTGAAGGAGTATGCGACGATTTACTCGGTAATACAGGCTGTAGCCAAGGGTGAAATCGAAAAGGGAATAGTTCCGATAGAAAATTCGATAGAGGGCAGTGTAAACGTAACGCTTGATGCGCTCGCGTTTGACGTTGACCTGTATATAACCGACGAATATATACTGCGTATACAGCAGAATCTTTTGGTAAAACCGGGTACGCGCGCGGAGGATATAAAAGTTATAACATCACATCCGCAGGCAATCGGGCAGTGTTCTCGAATGCTTGAGCGCGATTTTTCCGAAACCGAAATCGTGTACGCCGCCTCAACCGCGGAAGCCGGCGCGGCGGCGGCAGCCGGTGACGGGAGCGTTGCGGTTATCGGCTCGGAAAGCTGTGCCAAGGTGTACGGACTTGAAATTATGCGCCGAAACTGCGGCGACGAAAACAACAACTCCACAAGATTCGTTGTTATAAGCCGAAAACAAAATATGACTGTTACGGATAACGACAAAAGCTCAATCGTGTTTACGGTTGAGCATAAGCCGGGCAGTTTGTACCGCGCACTCTCGCTGTTTGAAAAGTCGAATCTGAATCTTTTGAAAATAGAGTCGCGGCCGCTCAAAAAGGAGCTGGGCACGTACATATTTTTTGTCGATGTCGAGGGAAATATCGACAACCCGACAATATATTTCGCACTTGACGCACTGCGCCGAAGTACGGATTTTTATAAGTTTTTGGGGTCGTACAGGCGGTATACGGCAGAATGACAAAAGCCGTAAAAATCAACGATTATGTTGGTTTTTGCGGTTTTTTTGCAATCGGCGGTGCGAAAAAGCCGAATAATTGCAAATTTAGCGTGATTGGGTATTGACAAACCTTTGATTTTTGATAAACTAATAAGGTAAAATATTTATGCTGACCGCATATGTGCATAAAAACCTTATTTTGCATTTAACCGTTTTTGCCGCGCAAGAGTCGGTTTTCAAAACGGCAATGCGGCAGTTTATTGCGGACTTAGCTTTAAGAAAGGATTTAACGGTAACGGAATATGAAAAATATCGAAAAAACCATGGACAAAATAGTAGCTCTTTGTAAGGGCAGAGGATATATATTCGCCGGCAGCGAAATTTACGGCGGACTTGCTAACACCTGGGATTACGGTCCGCTGGGTGTTGAATTTAAAAATAACGTCAAAAAGGCGTGGTGGAAAAAATTTATACAGGAGTCGCCGTATAACGTCGGCTTGGACTGCGCAATTTTGATGAATCCCGAAACATGGGTTGCCTCGGGACACGTGGGCGGTTTTTCCGATCCGCTTATGGACTGTAAGGAATGTAAAGCGCGTCACCGCGCCGACAAACTGATTGAGGACGATGCCTTTGCAAAAGGCGAAAGCCTTGTCGTTGACGGCTGGAGCAAGGAAAAAATGGTTGAGTACATAAAGGATAACAATATAGTGTGTCCGTCGTGCGGCAAGCAGAATTTTACGGATATACGCGAGTTTAACCTTATGTTCAAGACGTTTCAGGGCGTTACGGAGGATACCGCCTCACAGCTGTATCTGCGTCCGGAAACGGCACAGGGTATTTTTGTAAACTTCAAAAACGTACAGCGTGCAAGCCGTAAAAAAGTGCCGTTCGGTATCGGTCAGGTGGGTAAGTCGTTCAGAAACGAAATAACCCCGGGTAACTTCACTTTCCGCACGCGCGAATTTGAGCAGATGGAGCTTGAATTTTTCTGCGCCCCGGGTACGGACCTTGAATGGTTTGCGTATTGGAAAAAATATTGTATGGACTGGCTGTTAAACCTCGGTATAAAAGAGGAAAACCTGCGTTTTCGTGACCATTCAAAGGAAGAGCTTGCGTTTTACTCAAACGCAACCGCCGACATCGAGTTTGTGTTCCCGTTCGGCTGGGGCGAACTTTGGGGTATCGCGGACAGAACAGATTACGATTTGAAACAGCACCAAGAACATTCGGGTGAAAAAATGGAGTATATCGACCCTGTAACAAACGACAGATATGTGCCGTACTGCGTTGAGCCGTCGCTCGGCGCGGACAGAGTTGCGCTTGCGTTTTTGATTGAGGCGTATGACGAGGAAGAAGTCGGCGACGGCGATACGCGCGTGGTTATGCATTTGCATCCGGCGCTTGCACCGGTTAAAGCCGCCGTACTGCCGCTGTCTAAAAAGCTGTCGGAAAAAGCCGGCGAGGTTTACGCTATGCTTGCTAAAAAGTATAACTGCGAGTTTGACGATGCCGGTTCAATCGGTAAGCGTTACCGCCGTCAGGACGAAATCGGCACGCCGTTCTGTATAACGTACGATTTCGATTCCGAAGCCGACAATTCGGTTACGGTGCGCCTGCGCGACAGTATGGAACAGGAAAGAATAAAGATTGACGAGCTGGATAAGTATATAAGCGAAAAGCTTGATTTTTGATTGGAGAAATATGGTGAGATTTTTCTGTGACGGAATACGCGAGGCGCGCGAATTTATCGGCTGCGGTCAGGAAGATCTGGCTGAGCAAACCGGAATAAAGGGCAATTCCGTTTCCGAGTTTGAGAAAGGCTCAGTACTGCCGAGTACGGAAACTCTTATTGCTATAGCAAATGCGCTCAATGTCAGTATGGATACGTTTTACAAAAGAGATTAACTGCATACCGGCAAAACCGCCGCGGACTTTAACGGTCAGCGGCGGTTTGTTTTTTTCAAAAACGCGCAAGCCGCGGCAAAATTTATAAAAATAATTTAAAATACATATTGCCAACACCCAAATAAAATATTATAATTATATTAATTACTTCATTAAAATCAAAATTCAAGAAGGAGGACAAGAAATGGAAAACATCAAAAACGCAATTGCCGCCGGCAAAACCGCGCTCGGCATTGAATTCGGCTCTACACGCATAAAGGCAGTGCTGGTCGACGAAAACAACACGCCTATCGCCTCGGGCAGCCACGAATGGGAAAACCGTCTTGAAAACGGTGTCTGGACGTATACACTGGAGGACATCTGGACAGGCTTGCAGGACTGCTATGCGGATATGTCAAACGATGTACATAAAAAGTACGGCACAGAGCTTACTACAATAGGTGCAATCGGATTTTCCGCAATGATGCACGGCTATATGGCTTTTGATGAGAACAAAAAACTTCTCGTTCCGTTCAGAACGTGGCGAAACGCTATGACAGCCGATGCCGCCGACGAGCTGACAAAGCTGTTTAACTTCAACATTCCGCAAAGATGGAGTGTTGCGCACCTTTATCAGGCGGTGCTCAACAGCGAAGAACACGTTTCATCAATCAAATACCAGACCACGCTTGCCGGCTATATACACTGGATGCTCAGCGGTGAATTTGTGCTCGGTGTCGGTGAAGCCTCGGGAATGTTCCCTATCGACTCATCTACAAAGAACTATAACGAAAAAATGCTGTCGCAGTTTTCCGAGATAGAAACTGTAAAAGCACAGCCTTGGAATATCAGGGATATTCTGCCTAAGGTGCTGACAGCCGGAGAAAATGCCGGAGTGCTGACGGAGGAGGGGGCAAAACTGCTTGACGTGTCGGGCAGACTCAAACCGGGTATTGCGCTCTGTCCGCCGGAGGGTGATGCCGGAACGGGTATGGTTGCCACGAACAGCATTACAAAATGCACAGGCAACGTGTCCGCCGGAACGTCAGTGTTTGCGATGGTAGTGCTGGAAAAAGCACTCAAAAACGCGTACCCGGAAATTGACGTTGTAACAACGCCTGTAGGCGATGACGTTGCTATGGTACACGTAAACACCTGTACGTCCGACCTTAACGCGTGGGTTAATATTTTCCGCGAATTTGCCGCCGAGGCGGGATTTGAAATCAGTACACAGGAGCTTTACTCCACGCTTTACAAAAAAGCGCTTGAAGGTGATGCCGACTGCGGCGGACTGCTTGCATACAACTATTTCTCCGGCGAAAACATCACCGGTATGAGCGAGGGCAGACCGCTGTTTGTGCGCACGCCTGACAGCAATTTCAATCTTGCCAATATGATGCGTACACATCTGTACTCGGCACTCGGCACTCTCAAGCTCGGTATGGATATTCTCGCAAAGGAAAATGTAAGGATAGACAAGATGTTCGGACACGGCGGACTGTTTAAGACGAAAGACGTAGGACAGAAGTTTATGGCAGCCGCAATCAATTCTCCGGTTTCGCTTATGGAAACGGCAGGCGAAGGCGGCGCGTGGGGTATAGCGGTGCTTGCGTCGTATATGAAAACCAAAGCGGACGGTGAAACGCTTACAGACTTCCTTAACGGCAAAGTATTTGCGGACGGCTCGGTATACACGCTTGAACCTGATGCGAAAGATGTTGAAGGGTTTAATGCGTTTGCAAAACGTTATGCCGCCGGACTTCCTATCGAAAGAGCGGCTGTTGAAAATTTGAAATAAGGAGAACAAAAAATGCTTGAAGAACTAAAAAAGAGAGTATACGAGGCAAATATGCAGCTCCCAAAACACGGACTTGTTACGTTTACGTGGGGCAATGTGAGCGAGATAGACAGAGAAACGGGTTATTTTGCCATTAAGCCGTCAGGAGTTGATTATGACAAATTAAAGCCTGAGGATATGGTTATTGTGGATTTGGACGGAAACAAAATCGAGGGAAAATACAATCCGTCGTCGGATACGGCAACGCATATAGAGCTTTACAAGGCGTTTAAGAACATAGGCGGTATAGTGCATACACATTCGCCGTGGGCGACCGGCTGGGCGCAGTCCGGACGTGCCATTCCGTGTTACGGAACGACACACGCCGACTATATGTACGGCGAAATTCCGTGCGTACGAAATCTTACGAAAGAGGAAATCGACGACGCGTACGAAAAGAACACAGGCGTACTCATTGCGGACTATTTCAAGGACAAGGATTATGAGGCTATGCCGGCTGTACTGTGCAAAAATCATGGTCCGTTCACGTGGGGCAAGGACGGCGCGGAGGCTGTGCATAACGCGGTTGTACTGGAGGAGGTTGCCAAGATGGCAGTGTTTACCGAAACGATAAATCCCGATGTACAGGAAGCACCGCAGGAGTTGAAGGACAAGCACTATTACAGAAAGCACGGCGCAAATGCGTATTACGGTCAGGGACGGTAGTTCCTTATTGCAAGGAAGCGGAAGCCGCTTTGGGTTACAAGGGTGTTACCCTTGTAACCCTTTTTTTGGCGGTTACCGCAATTTCAGCGGTTGACGAACCGCCGACTGTTTGCGCAAGCGCGA
>CAYRCC010000066.1:0-7155 GCA_964422725.1 uncultured Lachnospiraceae bacterium
TGGTGCACCTGAAAGGACTTGAACCTTCACGTCGGGGACACTAGATCCTAAGTCTAGCGCGTCTGCCAATTCCGCCACAGGTGCATATAAAATTTTACCTCTTGATTTTTACACGGCAGAAGTATACCGAGGAGGAGCGTACCGCTTAACCCTCATACATGATTACCAAAAAACGTAACCATAAACGCTGTTCACTCAGGAACATATTCATTATAGCAGATATTTTCCATATTGTCAATACATTTTTTTGATTTTCTCTAAATTTTAAAATTAGGTTAAAATTATTGCAAATACAGTCCAAACAAATAATTTTTTATACAATCCCTCTACTCTGTCAAATTCAAGTTTGTATTACGGATTCTCTATAAACGAAAAAATCAGAAAAATATTTCTAAACCCATCCACATTATAACATAAAAGCAAGGCGGCTGTCGTCGCCGCAGCATTATGTTTCAATGTTCTCCGAAACACAGAAATCTTTGATTTCGTATTGTTTCGTGAGGTTATTATAACACACCCTGCTCCTGCTTATCTCATTCCAAATCGAAAATTTACTATGAACACATAAACCCTAATAAACATCAAAAGCACAAAAGAGATTTAACAAACTTCATTCAAGAATCACTCAACTTTCCAAAAAAATACAATCAAAATTTGCGATATACAGGGGCATAAAAAGTACTCCTGCCCGTAGTTAGGCGGCAGGAGTACAATATCAACAAATCTATACTAATAGTGCATTTTATTCACGCGAAAAATTTTACGGTACATGCCAAAACCGTCAAATCCGCACTCAACGCTCCTTGTGTGCTCCAAACCGTCCCCAAAACGGCAGACCGCGCATAAATTCCACTCAACCGGTCAGCGTACTTCCGCCCACAAACTCACGCACAAGCGACATAGGCGGCGGACTGTCCGCGCTGATAGGCAAAAACTCCGCCACAAGCTCGCCCAGCTCGGCAATTGTCGAATAATAAACATCGTTTTCGTCCGCTCCGGCACACACCTCGTCAAAGAACTTTTTATATACACAAAGCTCATATAAAAGCGACGAATTAAATATAATATCGGCTGTATCGGTGTATGGGAAAACATTTCTGACCGAGCCCTCTTCAACATACGGCCACAGCTCAAATGTGGTAGTATAATCCGAATTTCTGAAGTAGTAGTCACGTATGAGCCGGCGTATAAGACGCGTTGTTCTCGATTTTATTCGCACGCCGTTGTCGCGGCTGAGCGCGGACAGTGCCGAGCAGTATATTTTATATTTGTTCTCAGCCGGAATATTTTCCGTCAGTTTCGGATTAAGTCCGTGAATCCCCTCAACTATGATTACTTCATCGCTTTCAAGCTTCATAACTATTTCATCGTCACCGTCGGTATCGTTTCCGAATGTGTAAATCGGCAATACGGTTTCCTTTCCCTCTATAAGCTCTTTTACATTTTCGTTAAAACGCTGATAGTCTATGGACTCCAGCGCCTCATAATCGGGTTTGCCGTCACGGTTCAGCGGCATTTCGGAGTCAGGCTTGTAGTAGTTGTCAAGAGATATCGACACAGCGTTTATCCCGAGCACTTTCAAATGCAGCTGAAGTCTTGTCGCAAAAGTGGTTTTGCCCGACGACGACGGACCGCTTATCAATATGACTTTCTTTTTTGTTATATTGTCTTTTATTGCTTTTGCTATTTCGGATATTTTCTGTTCCTGCCATATTTCGCTGACGTTAATAAGCCAGTTTGTGCCGCCCGCCTTTATTATTTTGTTAATATCCGATATGGTTTCTATACCGAGTTTTTTGCACCAATCCTTATACTCGGCGATACATTCGTCTATTCTGCTCATATTACCATTCCTTTACATTTTAATCTGACCATTTATTTGTAAGCTGGTCTATTTGGTCGGCAAATTTAGCCAAATCCTTATTAGGTCTGCCCTCGCACCTTTTAGCCACTGCAAGAAGTCTGTTGGCGGCGGCAATAAGTCTGTTGAATACAGCCGCTGCGCGGTTGGTTTTCTTGTTTTTCTTTCGTTCAACCCGTATTCCGACGGTTTCCGTTACAAATTCGCCGCTGAGCAAATCGAAAGATGTACCGCTGAAAGGTGCAAACGTGTCATACCCGTACTCATCCGCAAGACATTTTGCAAAATTTATACAGGTTTCGTCCTCACCGTGATTGATAAACACCTTTTTAGGCTTTTTCTCAAACCCGTTAATCCAGTCAATCAAGCCGTTTTTGTCCGCGTGACCGCTTATTCCCGGCAAATATGCAATCTGCGCATTTACCATAACGTCCTCACCGAATAATTTTACACTCTGCGCACCGTCGTAAATAATACGTCCGAGTGTGCCGTTTGCCTGATAACCCACAAACAGAATCAAACACTCCTTACGCCACAGGTTATGCTTTAAGTGATGACGGATACGTCCCGCTTCACACATACCGCTTGACGAAATTATGACCTTAGGCTTTGCATCAAAATTAATCGCGATTGACTCATCACTCGTTACGGATATTTCAAGTCCCGGAAAAACAAGCGGATTTATACCTTTTTCTATTATTTTCTTGGTTTCATCGTCAAAATAATCGGTGTCACACTGCAAAAATATACTCGTTGCCTCATTTGCAAGCGGACTGTCCACATAAACCGGAAAATCACCATGCCCCTTTACAAGTCCCTGATTTTTTATCTGTGACAGAAAGTAGAGAATTTCCTGTGTTCTGCCGACCGCAAATGACGGAATAATTACGTTTCCGCCCCTGTCGAGGGTGGTTTGTATATAATTTACAAGTGTCGGAATATACTGCGGACCGTCCGCACCCTCTGAATGAAGGCGGTCACCGTATGTAGATTCCATAACCACATAATCCGCCTCTTTCACTTTTACCGGGTCTTTTATAATAGGCTGATTCTTATTTCCGATGTCGCCGCTGAACACTATTTTGCGACTCTGCGCATTTTCCGTAATCCATATTTCTATGCTTGCCGAACCCAAAAGATGCCCCATATCGTTAAATCTTATCTCGACGTTTTCCAAAATAGGTATAATTTTGTCATACCGGCACGGATAAAATTGCTGCAAACAGCCTTGCGCATCGTTTATATCATAAATCGGCATATACTCCTCTCCGCCGGAACGCTTGGCTTTTCTGTTTTGCCATTTTGCCTCAAACTCCTGTATGTGCGCGCTGTCAACCAACATCACCTGACACAAATTGTAAGTCGCCTCGGTCGAATAAACCTTACCGCGAAATCCGTTTTTGTACAAAAGAGGAATGTTGCCGGAATGGTCAATATGTGCGTGAGTAAGCAATACACAGTCAATATCAGCGGCAACTACGGGAATTTCCTGATTTACAAATATATCACTTCCCTGTTCCATACCGCAGTCTATAAGAATATTTTTTCCGTTCGTTTCAATCAGTGTACAGCTCCCCGTCACTTCATGAGTTGCACCTAAAAATGTGACTTTCATATACAGTTCCTCCTTAATATATGTTATTAGGTTTATTATACTATATTCATAAAAAATATGCAATATTTTGACGAAAAATTAGGCAAAAATGTTAAAACCCAAGAATTTCAAAGCTATAGCTTTGAAATTCTTGGGTTAGACTGTAGACTATCAGTTTTGCTTAAAATTTTTGAGGAGGTTTCGTCGTCTGCGGACGACGATTTAAGGCAGAGCCTTAAAAATCCGCAAACCTTTAAAAAGGCTTGACCTAAACTTTAATACAAAACACGTTGAGTTTCTTAAATAATCAACATCTTTCTCAAAACGGATATTATCACTTTGATTTAAGGTTATATTCCAGCTCCTCTTTCTGTTTTTCCGCATATTCGGCAAAAAATCCCGGAGATTTCTGCATAAGAAACTGCTGTGACTGCACTGTAAGTCCGCCGGTCCACAGCACTCCGGTTTCCTTCATAAGCGCTTTCTTTGCCTCCATTCGCGGACGCTGACGGCGCTGCTGCAACTCTTTGTCGATTTTCTCCTCCAACTGTTTTTCGGCGTGTTCACGGCAGGACTGTTTTGCAAGTGCTATTTCGCCGTCAAGACGTTTAAAAAGCGAATCATAATTAAATTCATTTTTATTGTCCGTATATTCGCGCCCCGAAATTTCCACGCAATCCTTTGTATATTCGCCGATACCGCCGGACTGTGAATTGCCTGTCAAACCTGTTTTGCCTGCGGCAACGGCACCGCATCCGGACGAACCGATTTTCACAGCCATAAAAACCCCTCCTTCAGAATACAATTTGTCAAAAAACTCATCTATAATATATATCGTAAAAATCCGCAAAGGCTTTATCTCAGACTGTAATTTGTTTTTTGTCCGACAGGCAAGGCAAAAAATTTATCTTGCCGCAAAGACTATTCTGTCCGAGTCTTTACTCGGTGCTTCAAAGCTAAGCTCGCCGTAAACATCGACATTTTCAAATCCCGCCTTTTTCAGCATTGCCGTTATTTGCTCGGCTGTATATGCTTTTTGCAGATGCCGTTCTTCAAAACGGCTGTACCCGTCCGAACCTTTTTTGAAAAACGTAAGAAACATATCGCTGACATTTTTTTCGCTGTGGTAGGTATTCTGCCAAGTGTAGAAAACATCTTCGCTGTTATGCACAAACGTATTTGCACCGATAACATCTCTCAGCTTATGACGACTGCTCAAGTCAAAAATAAACAGACCGTCCGGTTCAAGAAAACAAGTTTTTATACGTTTGAAAATACGGTAAAGCGTAACAGGCGAAAGTATGTAATTGAACCCGTCAATCATACACAAAAACGCATCAACCGTACCATACAAATCAAGCCCCGAAAGACTTTGATTTAAAAACAGAATATTCAGCTTTTCATTCTGCATTTTTTCCCGTGCCACATTCAGCATATCATACGAACGGTCAACCCCAATCATTTCATAGCCGCGTTTTGCCAGCGGAATTGTAAAATTCCCCGTACCGCACGCCAAATCACATACAAGACTGGGACTTTTGTTATACATATCAAAAAGATTTTCGATATAATCCGTCCATATATCATAATTTATGTCCGCTGTCATTAAACCATCATACAAATACGCAAATTCCGAATAACTATTCATCATTATTTTCCTTGAGCCTTTCGATTATAAGTCTGTAACCGTCAGAGCCGTAATTCAGACTGCGCCCAACGCGGCTGATTGTGGCGGTGCTCGCGCCGGTTTTGGCAACTATATCGTTGTACACGTTTTTATCGCTGAGCATAAGCGCGACCTCCATACGCTGACTCATTGATTTAAGTTCGGAAATCGTACACAAATCCTCAAAGAATTTATAACATTCATCTACGGTTTCAAGCTTTAATACCGCCTTGAACAATACGTCCATAGCTTCACTTTTTATGTTCATATTGCAATCCCTTTCCTTTCTTGATTATCCTCAGAATTAATTGTATCACTTTAATTTGCGAAAGTAAAGAGAAAATAAATTATTTTTTTAATTTGTATAATATTTGTTTGTAATGAAAAACTAGTAAACGAGAATAGTTAAAGGAATTGGTGCGGCAAATGATAGTTTTAATTGTACGAACGCTCATTTTATATGCAATAGTAATAACATCACTGCGAATTATGGGAAAACGGCAGATAGGCGAACTGCAGCCGTCGGAATTGGTGGTTGCGATAATGATTTCCGACCTTGCATCAGTGCCTATGCAAGCAATCGACACGCCTCTGCTTGCCGGAGCCGTACCGGTAATCACGCTTGTCGTCGCGGAAATTGTAATGTCCTATTTAACGCTGAAAAGCCGAAAAATACGAAAATTCGTAACGGGAGAGCCGAGCATTATAATATACGACGGACACGTCAATGAAAATGAAATGGAACGTCTGCGGTTTAACATAAACGACCTGCTGGAAGAACTTAGAGTCAGCGGATATCCGAATATAGCGGACGTCGAGGTTGCTGTGCTTGAAACAAACGGGCAGATGAGCATTATTCCCAAGACCTACGCAAGAACGGTAACGATTGAAGATATGAATATAAAAAATCCAAACCGCGACGGCTTGGCATATATGCTCATTTCGGACGGCAGACTCAACAAAAACGAGCTTAGAAGAAGCGGAAAAAGCGAAAAATGGGTTACGGATAAGCTGAAAGAGCATAATATCGACACTGTAAGCAAGGTATTTATTGCATCGCTGGATATGCAGGATAATTTGCATATCCAGCCCAAGGGCGAAAAAGACAAAAAATAGGGGTGAACTTTGAATGAAAAGTTTTATTGCGGCAATTGTGTTGTTTGGGGTATTGGTAGCCGGCGGAATTTGTTTTGTGGAGAGTGTTGACGACATATCGGCGCAAATGCTTTCGCAAAACAGCAAAATAACATATCTTATAGAAAATGAGCGGTTCGGCGAGGCAAAACCGCTGGTTAAAAAGCTGAGCGATTATATAGAGCAGAAAAGAGCTGTAATTTTAACCACAATGGACCACAGCTATGTCGACACTATAGAATTGTATATCTGTGAACTTGAAAAATATGTCGAATACCACGCAAAAAACGATGCACTGGCAAAAAGCAACGTGTTAAGCAAGCTGTTTAAAAATCTTCCGCGCAACTACAAACTGAAATGGGAAAATATTTTCTAAGCTCTATCCGCAAGTCTATCACGTTTTATGTCAACCGAACATACAATATAATATACAAAGCCTGAAGCTTCCGTGCTTAGTATATTTCAAGCCACAACAAATTGTATGCTCCGATTACGGAAAGGATGTGTGATTTATGGATAGTTGCTGCAGAAATACGTGTTCGAGGTACAGCCCTTGCTGTATTTTCAGAATAATCGGTATATTGGGCGCATTATTTGCGGTTGCACTCGGAATTGTACTGGGTGTAACACTGTTTAATACGTTTGAACCGATATTGGCATCAATTATTGTTTTTGCCGTCATAATGCTTATTTTGATAATACTGGGACTTATTTATGCGTACTGTCAAAGGGAGTAGCGGTAAATTTAAGGCTGTCGGCGTTTTGCCGACAGCCTTAGAGTGTAGACTTATTAGTTTTGCTTAAAATTTTGAGGAGATTTCGCTGTCTGCGGACAGCGACAAACTTTTTTAAAAAGTTTGAACAAAACTTAAACGCTTAGGAGTTTCGTCGTCTGCGGAC
>CAYRCC010000067.1:0-6549 GCA_964422725.1 uncultured Lachnospiraceae bacterium
GTGAATCTTTTTATTTTTTTAGAAAAGTGTCACCCATCATTGACAATTGTACAAATTTTATATGTTTTTTTATAAATCACACTTGAAATTCCGTTCATTTTACTGTATAATTCTTATTTAGAGAATTTATTAAAAGAGGTGTCTGTAATGTCTGCAACAGGATTTGATAACAACAAATATTTAAGTATGCAGTCGGAGCATATCAGGGAACGTATTTCGCAATTTGGCGGAAAACTTTATTTGGAGTTTGGCGGAAAGCTTTTTGACGATTATCACGCATCACGTGTACTCCCGGGCTTTCAACCCGACAGTAAGCTCAAAATGCTCCTGCAGCTTAAAGACAGAGTGGAAATTGTAATAGCAATCAATACATCGGATATTGAAAAAAATAAACTGCGCGGTGATTTGGGCATTACATACGACCTTGACGTTATAAGGCTTATTGATTGTTTCCGTACAATAGGTTTGTATGTTGGCAGTGTTGTTATGACACAGTTTAAGGGACAAGCCACCGCCGAGGCATTTCAAAAACGTTTGGAAACTCTCGGAGTTAAGGTTTACCGCCACTACCCTATTGACGGGTATCCGTCGGACATTGCAAAAATTGTAAGTGACGAAGGATACGGCAAAAACGAGTATATCGAAACCAAGCGCGAACTTGTGGTTGTTACCGCTCCGGGACCGGGCAGCGGCAAAATGGCTACTTGCCTTTCTCAGCTTTATCACGAGCATAAGCGCGGAATTGAGGCAGGCTATGCAAAATTTGAAACTTTCCCTATCTGGAACATACCGCTCAATCACCCTGTAAACCTCGCTTACGAGGCGGCAACAGCCGACTTGAACGATGTTAATATGATTGACCCGTTCCACCTTGAGGCTTACGGCAAAACTACGGTAAACTATAACCGTGATGTTGAGATATTTCCGGTAGTTACGGCAATGTTTGAAAAAATTGTGGGTAAATGCCCTTACAAATCGCCGACCGATATGGGAGTTAATATGGCAGGCAACTGCATTGTCGACGATGAGGCTGTGCAAACGGCATCACGCCAGGAAATACTGCGCAGATATTACACCGCCCTGTGTGACCAAAAAAAAGGGTTGGTTGGCGACGACATTGTGCTGAAACTGAAACTTTTAATGAAAAAAGCCGGCATCACAATGCACGACCGCTGTGTAATCGCGCCGGCACTGCAAAAAGCCGCTCTTACCGGAGCACCGGCGGCAGCTATGCAACTGCCTGACGGAACCATCGTCACAGGCAAAACCTCCGACCTTTTGGGGGCATCGTCGGCACTGCTTTTAAACGCACTGAAAACACTTGCCGGAATTGATGACGGAGTACATCTGATTTCACCGGTAATCATCGAGCCTATCCAACACCTGAAAGTCGATCATCTCGGCAACCGAAATCCGCGTCTGCACACAGATGAGGCGTTGGTGGCACTGTCAATATGTGCGGCTACCGACCCGAAAGCCGAAATGGCAATGGAACAGCTTTCAAATCTGCGCGGCTGTGAGGTACATTCGTCTGTTATCCTTTCTGCGGTTGACGAAAAAGTTTTCCGTCGTCTGGGCGTAAATCTGACGTGCGAGCCGGCATATCAGGTAAACACCGATAATGATGTAAAACAGTAACTGCTGTATATTTTACAATAAAACGGCTGATTCCTCTGTGGATTCAGCCGTTTTGCGTGCATTGATTTTGCAGTTCTTATTTTTATAACTCTTCCATAACGTCCAATAATTTCTCATAACTGTCAACTTCTTTATACTTGACATTCTCGGTTGAAATTTCATTGAACAATTTCTTTGCACATTCAATTTTTGAATTCTCAATAAGTCGGTTATTAT
This sequence comes from uncultured Lachnospiraceae bacterium, assembly GCA_964422725.1. GTDB lineage: Bacteria > Bacillota > Clostridia > UBA1381 > UBA1381 > CAKSNH01. The sequence goes on from CAYRCC010000067.1 coordinate 1,855, forward strand.
TGTTGTTCGTCGTCCCTTTTGTTTCGGCAATAAAATAAATGTGCTTTACCGTTCCCTCATAAAAAGCAATTGCCCAGTCCGGAGAGTAGTTGCCGACGGGTGTCGGAATACGAAAACCCCTGGGCAATTTTGCATAAACACAAACTTCCTTGGCTTCCTCCAATCTTTCGGCGAATTTCTTTTCTACGCTTTCTTTTGACAGACCGTCCGTAACTACATAGTCCTGGATATGCTTTTTTGCTGCCAAGAGTCTGGAAATATCTTTTACGCATTTTTCGGCTGTGAAAATTGAATTTTCGTATTTTCCCTCAATCTCATTATATGTAATATCAGAAACTATTGCGGTTGCTTTCTCATCTTTAATTAGCTTTATAACATTATCTATAAATTCCTCCGGATTGCATTTATACATCATTTTTTTATCCGCACTCATACCCTGCAGTATTTTTGCGACGGTTCTCCTCGTAAGTGTTGTACCCTTGGCAATTTTTCCTACAAGGTCATATTTAACCGAGCTTACTTGGAAATACTTTAATGATTTTGTACTTGTCTTTTCGTCACCAAAGGATTCGCCTCGGTCAATTTCTTGTTCATTCATCTTGTCTTTCTGCCGACCGACTGTCGCTGTGTATTTGAGCTGTGTGACAAAAAGCTTGCTGTTAATCTTATTTATCGACTTTTCAATCAATTTATTTGAATCAAAATGCACTGTATAAGCATATTTTTTATTGATTTTGTTCCACAACTCCGTAAATTCCTTTTTATAGAAATTGTCGTTAAGCGGATTTTGCGTTACCTTTGTTTCGTGTCCGTCGGAAACTATTTTATCCAGTACACTGTCATCATAAACAGCGCGTATAAGCTCATGCACACCGTCCGAAATACTTTTCAACTCCTCCGGCAAAGACTCACAAGTTCCGTTCTTTACGGCTTCTCTGTATTTAGCCGCAACACTGTCATCGGTATTAATATAATCATTTTTAATCAAATATTTGTAAATCGCTTTCGCTTGCTTTTCGTCAATGACAACCGGCATACCGTCCATATCCTTAACGGTCTTGCCTACAAAATATTCTATTTCAGCCTTTGTCGGTCTGTCGTAGAGAACGGTTTTAATATCGGCTTGCAAATCGCTTACAAACGTCTTATAGCTTTCACTGGCAATTACGGTAAGCAAATTCACATCGTGTACAGCTTCACCCAAACTATCGGCGTCCATTCTGTTTCCGGCTTGATTTACACACAAACGGAGTCCTCTGCCGACCTCCTGACGTTTTGCCGTCTGACTGTCGGAATGTTTCAGCGTGCAAATCTGGAACACATTCGGGTTATCCCAACCCTCACGAAGTGCCGAGTGCGAGAAAATAAACCGCGTCGGTTCATCAAAGCTGAGCAAACGTTCCTTTTGCTTTAAAATAAGCTCATACGCCGAAATATCGTCTGAAAATTCACTTCCGCGCTTTAACTTGCTGTCTATGCTTTTTCCGGTTTTCTTGTCTATACTGAAATAACCGTTATGCACTTTTTTCACGTCGGAGCATTTTTCTCTTAGATATTTCTGATACGGCGTATCTTCAAGCCGCGTATACTCATTTAATACTTTTATATACTCTTGCTCAAACATTTTTGCGTATTCACCCTGAATCTCGTCACCGTTTGCATCATATTCCTTATACTTTGCAACCTCGTCAATAAAGAAAAGGGAAAGATTTTTTATCCCCATATTGAACAGCTCTTCCTCTTTTTCAAAATGGGACAAAATAGTTTCTCTTATCTGAATACGCCGCATATCCTTTTCGGATACGTCACCCACAACATCACCGGTATGAATAACCTCACCGTTTGTAAATGTAACAGTACCCTTGAATTGGTCAATTTCTGAAATGATATAGCCTTTGTACTGCTCCATTTGATGCGAACTGTAATAAAGATTGTCGTTGACTCCGAGTATTCTCGTTTCGCGCTTGATTGACTTTTTATGCCCGATTTCAATTTCAATCTTTGCCATAGGCGGATTTTTGGGGGAAATCACAATCTGTTCAAGAAACATATATTTGTCCGTTCCCCTCAAATTATACACTTCAAAACCTTTTACCTCGATTTTCTTTACAAGCCTTTTGTTAAACGCCTCAAGCGCGTCCAAAACATATATAAGATTATTCTGCTTTTTGTGCGTTGCGGAATAATTCAGGCAAAACAACGGATTAAAATTCTTTAATGTCTTTTGCGTTACATCTCCGCCCATTTTCTGCGGTTCGTCAAGTATGATAATCGGTCTGTTTGCCTTGATAACGTCAATCGGGCGGCGAGATGCAAACTCATCACGCTTTGAATAAATAATACGAGCTTCCTTGCTTTTGCCGTCCTCTTTCAGTGACGATGCAAAAGCCTGCGTATTGATTATCATAACATTTATTCCGGCACTTGCGGAAAAATTGTCGATACTGTTAAGATTTTTGCTGTCATATACAAAAACTCTCGCTTTCTTTCCGTAATGCTCCATAAAATGCTCGGCTGTTATCTCAAATGATTTTGCCACACCCTCACGAATCGCAATACTCGGCACTACAACTATAAACTTGTTCCAACCGTATTTTTTGTTAAGCTCAAACATCGTTTTGATGTATACATAGGTTTTTCCCGTACCCGTTTCCATTTCTATGTCAAGCGAGCATCTGCCGAAATCTTTTACAAGTTTCGGAGAAAGTTTAATGTTGTTTTCACTCTGCAATTTGTGTATATTTCCCAAAAGCTGTTCGTCGGTCAACTCCACTGCCGCGTTTTTGAAACCCGTTTCGTCCTCAAAATCAAGAATTTCTCCGTATTCATCGGCAATTGCAAGCGACGTTTGTTTATTGCGCTCCGGCTGTTGTTTTCCTAAATCTCTGCGGTATTCAAAACGCGTGTAACAGCCCTGTCCGGCAAACACATCGCAAACCGCATTTACCGCTTCGGTTTGATATTGTTGTATTTTAAAATTAAATTTCAATCTTTTTCACCTCTCGTATAAATGTAGTGGCAAGTTACCGGCAAGTTAAAAAATCACTGAATATATCAACGATAGCCTTCAAAAAACCACTATATATTGCGAATTTGCGTAATATAATATTTTTTTTGCGGTATACCCGGCAAGTTACCGGCAAGTTAAATTACGCCCACATTGGCATATATTTCATATATCTGGGAGCCGTATCAGGTTCAAGAGGTTTTATCAGACCTAATTCTACAGTATCCTTTATTAAACGAGAAATACTTCCGGATGAACTATCCTTAAGTCCAAATCTCTTCCGTAATGAACTGTTAGTTAAATACTCACCTTGCACATACTTAATACAAGCATGTAAATAGCATGCCCACACCTTATCTTCAGGAGTAATACCTGAGTATGATTTTCCGGAAAACAAACTGACCTTTGTACTATCGGAATAAAGATCTATTTTAGGTGCAGGAAGATATTGCAATTCACATGTAATAGCTATTTTATCCCATCCGGTACCAAGTTCTTCGCACATACCCAACCTTCGCATGAGAGCAGCAAGATTTTCGTTTCTTGATTTAGGTGGATTATCAATAATTCTTTTTACATCCACTAAAGGAAGCCCGGGATTCGTTATTTCAATACGGCTTTTGAAAATTTCCACTACCGGTCCTGTTCCTGTGATTGAAAAGTCTTGATGAATAAGTGCATTTGCAACTGCTTCTCTTATTGCCAGCATAGGATAAGCTGTTTCCTTTTCACGCTTTGCCCCAATTATAACTTCTTGCGAAGGTATTAGAGCCTCAACATATTTCATCAAACCTTCAAATCCAACAACATATCCTTTTCCACCTATCTCTTCTTTCATCATATTAAGACGACTATTATCACCATATTGCACCACTCTAATTGCCTTTCGGCTCAGTTTTGGGAACGCACTTAAGTTTTTTGCAAATAATATTGCCCCTAGATTTGTAATTGCATAAAGACCGTTATCTTGCTTTTGGAGTATTCCTTCTTCTAAAAGATAATGAGCAATACTGAGTGCATCTTGCGGTTGAGGTATGTCTGCATTATCAAAATAAACATTATAATCCAATAATCCTAATGCTTCTGTAAGATTTAAATCTGTTTTTGTACTTCGCTCTTCAAATTTGGAAGTGCGTAATTTATCCCATAGTTTGGCTTGAATTTCAGGATATTCATTCAATTTTTTTGTGTAACTCCCAATTCTTATATAGTCAACCTTTTCAAACATTACCGTTTGATTGGTTGCACTATATATTATGAGCACACCAACTTTTTTATTATTCACATCGACAGATGAAAATTCAAAATCAGCATTACTTGATAATAAACTTCGCAACCAATTCTCAAGTTCTTGATTACCCTTTTTCAAAGTTTGCAAATCCTTGTCTGTTCCAACAATTTCATGCGTTTTGTCATTTACACCCCATAGCATATAAGCACAGTTTTTTTCGCTTAATACAGCACTGTTAGCCAATGCGCTTATATCCTGTCCTATCATTTTAGGATCATAATTATTGTGCTTAAATTCAAGCCACGAAGTTTCGTCGGTATATTTTATAAGCTCTTGTACCAATAAGTCTAAATTTTCCATATCACAACACCTTTCTAAGTCAGTAATCAGAAATTACCACCTCTCCACACTCCTCACAGCACATTCCTCACCGTATCCGGACTGTATGCCGCGAAAA
>CAYRCC010000068.1:0-6505 GCA_964422725.1 uncultured Lachnospiraceae bacterium
GATAGCAGAATTGTTATGACAATGAATTGTCCTACTAAGGGGCAACGCCCCTTACCGCTAAATAACGATAACCACCAAAAGGGTTCAAGGGCAACGCCCTTGTCAACCGAGCCGCCAACCCTTTGCGCAAGCTACATTTGCACGCGCAAGTGGTGATAACCGCAAAAAAAGGGTTTGCAAAGGGGTAACCCCTTTGCAAACAAGGGGCTTTCGCCCCTTATACCGTTTTTAAAGAAAAGAGGTATAATTTATGTACGATGTTGTTATAATAGGTGCCGGTCCGGCAGGACTCTCCGCCGCACTCTATGCCGCAAGAGGCGGTATGAAAACGCTCGTTATCGAGCAGCTGGGCGCGGGCGGTCAGGCGGCGCTGACGTATGAAGTGGATAATTATCCGGGTGTTTCGGATTCGCCGTCGGGCGCGGAGCTTGCCGGACGTATGAAACAGCACGCGGAAAAGTTCGGCGCACAGTTTGTTTTGGAAACGGTGAAATCCGTTGATGACATATCCGCGGCGGTGAAAACGGTTGTTACGCGCAAAAACAGCTACCGTACCAAAACCGTAATATTTGCAATGGGGGCAAAACCGCGCGCGCTCGGTATTGAAGGTGAGGAACGTTTTCGTGCGGCGGGAGTGTCGTATTGCGCTTATTGTGACGGTGCGGCGTGCCGCGGCAAAGATGCGGTAGTGGTCGGGGGCGGAAATACCGCTTTTGAAGATGCGCTGTATCTTGCGAATTTTTGTGAGAATGTTGCGCTCATTCACAGGAGTGATACGTTCCGCGCGGAGAAAAGTCTTGTTGACAAAGCAACTGCCGATGACAGAATTATTATACTCACAAACACTGTAGCGGAGAAAATTATCGGCGGCAGTGCGGTTGAGGCGGTACAGGTAAGGAACGTGCAGACGAACGCGGTTATGACGGTTGAAACGGCGGCGGTATTCGTTGCGGTGGGGACTGAGCCGAGGAGCGAACTGGCGGCGGCGGCTGAGCGTGACGAACGCGGTTTTATAAAAACCGATGAGCATATGCGCACAAGCATTGACGGCGTGTTTGCGGCGGGCGATGTGCGCGGCGGTGTGCTGAAGCAGATAATTACGGCGGCGGCGGACGGTGCTGTGGCGGCAACGGGCGCGGTGAGGTATGTGAACGGAAATCGGGTTTTAAAGGGGTGAAAATCCCTTTAAAACCCCTTTTTGCAAAGGGAAACCCCTTTGCAATCCCTTTGGCGGTAACCGCAACATTAGTAGTAAGGGGCGGAAAATAAGCTTGCGCTTGACTGAAATAAGCGGTAAGGGGCGTTGCCCCTTAGGCAGACAATTCGTTATCATAACAATTTTGCTATCCCTACTTACTTTTGTCTTGTGACAATAAACAAAAAGCTAAGGAAGAATAAAATTGCATTTTGCGAAAAACGACGTGCTCCCTGAAACGCTGCGCTTTTCCACGTCCGCACTGTTTTTCGCCGCTGACGCTAAAATGCAATTTTATTATTGAACCTATTTTTTGTCTATTGTCACAAGGCAAAAGTACCTAGGGATAGCAGAATTATTATAACAATGAATTATCCTACTAAGGGGCAACGCCCCTTACCGCTAAATAACGATAACCACCAAAAGGGTTCAAGGGCAACGCCCTTGTTTTTCAAGGGGCAACGCCCCTTACTACCAACGTCACGATACCCACCAAAGGAATTGACAAGGGTAACCCCCTTGTCAACCAAACCGCTTGCACCTTGCGCAAGCTACATTTGCACGCGCAAGCTTATTTTCCGCCCCTTACTACCCAAAATTGCGATAACCACCACAGGGATAGCAGATGAAATATGATAATATTTATGTTTTCCTAAGGGGCGGTAGCCCCTTACCGCTGACAATGGATAACCACCAAAAAAGGTTTCAAGGGTTGCCCCTTGAAACCTTTCATTTACGCATTTTTCAAATTGTTCGATAACTCCGTAATCTTGCTCACAACCTCGGCAAGCTCGCCAACCGACTCCGTACAGTCGTTTAACAGCGCGTTTGCATTCTCAAAACTGTTCTTTGATGCCGCCGCACCGCTGCGTATACCGGTAAGCATTTTGTCCACCAGCTGTGTCTGTGTCGACGTTTCGTCTGAAAGACGGCGCATTTCCTGCGCAATCGAGTTAAATCCCGTACCGTAAGTTCCGGCTTTTCTCGCCTCAACCGACGCATTGAATCCCAAAAGCGTAAGCTGCATTGATATGTCCTTTATGTAGCTTATAATCTTGTCGGACTTCTTCATATCCTTAACCGACGTATTTATGTCTTTCATATATACATCAAACGTTTCCTGGAGCTCGCCGACTTTCTCCCTCACGTCCGCCATTACGTGCGCAATCTTGCTCGACTCCTCAATAAGCGACTCAACCGCATACTCAAGATTTTTCTGCGACTCAACCGCCGTAATCTTCTGAAGTCCTACCTCCGACAAGCTGTTGGCAACCTCATACAAAAGATTCGCCGCATTTTCTATCTGCTCTTTCGGCATAACCTTTATTTTCTTAATCGCACGCCAGTACTCGTCCTCGTTAATACCCATCTCGCGCGCAATAGCTCTGAACTTCTTCTCGTCCGGCGGTTCCGGCAACACCTGACCGCCTATAAGCGAACCTATATGCTTTCCGCCCACGATAACCGGCGCGGCAAAATCCATAAGTCCGGCGTGACAGTAGTAAACAGACGGTCTGCCCGTTCTCGCCGATTCCTCGCCGCCCTTCAAGTCGCATTGATTACAACGCTCACAGCCGATAGGATTCGGGCGCGTAAGAGTCATACAAAACTGAGTCGGATTACTCAGCTGCGTAACCGAACCTGTTTTATCCGTTGCAAGTGCCGCCATACCTGTCGCTTTGGCAAACGCGTCCTGTATTTTCTGCAGTGTATGAACATCTATAATGTCCAATAATGTCAAAGATTCGTAATCCAATGCCATAAAATCAAATCCTTTCTTTATCATATACCGACTTTTGTTTTCGGCGCATAAAATAATCAAAGCACAGACCGAATATATCCGCAAAGGTCAACCCCAAAAAGCAATTTTATGCAATTGTCCGCGTTCGCCGACAGCCGCTCTCCCCAACCGGACAGCTCTGTATACAACCGCCGCCGCACAAAACGCACGACTCCGTAAAATCAACATCATAATATGTAAATATTATATCTCATATTCAAGCAAAAGTCAATCGGAACAGCCAAAAAACACACATTTTTTTCCGCGGCAAACCGCCGCCGTCACGCGCCGGAAAAACTGCCGCGCTTTCGGCGGTTTCCGCCGGCGGATTTTCGCGCCGCCGCGGCGTTTTTACCGATTCTGCGGCTGAGCGATTTCTGTGCTTTCGTCGATACACCTTTGCATTATCTCCCTGCTCTCCTCGTCCGACATGGTACAGCTGTTCCAGAAATATTCCGAAAAGCTCTCGTATACGTCAAACAGCCTCGGGTGGTCGAGCAGTACATAATAGTGTCCCTTTCCGTAACCCAGGCCGGCATCCCAGCAGGCAATGAATTTCCTGAACAGTGCTATGCAGTCCACCGGATTTTTGCGGTATCCCTTATCAAAAAAACGGTAACTTTTCTTTGGATTTGATACAAGCGCATTTACCGTCTTGCGCCGTTCGCTGTCTGTCATTGCGCGCATTATGTCGGGGTGGTCTTTGGTTTTTCCGTTTTTCAAAAATTCGTCCGCAAGCTCCGGTGCAAAGATATATCTGTACTTCGTGTCGGACTTGTCCTCCGTTTCGTGGCGCGTGCGATACGCCTCAATCAGGCTTACTATATACTCGCTGTCCTCGGGAAAACCGAAAAATCCGCTGTCCTTTAAAAGCGCGTATTTCACGTCAAACGGAACATCGCCGAAGCATAACATTCCCTCATAGGTTATCACGACATCGCCGCCCGCTATCGTAAATATATGCGCCATTTGCTTGTAGTCGCTGAATTTGTCCTTCAGCATTTTTACATTGCCGGCTTTTTTCGCCGCGACATATTTTGCACGAACCATATTATACATTTCCTCGGAAACGGGCGTGTCGATATACCCGTCCTCGGTTATTACAAACATACTGTTTCCGTTTTTCTCCTTTATCAAACCTACCATACCGTCCAAATTGCTCTTTGTCACTTCATAGCCGTTGTAGGCGGCGTGCTTGATAAGTGTCACAATTGCAAAAAACTGCTTTGCGATGCTTTCCTCTTTCCTGTTAAAATCAACCATATGCATAATGCCGATATTGCTTTTTCGGCTTGATTTGAGGTATTCGTCAAGCCACAGGATAACGTTTGTATCGACGTTTGTGCCTATGAATATTTCTATCTGCGCATTTTTGGATTTTTTCAGCGCGTCGGACAGCCTTTTTACGACACTGTCGTTCACCACCTCAACGTCCTTATACAGCTGTTCGAGTATTGCCCATGCTCTGCGCATACCTGTCTTAACCTTGCACATTTCCATCAGCTCATACAGCTTTGATTTTTCGCGCTCGGTTATATCAATCACACCGACGATTTTGTCCGTAAGGCGTTTGGTTTTCTCATACGAATGTCTGTTTTCAAACAGCCTGTATATCTCCGTTTTACTCCTGATATCTATAGCTTTTGCTATCTTGACTATGCTGATCTGCTGTCTTTCTATAATTTCCTGAAAATATTTGCCGAATGTCATTTTCTATTCTCCTAAAACATTTTTTTTACCATACTATTTTAACACAAATTTATGCCGGAAAATCAGTTTTTTTGCACTTGTCACACGTTTATGGCTTGTGTCTGCCGACTTTTTTGCGTTCGGAGAAAAAAACAGCATTATCCGCCGTTTTTTGCGGATAATGCCGATGTATGAATTTAAATTAAAGTACAGCCGAAAGACGTTCGCCGATTGCTTTCAAAAATGCTTCCGTGTCAACGGTCTGCTTGTTTTCGAGTGTTGACAGTGCCGCGAGGTCACCTGTCATAATGCCGTCCTCAATGGTTTTAATCGTAGCCGACTCAAGCTTGTCCGCAAAATCCGCAAGCGCGTCTATGCCGTCAAGCTCACCCCTTTTGCGAAGTGCGCCCGACCACGCAAAAATAGTTGCAACCGAGTTTGTCGATGTTTTTTCGCCTTTTAAGTATCTGTAGTAGTGGCGCTGTACCGTACCGTGCGCCGCCTCGTATTCATAAATGCCGTCCGGCGATACCAATACGGATGTCATCATTGCAAGCGAACCGTAAGCCGTAGCGACCATATCCGACATTACGTCGCCGTCATAATTCTTGCATGCCCAGATATATCCGCCGTGCGAACGTATAACGCGCGCAACCGCATCGTCAATCAAAGTATAGAAATATTCGATACCGGCTTCTTCAAACTTAGTCTTGTACTCGTTTTCGTAAGTTTCGGCGAAAATATCTTTAAATCTGTGGTCATACTTTTTGGAAATTGTATCCTTTGACGAGAACCACAAATCCTGTTTTAAATCCAGCGCATAGTTAAAGCAGGCGCGCGCAAAGCTTCTGATTGAGTTGTCGCGGTTGTGCAAGCCCTGAATGATACCGTCCTCATCGGCGAAGTCGTAAATGAGCTGACGGGTTTCGTTTCCGTCCTTATCGGTGCATACGAGTTCGGCTTTTGAGCCTGCTTTTACCTGCATTTCGGTATTTTTATAAACATCGCCGTACGCGTGACGTGCGATAGTGATAGGCTTTGTCCATGTAGGTATGAACGGTGTTACGCCTTTTACCAGAATAGGTGTTCTGAACACTGTACCGTCAAGAATTGCGCGAATGGTGCCGTTCGGCGACTTCCACATTTCCTTTAGGTTATATTCGCTCATTCTGTCGGCGTTCGGGGTGATGGTTGCGCATTTTACCGCAACGCCGTATTTTTTGGTGGCCTCTGCGCTGTCGAACGTAACTTTATCGTCGGTAGCGTTTCTGTTTTCGAGTCCGAGATCGTAATATTCGGTTTTGAGGTCGATATACGGCGTAAGCAGGATATCTTTTATCATTTTCCAGATTACTCTGGTCATTTCGTCGCCGTCCATTTCAACCAACGGAGTTTTCATTTGAATTTTCATACACAAAATTCCTTTCTGTACATAATAATCTTATACTAGCATATCATATTTACCGCCGATGTGTCAAGGGGGTAAGGGGCTGCCGCCCCTTAGCAAACAAGGGTGTTACCCTTGTCAATCCGTTTTGGCGGTAACCGCAACATTAGTAGTAAGGGGCGGAAAATAAGCTTGCGCTTGGCGGATATAGGTAGTAAGGGGCGTTGCCCCTTGGCAAACAAGGGGGTTGCCCTTGAACCCTTTTGGCGGTTATCGTAACGTTGGCGGTAAGGGGCTACCGCCCCTTATTATGACAAAGATATTATCATATTTCATCTGCTATCCCTGTGACACTTTTGTCGTTTGACAAAAGTGTCCAAAAGCAAACCAAAGGGTAAACCCTTTGGAAACCCTTTTTTGCGAAAAAGCTCAATACGAAGATATTCCGTCAGGT
>CAYRCC010000069.1:0-5846 GCA_964422725.1 uncultured Lachnospiraceae bacterium
CGCAAAAAAGGGGTTTCCAAAGGGGCAACGCCCCTTGGTTTGCTTTTGGACACTTATAGACAAAAAATAGGTTCAATAATAAAATTGCATTTTAGCGTCAGCGGCGAAAAACAGTGCGGACGTGGAAAAGCGCAGCGTTTCAGGGAGCACGTCGTTTTTCGCAAAATGCAATTTTATTCTTCCTTAGCTTTTTGTTTTTTTGTCAAACGACAAAAGTGTCACAGGGATAGCAGAATTGTTATGACAATGAATTGTCTGCCTAAGGGGCGGTAGCCCCTTACCGCTTATTTCCGCCAAGCGCAAGCTTATTTTCCGCCCCTTACTACCAACGTTACGGTAACCACCAAAAGGGTTTAAGGGCAACACCCTTGTCAACCGAACCGCCAACCCTTTGCGCAAGCGGTATTTGCACCCACAATCTGTGGTTACCGCTAAAAGGTTTGCAAAGGAAAACCCCCTTTGCAAACAAGGTGCTTTCGCCCCTTACTCCTCTTTCACTTTAAGCGCAAGATTAAGCGCCGCCGCACGAAAATTTATATACCGCCGCAAAAGCTCGCGCATATGTATAATCGCCTCAAGAGCCTTTACTATGGTAACATCGCTCACGTTAGCGCTCTTTCTCTCTATTTCCGACACCATATCCGAGTTTATAATACTCTCCGTCGCCGCGCACCGCACAAACAGCATATCGCGCAGAAAATCGCTCCAAAAATCCAGCACCAAATCCGCATCAGCTTTGTTAAGCTCCAGAAAATCCACCACGTCATACGCGTCTATCTTTTTTTGCGAAAGCAGTAAATCCAATACGGAAAACGCACTCAGCCTGAGCGGCTGAAACTTCTCGCTCGCGATAACCTCGTCCGCCGCCGCCGGCACTCCGCGCGAATACTTCGCCAAAAACGGCGCACGCGCTGCCTCGCCCGGATACTTTTCCGATATATATTTGAGCATATCGCTCTCGCAAAGCTCCGCAAACCTGATAAGCACCGACCGCGAAAGCACCGTCTGCAAAAGCGGTACGGAGGAAGTCGCAATTATTATAAACACCGCGTACGACGGCGGTTCTTCGAGAATTTTCAAAAACGAATTCTGCGCCTGTTCCGTAAGCGCATCGCCGTGATGTATGATATACACCTTTCTCGGTGCTTCAAAGGGTTTTATATACGCATCGCTTACTATTTCGCGTATTTGCTCCACACCTATCGTTTTGCGGTCTTTCGGGAGTGTTATGTGCGTTATATCGGGGTTGGTGTCCGCTTTTGCCTGTATACAACTCGGGCATTTGCCGCATGGGGCGGTTTCACCGGTACAGGTGAGCGCGGCGGCAAACAGCTTTGCGCAGTTGGTTTTGCCGAGTCCGCGCGCGCCCTCAAAAATGTATGCGTGCGAATTTTGTCCGCGCCTTACGGAGTCAATAAGTCTTTTCATCAAATTATCGTGATATATTCCGGAATAACCGTACATAACTGCCTCCTGTCGTTTTAAATAAAAGCAAAGCAGACAAACCGCTCTGTTTGTCTGCTATGTAAACGTTATTTTGCAAATTCTACCGAACGCGTTTCGCGGATAAGGCTGACTTTGATTTGCCCCGGATACTCAAGCTCGTTTTCGATACGCTTTACTATGTCTTTCGCTATCATAATCATACGCGAATCGTCAACAATCTCCGGCTTAACCATAATTCTTATCTCACGACCTGCCTGAATTGCATACGATTTATCGACACCGTCAAAATCGTTTGCGATTTCTTCGAGCTTTTGCAGTCGTTTTATGTAAGTTTCAAGATTTTCACGCCTTGCGCCCGGTCTTGCCGCCGAAATCGCATCGGCTGCCTGTACAAGCGCCGCAACCAGCGTTTCCGCATCAACATCGCCGTGGTGCGCCATAATCGCGTGAATAACGTCTTTGTTTTCTTTATATTTCTTGGCAATATCCGCACCTATCGTAACGTGCGAACCCTCAACCTCATGGTCAACCGCCTTGCCTATGTCGTGCAGAAGACCGGCACGCTTTGCAAGATGTACATCCACCCCAAGCTCGCCCGCCATAACTCCGGCAAGATGCGATACCTCAATCGAATGTTTGAGAACATTCTGTCCGTAGCTTGTACGATATTTAAGCTTACCGAGCAAACGTATAAGCTCCGGATGCAGACCGTGCACACCTGTTTCAAATGTGGCGGACTCGCCCTCCTGCTTAATAATCTGCTCTACCTCCCTGCGCGATTTCTCAACCGTTTCCTCAATGCGCGCCGGATGTATTCTGCCGTCGGATATGAGCTTTTCCAAAGCAACCCTTGCGACTTCGCGCCGTATCGGGTCAAAGCTCGACAAAATAACCGCCTCCGGAGTGTCGTCGATAATCAAGTCGACACCGGTAAGCGTTTCCAAGGTTCTTATGTTTCTGCCCTCGCGACCGATAATTCTGCCCTTCATTTCGTCGCCCGGCAGGGCAACAACGGAAACTGTGGTTTCCGCAACGTGATCGGCGGCAACCTTCTGTATAGACATTGCCACTATGTTTTTAGCGTTTTTCTCCGCGTTTTCCTTTGCCTGCTGCTCAATTTCTTTAACCATAATAGCCGCTTCGTGCCTGGTTTGACTTTCTATATCCTTTAACAAATATTCCTTTGCCTCGTCTTTTGTGAATCCCGAAATCCTTTCAAGCTCGGCAAGCTGCTGATTCTTTATTTCTGTTATCTTCTGCTCTTTCGCCTCGTAATCCTTGATTTTCTGGCTAAGAACGGAGTCTTTCTTGTCGAGAGCATCACTCTTTCTGTCAAGATTTTCCTCTTTTTGCTGGATTCTGCGTTCCTGACGCGAAAGTTCGGAGCGTCTTTCCTTGCTTTCGGTTTCGAGATCCAGCCGTGCCTTATGTGTTTCTTCCTTTGCTTCAAGCAACAGCTCGCGTTTTTTTGCCTCTGCCTCTTTAACGGCGCTGTCAACTATATGTTTTGCTTTTTCTTCCGCACTATTAATTTCAGCCTCTGCAACTTTCTTTCTATATGAAATGCCCATTTTAAATGAAAATACATTTAAGGCGGCAAAAACAACTGCCAATATCAATAGTATAATTTCTAACGGTCCTATATTATGCACCCCCTGTAAAAATTTTTCCCGATTCGGCTCTGTACGCCGATATTTATTCGTGAAACAGTAAAATAAAGTTTTAAAGAAATATTAAGCATAAAACGCTGTGCAGCCGTACATCTCGGCGGCGCAGGTGCACACCGAGCGTACATTGTCAAGATTGCACAAACGTACATATATATTTTAATCTTTTTTTTGCATTATGTCAAGGCTTTTATCAGTAATAGTACGGAAATTTTGAAAAATACGGCTTACGCGCTGTACAAAAGGGCGCAACGCCCCTTATTGCAAAGGGTTTTCCTTTGCAATCCCTTTGGCGGTAACCGCAGAGTACGCGTGCGGATACAGTTTGCGCAAGGTGCAAGCGGTTCGGTTGACAAGGGCGTTGCCCTTGTCAATCCGTTTTGGTGGGTATCGCAGTTTTGGTGGTAAGGGGCAACGCCCCTTACCGCTAAAGTCGCGGTAACCGCCAAAAAGGGTTCAAGGGAACGTTCGTTCCCTTGAACCCTCGCTCTTACGCCTGAGTTGTATAACTGTAGTTCGGCGCTTCCTTTGTAATATAAATATCGTGCGGATGACTTTCTTTCAAGCCCGCACCCGTAATTCTGATAAACTTTCCGTTAAGCTTCAGACTTTCGATGTTCTTCGTGCCGCAGTAACCCATACCCGAACGCAGACCGCCGAGTATCTGGAAAATTGTATCCGATACAGGGCCTTTGAACGGTACACGTCCCTCAACACCCTCCGGTACAAGCTTTTTCGAGCCGGTCTGGAAATATCTGTCCTTACTGCCCTTTTCCATAGCCGCAAGCGAACCCATACCGCGGTATACTTTAAACCGTCTGCCCTGATACAGCTCAAACTCACCCGGACTCTCCTCACAGCCTGCCAAAAGACTGCCAAGCATAATAACGTCCGCACCGGCGGCAATCGCCTTTGTTACATCTCCCGAATACTTAATACCGCCGTCGGCAATTACCGGTATGCCGTACTCTTTCGCTACCTGATACACATCGTTTACCGCCGTAATCTGCGGTGCGCCGATTCCGGCAACCACACGCGTTGTACATATAGAACCCGGTCCTATACCGACTTTTACGCAGTCCGCGCCGGCTTCGATAAGCGCGCGCGCCGCCTCGCCCGTTGCGATGTTGCCGGCAATAAGCTGTAAATCCGGAAACGCTTTTTTAACCTCTTTAACCTTTTCTATAATGTTCTTTGAATGACCGTGCGCCGAATCAAGCACAAGCACGTCCACTCCGGCGTTGACAAGTGCGGTTGCCCTTTCAATCGCATCGGTGGTAACGCCGATTGCCGCACCGACCAAAAGTCTGCCCTTTTCATCACGCGCCGAGTTCGGGTACTGAACGGCTTTTTCGATATCCTTAATCGTGATGAGTCCTTTCAGTCTGCCCTCGCTGTCAACCAAAGGCAGCTTTTCTATTTTATGCTTTCTCAAAATTTGCTGTGCCTCCTCAAGTCCCGTACCTTCAGGCGCGGTAATGAGTTTTTCGTAAGTCATCGCATCTTTTATTTTCTTGGAAAAATCCGTTTCAAAACGCAAATCGCGGTTTGTGATAATGCCGACCAGCTTGTTGTTTTCGTCCGTAATCGGTACGCCCGAAATCTTGTATTTGCCCATAAGCTCGTCCGCATCTTTTATGGTGTTTTCGCCCGAAAGACTGAACGGATTCAGTATAACGCCGTTTTCGCTGCGCTTTACCTTGTCAACCTCGGTTGCCTGCTCTTCGATAGTCATATTCTTGTGTATAATACCTATACCGCCCTCACGCGCAACGGCAATAGCCATAGCCGACTCGGTAACGGTGTCCATAGCCGAGCTCATAAGCGGAATATTAAGTTTGATTTTCTTTGTAAGATACGTTGTCAGGTCAACCTCGTTCGGCGTAAAATCCGATGCCTGCGGTAAAAGCAATACATCGTCAAAGGTCAAACCCTCTTTTGCAAATTTATCTTCCTGCATAATTTTTGTAACTCCTTTCGATTATCAAATGTGCGGATTTTGTATCCGCATCAGCCCCGTATATATTTAATTTATTTTATCAAAACGTACACAAAATTTCAAGATGTTTTTGCTTTAAAATTAATAATTGTCATAAAACACAAATCAAAACATATAAAATATGTCGATTTAGTGCGAAATGACGCTGTACCCATGTGCGCTTTATGCCGGCGTGTATTTGAGGGTGTTGTGCAAAATCACCAATTCGCCGCGCCGGCTATCGTGGATTATGCACATAATGTATGAATTGTTTGATATCGGTTCAAAACAAGCCAAAAAAACCGCAAATTTGGTTGACACAACACATTTAATGTGATAATATACTAAAATGAAAGTACAGTTGTATTCCCTGCGCGGACACAACGGATTTGTAAGGTGATAAGAATATGGAAAAAAAATATTCCTATCTTTTGGTTGATTCCGAGGTTGCTCCCGAGGCTTTTGTAAAGACGGCTGAGGCAAAACGGCTCTTGTCGTCGGGCAAATGCAGAACCGCCGGAGAAGCAATCGAAAAGACGGGTATCAGCAGAAGTGCGTTTTATAAATACAAGGACAGGGTTTTCTATTATAACGACCGCACAAAGGAAAAAATCGTAACGCTTTTTTTTACGCTTGAAGATGTGACGGGTATCTTATCGGATATACTCAACGTGCTTGCGGTTTATAAAATGAACGTGCTGACTGTTGTGATACAATTGATGGGTGACAAAAAAAGAGGAAAATGAACTCCAAAT
>CAYRCC010000070.1:0-5743 GCA_964422725.1 uncultured Lachnospiraceae bacterium
CGACGGCATACCCTCAACCCCACTTAGCGCAGCAGCTTTTTCGCGCTTGCGCAAAGGGTAGGCGGTTCGTCAACCGCTGATGTTGCGGTAACCGCAAAAAAGCTATTCCCCACACAACGCTTTCAATCGAGGGCAACGTCCGAGCAACCGGTGTTGCGACAACCACCGCGTTTTGGCAACGTCTGCCTATACATAACAACGTTATTGTCAGCACACCGCGTTTTCGATACGGAAAAAACCGCCAAAGCGACCCAACGTTTAGAGCGTGTGAAACGTAATGTGTTTGCGACCATTGAGCGGAGCGAATAAAGCAAACACTGAAATACACTCGGTGCGTGCGGTACATTCAGTCAAGCGCGGCGGTTTTTTTAGGTTCGGGCAACGCCCGACGGCGTTTTTGCTTACTTTTGCCGCTGTTGGCAAAAGTAAGTGAGGATAGCAGAATTGTTATAACAATGAATTGTCCTACTAAGGGGCAACGCCCCTTACCGCCAACATCACGATAACCACAAAAAGGGGTTTTCCTAAGGGGCAAAGCCCCTTAATACCAAATCTGCGATAACCGCCAAAAGGGATTGCAAAGGGTTTCCCTTTGCAATAAGGGGCTTTCGCCCCTTACCGCCTCCCGTTTGCGCAAGCGATTTCTAACCGCCTATACTGTTACTATAACAGTTTACAAATGATTTGGCAAGTATAAAAAAATAAAATTGCCTGCGCCTTTCGCTGAAACAGCGGTTTTGCGTGCGGTAAAAAAAATTTTTGCAATCGGGAACAAAACCGATTTTGCTTTCGTCTTATATAGTGTCGGAACGGTAAGCGACATACGTTCCGACGGAAAATAGTATCTTCCCTATATTATTTTCATTAAAACAGGTATAACTGTATATCTGTTAAACACCCCCATTGACTGCCGTATATTTGTGGCAGGTTATTTTCCACATATTACCTAAAAAACCGCCGAAAGGCGGTTTTTTTGCGCGTCGCTGAACGTTCCCTGTCCGGCAAATTCACCGTAAAGAGCATTAACCGACGTTTTGCGGCATAAACATATTTGTAAAAAATCAGAATACGGAGTAATTTTTTATGAACTGTGAACACATTAACCGCCGCTGCATAACCAATTCACCGCCCGAAATCGCGGTAAAACCGAATATCTTGCCGCCGCACAGGACAGCCGCCCAAAACATAACATCAGCCGCCGCCGATATAGCCGCGCGTATTCGTACCGCGCGCATACGTCTGCCCGAACTGCCGGCGGTTAAGCCGGTTTACAAGCCGAAAAGAAAAACAAAATCCCGTAAAAACGCCGCGTTAATATTGAAAAAATGCTGTGTACGCACAATCGGCGCGGCAATCGGGAGCTGTATGGCGGTTTCGGCATTTTGCGTTGTGTTTTCGGCGTTTTTCGTGCCGTGCTACCGCTTTACCGCCGACGGCACGCTTATAGGTTACAGTACCGATAAAAACAAGTACCGCACAACCCTCGCGCAAATTAACTCACAGCTTGCCGAATCCTTCGGTTCGGATTCGCTTGTAACACTGCAGGCGGATACTGCCGCGTTCGCTGTGCCGAAAAGCCGTATTTCCTCCGAAAGCGATTTTTACAAATCCGTTGCCGAGCTTTCTCCGCTTATGGTTTATGCGGACGTAATAGTAGCCGACGGCGAAAAGCTGGCGTATTTCAAATCAAAGGCAGAGCTTGACAAGGCTTTGGACGATTTTGTAAAAATGTTTTCCGAGGGTGCGGTGTCGGCTCGGCTTTTGAACGACATCAGTTTCGGCAGAGAATACGTTCCGGCGGCAAAAATTACGCCGGCGGAAAAGGCCGCCGCGGTTTTCGGCGGCGAACACGCGCTGACGGTATGCACCGTTTCCGAAATTACATATACCGAACCCATACCCCATGAAACGCAGACCGTAAACGATGATACGATGTATGAGGGCAGCAGTGCCGTTGTCACAGCCGGCTCGGACGGTGTACAAACCGTACACGCAGCCGTTACCGCGCACAACGGAAACGAGATTTCCCGAACCGTAACCGCCGTAACCACCGATTCGGAGCCGGTAGCCGAGGTTGTAAAAGTGGGTACAAAGCATATCCCGACCGGAATAGGCAGCGGAAGCTTTATGTTTCCCGCATCGGGCAGAATATCCTCCGTATTCGGACCGCGTTGGAACAGACAGCACAAGGGTCTTGACATTGCCAACAGCACAGGCACTGACATAATGGCGGCGGACGAGGGAGTTGTAAGTTATTCGGGGCAGATGACGGGTTACGGGAACATTATAATTATCGACCACAAAAACGGCTACAAAACGTATTACGGGCATTGCAGCGAGCTGTTCGCGCCGAAAGGGAAAATTGTGGAGAAAGGTGAGGTTATCGCGGCTATGGGGAGTACCGGAAACAGCACCGGTCCGCATTTGCATTTTGAAGTGCGCGTAAATGATGTTGCGCAAAATCCCGAAAATTATGTCACAGTGCCGAGCGGACGTTGAAAAGCGGCTTGACAATTTGCGCCCGAGATTTTATACTTAATCTCAGGGTGATGATATGAAAAAAACAATAATCAAAATATACAAACATATTCTTATTGTATGCGTGCCGTATTTTGTTTTTACAAGGGTTACGGGGTTTGGCATACCATGCGTTTTTCGACGGACGACGGGGTTTATGTGTCCCGGCTGCGGTGCTACAAGAATGTTTATATCGCTTGCCAAGCTGGATTTTAAGAGTGCGTTTCATTATAATTCGGCGCTGTTTGTGCTTTTTCCGCTGTGGAACGCAATAGCACTGATGTGTTATCTGGGCAAGCCGAGGTTTGTCCGAAAGGCGGTTTTTTTGTATACCGCATTTTATATGACGATAGGTATTCTTGCGGTGTTTGGAACGGTAAGAAACTTTTGTTGACAAAAAATGCGCCGTATTGTATAATTTATATGTTATGGAATGGGTTTATTCCGATAAATTACATTTTTTTGAAGGAGTGAATAATTATGATATGTCCAAAATGCGGTAACAACGTTGATGATGCTGCGGTTATTTGTGTAAACTGCGGTGAAAACCTGAAACAGGCTCCGGCGAAAGCACCGGGAAAGGGAATGGCTGTTGCATCGTTGGTACTCGGTATAGTATCAATGCTTTGTTTTCCGCCGGTAACGGGTACGCTCGGTATCGTATTCGGTGCGGTAGCAAGGACTAAAGGAAACAAAAGTCCGATGACGATTGCCGGTATCATTTGCGGTGCGGTGGGAATAGTGCTTTGGATTGTAATGCTTACGACGGGTTTTTCGAGTTTGTCGTTTTTTGAATGACGGCAGGAGAGAGGTTTGCAAAGGGTTGCCCTTTGCAAACCATTTTTTTTTGCGGTAAGGGGCGTTGCCCCTTTGGAAACCCCTTTTTTTGCGAAAAAGCTCAATACTAGGATATTCCGTCAAGTAATCGGCAAAATTTGTAGGTATCGGAAAGATATCCGACGCCCGTAGGGCGGTTTTGGCGAAGCCAAAACTACTGACAGTTGCCTGAGCTCGCAAATTTTGTGCCGTTCTAAACGCTATATGTTTATACAAACGCGGATTTTACCGAACGTCAGCGGTTATTACAACATCAGCGGCGGCATACCCTCAACCCCTCTTGGCACAGCAGCTTTTTCGCGCTTGCGCAAAGGGTTGGCGGTTTGGTTTGCAAGGGTGTTACCCTTGAACCCTTTTGGGGGGTATCGCAGTTTAGGTAGTAAGGGGCGTTGCCCCTTAGCGCCTGCCCTTTGTGCAAACTGCGGCAACCTCTTTACAAATAAATGGTTTTCACACCTTATTTTGCCGTATTGCGACGGCAAAATACAAATGTTTCACGTGAAACATTTGTATAACTGCCGCTGTTTTTGGGTATACTGTTAAAAACCGACAAAGGGGTGAACAAATGAATTTTCCGCAATTCTTAAAAAAAATCTTCATATATACTGCTCCGTCCGAAACGGACGAGTTCATTCTCCGCGAATCCGCAAATCAAAATATACACAACTGCGCCGCCGATACCCCCGACAAAAAGGTGTCGTACAGCATTGATGAAAATCTTGCCGAAATAAAACGCCGTTTCACTGTTCCGGACAACTCCGATGTGGTGATACGCGAGGTGAAAGTCGGTGTGGGCGACGGTGCGCGCCGAGCCTTTGCGGTGTTTATTGACGGTATGGCAAACGGCGCAACCGTCAACAGCGCCGTCATACAGCCGCTTATACAGTTGTCGCACTTTGACACAAACAGCCGAATTATTACCCCCGACGACATTGCCGAAAAATTTATCTGGCACGGGCAAATCAAGAAAACAGACCTGATTCAGCCGGTCATAGATGAGGTGAATTTCGGCGGCTGCGGCGTTTTTGTCGACCGTATGGAGTACGCGTTTGCACTGGATATTAAGGGTTGGAACAGCCGCGGTATAGGTAAACCCGAAAATGAGCAGTCGGTTTACGGGCCACAGGAGGCGTTTGCCGAGGTACTGAGGTCAAACACGGCACTTGTGCGGAAAATCCTCAAGGACGAACGGTTAATATGCGAAATGCAGAACATCGGGAAAATCAGCAAGACTCCGGCGGTTCTTATGTATATCAAAGGAATTACAAACGAATCTTTGGTATCGGAGATAAGGCGGCGGATAAAAGGCGTGGAAATTGATTATATGCTGTCGGTTGAGGAGCTTTCGCTGATGATTGAGGACAAAACGTTTATGCTTACAAACCAGATACTGGCAACCGAGCGCCCCGATCGCGTAGCGCGTGCGCTTGCCGAGGGGAGGGCGGCGGTCATAATGAACGGAAGCCCCAAAGCACTGATACTCCCGACAAACTCATTTGAACTGACACACGTCGCCTCAGATGCATATATGCGCCTGCCTTACGCGAATATGGCGCGGATAGTGCGCTATATAGCAATGCTTTTGTCGATACTTTTTCCGGCACTTTACCTCGCCGTCACGCTTTTTCATCAGGAAATGATACCGACGTATCTGCTTTATTCGATAAGCGCGGCGCGCGAAAACGTACCGTTTCCGAGCATAATTGAAATAATTTTGATGGAAATGATTTTTGAAGTCATACGCGAAGCATCAATCCGCGCCCCCGGGCCGATAGGGTCGACACTTGGGATTGTGGGCGGTATTATTTTGGGCGATGCCGCCGTCAGCGCAAGACTTGTGAGTCCGATGATGATAATAGTGGTGGCGGTTACGGGGATAGGTTCGTTTGCCGCCGCCGACTATTCGCTCGGCTGGAGCTATAGGATTTTGCGGCTTATTTTTATGATTTTGGCAGTTACGGGCGGATTTTTTGCGATTGCGGCGGGGATTTATGTGTACTGCTGTGTGCTGAGTGTACAGAAAAGTTTTGGCGTACCGTTTCTTGCACCGCTTGCCGAAGGTAAAAACAGCGGTTTTAGGGGTTCGGTTTTGGTAAAACCAATATGGAAAAATGAGGAACGTCCCGATTTTCTGCGACCGCAAAGCCGTCGGCAAGAACCGAAGATAAGCCGAAAGTGGAGGAAATAAGGGGCGTTGCCCCTTATTTCAAAGGGTTTCCCTTTGCAATCCCTTTTTGCGGTAACCGCAGAGCTTGTGGTTGTAAACAATGCTTGCGCAAAGGGTAGGCGGTTCGGTTGACAAGGGCGTTGCCCTTGAATCCCTGTGGCGGTTATCGCAGAGCTTGTGGTTGTAAACAATGCTTGCGCAAAGGGTAGGCGGTTCGGTTGA
>CAYRCC010000071.1:0-5468 GCA_964422725.1 uncultured Lachnospiraceae bacterium
CTAAGGGGCAACGCCCCTTACTACCAAACTCCCGACAAGTACCACAGGGATAGCAAATGAAATATGATAATATCTATGTCATAATAAGGGGCAACGCCCCTTACTACCAAAACCCCGATAACCGCCAAAAAGGTTCAAGGGTAACACCCTTGTTTGTAAGGGCAACGCCCCTTACTACCAAAACTGTGATAACCGCCAAAAAGGTTCAATGGTGTTACCCTTGTCAGCCAAGGGGTTTACAAAGGGGTACCCCCTTTGTAAACAAGGGGCTTTCGCCCCTTTAGCCCCTTACCCCATCACCACCACCGCCACACTCATATCGTCCTGTATACCGGTGCACGACCGTTTTGCCGCACCTTCAATAATATTCTCCGCAAGCTCCTGCGCCGACGAAAACTCCGAAAACAACTTCTTCTTTATCCACTCACCGCGTACCAGACTTTTTCCGGCATCGCTCACCCCGTCCGACATCATCACTATAACGTCACCTTTCTTTAACATACGCCTGCTTATTTCAGTTTCCGCACTTCCCACCATTCCCGTCGGCAATGATGTCGAAAACACCGTTTCCACCTCACCGTCACTCAGTATATAGCTCTCCGGCGCACCGGCTTTTATAAACTCCGCCTCGCCCGTCTGCTTGTCCACCACCAATAAGTCCACCGTTGAATAACATTCATGCTCCGACCTGAGCGCAAGCGACGAGTTTATTATATTTATTCCGACATTCTTGTCAAATCCGGCACTTATAAACCGTTCAAGCAAATGCGTGGTCATACGGCTGTGCGCCATCGCGCGTTTGCCGCTGCCCATACCGTCGCTTATCGCTACGGCGAGTTTTCCCTCATTCGTGGCAAAATCAACAATACTATCCCCGTTATCCTCTTCGCCCGACTTGCAAATCTGCGCAAGTCCCACATCGGTCTGCATTCCGCTGCCCGTAACAAACGTCAGCCTGTCCGTACCGGCTGTGTACTCCGTATGCACCGGCATACCTATCACATCGGAACATATTCTGCACACGCTCTCCGGCGAATAACTGCCGTAAATATCCATCGTCACCGCAATGTCGTGTCCGCCGCCGAGCGCGCATATATTATCCGCGCTTATTCCGGCTTTGTCAAGCTCGCACGCAAGCTGTTTTTCCGTACTTTCCATAAATTCAAACCCAAGCTCCGCCTCTGAGGCAAGCTGTGCCATTATCGCCGATATTTCATTGTACTGCTTTGCCAGCAAATCCCTGTTTTCCTCTATTTCACCGTTCCACATTCTGCGCTCCTTGTAAAGCTCGTACATATGCGAAAAACAATTTACCAGTTTTTCCGCTCTGACACACCTGTTTGAAAAGTCTTTCGGCATATCGGATACCTTTAATCTGCCGTTCTGCTCAATCAGCGAAAGCATTGTGTACATATCCTTGTACGTGTCGTTAAAGCTCCTCTGCCAGCAATGCGCCGCCATACCGCAGTTTTTGCATACACGCTCGGCAGTATCGTCAAATATGACTGTTACGTCGTCTATATTCAAATGCTTTTTCGATATTTCGCAAAAGCTCTCCGAAAGCGCGGAAAATGCGGCGGCGGTACGATTTAGCTTGTCGACAAGACAGTCTTTTATGCGTTTGCCGGTGTTTTCGGCGGCAGGGGCTGCCCCTTTTGCAAAAAAATCACCGACCTTTGCGTGAACCGACGGCGGAGTAATCATAAACATAAACACAGCGCCTATAATTTCCGCCGCGTTTATCGGCAGCGACAGACTTGTCCCCTCGCACAGCATAACCACCGCACTTGCCGCCAGAAATCCCAGCATAACGCCGTATCTGCCGAACCCCTTGAGCATATTTCCCATAATACCGCAAAAGCCGTAAAGACCCATAAGCGCGGATATGTTTTGCGTGTTTACACCGCATACAAGTCCCGTTGCCAAAGAACCGGCACCGGCGGCGGCGAGAGCGGTATTCATAGAAATAAGCATAACGGCATACGCCGAAAGTATTTTTGTAACCTCCATACCGAAAGGCAGTACAATACCCGAAAATCCCATAATCACCGCCCCTGCCGCCACACAAAAGCATATAAGCTCCTCCTGCGACAGCTTTTTTCTGCGAGTGCCGACAATTGCGGCAGAGCTCGAAAACGCTATGTACATAAACGCCGTTATTATGGATTCGCACAAAAGCAGAAAAAAATCGTATACGGCGGCGGCAGTGTACGTATAAGATGCCAAACCGCTTACAAGCACACACGCACCGCACACCAGCGACGATATTATATTCATATTTTTGTAGTCCTCGCGTATTCTTGTGTAGAGCCAGAACAGAATCATTGAAAATATGTATTTCAGC
The DNA here is from genome assembly GCA_964422725.1 of uncultured Lachnospiraceae bacterium. Lineage (GTDB taxonomy): Bacteria > Bacillota > Clostridia > UBA1381 > UBA1381 > CAKSNH01. The sequence continues at coordinate 2,345 of CAYRCC010000071.1, forward strand.
ACAGCCACACCCGCGCCGGCAGTTAAAAGTCCTATTGCCGCCGTCAAAATACCGACGTATGCGATTTTTTTCTCGTACACCGCCGCGAACATAGCTGTACTAAACGGCGACATTCCCAGAAACATTGCGCGGCTTACCAAAAACAGCAAAACCGACGGCGCAATATCGTTTTTTCGCGGTATACGCAGTATTTTGGACTGCTCGGTTTTACCGGTACTTACTCGTTTAAAAACTCCGACCTCATTCATAGCTTTATACCTCTTTCTTCTTTTGATGTAATAAATTTGATTGTCATATCAAGGTACTAATCATCATATGATGTATTTATTATAGCACTGTATGCGCACGAAATATGTCATATCGGCTTGTAAAAACGTGACATAAAAATTACAAAATCTGCGGTAAGGGGCGCGCCCATTTGCACCAACAAAAAAAGCGCAGCTTTCACACTGCACTTTTTTCGTTTCCGATATTTCAATTACACATCAAGTACCGCTATATCATTTGCCGCCAGCTTCGCGCAAACACTGCCCTTGTCCGTCTTAACAGACGTTTCCTGTGCCTCGCCGCTGTTGTTGATTACAACAAGCTTGCCGCTTTCCGGATAATACGCACATTCGCAAAGCGCATTGTCTGTGATATACTTTTCAGCCGCCGCATCTGAACCCGTTGCATTGATAATAATATTCATAAGCGTTCTTGCGCTGAACTCGTTGTGCGTGTAACCGCCCATATAAATACCTTTACCCTTGCCGAATTTATGCACGGTAAGCGCCGGTACACCGTCGTTTTCCGCAATAACCTCTGTGTCCGCATCGGTAATATAAATATTCTTGTTTCCGCCGATTTGAGCACCGTCAACAAAGCACTTGCAGCCCTTTACATCATATGTGTATCTGCCGTGACAAATTCTGTCGCCCAAATCCTCGTCAATACCCAAAACGTGCGCCATTCTGAAATACGTGTCCGCACCCTCGTATGCGCTCGACTGGTTGATTCCGATGAACACGCCGCCGTCGTGCGCCCATTTCGTAACAGCTGTGACAACGTCCGCATCGCCCCACTGCTCATATCCCGACCACGCACTTCTCGCTGTGCCGGCATTGATGATAACATCATAATTGTCAACGCCGTTTTTCTTCACATCGTCAAACGATATGAAATCAACGTCAAACGGAAGTCCTGCCAAGCTTTCTATAACGTTTATCAGGTCAACCTCAGGATGCTCGTGGTAATGTCCCGAACAAGTCCACGATCTCAGACTGCCCCAGAACGTAAGTACGGCAACTTTCGGTTTCAGCACGTACGGCTTGCCCTCTGTGTGGAACTGCTTTATAAGTCTGAACTCGTTTGCAAGCTTTTCTATGTAGTCGTTAAAATCAGGGAACGGAAGTGTCAGCGACAAATAACCGCCCAAGCCTATTCTGTCAATCTTGTCGCGCAAAAGTCCGCGGCGCACGTTTTTCCAGTATGCTTTTGCATCTGCCGTCGGGTTTCCGCCCTCCATAAATGTAGGCGCACCGCCGAGTCCTACAGGGAACAGGTACGGGTGCAGACGTATTTCGTGAGTTTCGACCGCATCAACTCCGGCGCAAAGACGCGTTTCAAACGCATTGAACACACACTTGATAAGTCCGTCAAAGCCGAATTCCTTAAATCTCTTGCCCCACGGCTCAACGCCTACCCAGCTGTCATCATAGAACACATACGCAACCTTATCGTAAGAATGTGCAATGTCAACCAGCTTTTTGCCGAACTCTATTACAAAATCGTTTATAAATTCCATCCAGTCGCGTTTCTTTTTGTCACACGTCAAATGCGTTGCGTGCAACATACCTTTGTTGATGAAATCCTCAGATGTCATTGCATAGCCGTACTTTTGCTCAAACTGTTTAAGCGCAAGCGGACTTACTGTAAAATCGTACGATGCCCAGTCTGAGAACAAGTGTCTGTTTCTTTCGTTAGAACCCCAAATCCATACAAAATTGTAAAACATTGATGTAAAACGCACTACCTTGGTTGCCGGATGCGATTCGCACCAGCCTTTCATCCACTCAATCATATATTCCTGAGTTTCGCTGTAGCGAGGGTCAATCTGCATAAGGTGTTCCTTGGTCCAGTTGTTGGTGGTGTGGTTGTACATAGAAATTTCTTCCCAAATTCTGTATGCAAGGAAGTTGACTGTATAGCGGTGATATGCGGTTGCGCCGTTTATGATAACTTTTCCGTCCGAATACGACCACTTTTCGACTTCCTCGCCGGTAGTTCTGTCAAACACCTGCCAGTAATCGCGGCTTTCTTGGGTTTCGTTTATTTTAAACTGTTCTTCAAAAAAGTCTGCCATCAGGTCAATGACAACGGTGTCGCTTTCGGCAACGACCGGCTGTGTCATAAGAAATGTCTGCTGCAGCTTATCCGTATTTTTCTTTGCCCATTCGTTATGGTCACGGATAACGCATATTGTCGAATATATGCTGTAACCCGAATTGATAATCGACTCCGGAAGCTGTGTACCGTCACTGTCACGTATACAGTCCGCACCCCATTTTTCCACGAGTTTAAGTGTCAGTTCTTCCTGTCCCTCTTCGCCGGGAATGGTGAAACTGCCTTTTGTTAAGTCAATTGACATAATATTTTCCTCCATTACATAGTACTTTTGCCGCAAAAATACCGCGGCTTGCTTACAAAATTATATCATACGCCGATTTAAAAGTAAATAGAAAAGGATAAAAAACGCGGAAAATAAGCCTGCGCGTGCAAATAAGCTTGCGCAAGCGCGAAAAAGCTATCGCGCTAAGCGGGGTTGATGGTATGCCGTCGCTGATATTGTAATAACCGCTGATGTTCGGTAAAATTCGCGTTTGTACAAACGTACAACGTTCAGAACGGCACAAAATTTGCGAGCCTTGGCAATCCGTTTTGGTGGTTATCGGGGTTTTGGCGGTAAGGGGCTACCGCCCCTTAGGAAAACTTTTGCTAAATTTATAGTTCATCTGCTATCCCTGTGACACTTTTGTCGTTTGACAAAAGTGCCCAAAAACAAACCAAGGGACGTTGCCCCTTTCAGAATGTAGACTTATTAGTTTTGCTTAAAATTTTTGAAGAGGTTTCGCTGTCTGCGGAC
>CAYRCC010000072.1:0-5435 GCA_964422725.1 uncultured Lachnospiraceae bacterium
GCAGAATTGTTATAACAATGAATTGTCCGACTAAGGGGCAACGCCCCTTACTACCAACGTTACGGTAACCACCAAAAGGGTTCGAGGGCAACACCTTTGTCAGCCGAACCGCTTACCCTTTGCGCAAGCGGTATTTGCCCCCACAATCTGCGATAACCGCCAAAAGGAATTGCAAAGGGTGACCCCTTTGCAATACGGGGCATTGCCCCGTAAACACAAAAAAACCGTACACCATTGCGATGTACGGCTTTGGAGCTTGTGACGGGACTCGAACCTGCGACCTGCGCATTACGAATGCGCTGCTCTACCAACTGAGCTACACAAGCATACACAGCGTGTTCCCACGTTGCAATATATATTATAATACAGTTTTCGCGCTTTGTCAAGGTTTATTTTTTTGTATTTAATTTTAACCGCGTTTGCGCCGTTTTGCCAAAAAACAAACTCTTAATCTGCGTATTTTCTTGACAATTAAAGTTAAATATTCTATAATTGATATTAAGATATACTGCCGTAGGTGCTGTTCGCATGGCGAACCGTAAAATGCGGCGGCTTTGACGGCGAAACCTTGCGCCGGCAACCGGTTTCGTATTAAATCTTGTTATAAGTGAGGAATATATATAATGCAGTATTTAGGTGTAAACGAAATTCGCGAAAAATATTTGAGCTTTTTTGAAAGCAAGGGTCATCTGCGTATGGACAGCGCATCGCTTGTACCGAAAAATGATGCCAGCCTTTTGCTGATTAATTCGGGTATGGCACCGCTTAAACCGTTCTTTACCGGTGCACAGACTCCGCCGCGCAAAAGGGTTACAACGTGCCAGAAATGTATCAGAACTCCCGATATCGAAAGAGTCGGCAAGACTGCGCGCCATGGTACATTCTTTGAAATGCTCGGCAACTTCTCTTTCGGTGACTACTTTAAAAAAGAAGTAATTCCGTGGGCGTGGGAGTTTTTCACAAAGGTTATGCAGCTGCCTGAGGATAAGCTATGGATTACGGTGTACGAGGAGGACGACGAGGCTTACAATATTTGGGTCAACGAAGTCGGAGTAAATCCCGACCACGTTGTAAGAATGGGCAAATCCGAGAATTTCTGGGAACATGGCACAGGTCCGTGCGGTCCGTGCTCGGAAATTCATATCGACAGAGGCGAAGAAAAAGGCTGCGGCAGTCCGGACTGTAAGCTCGGCTGTGACTGCGACAGATATATGGAGCTTTGGAACTTGGTATTTACACAGTTTGACAAGGACGAGGACGGCAACTATAACCGACTCCCAAATCCTAACATTGATACGGGTATGGGACTTGAAAGACTTGCGGCAATTATGCAGGGCGTTGACAATCTGTTTGAGGTTGACACCGTGAAAAACGTTATGGAGCATATAAGCCGTATTGCCGGCGTTAAGTATAAGGAAAACGAGAAAACAGACGTGTCACTGCGCGTAATTACAGACCATATAAGAAGTACGGTTATGATGGTGTCGGACGGTGTTATTCCGTCAAACGAGGGCCGCGGCTATGTATTGCGCCGTCTTTTGCGCCGCGCCGCAAGACACGGCAAGCTGTTAAACATTAACCGTCAATTCCTGAACGAGGTTGCCGATACGGTTATAGACGAGTCAAAATCGGCATATCCTGAGCTTGACGAGAAAAGAGAGTATATCAAGAAAATTATCAAGGTTGAGGAAGAGAAATTCGACAAAACTATAGATAACGGACTTGCGGTGCTCGGCGAGTACATTGAAAACTCTAAAAAAGAAAATAAAACCGTTATTTCGGGCGGCGAGGCGTTTAAACTGCATGACACATACGGTTTTCCGCTTGACCTCACAATAGAAATTGCCGGTGAAAAGGGATTTTCGGTGGACGTTGACGGGTTCAACGACTGTATGCAGAAACAGAAGGATACGGCAAGAGCCGCAAGGAAAGACGGTTCAAGCTGGGATGCCGAGGATACGTACGACTTTGCAACAGACAAAGCCACCGAATTTATCGGATATACCGCGCTTGAATGTGAAGCCGAGATTTTGGGTATTGCGGCGGAGCTTGAGGTTGCCTCGGTTATCGGCGAGGGACAGACGGGAGTTATCGTGGTTGACAAAACGCCGTTCTATGCGGAAATGGGCGGTCAGGTCGGCGATATCGGTGTTATCGAGTCGGAATCCGGTAAAGCTGAGGTTGTAAACACCACAAAAACCGCCGACGGACTTTATATGCACGAGGTGACAGTACAAAGCGGCGAGTTTGCTTTGGGCAATACCGTAACGATGACGGTGAACAAGGATAACAGGCGCGCAATAGAGCGTAACCACTCGGCAACGCACCTTTTGCACAAGGCACTCAAAGAGGTGCTCGGTTCGCACGTTTCGCAGGCGGGTTCTTACGTCTGTGCCGACAGACTGCGCTTTGACTTTTCGCATTTTGAGGCTATGACGGCTGACGAAATAAAGAGTGCGGAGGAAAAGGTAAACAACGCAATTTTGGAGGCTATGGACATAGTAATTCGCGAATTGCCTATCGAGGAGGCTAAAAAGCTCGGAGCGACGGCGCAGTTCGGCGAGAAGTACGGCGATGTTGTAAGGGTTGTGTCTATGGGCGATTACAGCGTTGAATTTTGCGGCGGCTGTCATTTGACGAACACGGCACAAGCCGGACTTTTCAAAATTATCTCGGAAAGCGGAGTTGCGGCAGGAACAAGACGAATCGAGGCTGTTACGGGCAGAGGCGTGATAGAGTATATACAGACAAACGACATTTTGATTGAAACGGTTGCTGAGGCGCTGAAAGCGAATAAGCACGACGTTGAGAAGAAAGCGGAGTCGGTAGTGAACGAGCTGAGAGAAATCCGCAAGAATATGGAAGCGATGAAAGCAAAGCTTGCGAGCGGAAAAGCGACGGACGTTATGGCGAGCAAGAAAGTTGTAAACGGGGTTGACGTGTTCTGCGCGCAGGTTGACGGAATGTCGGTAAACGATATGCGTAATATGGGCGACAAGATTAAGTCTAAGTTTGAGTGCGCGGTTGCGGTGCTTGCGAGCAATACCGACGGCAAGATAATGTTTATGGCTATGGCGACGAAAGAGGCGGTAGGCAAGGGAGTTCATGCCGGAAACATTATTCGCGAGGTTACGAAGATTGCCGGAGGCAGCGGCGGCGGCAAGCCGGATATGGCACAGGGCGGCGGCAAGCTGGCAACTAAGATTGACGATGCTTTGGCGGCGGTTGACGATGTAATAGCGGAACAGACTAAATAATTTCGGATTTAAGGGGTTGCGTTTTCGTAACCCCTTAGTGTGTAGTTAAGGGGTTGACTTGCCGGCTTTTGCGGCGGTTACCGTTTGGAAATATAATTTTATTTACGGAGGAATTTAAAATGAGTGATTGTCTATTTTGCAAAATTATAGACGGTGAAATACCGTCGGCAAAGGTATACGAGGACGAGATGTGTTATGCGTTTCGCGATATTAACCCTATGGCGAAGGTACACGTTGTTATCGTGCCGAAAATGCATTTCTCGTCGGCGAACGAGATAAACGCGGAAAATGCGGAATATGTATCGCATATTTTTGCGGTTGCAAAGGATATAGCCGAGATTTGCGGTGTCGGCGGGAGCGGATACAGAATTGTGAACAACTGCGGCGCTGATGCCGGACAGACAGTGTTCCATATACATTTTCATCTGCTCGGCGGTGAGGAATTAAAGGATTTCGGAGCGTAAAGAAAGAGGAATTTACAATGATTGCTATAATTGACTACGGTGCGGGGAATTTGCACAGCGTGAAAAACGCGCTGGACTTTCTCGGCGCGGACAGCCGTGTTACGAAAAATCCCGACGAAATTTTAAGCGCGGACAAGGTAATTCTGCCCGGCGTGGGTTCGTTCGGCAATGCGATGGACAATTTGCGCGGAAACGGTCTTGAAAACACCGTAATTGCCGCCGCAAACAGCGGAAAACCGTTTTTCGGAATATGTCTGGGTGAGCATTTGCTGTTTGAGGCAAGTGAGGAGAGTCCTGATGTGAAGGGACTTGGAATACTTAAAGGGAAAGTGGTTAAGATACCGAAAACGGGGTCTTTAAAGATTCCGCATATGGGCTGGAACTCGCTCACGTTTCCCAAAGAGAGCAAAATACTCAAAGGCATAGGCAAAGACCCGTTTGTGTACTTTGTACACTCCTACTACATCAAGCCGGAAGACGAGAGTGTCGTTTCCGCTTACACCGAGTACGGCGCACAGCTTGCGGTTGCTGTGGAGCGCGGCAATTTGTTTGCCGTGCAGTTTCATCCGGAAAAGAGCGGCGAAACGGGACTTGGGATTTTGAAAAATTTTATCGAGCTGTAAGGAGTGAGAGGTATGTTTGCAAAGAGGATTATTCCGTGTCTGGACGTAAACGGCGGCAGAGTGGTTAAGGGCGTAAATTTTGTAAATCTGATTGATGCCGGCGACCCTGTCGAGTGCGCGGCGGTGTACGACAAGGCAGGCGCGGACGAGCTTGTGTTCCTTGACATAACGGCATCGAGCGACGGACGTGCGACGGTTGTGGATATGGTGAGGAAGGTTGCCGAAAAGGTGTTTATCCCGTTCACCGTCGGCGGCGGTATACGCACAGTCGAGGATTTTAGGACGATGCTCAATGCCGGCGCGGACAAAGTGTCGGTCAATTCGGCGGCGATAAAGCGGCCGGAGCTTATAAGCGAGGCGGCGCAGAAATTCGGGTCGCAGTGCGTGGTGTGTGCGATTGATGCGAAAAGGCGTGAAAGCGGCGCAGGCTGGGAGGTTTATTTAAACGGCGGACGTGTGAATACGGGTATTGATGCGGTTGAGTGGGCAAAAGAGGTTTGGCGGCGCGGTGCGGGCGAGATACTGCTCACGAGTATGGACTGTGACGGTACGAAAGCCGGATATGATTTGGAGCTGACGAGAACGGTGTCGGAGAGTGTCGGGATACCGGTTATTGCATCGGGCGGAGCGGGAAATACAGAGCATTTTTTTGAGGCGTTCACGAAAGGCAGTGCCGATGCGGTGCTTGCGGCGTCGCTGTTTCATTTCAAGGAGATAGAGATTTGTGATTTGAAGAAATACCTTGCGGAGAAAGGGATAGACGTGAGGAGAGGCGAGTGAATGTGGGTGATATTGCAAAGGGTTTCCCTTTGCAATCCCTTTGGTGGGTGTCGTGACGTTGGTGGTAAGGGGCTACCGCCCCTTAGGCGGACAAAGATATTATCATATTTCATCTGCTATCCCTGAGGGGTTATCGCAATTTTGGGTAGTAAGGGGCGTTGCCCCTTAGGAAAACAATTCATTGTTATAACAATTCTGCTATCCCTAGGCACTTTTGCCTTGCCGCAAAAGTGCCCAAAAAGGCACCAAGGGGCGCTGCCCCTTTGGAAACCCCTTTTTTGCGAAAAAGCTCAATACGAAGATATTCCGTC
>CAYRCC010000073.1:0-5331 GCA_964422725.1 uncultured Lachnospiraceae bacterium
AGACAGCGAAACCTCTTCAAAAATTTTAAGCAAAACTAATAAGTCTACACTCTAATAGCATTGACCCAAAATCAATGCTCTCATACTGCAGACAAAACACAATGTGTTTTGTATTAAAGTTTAGGTCAAGCCTTTTCAAAGGCTTGCGGATTTTTAAGGCAGAGCCTTAAATCGTCGTCCGCAGACGACGAAACTCCTAAGCGTTCAAGTTTTGTTCAAACTTTTTTAAAAGTTTGTCACTGTCCGCAGACAGCGAAACCTCTTCAAAAATTTTAAGCAAAACTAATAAGTCTACACTCTAAGAGCATTGACCCAAAATCAATGCTCTTTTTCTATGCCAAAATTTAAGAAAAAACATATTAATTTAATGCCGCGGCGGTGCATTTGCATTAATTATAGCATTTGTCTGCAATTTGCTTACCAATAAATTTTAAAAAGCTGATATACTAAAATGAAGAGCTTATAAACTAAAATCATAAACGAAAAACGCGGACAAATACAAGGACAATGAGATTTGTGCCGTTCTGCACAATGTGCTAAAATTGGGGTATGAGGTGGTTTGAATGGCACAGCAAAACTCAAATCTATTGCACAAGGTATATCGCGAAATCAGCGAAGAACTGGGAATTGAAGCGGCTTTGACTATACACAAAATGTTCAGAGGGACGCAGGTATCATTTCCTGTCAGATTTTTCGATACGCAGTGCGTAAAGGAGATGATAATACAGGAATATGACGGAACAAATATTGCGGCATTGGCGAAAAAATATGATTATTCCGAAAAAACCATACGGCGGATAATCAAGGAAAGCATAACCTAACAAAGATGTCCTCCGCATTAGGCGTGAGGGACATCTAAAGCTTTCGGCAGAAGCTGTAATCTTCCGCCGAAAAGCGCGGATAGCTAACGCTCCCGACACAGTCCGCAATCGTTCGCAAGCTCTGTTCTTTGCCGGCAAATCGAGAGAGTTGCTACAATTTAAAATATCTGCGATAGGAGATGGTATTTAAATAAAAACACTTGTCAACAAGCAAATACTAAATATAGGGAGGACGAAAATGAAAAAACTACTATCTATCATTTGTGCGGCAGTAATGTTAAGCTCTAACGTTGCTATGGCACAGACAGCGGAACAAGTGCCTGTTCAAGATGCGGCTGCGGCTGTATCGGCAGAGAATACGGTAATCGCTGAAATTGCCGAAACGGCACAAAACGACGAAACAGCGGAAATTTCCGAATATGCCGATGGTGATATAAGCCTTATGAGCGATATTTTCGACGGCGGCGACGGCTCGGCGGAAAATCCGTTTCTTATTTCGACGGAAACACAGCTTGTTTTAATAAATGATTTTCCGTCATATTCATTCAAGCTTTTGAATGATATCGAGCTTGCCGACGAATGGAGCTATGTAGGCTCAGGCAACGATGAAAAATTCAGCGGTGTATTTGACGGCGACGGCTACTGTATAAGCGGATTGACCGATGTATTTGTTATTTACAACTACGGTACTATTAAAAATCTGAGATTTAATACTACCAAAAGTATTGTTTTCAGAAACTACGGCACAATAGAAAATTGTTGTTCGCAGGGAGCTGCGAACCAATCCGGTGCATTTGTTAAGTATAACTACGGTACTATTCAAAATTGCTATTCAAAGGGAAGTACAAATTGTACGGCAGGTTTTGTATATGAAAATGATTATACCAGTTCATATAAAGGCAAAATCATAAACTGCTATTGCGTAGGCGAAGGTGTCAGCAATGGATTTGTATGCTACCCTAACTACAGCTACACCACAATAACAAACTGTTATTATGACAAACAGGTGAGCGGAGTGTCGGACACCAACGGAGGTACACAGCCGAAAAACACTCTTGCTATGAAAATGAAATTAACGTATACCGATTGGGATTTTGAAAATACGTGGGGCATTGACAGCAATATAAATGACGGTTATCCTTATCTTTTGATGGAGAGAAACGGTGCGGGAATAACAGGTATTACGCTCAGTCAGTCAAGTGCAACTATGGCAGTCGGCGAAACCTTAAAGCTTACCGCCGCAATCGAACAGGAAGATGAAACCGAAAGAGATATAAAATGGTCATCAAGCGACGATTCCGTCGCAAGCGTAAGCGGCGGCTTGGTTACGGCAAAAAGCATCGGCAGTGCGACAATTACCGCAAGCGTGGGCAATGTCAGTGCCGAATGTGCTGTAACGGTTGCGGATAATGCGGTAAAGGTAACAGGCATAGTGCTTGATAATACATCGCTTGACTTGGTAATCAACGAAACAGCGACGCTAAAAGCAACAGTTTTGCCGACTGATGCGACAAATAAATCGGTTACTTGGCAGAACTTAAATCCCGATATAGTAAGCTTTAATCAGTCAACGGGCGAAATTACGGCATTGTCGGTAGGTACGGCAAGAATTATCGCAAAAACCACTGACGGCGGTCATACTGCCGATTGTGAAATCAACGTATATGACGATACGGTAAAGGTTGTATCGGTTTCGCTGGATAAATCGGAAACTGGTATCGGAATCGGCGAACAGCTTACATTAAAAGCGACGGTACTTCCCGAAAACGCTACTAACAAGACTATAAAATGGTCATCGCTTAACAGTAATGTTGCAACAGTGTCCGACAAGGGAGTTGTAACAGGTATTTCAGAGGGTACAACGCAGATTTATGCAACATCGTCAAGTAATTCAGCCTGCTATGCAATATGCAGAATTACCGTTGCAAAGAATAAAGTGGCGGTTACCGGTATTGAGCTTGACAGCAACGTATTCGGTGATGCGTTTGAGGTGGATATCGGCAAAACGTTGATATTCTCCCCTACAATTAAGCCTAACAATGCGACAAACAAGGCTACCGTGTGGACATCGTCCGACGAGTCGATAGCAAAGGCGGATAACGGAGTGGTAACAGGCTTGTCAGCCGGAACGGTTACAATTACCGTTACAACCGTTGACGGCGGTTACAGTGCCAGAACTACCGTTAAGGTGTGTGAGCCTGTTGTATATGTAACAGGTATTACGGTTAATAAGGAACAGCTTTCTGTACCGGTAAAGGGTACGGCACAGCTGCTTGCCTCGGTACTTCCGGTAACCGCAACGGATAAGTCTATTAAGTTTGAGTCAAACAATAATGCTATCGCAACCGTATCAAGCGAAGGTGTGATAACGGGTGTTTCACAGGGAACTACTTTAATAAAAGCAATTTCGGAAACATCGACAGGACGGTATGTAGCGTTTTGTACGGTTACGGTTCCGAAGCCTGTTGTAGAGGTTACAAGCGTTAAATTGGATAAGAGCAGTCTTGAAATAGTAGAGGGTAAGACAGTGCCGCTGAAAGCGGTAGTTAAGCCGACAAATGCTACATATAAGACAGTGACTTGGTCAGTAGGTGACGAAAGTATCGCAACCGTATCGCAGGACGGTTATGTTACGGCGCAAGGCGTGGGTGAAACGGTAGTTTCGGCAACAACCGAAAACGGAAAGGTTGCACTTTGCAATGTGACAGTTTTGTCGATAGACACTCCGGCACAGCTAAAGGTTGAAGATGCAACGGTAAAAGCCGGCAAACAAGTGCCGATAACGGTATCTATTGCGGCAAATCCGGGTATATCATCGTTTATGTTTGACCTAAAGTATGATAATACAAAGATGTATCCTGTTTCTTATGAGCTTGGCGATGTTCTTGAGGGTGTACAAATAACCACTCCGCTCGGAACACAATCATTTAAGGAAAAAGCACAGGTAAGATTTTTGTGTATGACACAGGATTTAAAGAATTTGGATACTGACGGTGATTTGATTAAAGTAACATTCCAAACGCTTGCCGATGTTGAAATGGGCGAGGCGGAGATTGAGATACTGCCGTCAAGCTTTATCAATCAGAACGGCGATGAAATGAATCTTCAAAAGGATAACTGCACATTGTCCGTAACCGATTATATAATTGGTGATGTTGATAATGACGATAATGTCGATTTAAAGGATGCAATGCTGTTGGCACAGTATATTTCGGGATTTGGCGTGACACTTTCGGAGCAGGGCAAAAAAGCGGCAGTGGCAATATATCCCGATGAAAATACAGAGCCGACATTGAATGACTTGCAGCACTTGTTCAGATACTTGTCTGACTGGCAGGTTGAGCTCGGCAAAAAGTCGGAGGTGTAAACGGTGAAAAAGTATATCGGAATTTTTGTATCTATACTTATAATGTTTAGCTGTGCGGCGGCGGTAAATGCGGAGTCGATGAAAATATCGGTGAGTAATACGACAGCCAATGCCGGTGATACCGTTATTGTAGCGGTAAATGCGGAGAATAATCCGGGCGTTGCATCGGGAAGTATAAAAGTCAAGTTTGATAATACAAAGCTTATACCCGTATCGGTAACAAAAGGTGATGTTTTAAGCTCGTGCTGGCGTTTTACGTCAAATCTTGAAGATGACCGCTCAGATGCGACAGAGTTTGAAGAGGTTACATTTTCGTGGATAAACTTATCGAATCTGACAGGCAACGGAGCTATTGCAAATATCGAGTTTGTAGTCAAAGAGGGTACAGCGGAGGATATAGAACTGGCAGTTGTGGTTTCAGAGCTTGTTTCAGAGCATGCTGACAATACAAGAAAGAATATTACCGCACAAACCGAAAACGGTAAAATATCATTAAGCAGCAGCGGCGCAAATACTTCAGACGGTAAGTATACGGTTGAAATTACAAACAATACCTTCAGTAAAGGTACAAATGAAATAAGCGGTAAAGTTACACTGTCTGTGTTTTCACCGATAAGCGAAAGTGCTGTGTTTGTCTGCGGTATTTATAACAGTGACGGAGAACTTGTTGCTATTGATACAAAAACCAAAAATTTGTCGGTAGGAATAAATACGGTTGAATTTTCGGAAATGAATGTAAAAGTAACAGGAATAGGTAAATGTGCTGTAAGGGTGTATTCGTGGAACAGTCTGACAGGTATGAAACCAAAGACGGAAAGTATATTGAGAACGTACTAAACAGCGATATTGGTATAACCTAACGCAGATGTCCCCCGCCCTTTTGGTGGTGGGGGACATTTCGTGGTTTCAGTGGGAGTTGTAAGCTCACACTGAAAAGAGCCGGAATCGTTGTTCTGATTTAAATACAGATGATTACAGAGTCATAGGATTTTGAGTCCTATGACTCTGTTGCTGTATCAAGAGGAAATTTTCGGATAAATATTATATAATGTGTCTTGTCGGAGATATCCGATGTTAAAGGTAAGACTGAAAACAGTGTAAAAGCCGGGCGGTTATGCCACCTGATTCCTGTACTTTATAGTC
>CAYRCC010000074.1:0-5296 GCA_964422725.1 uncultured Lachnospiraceae bacterium
ACATTTTGAAAAATTTGTGGGTTTACGATTGTTGTGTTACATTCCAAAATATTTTTCATTTACAAAAGCAGTAAAGCTTTGATAATGCCGACATAGTTGTCAGATTCACTCTCATCAAACGGAATAACGCGTGACCACATTCTGAGTCCCTGATAATAATCCAAAATCAAGTAAACCGTTTGAGCTGCATTTACAGGCTTAAATTCACCGTTGTTTATTCCGTAATTTAGCAGACTTGTCCGGCGTTTTTGCTTTATTGTTGATGTCGGCAAAAAATGTTTCATTTGCGCATTTAGCGGTTTATCGGAAACCCGAATCGCAAAAATACAGGCTCAAAATGAGCCTGTCGACCAAAAAACGCAAGTCAGCGTTTTCTGCCGATATAACGGCAAACCTTTTTCTTGTATTGTAAATAGTCGTTTTTAAACACTTCCGTCAAAAAAACTTCTTCGACATTGACTATCTGCAAATGAAAGAGTACCAGTGCAAGAGCTGTTGCAATACATAAATACCAGTTAAAATATGTAAATAAAATTCCGATGTACATAAGGTCAAACCCCAAAAACGCAGGATTGCGGCTGACAGAATATATACCCGTTGTAACAAGCTCGGTTTTGTCCTTTCGCGCAACTCCGGCGCGCCAATTGTCTTTCATCTGCAATACAGAACCGACAAATACCGCAACTCCCGCGGCAGTTATCGCAATTGCCGTAATTCTCAGCGGTATACCTGTCTTATCGGTATAACATATTATGCTGAACAGCTGAATTATCGGCAGCACACAGGTAGTTGTTTTCAACGCAACTTCTATAAATTTAGCACCCCCCTCTTTACCTTTTCCCAGCTGGTCTGTACATATTCCTTTTTTCTTTTGACTTATCATTTTGGCAAAGTAGCATATATAAAACACTGCCATCAGCGTAATTGTAATTAATTTTATTATCATTGCAAACCTCCGTTAAATTTCCTTTTTGCGGATATATAAAAGCGCGGATGAAGATGTAAATTACCGAAAATGCATTTTAATTTCCAAAGCTTTTTGCCCAGTTCAGCAATGAATTGCGGTAGATGTTTTCCTCAACATCGCGGCGCATTTGCGCGGTTACGGGACCGTTTTTCGCCATTTTTGCAAGAATTGCGGCTTGCAGCTCTTCAACGCTCATTTCCTCAAAAGGCTTGTTAATATCAATGCTTTTTACAACGTCACCGACAGCATTGTCATTTTCGTTTTTTGCCGCAACGCTTTCGACGGTTTGCTGTGATTTGCTTTTTTCAACGGACTCGGATATCTTTTCAATAGCCGAAGCGGTTTTCGGCAGATTATTCCGGCTATTCTTTTCAACCCATATTTCTCCCGAACAGCCCTTTATGTTTATTGTCAGATTGCCGTCGTGCGCGGATACGGTTTCGCCGTACAGCGCACCGACATATTCGCCGGAATTTTGCACATTTACCGTAACGGAAATATCAAAGCTGTCGTTATTGACGGCAATCACTGCACTGTGAGCGTTATAATTTCTTGAAAATACATACTGACGGTTGGTAAGCAGCAACTGCTTGTAGTCGCCGTAGGAAAGAACGGGCGCGCTTTGGTGTATTTTTCCGAGCGCACTTATCAGTGCGGTGAACGGGTTATCCTTTTCGGCAGCGACATAATTTTCGGCAGACAGTGCCGGACGGAGCGAATCGTCAGAGCCTTTCTCCTTTTTACCCTCTATACCGAACTCCGAACCGTAATATACGGACGGTATACCCGGTAATGTGTAAAGCAGTATGTGCACAGGGACAAAATGTGACTTATCCGCAAGTCTTGTGTAAATTCTTTCAACATCATGATTGTCAGCAAAATTATACAGCTTAAAATTAGGATTCATTTCGTAAAGCCTTTGCACCGTATGCGCAATTTCAAAATAGTTATGGTCATTGTGACCGGAATAGAGCGCCTTGTGCAGATGATAATTCGTGACAGAGTGGAGCATGGAGTCGTTCGCCCAGCGCGCATAGTCGCCGTGAATCACCTCGCCCATAAGCCAAAAATTAGGTTTTATGCTGTTTGCAACGGCGCGCAGAGTTTTCATAAAATCAAAATCAAGCACATCGGCGGCATCAAGGCGTATACCGTCAACATCAAATTCACTCACCCAAAAACGTACCACGTCACATATATAGTTTACAACATCGGGATTTTTTTGATTCAGCTTTGCCAAAAGATTATATCCGCCCCAGTTGTCATAGGAAAATCCGTCGTTATACTCATTGTTGCCCGAAAAATTTACATTGCAGTACCAGTTTTTGTATGCTGAATTTTCACGATTTTTAATAATGTCGGCAAAAGCAAAAAAATTGCGGCCGGTGTGATTGAAAACACCGTCAAAAATAACCCTTATGCCGTTTTGGTGACAGTGAGCAACAAAATTTTTTAAATCCTCGTTTGTACCCAGTCTGCTGTCGAGCTTTTTATAGTCTGTGGTTTCATAGCCGTGTCCGACCGACTCGAAAAGCGGACCGATATAGAGTGCGTTAAAACCGAGCTTTTTTATATGTACAATTATTTTGTCTATCATATTCAAGCGGTTTACAGGAGTGGAATAGTCGTTTGTTTTTGGTGCACCCGTAAATCCTAAAGGATAAATATGATAAAATATTGCCTCATCATACCATGCCATTTTGCAGTTACCTCCGAAATTGATGTCAAATGTATTAGGGGCGATACAGTTTGTTCTGCGCCCTCAAGCTACATTTTAACATATTGCAAAGATTGTTTCAAGTGCGGCTTTGTTTATGTGTGAAAATTATGATATGAAATGATACTTATTAAAAAGGTATTATTCAAAATGTAAGCTTTAAAGGTCAGGAGAAGTGTGCATAATGCACGATTCATAACTAAGTATCAGTCAGGAGGGGAT
The DNA here is from genome assembly GCA_964422725.1 of uncultured Lachnospiraceae bacterium. GTDB lineage: Bacteria > Bacillota > Clostridia > UBA1381 > UBA1381 > CAKSNH01. Next base: position 2,907 of record CAYRCC010000074.1, read on the forward strand.
TACAATGGCTTACACATTTGGATTTGCGGACAACGCAATCTACGGTGCGGACGACATCAACGCAGTTGCCGGCAGACTTGTTACGGGCGGAGTTGCAGACGTGTTCTACAACGGCACAAGCTACAACACATCGGACCTTAACGCAATCACAAACCATATAGCGACATACGGCGTGCGAAGTGCCGTAGGTAATGCACTGAAGGTCGTAAGGCACTCGGGCGCGAGCGTGAAAGTGCTTTCGGGCGGTGCGTTTATGAATGACGGCGCATATGTTGAGGCGGACGCGGACGGAGTTATACTCGAATACGTTAAGGGACAGGAAAATTATGTGTACATTCAAAACAATCTGGCATCGTCAAACACGATTGATTTTGTATGCAGTATCACCGAGGGTACGGGTGATATCGTGCCGCTTGCACGGATAAGCGAAAGCGGCAGTATTACGGATACACGCGTTTTCTGCCACGGAAAACTGGCAGGATATCAATCCGAGTCAAACCAGACGAAAATAATCGACGTGCCGTATTCGATTGAGGCAAACGATTCGGGTAAAAGTCAGGTTGTGAGGGTCGATTTGGATGGACTCGGCTATTCAAAGGTAATCAACATTACGAGCGTACTTTCCAAAGGGTACGGCGCGGCACTCGGGTATTGCGATTTGGAAAGCAATGTGTACTATTCGCCGTGTGAGGAGTTTAAAGACGTATACGATGTGCTTGATGACAAACTGCGCATTTACTCAAGTCATACAAGCAAGGGCGATGACATTGTAAATGCGGTGTTCAGGCTTGAGGGGAGCGTGCTGGTGTGCACGTTTACCGCATATTACGGAAAAAGCAAAAACAGCACCGATACGTACGTATTTAACGGAAATGCAAAGCTGTTGGTATGTTAGGAGGGACATAAAATGGCAGTAAAAATATTCAAGGTAAAGGACAGCGAATTTGAGGAATATATACCCAAGCCGCTGATTACCGGTGATGTGGGTGCGTACAAAATAGTGGTTGAAACAAATTACGATTTGGACGGACACAGAGTGAAAATTACGGCAAAACGTGCCGACGGCGCGGTTTTTGACGATATCGGAATCATATCGGGGAAAAATGCGGAGTATGTTATTAAATCGGATATTTACGCGGTTGAGGGTGAAACCGAAATCAGGGTTGTTATAATCAGTCCGGAGGGAAACAGGCTGACGGATAAAGCGTTGATATTTGAGGTGTTATCCGGACACGAAACCGGCGATATGCTAAAGCCGTCAGACGGCGGCAAATCAATTGCGGATTTGGCGGTTATACATATTTACGACGATCAGAATCCGCATAACGTGACCGCGGAACAGCTGGGACTCGGTATGGTTACGGAAGGCTGGGAAAGCAAGCTTGATTTTGTAGTTTGCGACAGATTGCCGTCTTTGCAAAGTGCAAAGGAAAACACGCTGTATTTTGTGTACAAAATAAACAGCGACTGGAGCATTGACAACATTGATGCGATTCGCTACGATTTGTACATTAAAACGCCGAATATGGACGATCCCGGTGCTGGTGCGTGGACACGGCTGAGCGAGGGTGAGCGCGACAGCGTACCGACACAAAACAGCGGCAACACTGTTACATCGGGCGGCGTGTACAGTGCGATATATAACGAAGCAGTTGATCTTGCACGCGAAATAACAAGGGTTGAAAATATTGTCTGCAGTGAGAGCGAGCAATTTTCAGACTTGATTTCCGGTCTGTATTTTTACGAGAAGACAATCAAATTATCCGAATGTGCAAGCGAAAGTTACGGCTGGCATACACTTGCGGAGGAAGTGCCGGAAAACGTGTTGTTTTTCGTGGAAAACGATACGGATACAGCAATTTCGGAGTTTCGCGAATACGACAGTGCCGCGATAAAATTGGGCACGCCGATTGATGCGGGTGAAACGCGGCTTTGCGTGTTGACAAGGCGCGAAACGGTCAGTATCGATTCAAACAAGGACGGATATATTTTTGTGCTTGACGAAGGCGCATTGTCAAAGGCGGCAACAGAGGTACTTGCAGAAAAGCAGGACAAAGTAACGGGCGGTGCAAGCACAATTGTATCAAGTAATTTAACGGCAAACAGGGCGGTTGTGTCAAATTCAAGCGGAAAAGTTTCGGCGTCTGCCGTAACAAGTACGGAGCTTGGTTGTTTGGACGGTGTGACGAGTAATGTACAAGCTCAGCTTGACTCAAAAGCACCGAAAAGCCACGCAAGCACCGCAACCACTTACGGCACAGGTACGGCGAGCAGTTACGGACATGTCAAGCTGTCAAGTTCTGTAACCTCAACGAGCAGTACAGACTCGGCGGTCGCGGCAACGCCGTATGCGGTTAAACAGGCTTACGATTTGGCGAACACAGCGAATA
>CAYRCC010000075.1:0-5063 GCA_964422725.1 uncultured Lachnospiraceae bacterium
TTCGGCTTTTTCACTCTTTGTGCAGTTTGCACATACGAACCGCACCGAATTGCCGCGTATGTGCAAACAACGCACAAAAGCCGCCGCCGATTTACCGCCTTAACTTACCGCAGCCGCGGCAAACGCTTGTCGCACCGTCGTTTGACGTATCGCACTCGGAACAGCGCCACTTACTTGCCGCACCGCCCACATTCATCGAATTTGCAATACGCGCAAGCTTTGCCGACGCATTTGCAGGCATTACACTGCTTGCACGGCTTTGACCGCCGGCGCTCGGATTATTTTTGTCTTCACCGCTTTCACCGTTTGCGATTTCTACAACATTAACATCAATATTGCCGATAACTTCCGATATATATGAAAGATATTCCGCATTGCGCTGTGTATTCTCAACCAAATCGCCGAACGCATAAAGCAGCATCACGTTCAAATATGCCGCCACAATACTTATGCCGAGTATCACAATAAACAGCACAATTCCGCCGAAACCACCTGCCGAAACTCCGGCAACCGCCGCTGCCACTATTCCGATAATCACGCCGAGCGCAAACACCAGCTGCGCCAGTCCCTTTACCTTACCGCCTATATTATCAAACATTAACGCCGCTCCCCCTTTTATCCTATATTATTGATAGAACCCCGCATCGGCTATAAAGCCTTCTTCTTTACCTAATCCGGTTACTTCTATCTGAAAATCGTTGCACCCTCTTATGTCAACGTCAACCGGTATCGGTCTTGAGGTTTTTGTGATTACCGGAGATGAATATATCGTTTTTCCGTCCGTTTTTATGGATATTTTAGTTTCGGAATTACCGCCGTAACCCTTAGGTACGTACAGTGTGCATTTGAACCTGGAATATTTCATATTTAAAAGTGTTTGAAATGTTCCGCTCTGATTCCCTGACTTTATCGCATTTGCGTATGTGTTTCCGTAATTATCTGTCAATTGAGCGGAACCCACATTACCAAATCCACTGCCTATATTATCGACGTCTTTTATTTCCGTGGTAGGATAAGCGAGCGTACCGTTCATTTCGCCGAGGTAAACCGTATATGAAGGACCGTCCCAGTAAACCGCCTTGCCGAACGCGTTTGCAACCGCCCTTACCGGCAGATATGTAGTACCGTCCACTATAATCGGGTCAACGCGCTTTCCGTTGCCGTCGAGCGGAACTATCTCACTGCCGTCAACCACGATGCGCACCGACTGAGCGGCATACGCCCCCGCGCCGAACAGCGCACACGTAAGCACTCCGGCAGCAAACCCCTGTATTCTTTTTTTCATAAAAATCACCTCTTGAATTTTTTACTGATATAAATTTTTCCCATAAAAGCGGATTTGTCGGATACGGCTTCGATATTTTCGGTGCGTTTTCGGCGTTGTCGGCACAATCCGCATATCCGCTATACAAAAATTATAATCGCCGCCGAGGTTTCCTGTCAATACATTTGAATTTTTTTGTTCGGTGTCACAAACGGTTTTTATGTGACACCTTTGCAAATTCGCAAATATTTTATATAAATGTGTGATTTTCAAGACACTCACGCACCGCACAGCCGTAAACCCTCCGTTTAAAATAACCCAAAAAAGCCGATAACCCGACAGCCTCGCGCTTTACGGCTTTTGCGGCAGCGTTTTCAAACCGCGCTCCGTTCCGACACCACATTAGCCACTTGATTTTTACGCCGTTTCGGGATATAATAATATTCGGTAATCCAACCGAAAAAAAATCAAAAGCGGCACAGCGTACAGCCGCTCCGTTTGAAACGAGGTAAATACTTTGAAAAACAGAAAAATACAATTTAAAAACGGAATACGCGACGGACTGCCAATCGCACTCGGTTATCTACCCGTATCGTTTTCGTTCGGTATGATAGCGACAGCCGGCGGACTTCCTCCGCTTGCCGCACTGCTCCTATCAATGACAAATCTTGCGTCTGCGGGACAGTTTGCCGGTGTCAACATAATCTGCGCCGGCGGTACATATATCGAGCTTGCGGTGTCCACATTCGTAATCAACATACGTTATATGCTTATGTCGCTTGCACTGTCACAGCGCATTGAAAAAATGCCGCTTATAAAGCGTATGCTGATTTCTTTCGGTGTTACGGACGAGATATTTGCGGTTGCGGCTATGAAGCCGAATAAGGTGTCGTTTGCCTATTCCGCCGGACTTATATCAATCCCGTATCTGGGCTGGTCGCTCGGCACGCTTTTGGGTATACTCATATCCGACATTTTGCCGGCGGCTATAGCCTCGGCAATGGGAATCACGCTTTACGCAATGTTTCTTGCGATAATAATACCCGTTTCCAAGGTTAAAAAACCGGTACTCCTCGTGTCGGCGGCGGCGGCGGTGTTTTCCGCGCTTTTGTACTATTTGCCGGCGGCCTCGGGAATATCGGACGGTTGGAGCGTGATAATTGCGGCAGTGCTTGCCTCTCTCGGCGGCGCTCTGATTTTTCCGAACGTTGAGGAGGGCGGCAAACAATGAATTATGCTATAGCATTAATAATTATGGCGGTTATAACATATCTTATAAGAATGATACCGCTTGCGTTCTTCAAAAAGGAAATTCAAAATAAACGTTTTAAGGCGTTTTTGTTCTACATTCCTTATGCCGTCCTGTCCGCTATGACTTTTCCGGCAATACTCTACTCAACCGGAAACACGCTGTCGGCGGCGGCAGGTATGGCGGCGGCAATGGTACTTTCCTACTTCGACAAGGGACTTATGCCGACTGCCGCGGCGGCGGTAGCGGTAGCCTGTATAATAAATTTTGCGGTTAAATAGGAGGACAGATCCGATGAAAGACTACAGCATTGACTATCTCAAACTGCTCGCCGAGCAATACCCTACAATGCAGTCGGCGTGTACGGAAATAATACAGCTTTCGGCACTGCAGAAACTGCCGAAGCTTACCGAGCATTTTTTAAGCGATATTCACGGTGAACACGAGTCGTTTTTGCACATACTCAAAAATGCGTCGGGAGTGATTAAGGATAAAATCAAAAACATTTACGGGCGCACGCTGTCAAAGCACGACCGTATGGTGCTTGCGACTCTCATATATTATCCGGAACAAAAGCTGGAGCTTATAAAAAGCACTACGGAAAATATAGACGATTGGTATAAAATCACATTGAATCATTTGATTGACATATGCCGCGTGATAGCCTCGAAATATACGCGTGTAAACATCAGGAAAGCTCTCCCCGACGACTTCGGCGACATAATCGACGAGCTTATTCATTCAAACACCGACATCTGCGAAAACAAAGACGAATATTATAACCAAATCATATATTCGATAATAGAGCTTGGTCAGGCGGATGCGTTTATAGTTGCCATATCCAACCTCATACAGCGGCTTGCCATAGGCAGACTGCACATTATAGGCGATATATTCGACCGCGGTCCGCGCGCGGACATAATCCTCGACAGACTCCTTACATATCATTCGGTGGACGTGCAGTGGGGTAATCACGACATATCGTGGATGGGTGCGGCGGCAGGCAATCTTGCGTGCATTGCGAATGTGCTGTCGATATCCACCAAATACACCAATTTTGACTGTCTTGAGGACGGCTACGGCATAAACTTGCGTCCGCTCACGATATTTGCGCTTGAAACCTACGCCGACGACCCGTGCGAATGTTTCATTCCGCGCAACCCAAACAAAGTCACCATAACAAGCCACGACCGTGATTTCTGGGCGAAAGTGCACAAAGCAATTGCGATAATTCAGTTCAAGCTGGAGGGACAGATTATACTCCGCCATCCGGAATACAAAATGGACAATCACCTTATGCTCGACAAGGTAAATTACAAAGACGGCACAATCACGATTGACGGAAAAACGTATCCGCTCAGGGACACGAATTTCCCGACGATTGACCCCGAAAATCCGTATGAGCTGACCGAATCGGAAAAGGTGCTTATGCAGAATCTTAAAACGTCGTTTAAAAACAGCGAGAAATTGCAGCAGCACGTACGTTTTCTGTACGCAAAGGGCAGTATGTACAAATGCTGTAACGGCAATCTGCTCTATCACGGCTGTATACCGATGAACGACGATGCGAGCTTTGCCTCGGTTGACGTGTCGGGCGAGAAAGTAAGCGGAAAAGCTCTATTGGACAGAGCCGAGCTTATCGCACGCAACGGCTATTTTTCCAAAGACAAGGAAGAAAAGCGTATCGGCGAGGACTTTTTGTGGTTTTTGTGGTGCGGAAGCTCCTCACCGCTTTACGGCAAAAACAAGATGACATCGTTTGAGCGGTATTTCATAGCGGACGAAAGCACGTGGACCGAGATAAAAGATGCGTATTACAAGCTGATTTCAAATCCGGACATATGCAACAAGATACTCGACGAATTCGGGATTGATTCGCAGAGCTTTTCGCATATAATAAACGGGCACGTACCCGTCAAGATAAAAAAGGGTGAAAATCCGGTCAAGGCGGACGGCAAGCTGTTAGTTATCGACGGCGGACTGTCGCGTGCATATCAGGAGCAAACCGGCATTGCCGGCTACACACTGCTTTTCAACTCGCACGGACTTTTACTTTCGGCGCACGATTCGTTTGAGTCGGTGGATATGGCAATACGCAACGAGCTTGACATACACTCAACGCTTGACATAGTGGACACCGCGCCAAAGCGGATTTTGGTAGCGGACACAGACGACGGACGCGCGGCGGCGGAGAAGATTGATGCGCTCAACGCGTTGGCGAAAGCGTACCGACAGGGAATAATAAAAGAGAGGTGACAACCTCTCTTTTATTATTCCCGTTTTCAGCGATACCCACCAAAACGGATCAACAAGGGCAACACCCTTGTCAACCGAACCGCTTACCCCTTGCGCAAGCGCGAAAAAGCTATTGCACTAAGAGGGGTTGAGGGTATGCCGCCGCTGATACTGTAATAACCGCCGATGTTCGGTGAAATCAGCGTTTGTATAAACATATAGCGTTCAGAACGGCACAAAATTCACACGCTCAGGCATAGAGTGAATTTTGCCGATTACCTGACGGAATATCTTCGTATTGAGCTTTTTCGCAAA
>CAYRCC010000076.1:0-5046 GCA_964422725.1 uncultured Lachnospiraceae bacterium
TACCGCTGACAATAGATACCCACCCAAAACGGATTGACAAGGGTAACACCCTTGTCAGCAGAACCGCTTACCCTTTGCGCAAGCGGTATCTGCATGCGCAAACTGCGATAACCGCAAAAAAGGTCTGCAAAGGGAAACCCTTTGCAAACCCACCTTTCACCCGATACTGTTTAAAATATGCTCGTCTGTAAGTTCGCCTTTCGGCTCGCAAACCCCGTACAAATCAAATACCACAACCTCATTTTTGCCTTTCTTTATAAGCGGTGCCGGTACGTACAGCGTCCTCTGCGGTCCTTTGCTTTTGTACCTTCCCAGATTAAACCCGTTAATCACCGCAAACCCGTCCTTAAATCCGTCAAGCTTTAAAAATGTGTCGGCAATATCCTCTGCGATAAATTCACCCTTGCAGAAAACCGGATACGGCGTTTTCTCTATCCGCTCATATTCTATCTTTGAAAGATCGTCCATCGGCAGCGTGTTTATGTCCGCTTTGTCAATCACTCTGCCGCCGATTTTCACATCGCTTACTATTCCTTTTTTATCGTAAATCTTAGGTCCGTAATTTACGTGCCCCATATTTTCCGCCAGTATACACATCTCTTTTCCGCTTATACTTATCTCGTCCGACTTGCCGCCGCGCTCCGTTTCTCCGACAAATTCGCCGTCAACATAAACCAATGCACGGTCGTGTATCTCGCCGACATCAAGTATCCCCTCTATCCCCTCTACGTTAAATGTGTACATTATGTAACCCTTGTACTGCCCGAAATATTCCATATTCTTAACCGGTGAATCCCTGTACAGCTCCGAACAGCTTTCAAGCGACGAAAACAGCCGCGCCATACCGCTAAACTTAATTTCTCCGTACGCGGCACGCTTTACCGGCTCCGGCACGGGCAACTCCTTTTTGAGGTATCCGCTCAGGAATTTCTGTATTTGCAAATATGTCGGCGTGATATCGCCGTACTCGTTGAGCGGTGCGCAGTAGTCGTAGCTGGTTATGGTAGGCTCGAAATTCGGATTGCAGTTTGACCCGTTCGTAAACCCGAAATTAGTACCGCCGTGGAACATATAAAAATTCACGCTTGAGCCGCGCTCCACCATCGGCACATACTCGTCCATCACGCTTTTTGCCTCGCGCTCGTGGTGCGGTACGCCCCATTGGTCGAACCAGCCCGCCCAAAACTCCATACAGAAAAACGGCTTGTCCGGCTGAATTTTTTGCATAAGCTCGTACGCCTGCTCCTGTCTTGAACCGAAGTTCACCGTCTTGTACATATCGTCCGTCGAACCGCTTATCTGAGCTTTTTCGTCCGCACCGTCGGAGGTGAACAAGAGCACGTCAACGCCGCGCCGAATCATACCGTCGCGCACGTATTCAAGATAACTTCTATCCTGTTTTGAAAAACCGCCGTACTCGTTTTCCACCTGCACCGCTATTATATTTCCGCCGTTTGTCGACAGGTGCGCAACGATTTTCGGTATAACAAAATCAAGATACTTGTCAAACCGCTCTATGTACTGCCTGTTGCCGGCGCGCAACTCCAAGCCGTCAATCTCCGTAAGGTACGCCGGAAAACCGCCCATATCCCATTCGGCGCATATAAAAGGGCCGGGGCGCACTATCACGTAAAGTCCAAGCTCCTCGGCAATCTCTATAAATTTCACAAAATCCGCCATACCCTCAGTCGTGAACACGTCCTTTTCAGGCTCGGTCACATTCCATGCTATATAAGTTTCCACTGTGTTAAAGCCGCACATTTTCAGTTTTTCCAATCTGTCGCGCCAATACTGCGGAACTATTCTGAAATAGTGCAGCGCGCCGGACAAAATCTGTATCGGTTTACCGCCAAGCATAAATTTGCCGTCAGAAATTTCAAGTTTCATATGATATCTCCCGTAATTTAATTAATAATACTATAATAATACACTCTTTGCCGGATTTAGTCCAGTATTTTTTACAATTTTGCGCACCTGTTTTCATTTTTAAATTACGGCGCACGCCGCCGCACACGCAACCGCCGCAAGCGCATGGTGCACATTAACCGCATCGTCCGGCAATATAACGGCGGTTTCGGATATTTCCAAGTCCGCTCCGTACACGTCGGCAATGCTTTTCTGTACACAGCACACTATTCTCGTGCCCTCGTCAACCCTCACGGCACTCGACATACTTATGTCGCACCCGTCGGAAATGCCGTAGCTTATCATTGCACACCGACACCGCAGCTGTGTATGCGCGACATCGCCGTTATAAATTATCACAGTCGACGCATTTATGCATTTTTCAACAGCCGCCGCCGGCACGACACACGACGTGTTATCGAGTATAAGCACGTCAAGAAATACACCGCACGCGCATTTGCCGTCAAGCTCGACAACGGCAAAGTCGATTCCGGCGTTTTTGAGCTGTTGTGTGTATTCGGCGCGCATTTCGGCGGCGGAGATGGTTATGCATTTTCGTGAATGTTGGGTGAAAATCTGTTTTAAAAGACGAATTATAGGCGCGTTATGGCGCACAGCTAAAACTCCGATGACCAGCATTTGATATCATACACCTTTCAATGATAGGTAGGGCGGGGCAGTGGTAGTATATGCATTTTGCGGCGCGGTTATACGTTTATTTTGCAAAAGGTTTTCCTTTGCAAACAAGGGGTTTTAAAAGGCGTACGCCTTTTAAAACCCCGCTATTTCATCTTTGCGCGCAAGTATCTCGTCAAACCTGCGTATATACTCCGACGGATCTTTAAAATTAAATATCCGCTCAATCCTGTCACCCTTAACCACTTTCGTCGTACCGCCGCCGCCAAGTGCTATTATCGTCTGCACTTCCTCCATTATCTTCACGTTGTATATGCCCATGTACCCCTCTTTCGCATAACCTATATTTTCAAGATTTCCCAGTATATTCTTCTGGCGGTACATATAATACGGCACGCGCCCCGTCCGCTGCATACACTCGCGCGTGTATTCGAGCATATCCGAAACCTGATTGGCATGCACCACATCATTGCTCGCAATATCCAACTTTGCCGCCCTTTTTATGCACATCGTATGCACCGTTATATTTTCGGGGTCCAGCTTTATAATCTCGTCCAGACTGTATTTGAACATATCCACCGTTTCGTCCGGAAGTCCGGCAATCAAATCCATATTAATGTTTTTAAAACCCACCTTGCGCGCAAGCGCAAACGCATTTTTCACGTCGGACGGCGTATGTGTCCTGCCGACTTTCTCCAGTGTTACGGCGTGCATCGTCTGCGGATTTATGCTGATTCTGTCCGCACCGCCCTCAAACGCGGCGCGCAGTTTTTCCTCGGTAATGGTATCGGCTCTGCCCGCCTCGAACGTAAATTCCCTGAGTTTTGACAAATCAAGGTTTTTGTTTATGCAGTCCGTTATTTGGCGTATCTGTTCGGCTGACAGTGATGTCGGCGTGCCGCCGCCGATGTATATACACTCCGCATACACGCCCATTTTCTCCATTATTTCGGCGGTCTTTTCTATTTCGCGGCAAAGCAAGTGTACAAATTCGCCGATATATTTTCCGCTTACGCGCATATCGGTTGACACAAAGGAGCAATACAGGCATCTTGTCGGACAGAACGGTATACCTATGTACAGGCTCACAGCGTTTTCGTCGCTGCCGGCAAGGATTTTTTCCTCATTCTCCGCCACCTCAAACGCAAGCCTAAGCTTAGGCTCTGTCACCTCATAAACGTTTTTTACAAACTCGCGCACCTCATCGGCACTCATACCGCTTTTTAAGAGCGCGCGTATGTTTTTTGCCGGACGTATTCCGCTCATCACTCCCCACGGCAGCGGCACGTCTTTTATCTGTTTTGCCGCGCGGCAAAAGCTTTTCGCGCACGTGGTGGTGTAGAGTTTTTTGCGGTCTTGGGGCGGCGCGCTTTCGGGTACGGGATACGTGCATGATGCGCTGTAATGCCTGTTTTCGTACTCGACTGCGGTGTTCACCGTCAAATTCCCGTTTTCGTAAACGAAATCGGTTGTTATAACCGCGTCGTCGTCTTTATTGAAGAACATTTTTATGAATATGTTAAGGTCGAAATCACATTCGTAGCCGTTTTGTATTAATTTCACAGTAGTTTCACCTCATTAGCAATTGATGGTTAAAGGGACTGAAAGTCCGTTGGTTTGCAAAGGGATTCCCCTTTGCAAACCCTTTTGCGAAAACAAGGGTGTTACCCTTGTTAATCCCTTTTGGTGGTTACCGTTATTTAGCGGTAAGGGGCTACCGCCCCTTGCAAACAAGGGTGTTGCCCTTGAACCCTTTTGGTGGTTACCGTTATTTAGCGGTAAGGGGCTACCGCCCCTTAGGAAAACAATTCATTGTTATAACAATTCTGCTATCCCTAGGTACTTTTGCCTTGCCGCAAAAGTACCCAAAAAGGCACCAAGGGGCGTTGCCCCTTTGGAAACCCCAAAAAAACCGCCGCGCTTGACTGAATGTACCGCACGCACCGAGTATATTTTAGTGTTTGCTTTATTCGCTCCGCTCAATGGTCGCAAACACATTACGTTTCACACGCTCTTAGTGTTGGGTCGCTTTGGCGTTTTTTTCCGTATCGCAAACGCGGTGTGCTGACAATAACGTTGTTATGCATAGGCAGACGTTGCCAAAACGCGGCGGTAAACGTAACGTCGATTGCTCGGGCGTTGCCCTCGATTGAAAGCGTTGTGTAAACGGTGAATTTTTTTGCGGTTACCGCAACATCAGCGGTTGACGAACCGCTTGCACTTTGCGCAAGCGCGAAAAAGCTGCTGCGCCGAGAGGGGTTGAGGGTATGCCGTCGCTGATATCGTAATAACCGCTGATGTTCGGTAAAATCTGCGTTTGTATAAACATACCGCGTTCAGGACGGCACAAAATTTGCGAGCCTTGGCGATAAAGCAAATTTTGCCGATTACCTGACGGAATATCTTCGTATTGAGCTTTTTCGCAAAAAAAGGGGTTTCCAAAGGGGCAGCGCCCCTTGGTTTGCTTTTGGACACTTTTGTCAAACGACAAAAGTGTCACAGGGA
>CAYRCC010000077.1:0-4928 GCA_964422725.1 uncultured Lachnospiraceae bacterium
AGTGAATCTTTTTATTTTTTTAGAAAAGTGTCACCCATCATTGACAATTGTACACAAAAAAATAAAAAAAATTCGACAAAACTGTTGACAAACACCATTGTTTATGCTATAATAATTTTGTTGTTGACATTGCGGAATAGTGTAACGGTAGCACTAATGACTCTGACTCATTCTGCGGGGGTTCGAATCCCTCTTCCGCAGCCACATCTAAACGGGGTGTGTTTCAATAAGTGGAATTTCACTGAATTGAAACACGCCCTTTTTTTGTTCAAAATGCGGATAACTTTTAAAATCATTCTGAATTTGTGGTACACAAACAAAGCTCGTCATTTTACGAACTTTTCAATTTTGCCATTCTCTTTTTATACCGCTATTATCACTTTCAAAAATTGTCCTTGACGGTTGGCTGTCGTCTTATTGTGCGCTTAATTCAAAGTGATATTTGAATAATTTCGGCTTTGGTGGGATTTGCGGTGTGCCATAACTCCCTATTTTGAGGAATGAGTGCAAGCGACAGCTTATATCGCTATAACACCCGATTCTCCGCGCCCGCTGTCAAAACGCAATCGCAGTTTTGACAGCGGTTCACTTTGGAAACAACTTAAAACTCGTAATCTACCACAGCGCGCTTTTCTACTACACTGCGCACAAATACACCGACAGCCTTGTGTTCGGGATGAACCTGATATGCCTCAAGGTCGGCACGGCTGTCAAACTCCGTAACCAAAACAACGTCATACGCTGAGTCGGTACTGTTGAAATTTATACCGACTTGTATAAAACGCAGAAAGTCAATCTTGTTTTTGAGTGCTTCCAAGTCGGTTTTCATTTTTTTTGCATTTTCGTCCTTGTTTTCGTTTTTCAGTGTCCACATAACAATGTGCTTTACCATTTTGCATTTCTCCTTGCGTATATATTTTGTGCCGAAATTCCGCACACTGATTATTTCGGTATAAATTAATTAAAACTGTATACCATTTGACAAAAATGTACTTATAATATATAATTGTACAGAAAATTGATTTTTACAAGGAGAATAAAAAGTGATAACAGTAACAAATGTAAGTTTAAATTTCAGCGGTACAAATTTATTTTCAGATGTTAATCTGAAATTTACTCCCGGCAACTGCTACGGCATAATCGGTGCTAACGGCGCGGGCAAGTCAACATTTTTGAAAATACTCTCCGGCGAGCTCGACTCGACAACCGGCGAAGTGTCTATACCGGAAAATATAAGAATGTCTGTGCTTAAACAGGACCATTTCGCGTATGACGAATACACCGTGCTTGACACAATAATAATGGGCAACAAAAAGCTCTATGACATAATGAAAGAAAAAGACGCTGTTTATATGAAAGAAAATTTTTCCGATGAGGACGGAATACGCGCCGCGGAACTTGAGGCGGAGTTTGCGGAAATGGACGGCTGGGAATCGGAGTCGAACGCCTCCAGACTGGTGCAGGGACTCGGACTCGACGAGAGTGTGCTGTATCGGCAGATGTCGTCGCTTACAGGTAACGAAAAGGTGAAAATTCTTCTCGCACAGGCACTTTTCGGCAACCCTGACATCATACTTTTGGACGAGCCTACAAACCACCTCGATATACAGGCAATCGAATGGCTTGAGGACTTCATTCTCGATTATGACGGCACTGTAATAGTAGTATCGCACGACAGATATTTTCTTAATATGGTGTGTACGCATATCGTTGACATCGACTACGGCAAGGTTAAAATGTATGTCGGAAACTATGAGTTTTGGTATGAATCAAGCCAGCTGATTGAGAGAATGTTGAAACAGCAGAATAAGAAAGCGGAAGAAAAAATTAAGGAACTGCAAACCTTTATTCAGCGTTTTTCGGCGAACAAGTCAAAGTCAAAGCAGGCAACGGCGCGCAAAAAAATGCTTGATAAAATTACGGTTGAGGAGATGCCGGCCTCAAGCCGCAAATACCCGTTTGTCGGATTTAATATGGACAGAGAAGCCGGAAAAGACTTGCTTATGGTGGACTCGCTTTCAAAAACGGTTGACGGACAGCTTGTGCTGAACAACATTTCATTTACGATGAACAAGGACGACAAAATCGCGGTTATCGGCGAAAACGAAATCGCGGTTACTGCACTGTTTGAGATACTTGCCGGTGAGAGTGAGCCGGATTTGGGTACGTGCAAGTGGGGCGTGAGTACATCACAGAGTTATTTTCCTAAGGACAACACCAAGTATTTTGACGGCTGCAAGCTGAATCTTATCGACTGGCTGCGGCAGTTTTCGCCTGAGGGCTTTGAAACACAGAACGAATCATATATACGCGGTTTTCTCGGCAGAATGTTATTCTCCGGTGATGATGTGTTTAAGGAAGTGAGTGTGCTGTCAGGCGGTGAAAAGGTGCGGTGTATGCTGTCGAGAATGATGCTTTACGGCTCAAACGTATTACTTCTTGACCAGCCGACCAACCACCTTGACCTCGAATCCATTACCGCGGTAAACAACGGACTTGCCGCATTTAACGGAAACATAATTTTTTCCTCGCACGACCACGAATTTATTCAGACTATCGCAAACCGCATTATCGAAATAACGCCGGACGGCATTATTGACAGAATGTGTACGTATGATGAATATCTGGAAATGAAAAAGACGGGAAAAATATGAGTATAAATCAAAACTTATAAAAACCGAAAACAGTCCGAAGAAGTGATTTTTACCACCTTTTCGGACTGTCTGCAAATGTAGCGCGGTTATCTACGCCCAATGCTGCATTATGAACTCACACAAATTCTTTGTTGCGTTCGGACGGCTTAACAGCTCCACGCCGCACGAAAGAAGACTGACACGTTCGGGTGAATTGAAAAGCAGATAAAGTGCCTCGTCTATAGGGAATGTTTCCGTTACCATAATCGCCGCACCGTTATTGACCAAAAATTCCATATTGCGGTCCTCCTGCCCCGGAATAGGGTTCATTATAATAGGAGGAATTTTTTTCGCGAGTGCCTCGGACATAGTAAGTCCGCCCGGCTTGGTTATTATGAAGTCGGCAGCGTCCATCATAACGTCGACATTGTCGATAAAACCGTATACATACGTATCCTTTGCCCAGTCTGTACTTTCGATTTCGCGTTTCACTTTCTCGTTGTTGCCGCATACGCACAAAATCTGAAAATCCTCGCCGGACTTGTTTATTCCTTCCAAAACCTTGTCGATATTTCCAAACCCCATTGACCCCATCATCAGCAAAAGCGTTTTTTTATCCGCTATGCCGAGCTTTTTTCGTGCGTCCTGTTTCGGAATTTTAACCGAGAACTGCTCCTTCACCGGTATACCTGTAGCAAGGATTTTGTCTGGGGAAATACCCTTTTTGCGGGTCTGGTTTATTAAAAGCTCGTTTGCAAGCACGTAATAGTCAAGCGATGTACTTTCCCAGAACGGGTGCACCGTAAAATCGGTGATGATTCCGACAGACGGACAGCTTATATAATTTTTCTCTTTAAGATACGTTACCACCATACTAGCAAAACTGTGAGTCGCGATTATAACATTTGGATTATAATCGGAGATATAGTCGCGCAGTTTGTGCGAAACGAGGTTTGACAGAATGGATATGAGCGAATATTTATCGTATTTCTCGTCTTTTTTATCCAGTATGCTGTACGCCTTGCCGAATGCATCGGGGGTGTATTTTGTAGTCATAAGGTAACCGTTATTTATAGAGTCGTTGAGCTTTGAATTGATATATTCAAAGGTGTCGAGCATTTCACATTCGATGTTGTTTGATTTAAAATAGTTCATAATTGCAATTGCGGTTGAATGATGACCGTAACCGGCTTTTATGGATATAATTAATACTTTCAAGCAAAACCCTCCGTATAGTATTTTTTTACAATAATATTATAATAGATAATCAGCGCTTTTTCAAGTATCGGCACGCAAAAATCGAAAAAAATGGTTGACAATGACGCGCCGAGGCGGTAAAATAGATTTATAAAGCTGAATATTACTGCCACCGGGCAGTGGTGCGAATGCACTCGTAAGTATATCGTTAGGTCTTAGAAGATATACTCGCGGGTGTTTTATTTTTTTGAGGAGGTAAAAGTATGTTAAAAAATCCGTTTTGCAATTTGAAAAGGTACGAGTGGGGACTGTGGATAGTGTCGGTAATTACGGTTGCGGTTTCCAACATATGCGCCGGCGGCAAAGACCCCGTAACGCTTGCGGCAACCGTAATAGGGGTTACCGCGCTGATATTTATCGCAAAGGGCGATGTGTGGGGGCAGATACTGACGGTTGTTTTCAGTATACTCTATGCCGTAACGTCGCTTAGTTTTAAGTATTACGGGGAAATGATAACGTATCTGGGAATGACTATGCCGATTGCCGCGATGTCGGTGATTACGTGGCTGAAACATCCGTATTCCGAGGAGAAAAACGAGGTTAAAATACACGCGCTGACCAAAAGGCAAACGGCGGTTATGATAGTTCTTGCGGCGGCGGTGACGGCGGTATTTTATTTTATATTAAAGGCTTTGGGTACGGCGAATTTGGCTGTCAGCACAGTGTCGATAACAACTAGCTTTCTCGCATCGTATCTTATGCTGTACCGCAACTCATATTATGCGGTGGCTTATGCGGCAAACGATGTGGTATTGATTATACTGTGGGTGCTGGCGGCGATTGAGAATTTTGAGTATTTTCCTATGATAATATGCTTTGCTATGTTTTTTGTGAACGATATGTACGGGTTTGCGAGCTGGAAAAAGAGGGAGAAACGGCAAAAACGGGGTCAGTATTGACCCCGTTATTGCAAAGGGGAAACCCTTTGCAAACCCTTTTCGGCGGTTATCTATTGTCAGCGGTAAGGGGCGTTGCCCCTTAGGCGGACAATTCATTGTTATAACAATTCTGCTATCCCCAGTTCCTTTTGTCTTGTGA
>CAYRCC010000078.1:0-4811 GCA_964422725.1 uncultured Lachnospiraceae bacterium
TTGTTTTCCAAGGGGCAATGCCCCTTACCGCCAAAACTGCGGTTACCACCAAAAGGGATTAACAAGGGTAACACCCTTGTTTTCCAAGGGGCAATGCCCCTTACCGCCAAAACTGCGGTTACCACCAAAAGGGATTAACAAGGGTAACACCCTTGTTTTCCAAGGGGCAACGCCCCTTACTGCAAAAGTTGCGGTTACCGCCAAAAGGGTTTGCAAAGGGGGTAACCCCTTTGCAAACAAGGGTCTTTCGCCCTTACCACTAAGCAAACAAATTACACACTAAAACATATTTTATGCGTGCGAAACAATAAATTGTTTCACGTGAAACATTTTTTAATAAAATCATTTACATCTAAAATATTTATGATATAATATAGTAGTGAAACAAATTTTTACGGTGCATATCAGCCGTATTGCAATCGGTGCGGAAAGGAAACGGAAGAATCATGGGAAAAATAATCGCAGTAACCAATCAAAAAGGCGGAGTGGGCAAGACTACGACGGCGGTAAATCTTTCGGCGTGTCTTGCGTACAAGGGCAAAAAAACATTGCTGATTGATGCCGATCCTCAGGGGAACAGCACGAGCGGTTTCGGTATTGACAAAAAGACATTGCCGCTGACGGTTTACGACTGCCTTATTGATTTCGGCAACACAAAAAATGCGATTATTAAAACTCCTTACAAAAATTTGCATATAATTGCGTCAAATTCCGCTTTGGCAGGCAGTGAAATAGAGCTTGCATATGAGGAGGGACGCGAGTTTTTCCTAAAAAGAGCATTGGCGACTGTAGCCGCCGATTACGATTTCATCATAATTGATTCACCGCCGGCACTGGGAATGTTGACATTGAACGTTCTTACGGCATCGGATTCCGTCATAATTCCGATACAATGCGAATATTACGCACTTGAAGGACTCAGCCAGCTTGTATCCACAATAAAATTGGTGAAGAAAAACAAATTAAATCCGAATCTGCAAATCGAGGGCGTGCTGCCGACTATGTTTGATGCGCGCACAAACCTCTCAATACAGGTTTTGGACGAGGTTAAAAAGTTTTTCCCGAATAAAGTGTTTACGAGCGTAATTCCGCGCAATGTGCGTTTGTCTGAGGCGCCGAGTTTCGGAGAACCTATCACAAAATACGACATAACATCTAAGGGTGCGGAGGCGTATTTTGCGCTTGCAAAAGAGGTTATTTCTTTAAATTCCCAAAAGTAAGGAGGTATGTGTGATGGCGAAAAAAGGTCTTGGAAACGGAGTCGGGTCGCTTTTCAGTGAGATAAATATTGATGACGATACCGGCGAGAAAGTGTCCGAGCTTAAAATAGTTGACATTGAACCCAACAAAAACCAGCCTCGAAAGGATTTCGATATCGAAAAACTTGAGCTGTTGTCGGCATCAATAAGGGAGCATGGTGTAATACAGCCGATTATCGTGACGAAAATAACGGACAGCCGTTACCGGATTGTTGCCGGAGAAAGGCGTTGGCGCGCCGCAAAAATGGCGGGTCTGGACACGATACGCGCGATAGTTGCCGATTATTCAAAACAAACGGTTTCGGAAGTGGCACTCATTGAAAACTTACAGCGTGAGGACCTGAACCCTATCGAGGAGGCGGAGGGTTACCGCGCGCTTATGACACAGCACAAAATGACACAGGAAAAAATCAGCGAGCGTATCGGCAAAAGCCGCAGTGCAATAGCAAACGCACTTCGCCTGCTTACGCTTAACGCCGACATTCAGGCGTATATTATGAGCGGCGAGCTGACGGGCGGACACGCGCGCGCGATTTTGTCACTGCCGACCGAGGCGCTCAGGGAAAAGCTGACGGCAAAGATTATAGCTGAAGGACTCAATGTCCGTCAGGCGGAAAAGCTGGCGAAAGACTTACAGCGCGACGTGCCGCCGCCGAAGGAGAAAACCGCGGTTCAGCAGGAAATAGAGAGTATTCAGTCGAGAATTTCGGATAGTTTGGGGACTAAAGTGAAAATTTCGCACGGCAGCAAAAAGGGCAAAATCGAAATCGAGTATTACGGTAACGAAGATTTGGAACGCCTTATTGGTATATTTTGTAAATAGTTTTAGGTGACCGCGAAAAACGGTTTCCAAAATGGTGTGTACAAGACGTAATTCGGAGTGGGTACGGTAAGTTTCATTAAGAACACATAAAATCGCTTACAGCTCAATTTTGAGTCTTATACACAATGCACCATAAATTTACAGCGAGGGTGAACATAAATGTTAGATATGAATATGGCGATATTGATTGCAGTCGGCGCAGTGGGACTGCTTTTGATAATTTTTATTTGTATGACTGTTTCAAACAGTATAAAATTGAAAAGGATACTAAATCACTGCAAAAACGGCAATCTAGAACAGAGCATTACATATTATTACGACAAGCTTGAGCATACCGCGGAGAATATCAGAGAGCTTGCCAAAAATTTTGACCGCTATGACAGGGACAATAAAAATACACTTCAGCGCATAGGGGTTGTCAATTTTGATGCGTTTGACGATATAAGCGGAAAGATGAGTTTTTCCGCGGCAATTTTGAATATGCACAACGACGGAATCGTGCTGACGTCGATTTACGGACACGAAACGTCGAATGTGTATATCCGCAAAATCAAAAACGGTCAGACAGAAACACATCTTTTGGACGAGGAAAAAGCGGCTTTGGAAAAAGCTGTTTTCACTGCGGAGGAGATATAATGAAGGATAATAACAAAGCGTTGTTTTTGTATACGGGACTGATTTTTCTTGTGGCACTTGTGATTATTTTGATTTCAATGTTTGGTCAGAATAATTTCAAAAGTAAAGAGGTATTACCGGTGAGTGCGCCGAGCGGTTGGGGTATTTCGGAAAAAGCCGCGCTTATAAGCGAGGAAAACCTCAAATTGGAGGAGGAAAATCGGAGCTTAAAGGCGGATTTGTCAGACAGGGACACAAAAATCGAAACATTGACTGCCGAAAACGCCGCACAAGCCGAAGTCATAAATAATTATAACATTCTGCTCGACTGTTACACTATGTACAGGGACAGAAAATATGAGGAAGCAAAAAATCTGTTTCTTACTGTGAATAAGTCGGTGCTGCCGGCTGAAGTACAGTTTTTATATGACGAATTGCTAGAAAAAATATCTTAAATAAATCGGGAGGATAAAAAAATGTTGGACATTAAAATTTTGAGAACAGAGCCGGAGAGGATTACCGAGGCGTTGAAAAAGCGTAACAACGACCTTGACATATCACCGGCAATTGAACTTGACAAAAAGCGCCGCTTTCTTTTGACGGAGGCGGAGCAGAAGAAAGCGAAACAGAACGAAATTAACAAGAAAATTCCGCAGATGAAGAAAAACGGCGAAAACACCGACGAAATTTTTGCCGAAATGCGCGAGCTTTCAAACGAGATTAAGGAGTTTAACACGAAAATCAGCGAGATTGATGCCGAGCTCAGCGCGTTTATGCTGAAAATACCGAACATTCCGAACGCCTCTGTGCCGACGGGTGCATCTGACGAGGACAACGTCGAGATACGCAGGTACGGCGAGCCGCGCGACTTTGGTTTTGAGCCGAAAGCACACTGGGATATCGGCGAGGACTTGGATATTCTTGATTTTGAGCGCGGCGCAAAAATCACAGGCACGCGTTTTACGGTTTACAAAGGACTCGGCGCAAGGCTTGAGCGTGCGGTAATTCAGTATTTTCTGAACACCAACACCGAAAAAGCCGGATATACGGAGATTTTTCCGCCGTATATGGTAAACCGCGCTTCAATGACGGGAACGGGACAACTTCCGAAGTTTGAGGAGGACGCGTTCAAAGTTGCGAACAACGGATATTTTATGATTCCGACCGCTGAAGTTCCGGTAACGAATTTGCACCGCGACGAAATACTGGACGGTACGAAACTGCCGATTTATTACACCGCATATTCGGCGTGTTTCAGAGCCGAGGCGGGTTCTGCCGGCAGGGACACGCGCGGACTTATTCGTCAGCACCAGTTTAACAAGGTGGAGCTGGTTAAGTTTGTAAAACCTGAAACGAGTTATGACGAGCTTGAAAAGCTGACAAACGATGCCGAAAATCTGTTGAAGGGTCTGGGACTTGCGTACAGGGTGGTATGTTTGTCAAGCGGTGATTTGGGATTTTCGTCGGCAAAGACGTACGACCTTGAGGTATGGATGCCGAGTTACGGAAGATATGTTGAAATTTCGTCTTGCTCAAACTTTGAGGATTATCAGGCGCGCCGTGCAAACATCAGATACAAAGACAGTGCAAAGGACAAGGCGCAGTTTGTGCATACACTGAACGGTTCTGCGCTTGCGGTAGGCAGAACGGTTGCGGCTATTCTTGAAAATTACCAGAATGCCGACGGCAGTGTGACTGTTCCGGAGGCGTTAGTGCCGTATATGGGGACGGATAAAATTGTGAAGTAAAAACCGAGGGACGGTAAAAGGGACACGAAATTAATTTTGTGTCCCTTTTTGCGATAGTAAGGAGCAACGCCCTTTATTGCCAAGGCTCGCAAATTTTGTGCCGTTCTGAACGTTGTACGTTTGTATAAATACGGATTTTACCGAACATCAGCGGTTATTACAACGTCAGCGACGGCATACCATCAACCCCGCTTAGCGCGATAGCTTTTTCGCGCTTGCGCAAGGTGCAAGCGGTTCGTCAACAGCTGACGTTGTGGTAACCACCAAAAAACTATTACCCACCCAACGCCCTCAATCGAGGGCAACGCCCCTTGCAGACTGTAGACAAAACACAATGTGTTTTGTATTAAAGTTTAGGTCAAGCCT
>CAYRCC010000079.1:0-4670 GCA_964422725.1 uncultured Lachnospiraceae bacterium
GCCCCTTACCGCCTATTTCCGCCAAGCGCAAGCTTATTTTCCGCCCCTTACCGCCAAAACTGTGATAACCGCCAAAAGGGATTAACAAGGGTAACACCCTTGTCAACCGAACCGCCGATGGTTTGCGCAAGCGCGAAAAAAGGGTTTTAAAGGGACTTTCACCCCTTTAAAACCCGGTTTTGCTGTGTTCTACATATCAAAATGACTCGCATCATGCTCGCGCTTTAACTGCATCCACGCCGAATAATTCATAGCTTCGGTTTTGCTTCTGCCGCTCTCGTCGGTGAATACGTGCAGATACAGCGCGTTCTGCTCGTCAACATATTCGGCAAACTCGCGCGCCTCGCTCCAATTCGATAAACTGTAGCCGAACTCGTCATCGAGAATGTGTACGGCTATCTGCGGTTTGTACTGCGCCTCGTTTAGTACAGGCTCGGCTGTTTCTCTTTCGGCTGTTTTCGGCTTCGGCATTGCCGATACCGTATTCCTCGGCCGCTCGGTTCTGCGCCTTAGCACAACCGCTGTTACAGCGGCAATCACCAAAATAACAGCCGCCGCCGCAATACAGTTTTTCGTCAGTCGGTTGTAGTCGGTCATACCGCCCGTAAGGATTTTGTCAAATTTCATACTCGCCGTAATGCTCTTGAGCATTTCGCGCTCGCTGTCTGTAATTTCGCTGTCGTAAGAATTAAGAATAACGCTTATGCGCCGTCCGTTCACTATAGTCGCGTATATCTCGGAAAATACAAGCTGTGCATTGCCGCTTCCGTCCGACACCGAAGTTTTTATAAACGTTACCTGTTCGTTTTCAAATAAATCATATGTGTCCGCTTTCGGTATGTACGAAAGCATCTGCCCGGCGGCGGTGTTCAGCTTGCCTTTTGTTAATCGGCTTAAATTGTACACCTGTGCACTTTGCGAATCCTCGCTGACGGTGACGGTAATCTCGTCCGTTGCCGTGCCTGACGAATCGCGCTCCGACGGTACGGCAACCAAAACCGCCGAGTCATCGCCGCTGTCAAATCCCGACTCGCCGCGCATATATACCTCACAGCTGTCCGGCACGCTGATTACAGCGTTTATCTCGTCAATGCGGTACACTCCGGCTGCCGCCGCCGCACTTGTACCAATAACCAAAACTGCCGCAAATACCGTAAATACTCTTTTCAGCAAAATATACCCCTCCGTTCGCAAATAAAACAATACCCTCTCGCGGTTAAACCTGTTTTGCGGGTTTATCCGCATTGCCCGTCAGCGACATTTTATATCAAAACACTTGTATTTGCAATATATACGGCACATTGTTCACAAAAAGTTAAAAAGCGGTACATATTTCCTTAAACAGATGCGCTTGCCGCGCTCGCTTTCACCTTGCCGCGATACACGACAAAGAACGCCGCCAGCTGTATCAGAAACGTCACCGCCCACGACACCGCATACGAGTAGTAAAGGCACTGCGGTGTATGAAATTGCGGAATCTGAAAAAGCGTGTAAACCCAGCCTATTCGTATTCCGCACACCCCAAGCACCGATATTACCATCGGCGCGGCGGACGCACCCATTCCGCGCAGTGCACCCGTCGAAACGTCCATCATTCCGCAGAAACAGTACGGTATACACAAACAGCTTATGCGCACCATTCCCCAATAAACCGCCTCGTCGGAATCCGGTATGTAAATTCTCAAAAGCGGTTCGCTGAATGCATACATAGCCGACATTACAACTATACTTACCGCAAACACGCTCGCAAGACATATCCACAACACCTTTTTCACGCGCTTATACTGCTTTGCGCCGGCGTTTCTGCCGATGAAGTTAAGCGCGGACTGGTGGAACGCGTTTAGTATGGTGTACACAAATCCCTCGATGTTTCCGGCGGCGGAATTGCCGGACATTAATATGTCGCCGAACGAATTTATTGACGACTGAATTATTACGTTCGATATGGAAAACAGCGAGCTTTGTATTCCTGCCGGAAGTCCTATTTTGAGTATTTTCAAAAGCTGTGCTTTGTAAAAACGCATCTTTGAAAGCACCAGCTTACATTCGTCGTCGCGGCGCATAAGCGCAATTACAACAAGCACCGCCGATATCACCTGTGATATACTCGTTGCCAGTGCCACTCCGGCAACGTTCATATTAAATTTCAGCACAAAAACAACATTCAATATTACATTCACTATTCCGGCTATTATAAGGAAAATAAGCGGTGATTTTGTGTCGCCGGCGGCGCGGAGTATAGAGGCGCAGAAATTGTATATCATCATAAATATCGTGCCGCAGAAGTATATACGCATATATGTAGCCGAAAGCGGAAGTACGTTTTCGGGCGTGTTCATCATACGCAGAAAGGTTTCCGAGAAAACCACCCCGACTACCGTTATAATTACACCGCTGACCACAGCCGTCGGTATAGCCGTATGCACGGCTCTGTGTACCTCGCGCGCATCGTTTGCGCCGAGCGCGTGCGCGACCGTTACGCTTGTTCCGACAGAAAGACCTATAAACAAATTGACAATTAAATTTGTTATCGCGCCGGACGTACCCACCGCCGCCACCGACACATTACCGCAAAATCTGCCCACGACTATTAAGTCCGCCGCGTTAAACAAAAGCTGTAAAACTCCCGTAAATATTATCGGTATTGTGTATAAAATTATGCTGCCCAAAAGCGGGCCCTCCAGCATATTCCTGTTGTTTCCTTTCATATTCCAATTCCCTCGGTTCTTTGTTTCTGTTCGCTGTCGTGATAGGCGCGCGTTTCGGCAGCGGCAACACCGCTGAGCGCAAGCAGTGCAATAAGGTTCGGTATTGCCATAAGTCCGTTGAATATGTCCGCAATCGTCCAAACCGCCGACACCGTCATATACGGACCTATAAACACACATGCAATATAAAGCCATCTGTACGCTTTTACCAATTTGGCTCTGTCGCCGACCAGATATTCAAGGCATCTTTCGCTGTAGTAGTCCCAGCCGAGAATTGTGGTGAACGCGAAGAACACAAGACACAGCATCAGTACAAACGCCGAGATATGCTCCGGAAAAGGCAGTCCCTTTTCAAACGCCGCCGTAGTAACCTCGACTCCCTCAAGTCCGATGTTCCATGTGCCTGTAATTATTATCGAAAGTCCCGTCATGGTGCATATGATTATTGTGTCGATAAAAGTGCCGAGCATTGACACAAGTCCCTGTTTTGCCGGACCGCTCTGCGCGGCGGCGGCGGCAATAGGCGCACTGCCGAGTCCTGCCTCATTGGAGAAGATACCGCGCGCTATACCCTTTTGCATTGCCGTTATCATTGCACCGACAGCACCGCCGGCGGCGGCGCGCAGTCCGAACGCGCTTTGGATAATTTCCGAAAATGCAACGGGTATTCTTTCAAAGTTGCATATGAGAATTATGAGTGCGGCAAGCACGTATGTAATTGCCATAAACGGCACTATAACCTGTGACACCGATGAAATTCGTTTGAGTCCGCCGATAAGCACGAGTGCCGCGCATAGCGTGATAACTATTCCGGCGATTACCACCGTCCACGAATAGTCAATTCCGAACAAGTTTACAGTCCATGAGTTATCCGCATCAAAAAAGTTGTTTACAGCACCGGTTATGCCGTTGATCTGGGTAAATGTTCCGATACCCAAAAGACCCACCCCGACTCCGAAGAATGCGAATATTTTTGCAAGCCATTTCCAGCTCTTTCCCATTCCGTTTTCTATATAGCAGAACGGACCGCCGGAGATATGCCCGTCGTCCGCGGTGGTGCGGTATTTAACCGCGAGAAGACATTCGGTGTATTTCGTTGCCATACCCACGAGTGCCGCGACCCACATCCAGAACAGCGCGCCCGGACCGCCCGTCACGATAGCTGTGGCAACGCCTACTATATTTCCTGTACCGATTGTGGCGGAAAGGGCGGTACAAAGTGCCGCGAAGCTTGAAATTTCGCCGCCCTGACCGTCGCTGTCCTTTTCAAACATATACTTAAATGCTTTAGGGAGTTTTGTTATTTGTATACCCCTAAGGCGAATAGTGAGGAATATGCCCGTTGCGAGGATAAGGACAATGAGGGGTATTCCCCATATGAAATTGTCAATATTAGTAAGAATATTATTAAAATTTTTCAGCATATAAAAAAATCCTTCCGTTAATGAAAATTTAAGGAGCGGCAGAGTGCCTTGTTTGCAAAGGGTTTCCCTTTGCGAACCCTTTGTCGGGTATCGCAGATTGTGCTTGTAAATACTGCTTGCGCAAAGGGTAGGCGGTTCGGTTGACAAGGGCGTTGCCTTTGTCAATCCGTTTTGGCGGTAACCGCAAATTTGGCGGTAAGGGGCGGAAAATAAGCTTGCGCTTGGCGAAAATAGGCGGTAAGGGGCTACCGCCCCTTATTATGACATAGATATTATCATATTTCATCTGCTATCCCTGTGGTGGTTACCGCAACTTTGGGTAGTAAGGGGCGTTGCCCCTTAGGCAGACAATTCATTGTCATAAATCATCTGCTATCCCTGTGGTACTTGTCGGGGGTTTGGCGGTAAGGGGCGTTGCCCCTTAGTCGGATAATTCATTGTCATAAATCATCTGCTATCCCTACTTACTTTTGTCTTGTGACAAAAAAACAAAAAGCTAAGGAAGAATAAAATTGCATTTTGCGAAAAACGACGTGCT
>CAYRCC010000080.1:0-4542 GCA_964422725.1 uncultured Lachnospiraceae bacterium
TTTTACCGAACATCAGCGGTTATTACAACATCAGTGACGGCATACCCTCAACCCCACTTGGCGCAGCAGCTTTTTCGCGCTTGCGCAAGGTGCAAGCGGTTCGTCAACCGCTGACGTTGCGGTTACCGTAAAAAAGCTATTCCCCACACAACGCTTTCAGTCGAGGGCAATGCCTGAGCAACTAACGTTGCTGTTACCACCGCATTTTGGCAACGTTCGCCTATGCATAACCACGTTATTGTCAGCTCACCGCGTTTGCGATACGGAAAAAACCGCCAAAGCGACCCAACGCTAAGAGCGTGCGAAACGTAATGTGTTTGCGCCCATTGAGCGGAGCGAATAAAGCAAACACTAAAACATACTCGGTGCGTGCAAAACATTCAGTCAAGCGCGGCGGTTTTTGGGGGTTTCCAAAGGGGCAGCGCCCCTTACTGCCAAAACTGTGATACCCACCAAAAGGGTTCGCAAAGGGAAACCCTTTGCAATAAGGGGCAACGCCCCTTACCCCAAACGCATACAAAAAAACAGACACAGCATATAACTGTGTCTGTAATCAATATAAAGCAGATTACTGAGCCTGCTTAATAACCTCTTTACCGTTGTAATAGCCACAAGCTTTACAAACCTTGTGAGGCAACTTGTATTCGTGGCACTGCGGACACTCTACAATGTTAGGGGTTTCCAACTTCCAGTTTGCGCGTCTTTTATCTCTTCTCGAACGCGATACCTTACCCTTAGGTACTGCCATTTGCTACACCTCCTTATAAGACTCCAATCCATTATTCCTTGTCGGCAGACTTATTCAAAATATCGGCAAGTCCTGCCCATCTGGGGTCAATCGTTTCGCTGTCACAGCCGCAATCGCCCTCGTTTAAATCCTTGCCGCAAGTAGGACAAAGCCCCTTGCAGTCCTCGGCGCATACATATCTTGCCGATACATTCATCAAAAAATGATTGACTACGATATCCGTAATGTCAATTTCGTATCCTTCAAACAATATGATGTCCTCATCTGCGGTTACTTCGCCGTCATCACGCATAAAATGCTCGTTTACCTTAAATTTGAAATCCTTTTGCATCTGCCTGGTACACCTTGCACAATGCACATTCATAACACCCCGGCACTCAGCCTCAAGCTCCAGCGCCTTGCCGTTATTGGTAATACTGCCTTTGATATGCACAGGCGTATCAAATACAAAAGACTCACCTAGGAAAACGGTTTCCGGCAGTGAAATATCACCGTCAATATTGATAACCGCACCGTAAACCTTTAAAATATCGGATATATTAATAATCATAAGCTCTGCCTCGTAAAGTAAATATTATAACTATTATATATGACAAATCTGCATTTGTCAACCGTCAAAAATCGGTACAGCTACCGCAAAAACCGACTGACCGCATACAGTCAGTCGGTTAGGTCAGGTCAAATCAAATTACTTAAGTTCTACCTTTGCGCCTGCTTCTTCGAGCTTAGCCTTCATAGCTTCAGCTTCGTCCTTAGCAACAGCCTCTTTAATTGTCTTAGGAGCACCGTCAACCATTTCCTTAGCTTCCTTCAAACCAAGACCTGTAAGCTCTCTTACAACCTTGATTACGCCGAGCTTACCTGCGCCTGCTTCAGCAAGAACAACGTCAAACTCTGTCTTTTCGGCAGCTGCGCCGGCACCGGCATCACCTGCAACGCCTGCAACCATAACAGGAGCAGCGGCACTTACGCCGAATTCCTCTTCCATCATTTTAACAAGCTCTGCAACTTCCAACAGCTTCAATTCTTTAATATCTGCAAGTATTTGTTCTACATTTGCCATTTTACTTTCCTCCTAAAAATAGTTTCATAATATATGTTATTTGTTGTTATGCTCATATGAGCCGACCGCACTGAATTATTCAGCCGGAGTTTGCTCTGCCTCGGTTGACTCGGCAGCCTTCTTTGCGATAAGGTCAGCGATTTCCTCGCCGCCTTCGGCGATTGTGTTAAGCAATCTTACAAGGTTTGATACAGGTGCGTTCAAGCTGCCCATAACTTTTGCGATAAGCACGTCCTTTGACGGAGTAGCCGCAAGAGTTTTAACCTCGTCGATTGACATTACCTTACCGTCCATAAAACCTGATTTGAGCTCAAGTGTTTCATTGGTTTTTGCAAAATTTGCTATAACCTTTGCCGGAGCTACAGGGTCAGAATCGGAAACAGCAAGAGCTGTAGGTCCGTG
This sequence comes from uncultured Lachnospiraceae bacterium, assembly GCA_964422725.1. Classification (GTDB taxonomy): domain Bacteria; phylum Bacillota; class Clostridia; order UBA1381; family UBA1381; genus CAKSNH01. The sequence goes on from CAYRCC010000080.1 coordinate 2,214, forward strand.
AAGGATTTCGTCAAGATCTGAAATACCGACTTCATTTACCGCACGGCGCAGAAGTGTGTTTTTAACTACGAAATACTTAACGTTCTCTTTTCTGAGCTCGTTTCTCAGCTTAGTGTCCTCTTCAACGGTCAAACCTCTGTGGTCAACCAATACACCTGCCTGAGCTGTTTTCAGAATTTCAACAATCTCAGCAACAGCCTGTTGCTTTTGCTCTAAAACTTTTTGACTTGGCATTTTCGTTTTTCACCTCCGAATATAATAGTCAACATAACGAAAGCCGATTTACAAATAAAAAGGCTCTCTGCTGTAGACACGCAAAGAGCTTGTGGTAATCAATATCACTAAAGCATCCTCGGCAGGACTTACCGCTTGCCTGCTGTCTACGGAATGTTTCAACTCGAATATAATATCACAACGCATTGAGGTTGTCAAGTGTTTTTTTGCGTTTTTTTAAAAAAATCAAAACCGCGCCCGTTAGGCGCGGCAAGAGTGCAGACTTATTAGTTTTGCTTAAAATTTTTGAAGAGGTTTCGCTGTCTGCGGACAGCGACAAACTTTTTAAAAAGTTTGAACAAAACTTGAACGCTTAGGAGTTTCGTCGTCTGCGGACGACGATTTAAGGCTCCGCCTTAAAAATCCGCAAGCCTTTGAAAAGGCTTGACCTAAACTTTAATACAAAACACATTGTGTTTTGTCTACAGTCTGACCGCGCCCGTTTGACGCGGCAAGGCGGATTTTTCGGACTTTCTCAGTTCCCCTTTTTCATATTCTCCCACATTCTGCGCTCTATCTCGTCATAATTGTACGCCGACGGGTTGTTTACTTCAAAATCGTTTGTGCGGCTGTTGCGGCTGCGGAAATTCTCGTTTGCGCTTTTTGCCGCTTCAACCGTATGTATTCCCTGAGAATACCAGTTCTGTATGATTTTATCCATATACGGCATTGACAGTTTCTGTGTCTGCATCACACAAAACTCGTATGCAAGCGCAATCATATCGTCGGTCATATTGTATTTTCCGTACCAGCCGTTTATAAACTCCGTTTCCATCGAGGTGAGCGGTCTGTCGCCTATACCGAGCATCTTTTTTATATTGGAATTGTTTTTGTCCGCGCTCTGTGTGCTTTTTGCGGTTTTGCCCTTGTATGCACTATGGTCAAGCTCCGCCGCCTCAACCGTATGTATACCCTGTTCGTGCCAGCTTTGCATAATTTTGTCCATATACGGCAGCGACAGCTTTTGTGTCTGCAGTATACAGCGGTCATAGGCAAGCGCGACCATTTCCTCGGACATATTGTACTTGTCGCACCACGAATTTATATATGTTTCCTCGGTTGCGGTAGGGTTTCTGTCGAGAATACCGAGTATTTTGCGCACCGCATACAGAAATGTTTTCTGTGACTGCACTTTTTCAAGGTGCGCCGTAACCGCCTCGGCGGTGAAAAGTCCCTGCTCGTGCCACGACAGCGCAACCTTTTCGATATAGTTCATATTTGTTTTGCCCATAGAAACGCAGTGGTCAAGGAGCAAAAGTATAATTTCCGGCTGAAATCCGAGCCAGTCGTAAAACGAGTACAGCGTGATGGTGTCCTGTGTACTGAGCGGTTTGCCGAGCATTGACTGTGCAACGACGAATATTTCCGAAAGTATCGAATTTTCGGTAATTGCCTTTGCCACGTCGCCCGAGCTGTAACTCGGCGCTTTGTTTTCGGCGACTGTCGGCGGTGCGGACTGCACATTCTGCGGATGTGCCGGCGCGGACTGTATATTCGGCATCTGTACCGGCTGTGCCGGCGCGGACTGTATATTCGGCATCTGCACCGGCTGAAACCGTATCGGCTGTACGCCGTTTTGCACCGTCTGTGGATTTTGTTCGGACGGTGCGCCCTGTTCGGCGGATAAAAACTCCACACAGTCGCTGTCAAAGCGCAGTGCACCGACACTCTGCCAGTACGCGAACGCCCCCACAACGTCCGATTCGAGTATACCGAGCTGTGCGGCTATAAAGCTGTTGTCGACGGCGGTGTTGTTTGCGGCAAGCATCAGCGCGTACAGATATATTTTCACGAATGTCGGATTTGCCTGAGGCATAAGTGTTTCGACAAAATACATCGGTATGGTTATGTTTTTTTGTTTTTGTATAAATTGCGGCATTGCTGTTCTCCTTTTCTTATATATAATCAAGGGGGTGCCTCTTAATTGCAAAGGGGTCGCTCCTTTGCAATTCCTTTGGCGGTTATCACAAATTTGGCGGTAAGGGGCTGCCGCCCCTTAGAAAAACATAGATATTATCATATTTCATCTGCTATCCCTGTGACACTTTTGTCGTTT
>CAYRCC010000081.1:0-4498 GCA_964422725.1 uncultured Lachnospiraceae bacterium
GCCCCTTACTACCCAAAATTGCGATACCCACCACAGGGATAACAGATGAAATATGATAATATCTATGTTTTCCTAAGGGGCAACGCCCCTTACCGCCTATTTCCGCCAAGCGCAAGCTTATTTTCTAACCCTTACCGCTGACAATGGACAACCACCAAAAGTGTTCAATGGCAACACCCTCGCCAACCGAACCGCCTTGCACCTTGCGCAAGCTACATTTGCAAACGCAAGCAATATTTGCAAGCGCAAGCTATTTCCGCCCCTTACCGCCAAAATCACCACCCTCGCTATTTATTTGTTTTAAAGGTTGATATTTACCGAAAAACACTATATAATATAAGTAACTATTATTTGTCCGTAGGAGTGATTTGTATGAAAAAAACCGTTCTCGTTACAGGCGCATCAAGGGGTATAGGCGCGGCAACAGCACAGCTGTTCGCCGAAAACGGGTGGAATGTAGTATTGAATTACAATAAAAGTGAGGCGCAGGCACTTGCTCTTGCCGAGAAAATCGGCGCAGTGGCTGTAAAAGCCGACATTACAAAGCCTGACGAAATTCAAAATATGCTGAATGCAGCGCGTGTCCGTTTCGGAAGCATTGACGTTCTGGTCAACAATGCCGGTATCGCACAGCAAAAACTGTTTACGGATATAACAGAAAATGACTGGGATAATATGTTTAATGTTAATGTCAAAAGTATGTTTATGGTGACAAATGCGGTCGTGCGCGATATGATAAGAAACCGGCGCGGCCACATTATAAACATATCCTCAATTTGGGGTATTGCCGGCGCATCGTGCGAGGTGCATTATTCGGCCTCAAAGGCGGCTGTTATTGGGTTTACAAAGGCTTTGGCTAAGGAACTGGGGCTGTCAAAAATCGCGGTAAACTGTATCGCTCCCGGCGTTATAGACACGCAAATGAATTCGCATTTGGACCGGGAAACTCTCAACGAGCTGAAAGACGAAACTCCGCTCGGCAAAATCGGTACGGGTGCGGATATCGCAAAAACAGCGTTGTTTCTGGCAGAAAGCGAATTTATTACAGGTCAGATTATAAGTCCAAACGGCGGAATAGTAATCTAAGGACACAAAATCGCCTTGCCCGCACCAAATCGGGGACATATAACACTTTTGATTGTTAACGGCAAAGATACCTCTCAAAACTATTTGCTAAGCGGAGGAGCTAATATGGATAAAACTTGTTTTTTTTCGGGACACAGAAATATATCCGCGCAGGAGCGCGCGCGAATAATACCATATATCGAGCATTTTGTAAAAGAGCTTGTATATGATTACGGCGTTACGCGGTTCATATCCGGCGGCGCGATCGGCTTTGACACAATCTGTGCAAAAACCGTACTTGCAATGCAGGACAACGACCGCGAATTTGCCGAAAAGGTGCAACTGTCGCTGTATCTGCCATGCTATGACCAAGACGCAAAATGGGGTATTGAGGACAAATTTCAGCTCCAAATGCTCAAATTTAAAGCCGGCGACTACAAGTACATAACCGAGAGCAACTACACAAGCGACTGTATGCGCCGGCGCAACTTTGCAATGGTCGACGCGGCAAAATACGGAATTGTTTTCTGTAATTATGCCCGTTCCGGAACCGCTCAGACCACGCGCTACGCACAGCAGATGAACCGCAATTTTGTAAATCTTGCGCTAATTCTGCAAAAAGAAGACAATAAAATGAACTGACATCAGCGCAAAGGCACTCAAAGCCAGAAGTATGGTACATACGCCGCCGAGTATATTACGACGGCGTATCGTCCACACTCCAAAGCTCACTGTTTTGATAACCGCCGCGGCTGTTATTACCGCCGCCGCTGTGTATTCCGACATTATATGTCCCCCTCACCCTTTATTATTTGTCCGCTGCGGCGCACCTTGAACTCTACATCAACCTTAAATACGATGTTTTTATACTTTTCTTTCCAGTTGTAGCTTTGAAAATCCTTATAAGTAAGGAAGTTTCGCTTTGCGCAACTGCCAAGTCCCAAAACATCACTGTTGTATTCGGTTTTCATTCGTCCGAGAAATTTTAACGCCGCATCGGCAATGACGGCACTTATTTCGCTTTCAAAGCTCTCCAAATCGCTTTCATACGCGTATCCGTCAGGCGTAGCAAGCAAGTCGCCCTCCAAACTGATACGAATGTCGGCAGTCGGAACGGCGGTGCTTGTGTCCACGCGTATTTTTGGTTTTTGAGCTTGCTCCAGCTTTACACAAACAGGCTCTCCGGTTATACTGTCGCGGAAAGTTGTACGGTTCATTGTAAAATCGCCGCGCAGAATGTTGTAAAGCTCGGTTTCCGAGCTTGAGGCAAAGCCGGCAAGCCTGCCGCCGCTGAAAACCGCCATACCCATTATTTCGCTTGAGTTTGAACTTTCGTGCTTGAAATTGCCGGCAGTGTAATCTTTGAGCCGATATTCAAAGTCACTGCTGTTTTGTGTCCCTGTACTTTCGATGTTTTGTGTCCCTGTGTTGTCGGCAACGGCAGGGAGTGCTATGTCGCGCTGAGTGCCGTCGGCGTAAAAGCAAAGCTCAATGTTGTCAAACTTAGGAATGTACGCCGAAAATTTGCTGTCGTAAACCAATGAATAGTATTTTACCGGGTTTATGTCAATGCTTGGTTTCACCGACTCAAGATACTCTTTCGCACCGCCTGTCGACACAGCCATAAAAGTATGCGGTCTTAACTCATCACTGCGCATCATAACCTCCGCAAAATCCAAAACACCCTTTCTTGCAGTCTGCGCGGAAATCACTATCAATTTCAGGTGTGACAGCACAAAACGCTTGCTTATCATATGGTTGGCAATGGTTACGGCTGAATATACAGTCGGCGCATCAACTGTAATTGTGTCGAGTATCTGCGCGCCGCTCTCGCCGCTTTCCGCGCCTGAGTTAATCTCAAAAACCCTCGCATACTGGAGCGTTATTTTGTAATTGTTTTCTGTCCCCTCGTCTATCCCCAAAGCCGTCGCATAGACTAAATCGTTTGTTTCGCTGTAGTCGTAACAGCCGCACAAAAGCACCAATACAACCGTTAAGACGGCAAACTTAACCTTTTTCATTTTTATGTCCCCCTTTTGCGTAATAGATAACCGCAAGCAGCGGTACAAGCAAAAATGCGGTCAGGCACATTATGCTTTTCACGCTGTTTTCACCGGACAGCAGTGCCTCGGTTGACGACGGTATAAACGCAATTGCAAAAATTATGATTGTAACGGGCGCAACCAGCGGTTTGCGGTATTTCAAATCAAATATTTTCTGCCAAACCATACATATTACACAGATGTAAACCGAGATGTAAAGCATAGTGGAAATCGACCAAATAAATTCAAATACCGCCTCGGCACGCTGAAAAAAATCACCCACACGCACAAGCCGCATGAGCTGATACACCGGCATTATAAAATATTTTGAAATCGGATACGGGTACGCCATAGCGTAGAGCAAGGTTATTACGAGCGCGAACGCGCCGCCCGACACAATCGCCCAAAACCCGCATTTTACGGCGGTTTTCTGTGAGTCACAGCAAGGCAGGAGCAGATTCAGGAGAATTATATCCGAAAAAACGGAAATTCTGTCAAAACCGCGCACAAATATGTTGTACGCGCCTGTGCCGAGTATCGGCATAAGGTTTGCGGCGCGGCAATTTGGGAGTACGAGCAGAAAAAACAGGCACATTATCACCGCCGAAACGGGAATTATTATAGCGTGGAGTCTTGAGAGTGCCTCGATTTCGCAGTACGCACCGACAGCGGCGGCTATTGCCAGAAACAGGAGTATAAACTCGGCCGGTGTGTTTGGCAGAAGATATATTTTAACCGATTCCGGAAAAAGGCGCACTGTCATAGCGATGTTTGCGGTCAAGACGGCGCACAGAGTCAGTCCTACCGCGATTTTCATTGGTTTGCCGCCGATATGCTGTGCCAAATCAACGATGTCCGCGCCGTTGCATTTTGCGTATAATTTATATGTCCCCACAAAAATCAGCAGTGCCGCCAGCGACACATATATGCATTGTATCCACGCGGCACTGCCCGATGTATTAATCATATTGCGCGGAAATGTCAGAAACAGTTTTACAGATATTGCGTTTGTAAGCAGCATTGTAAGCTGTGTTTTGCCTATATTGATTTTGTTTATTGTACTCACCGCTTTCTTTTATATGTACAGGGGAACACAGCTTGCGCGTGCAAATGTAGCTTGCGCTTGACTGAAATAGGCGGTAAGGGGCATTGGGTGGGTAATAGCTTTTTTGGTGGTTACCGCAATTTCAGCGGTTGCCGAACCGCCTACCCTTTGCGCAAGCATTGTTTACAACCACAAGCTCTGCGATAACCGCCACAGGGATTCAAGGGCAACGCCCTTGTCAACCGAACCGCCTACCATTTGCGCAAGCGCGAAAAAGCTGCTGCGCTAAGTGGGGTTGAGGGTATGCCGTCGCTGACGTCGTAATAACCGCTGATGTTCGGTGAAA
>CAYRCC010000082.1:0-4310 GCA_964422725.1 uncultured Lachnospiraceae bacterium
AGCTTTTTCGCAAAAAAGGGGTTTCCAAAGGGGCAACGCCCCTTGGTGTGTTTTTACTTACTTTTGTCACAAGACAAAAGTAAGTGGGGATAGCAGAATTGTTATGACAATGAATTGTCCGACTAAGGGGCAACGCCCCTTACTACCAAACTCCCGACAAGTACCACAGGGATAGCAGATGAAATATGATAATATCTTTGTCCGCCTAAGGGGCGGTAGCCCCTTACCGCCTATTTCCGCCAAGCGCAAGCTTATTTTCCGCCCCTTACCGCCTATTTCCGCCAAGCGCAAGCTTATTTTCCGCCCCTTACTGCTGACAATAGATAACCACCAAAGGGATTGCAAAGGGAAACCCTTTGCGGTAACCCCCAAAACCTACCCTTTACATAACCCCGTTTTTTTGATATTATTACTGTATACCAAAATACGAAAGGACTAAACCATATGCATAAACTTGGAAAAATGCTGTCATCAAACGCCGCAATAACCACACACGCTCTCATAGCCGGAATTGCGTATTTCGCCATCGTAATGAGGTTTGTTACCGATTATACCGCCGTTGCCGCGTCCGCAATGCTTTTGGGAGTGTTTTTCTGCCCTGCCGTAATCTGCGGTGCGGCTGTTTTGCTGATTAAGCAAATGCGCCTGTGGCGCGACGCGCAGAACTACCGCGCAATCGGCGCTATGACAGCGGCAAACGGCGTTATCCTCCTAATCGGCTGTATAATGGGCGCGGATATGATTATCAATATGTTTTAACATCAAGTACACAGTAAATACACAAAAACAATGTATAATATAATCAAAACCGAATTGCCTACAGGCTTAAATCAGAACTTTTTAAGGGGGTTTGAGAAATATGAAACTGAGCGTTCTTATAGTTGAGGACGAGGCACTTATGCGCGATGTTGTAAAAGATTATTTTGAAGATGCCGGATATGAAGTCACCGAGGCGGAGGACGGTCTGACAGCGCTTGAGCTGGTCGAGGAAAAGGATTTTGATTTGATTCTGCTCGATATTATGATACCCGAGGTTGACGGTTTTTCCGTTTGCCGCAAAATCCGCAAAACCAAAGATGTGCCGATTATTATGATAACCGCGCGCAGTGAGGAGGACGACAAACTTATGGGTTATGAGCTCGGCGCTGATGATTACGTAACAAAGCCGTTCAGCCCAAAGGTACTGCTTGCAAAGTCGCTCGCACTTATACGCCGTTCAAGCGGCAATATGTGCGGCGAGGAAAATGTTATTTCGCTCGCCGGAATTACCGTTAATATGACATCTCACACAGTGCAGATTGATGACGAATATATCGAGCTTACTCCAAAGGAGTACGATCTGCTCATATTCCTTATGATTAACCGCGGCAGAGTCCTCTCGCGCGATGTACTGCTGTCAAAGGTCTGGGGGTACGACTATTTCGGCGACCTCCGAACCGTCGACACCCACATAAAAAAACTCCGCGCAAAGCTTAAAAACAAGTCGCACCACATTAAAACTCTCATAAAAGCCGGCTATAAATTTGACGAAAACGCCGAATAGGAGCAGACAATGATTAAAAAGCTATCCATAACAAAGAAAGTGTTTCTCCTCGTTGCCGTAATGTTCTGCGTGTACCTTGTACTTAACTTTTCCGGACAAATCCTGTTCTACGGCAAAATATACACCTACTCAAAACGTCAGGATCTTATAAAACAGGTTGAGAGTCTTGCCGAAAGCTACAGCACAATGTCGACAAGCGAACAGATAAACGAGGCACTGGTCAACTTTTCCAAAAGCAGTGACTCGTACGTTATGATAATGGGCGAACGCGGCAATATCCTATACACCGTATCCTACGAAATGACCATAAAAACCGACACCGGCGACACAGTACGCGTAACCATCGACAACGCCGTACACGACAAGGGATTTACCGACCTAAACCTCAAAACCGGTGACAGCATTACTATGGAATACTACCGTATTCCCACTCAGGACGTAAATAATCTCTACATTCCCGTATTGATTAAAAAGGGCAGCGGTGTTTGGCAGATGAATCACGAGGTGTACAGCAAAGATGTGCCGTACAACGACAATTTCACCGCCTCGCGCCGCAAAACTCCGCCGCGCGAACCGTCGGCAAATACCGCTTTCGACCGCGCCATACAGATGTTTGAGCAGCTTGAGCGAAACCGTTATTCCCTCAAAATGGAGGTCAGCGGCACAATTGTGTCCATAACCACACCGGACGAGCGCAATTTTCAAAGCTCGCGCAAGATGGCGGAATCCGCCTGGGCGGCTATGCAGTGGATTGTGAATACGAACGGGCGCGACAGACTCCAAACAGGTGAAATAATACATTACATTTACCAAACAGACAATGCAAGCAGCAAATATATAGTAGTGGTAAAGAAGATCGAGGCGGGCGGTGAACCGCAGCTGATTTTTGCCGTAAACACGCTTAAATCGGTGGACGAGGCGGTAAATGTTATGAAGGATTCATATATTATATGGTTTACGGTTGCGATTTTTATGGCGGTACTGATGGCTATGCTTTTTTCCAATTCCATAACGCGGTCCATAGTGAACATAACTCAAGTCACAACCAAAATGAAAAATCTGGACTTTTCGCAAAAGTGCGCTGTTCAGTCGGAGGACGAGGTGGGCAGGCTTGCCGCCAACATAAACGATATGTCCGAAAAACTGGACAACACCATACGCGAGCTGGTGTCAGCCAACGAAAAGCTGACGAGTGACATAGAGCACGAGCGCAAAATGGAGCTTGAACGGCGCGAATTTGTCGCGGCGGTATCACACGAGCTGAAAACACCGCTTGCCATTATAAGAGCGTACAGCGAGGGTATCGCGGACGGCGCGTCGGGCGAACGCCGTGACAAGTATTTAAAGGTAATAATAGAGGAAACCGAAAAAATGGACTCGCTTGTACTGGATATGCTTGAAAACTCAAGGCTTGAGTCGGGCGCATACAAGCTCAAAATCAAAAGCTACGACATAGCCGAAATGACCGACAGAATTGTTGACAGGTTCAGAGCCGGTTCGGAGGACAAGGACGTTAAGTTCCTTACAAACACTCCAGAACACGCTGTCAGCGCGGATTTTGATATGGATATGATGGAACAGGTTATGAACAACTTCATCAGCAACGCAATACGCCACACTCCGTCGGGCGGACAGATACGCGTATGCCTGAACGACGATGCCGGCTTTGCGGTATTTTCGGTTGAAAACGAGGGCAAGCCTATCGCCGATGATGTACTGCCGAGAGTTTGGGACAGATTTTACAAGGCGGACAAATCAAGAGGGCGTTCTTCGGGCGGTACGGGACTGGGTTTATCCATCGCAAAAAACATACTCCTGCTGCACAAAGCGCAGTACGGCGCGGAAAACACCGAAACCGGAGTCAGGTTTTGGTTTAAGCTTAAAAAGAATGTGTGACAGCGCAAAAAAGCAGACAAGCTAAAACCAGCTTGTCTGCACAATAGGTGCATCTGTGTTACAGATGCATTAAAATCACAGACGGCTTACTCGTCCGTCAAACCGGTATACAGGTACGGCAAAGCGCCGTCCGAACAGTATAAACACCGTATCTGCGTGCCGGTTCATTTATAATTATACCCGTTTGCGAACGGATTATTCATCAAAGTTTCAATAATCTGCGTATAAACGCACCGAGAGCCAGTGCCGCGTATGCAATAACCGCATATGTCACCGCGTACACTATATGTTCAAACGTATAAAACATCACCGTTGTAGGAATGAACAGCACTCCGACAATAAACGGAAATTTCCAATTTATACCCACACGCACCGTATACATAATCGTCACCATAAACACCGCAATAGGGTTAAGACCCATAAGCTGCATTTCGGTCAGCATAAGCGCGGTATCACCGCGAATGAGCAGTAAAAACACGGGAAGTGTGTAAAACAGAAACAACAGTATTATAATGTAAATGCGCATTGTTTCCATACCAAATTCATTTTGATTAACAGTTTTTTTCATCGTTAAAGCTCCTTTCCGGAATTAGAGTCTGTGCGTGCAAAGGGTGACCCTTTGCAAACCCTTTTGGCGGTAACCGCTGTTTTGGTGGTAAGGGGCGTTGCCCCTTTGCAAACAAGGGTGTTACCCTTGAACCCTTTTGGCGGTTGTCGTTACTCGGTAGTAAGGGGCTACCGCCCCTTATTATGACAAAGATATTATCATACTTCATCTGCTATCCCTGTGACACTTTTGTTGTTTGACAAAAGTGTCCAAAAACAAACCAAAGGGTAAACCCTTTGGAAACCCACTTTCGCTCAAAGCTGA
>CAYRCC010000083.1:0-4175 GCA_964422725.1 uncultured Lachnospiraceae bacterium
AAGGCTTGACCTAAACTTTAATACAAAACACATTGTGTTTTGTCTACAGTCTGAACAGGCGGCATTGCCGCCTGTCGAGTGCAGATTTATTAGTTGTTCAAAATTTTTAATAGGATTTCATTACTGTTTGAAAAATCTCACCCATTCGTAAAACCCTCGCTCGCACTTATAACTTCGCTTTGACCGCCGTTAAGTCCTATATCCACAATCTTACCCTCACCGCCGCCGCTTATTCCGGCAAGTACCTCCCCTATATCGCGTACCGCCGACACCTCAATCCCAAGCTCCGCAAACGATGACTGCATATTCTCATACGGTATAAACACCTTTTTCACACCGGCACGTTTTGCGGCATCTATCTTCGCGCCGACTCCGCCGACAGGCTTTATATACCCCTTAATTGATATTTCTCCCGTAAACGCAAGTGTATTGCTTATCGGTATTTCCTTTATCGCCGAATAAATACTGCATAAAATTGCCGTACCCGCCGACGGTCCGTCCACAGGCATTCCTCCCGGAAAATTAATGTGAATGTTGTATCCGGAAACATCTATTCCCAATTTACTCCGCAGTACCGTAACCGCGTTGTCAACTGCCGACTTTGCCGTACTCGTTCTTGTAAATTCGTGCGAACCCTGCTGCATAGTTTCGCGCTCCACTATACCCGTACATACGACTTTTCCCGCAGCGCGCTCGGTTTTCTCGGCAGTAGTTTCTATCGTCATTACCATACCGTTTCCGGCACCGGATACGGCAAGCCCGTTCACTGTGCCGATGCGCTCGCCCTCCTCGACCTTGTACTCATAGTTAGGGGTGTATCTGCCCATTTCTATTACCTTTTCAACGTCGGTAAGCGTAATATAATCGCGCTTTTCAAGTATAGCCGCGCCCGATGCCGTCTGCAAAATGCGCACCGCATCACGCCCGTTTTTTGCATATCGGCATATACAGCGTCTGCATTCGCTGTCCGCGCGGACAGACAGCTTTTTTGCGGCGTTTTCCACTATTTTGCGCAAATCGTCCTCGTCAAGCTGACGAAAGAAAATCTCCACACAGCGTGACCTGACAGCCGGCGGTATTTCCTCGGGCGAACGCGTTGTCGCGCCGACAAGCCTGAAATCCGCCGGAATACCGTTTTGAAAAATATCGTGTATGTGACGCGGAATATTCTTGTTTTCGGAAGAATAATATGCGCTTTCAAAGCTGACTTTTCTGTCCTCAAGCACCTTCAAAAGCTTATTAAGCTGTACCGGATGCAGCTCACCTATCTCATCTATAAACAATATACCGCCGTGCGCCTTGCTCACCGCTCCCTCTTTCGGCTGCGGCACGCCTGCCTGACCGTACACTCCGGCACCCTGATATATCGGATCGTGTACCGACCCTATCAGCGGATCGGCTATGCTCCGCTCGTCAAAGCGCATTGTTGTTGCATCTGTTTCTATAAACTTAGCGTCCGGCAAAAACGGCGACATTCCCAGTTTTACCGCCTCCGAAAGCGCGGCACGTGCGGCGGCTGTTTTCCCCACGCCCGGCGGTCCGTAAATTATAACGTGCTGCGGATTCGGTGTACACAATGCTATTTTGAGTGCCTGTATACCGCTGTCCTGCCCGATTATTTCGTCAAAGCACACCGGACGCGCTTTTTCGGTAAGCGGTTCGGAAAGTGAAATTCTGCGCATACGGTTTATGCGTTCAAGCTCACGCTTAGAGTCGCTGTCAATTCCGCTTCGGCTTTCCTGCTGACTGCGCAGCTGACCCCAAAAATAGAGGCCCGTTATTATCGTAAAAACAAACTGCACCGTCATCAATACTGTTGTAACCATATTTTAACCTTCCCTCCGAGAGTTTTTTCATAGTATTGCCTTTAACAGCTAAATTATGCAAATCGCAGTTGCAAAGACCCGAAACAGCTTTAGGGTATATTTTGTCGATAGTTTCTTAATATTCGCCACCTTAATTTGACAATTTTTATGCGGAACAAGTAGTATAATATACCCAGAGCAAGAGTTTGGGGGATTGTTATGCCGGTTGTTTATATAGACGTGTTGTTTCTTATAAACTTTACTATGGACTATATCGTTTTGTCGTGCAACGGCGCAATATTCAAAATACGGCACCGTCACCGCTATACCGCAATCGCCTCGGTAATCGGTGCGCTGTATGCCTGCGGAATATTCTTTACAGACCTTCCGCTCCTTTACTCCGCCGCCGCAAAGCTGATTGTCGGTGCGCTGATGGTGTATATCGCATATCTGCCGTCTGACATACGCGCTTTTTTAAAGTATCTTTTATGCTTTTTGGGTACATCGGTGCTTTTTGCCGGCGCACTGTTTATGTTTTTCTGCATAAGCGGTACGGGCAGTAAAGTCGGCGCGGTTGTCCGAAACGGAGCGACATATTTTAATGTGTCGCTCTTATATCTGGCGGTAACAACGGCGGCGGCTTATATACTGATAAGGGTATACTTAAAATTCTCGGATAAAAGCCGACGACGGCAGTTTTACGACATCGAAATCGGGCTCGGCGGCCGAAGTGTCAATGTTCGCGCACTTGTAGATACGGGCAACTCACTCACCGAGCCCATCACCTGCCGACCGGTAATAATAGTCGAAAAGGAAAGTATTTCCGGTTTATCCGAAGATATTTATTCCAATCACAAAACGTTTATAATTCCGTTCAGTGCGCTCGGTACGGACAGCGGCGCGGTTTTGGGGTTCACTCCCGATTATGTGCGGATAATAGACGAGCGCCGATACATAAAGGACGTAATAATCGGCGTTTACTGCAAAGCTCTCTGTTCCTCGTCCGACTATCACGCGCTGATAAATCCGGAAGTATTCCGATAATGACATCATAAAGGGCTGTCAACAAGCCTTAAGTAATTACATCATAGGGGGAACATATATGCTGACATTTTTAAAAAACTTTTCCGAAACCATATACATAAAGCTCAACAGCCTTGCCTCCGGCAAAACACCCAAAACAGAAGTGTTTTACATAGGCGGCAGCGACACCCTTCCGCCGCCGCTGTCAAAGGAGGAGGAAGAGTCTGCACTGTGCCGTCTTACCGCCGAACCCGAAGCGATAAAACCGCTGCTTATAGAGCGCAATCTCAGGCTTGTGGTTTATATCGCGCGCAAGTTTGAAAATACGGGCATTTATGTCGAAGATTTAATTTCCATCGGCACAATCGGCTTGATAAAAGCCATAAACACCTTCAAACCCGACAAAAACATCAAACTCGCCACCTACGCCTCACGCTGTATAGAAAACGAAATTTTGATGTATCTGCGCAAAAATTCGTCAAACCGCACAGAAGTGTCGATTGACGAACCGCTTAACGTTGACTGGGACGGAAACGAGCTTTTGCTGTCCGACATTTTAGGCACCGACAACGACATTATCTATAAAAACATTGAAGAAGAAGTGGACAGAAATCTTTTATACGATGCGATAAACAAGCTGTCGGCGCGCGAAAAACGTATTATGGAGCTGCGTTTTGGTCTGTACGGCCGAAAAGAGAAAACGCAGAAAGAGGTCGCCGATATGCTCGGCATTTCTCAGTCGTACATTTCAAGGCTGGAAAAACGGATTATAAACCGCCTTAAAAAGGAAATCGCCAAAATAATATAACCCGACAAAATCCGCACATACGGTAAAAACAAAAGTTTCGGCTTTTGTAAAGCAAAATTCAATTACCGAAGCTTTTGTTTTTTACTTGCATAAAAATCACTTTTGAAACGGCTTTTTTTAAATCTTGCCGCAACCTTTTCCGCCGCCGTATAAAACAGCACGCCGAGGGAATAATTTTATATGCGCACCTCTGCTTTACATAGAAAACGCCTTGTGTGTTTTCAAATTTAAATACGGCTGGAGGGTAACATAATTATGAATAACAAAGTTGAAATATGCGGTGTAAACACTTCAAAACTGCCTGTGCTTTCGCGCGACGAGAAAAAGGAGCTTTTTCTGAAAATCAAAGCCGGTGATACGTATGCGCGCGAAAAGTTTGTATATGGAAATTTAAGGCTTGTATTGAGCGTTATTCAGCGTTTCGGCAACCGCGGCGAAAACATCGACGATTTGTTTCAAGTTGGCTGTATCGGGCTTATAAAAGCAATTGATAACTTTAATATGGAATTAGAGGTACAATTTTCCACATATGCCGTTCC
>CAYRCC010000084.1:0-4127 GCA_964422725.1 uncultured Lachnospiraceae bacterium
GAAATCAGAGATTTCTGTGTTTCGGAGGACATTGAAACATAATGCTGCGGCGACGACAGCCGCCTTGCTTTTATGTTATAATAACTTTATGTCAATTAATGCTGTGCGTCGTCCGCGGCGGCTTGCGGAATGAATTTATATTGACGGCTGAGTCAAAATACTCTTGAAAACAAAATATTTTGTTTATGATAAAATAACCTTGGGAGAACATTGAAACGCAATGCCGCGGCGGTAGCGGCTGTTTTATTAAAAAACTTAGCTTTTGGACGATTGAAAGTGGTGACTTTATGGATAACCGTATTCACATTTTTGCGGGACATTTCGGCAGCGGAAAAACCGAAATTGCACTTAATTTTGCGGTTAAAAATGCCAAGGACGGTAAGAATGTCAGTATAGTTGATTTGGATACCGTAAATCCGTATTTCAGGACTGCCGATGCGGCGGATATTATGAAAAAATACGGAATCAGAGTAATTGCTTCCGAGTTTGCCGCAACGAATGTTGATATACCGACAGTTCCGGCAGAAACAATGTCGGTGTTTGATAATTCCGATACGATGGGGATTTTTGATGTCGGCGGTGATGAGGACGGTGCGTATGCACTTGGACGGTATAGAAATGAATTTGTAAAAAACGGATATTGTATGCATTTTGTGGTGAACACGAAACGTCCGCTGACACAGAAATTTGAGGATATTATCGGTTATGCGGAGGCTGTAGAACGCGCCTCGGGTCTCAAAATAACCGATATATTCAACAACACCAATCTGGCAGACGAAACCGATACGGCTGTACTGATGTCAGGTTATGATGTTATTGAGAAGGTGTCACGCATTAAAAATATACCGATTGCGTGCAGCTGCGGTACAAAAAACGTACTTTGCGGTATAGACAGCAACGGATTTGATATGGAAATTTTCATTAAAATGCCATGGAACACAGGAAAGGACTAGGTGTTTATGTATAAAGTTACGGTGAACGGCAGTCGGTGCAAGGGGTGCGGACTTTGTGTCAGTGTATGTCCGAAAAAGATAATGAAGTTATCCGAGGATAAGCTTAACGAAAAAGGCTTTAGTCCGGCAGAGGTGAAAGAACAGAAAAAATGCATAGGGTGCACATTTTGTGCCGTAATATGTCCGGATTCCGCTGTTATGATTGAGAAATTGACGGACGGAGGTAAATGACGATGAGTGAAAAATTGCTGATGAAGGGTAACGAGGCTATAGCGGAGGCGGCAATGCGTGCCGGCTGCCGCTACTTTTTCGGTTATCCGATTACGCCGCAAACGGAAATTTCGGCATATATGGCAAAGCAAATGCCGAAAACAGGAGGTACTTTTCTGCAGGCGGAGAGCGAGATTTCCGCTGTGAATATGGTTTACGGTGCCGCCGGAGCGGGCGCAAGGGTTATGACAAGTTCGTCAAGCCCGGGTATAAGTCTAAAGTCGGAGGGACTTTCGTATATAGCCGCCTGTGATTTGCCGTGTGTCGTGGTGAATATGATGAGGGGCGGACCGGGTCTTGGGGGTATTCAGCCGTCACAGTCGGATTATTTTCAGGCAACAAAGGGCGGCGGACACGGAGACTACCATATGCTTGTGCTTGCACCGAATTCGGTGCAGGAAATGGCAACGCTTACTATGGACGCTTTTGATTTGGCGGACAAATATCGTATTCCGGTTATGATATTGGGTGACGGTACGCTCGGACAAATGATGGAGCCTGTCGAATTTCGGCAATACGCCGCGGCGGTCGGGGAAAAATCGTGGGCTGTTACCGGAACGGGCGGAAAACGTCGGCATAACATAATTAACAGTTTGTATATGTCGCCCGAAGAATTGGAACGTACAGTGTTTGAACGGCAGAAAAAGTATGATATGATAAAGCGTGATGAGGTAAAATATGAAGCGTTTGAGCTTGACGATGCGGAATATGTACTTGTTGCTTACGGCACAACGGCAAGAATTGCTAAAAGTGCGGTTGCCGTTTTGCGCGGCGAGGGAATCAGAGTCGGATTGATACGTCCGATAACGCTGTACCCGTTTCCTGAAAAAATTATAAACGATACCGCAGACAGGGTTAAAGCATTTTTGACCGTTGAAATGAGTATGGGACAGATGGTTGAGGACGTAAGGCTTGCGGTTGGCGGAAAAACTAAGGTGCATTTTTTTGGCAGAACCGGCGGCATTATACCTACACCAACGGAAATTGCGGATAAAATAAGAAGTCTGGGGGTATGAGCTATGATAATATATAAAAGACCCGACTCGCTTTGCGATGTGCCGATGCATTACTGCCCGGGCTGTACACACGGAATTGCGCATAAAATTGTTGCCGAGGTAATGGATGAACTCGGAATTGAGGGCGATACTATAGGTGTAGCACCGGTCGGCTGTGCTGTGTTTGCGTATGATTACTGGAAATGTGATATGCTTGAGGCGGCGCATGGCAGAGCACCGGCGGTTGCGACGGGTGTGAAGAGGGTGCATACGGATAAGGTTGTATTTACCTACCAGGGTGACGGCGACCTTGCGGCTATCGGTACGGCGGAAACCGTACATGCGGCGGCGCGCGGTGAAAATATTACGGTTATATTTATAAATAATGCGATTTACGGTATGACAGGCGGTCAGATGGCACCGACATCATTGCCCGGACAAATCACGCAGACTTCGCCTTACGGACGTGACGTAAAAGTTCAGGGTAACCCTATAAGAATGTCGGAAATGCTCGCAACTCTGGACGGACCGTCATATATAGAACGCGTATCGCTTGATTCTGTACCGAATATAAAAAACGCCCAAAAAGCTGTAAAAAAAGCGTTTCAAAATCAAATAGACAAAAAAGGATTTTCTATGATTGAAATGCTGTCGACTTGTCCTACAAACTGGGGAATGTCGCCTGTTGAAGCTATGGAGTGGCTCAGAAATAATATGATGCCGTATTATCCGCTCGGCGTTTTTAAAGATATATAGATATTCGGATTTTGAAATACGGCAAGGCGGATTTGCCGAAAGGAAGGCTTAAATGTTATGTCAGATATGAAAATTGTTATTGCGGGATTCGGCGGTCAGGGCGTGTTGTTTGCCGGAAAACTGCTGGCACACGCCGCAATGTCGGCAGGAAAAGAAATTTCGTGGTTGCCGTCGTACGGACCGGAAATGCGCGGCGGAACCGCAAATTGTCACGTTGTAATTTCCGATGAGCCTATCGGTTCGCCGATTATAGTAAACCCCGATGTATTAATTTCGCTTAATAAACCGGCACTCGATAAATTTGAGAAAAAGGTGTCCGAGGGCGGTACTATTTTGGCAGATAAAACCTTGATTGACAGGCTTATAGAGCGCGCCGATGTGAATGTTGTGTATGTGGAGGCTACTAAAATGGCGCAGGAACTGGGGAATGCGGCGTTATCGAATATGGTTATGCTGGGGGCGTTTTTAAAGGAAACAGGGGTATTTGTTATTGAAGAAATCAAGGACGCTGTGCTGAAAAACATTCCGAAAGCAAAACGTGCACTTGCGGAGCTTGATATAAACGCAATTATGGCAGGATATAATATGTCAGTATGTAAAATATGACTTTTATAATATTAATGTGTAAAGCGAAGGAGGAGTAAAAATGGCAGCAGTAAAGAAAAATAAGGTGTTTACCTACAAAGACAAACCGGTAATCAGAAAGGGAAAAGAAATCTATTACGGAAATCTGGAAGATAAGTATATCTTGGCACTTAAAATTACCGAAACCAAACAGGAATACGGTATGGAGATTGCTACAAAGATAGTAATGGAGTTACAGGATAACGGCGGTGAGCTCGGCACAGGCAAGATATACAGAAAAAGTGAGAGAGATGACTTGTATCATGCATTTGATATAGGTGCGTTCTGGCTTGAGGATGCGCTTGATTCGACTCAAGATAATTAACGGTAAAGACTTCCCGAAACGTACAACTTGTTCTCGGGAAGTCTTTTGTCAATATTTGACTGTTATTTTGGGGTAATTGTATTGCTTTACTGTCAGATTTATTTGAAAATTGAATTGAAACAATTTACAATATAATACATAATAAGGGGGAAATGTTTAATATTTGTCGGTAAAAATAAAATTTTTTATAAATTTTGCACATTT
>CAYRCC010000085.1:0-4081 GCA_964422725.1 uncultured Lachnospiraceae bacterium
AGCGTGTGAAACATAATGTGTTTGCGACCATTGAGCGGAGCGAATAAAGCAAACACTAAAACATACTCGGTGCGTGCGGTATATTCAGTCAAGCGCGGCGGTTTTTTGGGTTCGGGCAACGCCCGACGGCGTTTTTGCTTACTTTTGCCGCTGTTGGCAAAAGTAAGTGGGGATAGCAGAATTGTTATGATAATGAATTGTCCGACTAAGGGGCAACGCCCCTTACTACCTTTACCAGTCAAGCGCAAGCTATATTTGCACGCGCAAGCTGTTTCCGACTAAGGGGCGGTAGCCCCTTACTACTAATGTTGTGGTTACCGCCAAAGGGTTCAAGGGTAACACCCTTGTCAACCGAACCGCTTACCCCTTGCGCAAGCTACATTTGCACGCGCAATCTTATTTTCCGCCCCTTACCGCTAAACCCCCGATAACCACCAACGGGATTGCAAAGGGGTTACCCCTTTGCAATCCTCCATCACATCATCTCGCCTATTAAATCATTCATATCATACATCCCTGCCGGCTTCGCACTCACAAACTTCGCCGCCTTGACCGCTCCCACGGCAAATACCTCTTTTGAAGCCGCCGAATGTTTCAGCTCGATAACCTCGTCGTTGCCGGCAAAAATTATCTCGTGGTCACCCACAATCGTACCGCCTCTTACGGCGTGCAGTCCTATTTCGCTCTTTCTGCGCTTACGCCGTACCGAGTGCCTGTCATACACATACTCGCTCGGCTCGGAAAGCACATCTGAGATGGCATCCGCAATTGCCAGCGCCGTACCGCTCGGCGCATCTATTTTCTGGTTGTGGTGACGTTCGACTATTTCTATATCAAAATTGCCCTCCAAAAGCACAGCCGCTTTCTTGGCAAGCGCCGTCAGCAAGTTTATTCCAAGACTCATATTCGCCGAGAAAAATACCGGTATATCCTTCGATATCTCCTTTAAATGCTCCTTTTGCTGTG
Organism: uncultured Lachnospiraceae bacterium; assembly: GCA_964422725.1. Lineage (GTDB taxonomy): Bacteria > Bacillota > Clostridia > UBA1381 > UBA1381 > CAKSNH01. The sequence goes on from CAYRCC010000085.1 coordinate 967, forward strand.
CCGAAAGACCCGTTGTGCAAATGATAACCGCAATATTGCGCACTTTTGCAAACTCAAGCAGCTTTTCCAGTACGCTCGGATGCGAAAAGTCAACTATAACGTCCGCCTCACCCTTAAACTCGTCCATGTTCGTAAACACAGGATACGGGTTCGGCAAAAAATCGTTTATGTCAAATCCGGCAACTATCTCGCAGTCCTTGTCCTCGGACACAAGCCGCGTGATAACCTGTCCCATTTTGCCGTTACAGCCGTTCAAAATTATTTTAGTCATATTAAAGCTCCTTTTCAAAATCCAGTATATATCAGTTCAGGGACAGTCGCCTGTCCCTGAATATCCGTCTTTTACAATAATTTCTTAACGCCGAAATCGGCAAGCGATTTTTTCAAAACCGCAAGATTGCTCTCCTCCATCTCGCAAAGCGGCATTCTCAAATTGCCTACGTTATACCCAAGCTCGCGCATTGCCACCTTTACCGGCACAGGGTTCACCTCGATAAACAAGTTGTTGATAATCTCAAGCATATCAAGCTGGAGCTTGCGCGCACCGTCCGTATCGCCGTCAAAATACATTTGGCATATGTCGTGTGTCTGCTTCGGCAGAATATTTGACACAACCGAAATAACGCCCTTGCCGCCGAGCGACAGTATCGGCACTATCATATCGTCGTTGCCCGAATAGATGTACAGCTCAGGCACCTGCGCGGCAACCTTAGCCACATACGAAATGTTTCCGCTTGCCTCTTTTATCGCAACTATATTTTCCTTTTTCGCAAGCTCCTTCAGGGTAGGAATAGCAAAAGCCATACCCGTTCTGCTCGGCACATTGTAAAGTATTATAGGAATGTCAACCGCATCGGCTATTGCGCCGAAATGCGCGATCAGTCCCTTTTGAGTAGTCTTGTTGTAGTACGGCGTAACGACTAAAAGTCCGTCCGCACCGAGAGCCTGAGCCTTTTTGGAAAGCTCGACCGCATGGCAGGTATCGTTGCTGCCCGTACCGGCAATAACAGGTATGCGCTTATTAACCTTTTTTACAGTATATTCGATTGCCGCCAAATGCTCGCTGTCAGGCATTGTAGAGGCCTCGCCGGTTGTACCGCATATGATTATTGCATCTGTTTTGTTGGCAATATGCATTTCTATTAAGTTTCCAAGCTCGTCGTAATTGGTTTTCATACCGTCAAACGGTGTGACTATTGCTACGCCGGCGCCTGTAAACGGTAATGTCTTAGCCATAGTATTACCTCCTGTCATTTCATATAAACATTTTTTTAAAAACAAATTTCGTATAAAACCGATTTATCAGTCCATATAACCCTTTGCCGCCAACAGCTCCGCCATAAGCACAGCACCGCCTGCCGCACCGCGGAGAGTGTTGTGTGACATACACACGAATTTGTAATCGTACTGGGTATCTTCTCTGAGTCTGCCGATTGATACCGCCATACCGCCTTCAAGCTCGCGCGCCGACTTAATCTGCGGCTGGTCGTTTTCTTCAAAATAGTGTAAAAACTGCTTAGGCGCGTGCGGAAGGTCAAGCTTTTGCGGTTCGCCGGCAAAATCCGCCCAATCCTTTTTAATCTGTTCGATTGACGGCTTGTTTTCAAAGCTTACAAACACCGCCGCCGTATGTCCGTTCGATACAGGTACTCTCAGGCACTGTGTCGTAATTTCCGGAGTGGTTGCGTCGACGATTTTGTCGCCCTCGATACTGCCCCAGATTTTAAGCGGTTCAACCTCGCTTTTCTCCTCTTCACCGCCGATATACGGGATAAGATTGTCAACCATTTCAGGCCATGTTTCAAATGTTTTGCCCGCGCCGGAAATTGCCTGATACGTTGTCGCAAGCACTTTGGTTATGCCGTACTTCATAAGCGGATTAAGCGCCGGAACGTAGCTTTGGAGCGAGCAGTTTGACTTAACCGAGATAAAACCGCGTTTTGTGCCGAGGCGCTTTTTCTGAGCATCTATAATTTGAGCGTGGTCGGCATTGATTTCAGGAATAATCATAGGCACGTCAGGCGTGTGTCTGTGTGCGGAGTTGTTTGATACGACAGGACATTCAGCCTTTGCATATCTTTCCTCGAGAGCTTTTATTTCGTCCTTTTTCATATCGACTGCGCAGAACACAAAGTCAACCTCTTTCGCAACCGCCTCAACGTCCGACGCATCATACACTACCATTTCCTTGATATAATCCGGAATATCGGTATCCATTGCCCATTTTGCGCCCACAGCATCCGAATATTTTTTACCGGCACTTCTTGCCGAAGCCGCCAACAGCTTTATTTTAAACCACGGGTGACCGTCAAGCAAAGTAATAAATCTCTGACCCACCATACCGGTTGCACCGATAATACCGACATTAAATTCTTTTTTCATAGTAATCCTCCATTATATAAAAACATTTTTGACATTAAAAAAACGGCGACAAAACCTGCCGCCGCTCAAATACACTGCCTCAGTAACGTATAAATAAGCGGACAGCCCTCCATCATAACACAGCTTATGTACCACGATGACAGTCGCACTGCTGTTTACAGTACGCCCAGCCGCGCATACAGCGATATACGCACAGCTTCGGCATTTTCCCCTTTCGCCGCAGCTTTTTCGACAACCGCCTGTCAGGCTGCGGATACTGATGAAAAACGCACCTCTATCCTTAACATTATTATATGTAACTATATTATCATTGTTTACATAGAGTGTCAAGAGGAAATTTAATAAAAAGGGCGGAGAATTTTGTTTTTGGGGAAAAAGGGGGCGAAAGCTCATTATTTGCAAAGGGTAACACCCTTTGCAGTCCCTTTTTGGCGGTAACCGCAACTTTGGTAGTAAGAGGCGGAAAATAAGCTTGCGCTTGGCGGAAATAGGCGGTAAGGGGCTACCGCCCCTTAGGCGGACAAAGATATTATCATATTTCATCTGCTATCCCTGTGGTACTTGTCGGGAGTTTGGTAGTAAGGGGCGTTGCCCCTTAGTCGGACAATTCATTGTCATAACAATTCTGCTATCCCTAGGTACTTTTGCCTTGTGACAATAAACAAAAAGCTAAGGAATAATAAAATTGCATTTTGCGAAAAACGACGTGCTACCTGAAACGCTGCGCTTTTCC
>CAYRCC010000086.1:0-3688 GCA_964422725.1 uncultured Lachnospiraceae bacterium
CTATGCCTGAGCACGTGAATTTTGTGCCGTTCTGAACGCGGTATGTTTATACAAATACGGATTTTACCGAACATCGGCGGTTATTACAACGTCAGCGACGGCATACCCTCAACCCCTCTTGGCGCGATAGCTTTTTCGCGCTTGCGCAAAGGGTAGGCAGTTCGTCAACCGCTGACGTTGCGGTAACCACCAAAAAAAGCTATTTCCCGCCCAACGCCCTCAATTGAGGGCAACGCCCGAGCAACCGGTGTTGCGACAACCACCGCATTTTGGCAACGTCTGCCTATGCATAACAACGTTATTGTCAGCACACCGTATTTGCGATACAGAAAAAACCGCCAAATGGATTCAAGGGTAACACCCTTCACTTCCATTTTTATACAATTGTAATATTTTTTAATAAAAATCTTGCAAAATACATTGTTTTTCTATATAATTATTATAACTGTGACATTTAATCATTTTTTAATACATATTTTCGGAGGTTGTAATGAACAAAAAATTTATAGTATCACTTTCTGTCATATTGGGTATTTTGCTGAACACCGTTTTACCGTGCTTTGCCGCACCGGCTCTGCCGAGTGCACCCGAAATCCACGGTGAGGCCGGAATTTTGATGGACTTAAAAACAGGTCGGGTGCTCTATTCAAAAAACCCCGACGAAAAACTGTTTCCGGCAAGTACAACGAAAATTCTTACGGCTGTAATCGTGCTTGAGGAAGCAGACCTCTCCGAAGTCGTTACCGCAACATCGGCGGCAATATCCCCTATTACGCTTGAAGACTCGCATATGGGTATTCTCGTGGGCGAACAGCTTACCGTCGAACAGCTGCTCTACGGTATGCTCGTTTACTCGGCAAACGATGCCGCAAATGTACTGGCGGTACACCTCGCCGGCAGTATAGACGCTTTTGCGGAAAAAATGAACCAGAAAGCAAAGTCTGTTGGCGCGGTCAATTCGCATTTTGCAAATCCGCACGGTTTCCATAATCCGGACCACTACACAACCGCCAACGACCTCGCCGCTATCGCCCGCTATGCTATGAACGATGCGAAAATAAGCGAAAAGTTCCGCGAAATAGTGTCTACCTCAAGGTATATAATCGAACCTACAAATAAGTACACACAAACGCGCTACCTGTCGTCGACCAACCACCTTATAAGCAAAATACGCAACTCCAACCACTTTTACGAACCGGCTATCGGCATAAAAACCGGCTATACCGGTCAGGCGCAGAACTGCCTTGTTGCGGCGGCAAAAAAAGAAAACACCGAGTTTTTGTCCGTCATTCTCAAATGTCAAAACGAGGGTTCGGGTTCGGGCGCTTACACGTTTGTCGACACAAAAGCACTTTTTGAATACGCATTTGAAAATTACGAATACCGCACCGTCGCAAAAACAACGGATATCGTTTCTGATTCAAAGGTGTACGAGGCGAAAGACTCCGTAAGAGTCGCACTGACTCCGAAAAGCGAGATAGGTTCTCTGCTGCCGAAACAGCTGGATTTGAATACCGATATCGAAAGAAACATTAAAATCAACGAGCAAATCAAAGCACCGATAGAAAAAGGCGCGGTTTTGGGAACTGTGACGTATCTGTACGACGGCGAAACTCTCGGCACATGCGAGCTTATTGCCTCAAACAGCGTTGAGCGCGATAACGTACTGTTCTTTATCCACGGATTTATAAACGTGGTGACAAGTCCGTTTTTCTATATCCCGATTATACTTTTAACCGCGCTTATAATCTACCTGAAAATCCGCCGCAACAACAAGCGCAACGCACGCCGCCGCAATATGACTTTTAACAGATACAAATAATACGCGGCTTTGTCCGTCTTTATAAGGCTAACGAATTTTACAAATGCTTTTCGGACCGCAGGCTTATTGCTTTTTGATTTTCAGCCATTTTTTGTACTGAAATATCATATATTTGTATTGAAATGTCGTGCGGAAAGGTGTATACTGTAATTGTGCAAACCGATTTATGCGATTTGCCGAGCATTTTGCAATCAATATTTTGGAGGGGTTAATTTATGTGGACTATCAGTGATTTGAAACAACGCGCAAAAAATATACTTAACGCAACCTATTGGAACTCGTTTATAATGTGTCTGGTTCTTACGGTGTGCAGCGGCGGTATTTCGTCCGTTACAAGCTTGGGTTCGGGTTCGTCCGAGGATTTTGCCGACAGCCTGTCGCAGCTTTCCGATGTGTCGATGCTCATTCCTTTTCTGGCTGCGATTGCGGCAATATTTTTCGGCGTATATCTTTTCTCGCTTGCATTCAGGATTTTTGTGTGCAACCCGATAGCACTGAGTACAAACAAGTTCTTCATTCAGGCGGCATACGGCGATTCAAGGCTCGATTACATCGCACACGGCTTTAAAAAGAACTACAAAAACTGCATTAAAATTATGTTTCTTAAAGACTTGTTCGTGTGGCTGTGGTCACTTTTGTTTATAATTCCGGGAATTGTGAAGTCTTACGAATACTTTTTTGTACCGTACATTCTCGCGGAAAATCCGGACATAGAATACGAACGCGCCTTTGAGATAAGCAAAGCGGTAACCAACGGCAACAAAATGAATATGTTCATACTCGACCTTTCGTTTATAGGCTGGTACCTGCTCGGTATGCTGTTGTGCGGTATAGGCGTGCTTTTCGTAAACCCGTACGCGGCGGCTACCAAAACACAGCTTTATCTGCGCTTAAAGGGTGATGCGCTGGCACGCGGTATTGCGACGGATTCCGATTTTGCGCACTACATCACATATTAATCAAAAAAACCGGTATTTACACGGACAAATCAGTCCCGAAAATACCGGTTTTTACGTATCAGCCGCCGAAAAACAGATGTTCAACCAAAATTTTTATGCCTATACCCACAAGCACCAGTCCGCCGACAATATCCGCCTTATTGCCGAACAAGTCGCCGAACTTATTGCCTATGTACACGCCGACCGTCGAAAGCACAAACGCAACCACGCCTATAACCGATGCCGCCGTCAAAATCGGAAAGTCCGATGCCGCCAGAGTCACCCCGACCGCCAGCGCATCAATACTCGTTGCAACCGCGAGCATTGTAAGCACTTTATTGTCAAGCGGATTTTTATCCGATACCGTTTCCTCCTCCGCATTGCCGTTTCTTATACCCTCATAAAGCATTTTACCGCCTATAAAACCGAGAAGTATCAGCGCAATCCAGTGGTCAAACCGTTCTATGTACACCTTGAAATTTATACCCAGTCCCCACCCGATACACGGCATAATGAACTGGAAAATTCCGAAAAACAACGCTATTTTAACCGCATTGCGCAGTTTCAGCGTTTTGTTGAGTATTATTCCGTCCGTTACAGCAACGGAGAATGCGTCCATCGCAAGACCTACAGCAATAAAAAACAATGTAATAAAATCCAAAACTTATCACTCCAAGTTAATATTTATTTTTAGGGGCAAAAGCCCTTTATTGCAAAGGGTTTCCCTTTGCAATCCCTTTTGCGGTTATCGCAGATTTGGCGGTAAGAGGCGGAAAATAAGCTTGCGCTTGGCGGAAATAAGCGGTAAGGGCTACCGCACCTTAGGCAGAAACAGCTTGCACGTGCAAATATAGCTTGCGCTTAGCCGACATAAGCGGTAAGGGGCTACCGCCCCTTAGGAAAACATAGATATTATCATATTTCATCT
>CAYRCC010000087.1:0-3656 GCA_964422725.1 uncultured Lachnospiraceae bacterium
ATATTTGGAGTCTATTTTCTTTTTTTATTTGTCACCCATCAATTGTATCACAACAAATTTTTCTGTGAAGTTGGGTGACCCACTTGACAACTCGACTTGAAAGATATATGATTAACTTTAAGGAAAGGCGGTGCTGCTTATGGACGGATTTGGAAACCGACTTAGACGGTTACGAAAAGACCACGACATTACTCAGAGTCAGCTTGCTGCTGAAATAGGTGTTGTGGCATCAGCGGTGGGCAAATATGAACGTCTGCCGCAATCATACCCAAGCGTAGAGGCTCTCATTAAGATTGCTGACTATTTTAATGTCAGCATTGATTACTTGCTCAAAGGCGTACAGGCTTCGTCCTCTGCTGAGAACAACAATATCAGTGAGCAGTTGTTAAACAGTTCTTCCGGACAAGCAAATTACGACGGCGTAGTATTCAACGGCGACAGTAAACAAATGCTCTCGCTCGAAGCCATAGAACTGCTACATATTTATGAAACACTAAAAGGACGGGAAAGACTAAAGCTCCTGAATTACGCTGTGGAATTGGAGAGAGGAGATACCGAATGAAGATGACGCTGGAAATCAAACAGCGGTGCAATTTCTTTTGGCTGAGAGCCATTCGGAATGCCCGTATTGATAAATGCTGTGCCCAATGTTTTATCGGAGATGCGTTCTGCGAGGTATTTGAGGGAACGCGATACAAGGATAAGGCTCTTGTAGAACTGGATATTGAACCCGACAGTCGGGTGAAAGCATACTACCTCTGCGGATTGAGCCGAGGCTTTCGATATGAAGATAATACCCACGTTGCCTTTGTTCCGTGCGAGGGTCGGAACATTGAAATAGACAACGATAAAATCCATCTGACAATCACCAATGCTCGTCAGATAAACTTTCAAGGCTATCAGCCTGACCCCGCAGGCGAATATACCGAGGAGCAGCGTACCTGCCGTAACTGGATATTCGCCAACTATCTCTTAGACGGGATGCCGCTGTGAACCGAGCAGTGCTATATATCCGTGTTTCCACGCTTGAACAGGCGCAAGAGGGTTACTCTGTCGGTGAACGAAAAGAACGTCTAATTGCGTACTGCAAAGCGAAAGAATGGCTGACATCTATGTCGATGGCGGTTACACGGGCAGCAATCTAAACCGTCCCGTCATTCAGATACTCATATCCGGAATCACCTTCAAATTCGCCAATATCTATTACTGACGGTGCTATGTATGACACAATATCAAACACAGCAAGGGTATTTGGTGAGTTTACGTTCAATTCAATATTATTTTAGTAAATAAACTATTTTTCAGGCTGCACTATTATAATTCTAATCCCCGAAATGTGTAAGATTTTTTGCAAGCGGTTTTTGATTATCATTCCATAAAAATACCTTCATAAACTTATTGCTGTCTAACTTAAATGGATTTTCATATATTTTTTCTTTTTTACTTAATAATGAAACATTTTCTACAAATTTATTTAACAATTCACCGCTTGACTTTTCATATTCAGCAAAATAAATTTTTCCTGAAACCTTATTTTTCGTATAATTAGATAATACAATATTATTTCCATCAGCATAAATTGAACAAGCATCCAGTTTCTCTATTTCTTTTTCTAAATCAAAAAAATTAATATCATATGTAAGCGTTGTGCTTTCACCGTTCAAATCTTTGATTCCGGTTATCGACACATTAAAGCACTCTCCATCTTCAATCTTACCAAGCGATTTTAAATCAGGACGGAATAATATTGCCTTTTGCATTCCATATCCGTCATTGTCAACAGAAAAATGTAATTTTGTATCTGATAATCCGTCTTCTCCTAAATTAGGAGTATTTTTATCAAAAATCCACTGTTTGTTATCTGACTTACGAGTAAGTACAACTACTGTGGATTCTTTATCCGGTTCCGAATATTCCGCACCGAGGTTAACACTCCACGGATATTCTATTGTGTCATATATATCTTCGTTTGCCGCAAAATACTGTAACGGGAAATCGCCGGAATTAGGCCAAGCTATATATGAGTCCGACTCACATTCCCAACACGACAATCCATCAAATACATGCATATTAACTCTATATGTATAATAGGCATCTTCATTTTTAGCATACCCTATCCCGAAATTTTCAGCGCCGGGCTTTAAAATCCACCTTCTATGTCCCGCATCCGCTATATTATTGACTCCGCTATCTGCAATAAAATCAATTACAGCTGAAGAAATACTGTTACACCCGGCAGAAATATTAGCTTCACCGCACCCTTGTTCACCTAATTCAAAAAACTCATCACTCATATCATCAGGTTGTTGAGGAAAATGTGAAAATTGATTTGATGATGCAAGTAGTACCGCTCCATGTTGTGCTATATTATTAAGTTCATCGGTAAAAGATATATTTTCATACGGTAATCCTGCTATATAACGTACCATTTTAACCGCATTTAATGCATCCAGTATATCTTCTCTGTTTAATGAACCCGCACTGTATGGTGCTGTAAGCATTGGTTCAACGTCATAGCGAGTTTCGTAATCATCATCATACCAAGGTTTAAAACCATTATGAGGCATTCTCAATGCCATTTTAGCAATATCTTCTTTAGTCCTCGTTCTATCTATTTCTACAATCTTAACATCGTCCCAAGAACTTAATGATACCTTATTATACAATGGTACATCTGCATAAGCAAATGTATTATTCATTGCAAATATCATACTCGTAATTATAAATAGTTTTATTTTCATATTAATGCACTTCATTTCCATAATATTTTAATTATAAACAACTTTGAGTAAATTCCAAATTGCTCCGTATTTCTTCGACTTTCCGGGATTTACAGGCTTTTCAATACACGATTTCTGTATACTTTCTCACGTTTCCATTATATTTTCCTTTGCGAACAAATAACAATGGGAAATCTTATAATTTCTTCTTTGCAATCTTTTTTGTAAATTTCATACTGTAGACAAAACCTAACGTGTTTTGTATTAAAGTTTAGGTCAAGCCTTTTAAAAGGCTTGCGGATTTTTAAGGCAGAGCCTTAATCAGTCGCTTAAATAAAAACATTTAGCCATACTGTAATCAATGCATCGTATACACCATGTGCGACAACAACCGACAACAAAGTACAATTTTTGATTTTAATCCTATAGATGCAAAAAATAGCTCCGATGATACCGGTCAAAAAAAACTGAACTATATTTCCTCCCACAAAATGAAACAATCCGAACAGAACCGATGAACCTATAATCGCACCAACGGCTGAACCGAAAAGTACTTCTAACTTTTTGTAGAAAAAACCACGAAAAACAAACTCCTCCACCAATGCGATTGCAAAAATATAATAAACAAAATCGTATATGAATTGCCACGTGTATTGATATTGATGCTGATTATTTACCCAGTCATTTTTCCCGGCTAAATGCGGTATCACCGTAAAAATAAATGACATACACAATGCAATGCCAATACCTATAAGCACCTGATATCCGATTTTTTTCTTTGAAAATCCATAGTCAGACCACTTATCTTTATTAAATAATACAATACAGAAAGGAACCGGCGCAATCGACCAATATGTTACAATCATTAAAATCATACGAACAAAAAGCGGAAGACTCATAAGCACATATTGATTAAATGCATTCACTCCCAACAAA
>CAYRCC010000088.1:0-3626 GCA_964422725.1 uncultured Lachnospiraceae bacterium
GAGCATGCGGCTGTTAACCGCAGGGTCGTTGGTTCGAGCCCAACTTGAGGAGCCAAAGAGTATTGCAAAGCAATACTCTTTTTTTGTGTTTGAGGGAGATTTCAAATGATTCAGGGAACAATATTATAATGTAATAATTAGGGATTTGAGGGAGATTTTATACAATGGATTACATTAGAGTCACAAACAAAAATATTGAAAGAGAACATATATGTTGTGCGATTTCCAATAACAATGATATTCAGGTAGCTTCAAAAAAAGCATGGCTAAAAGAACGATTTGAAGATGGTTTGGTTTTTCTGAAAAGTACAGAAAGGGGAAAATGTTTTATTGAGTATATCCCTGCTGAAAATGCTTGGAATCCGATTTCGGCAGATGATTATATTTATATTGATTGTTTATGGGTAGCCGGTTCGTTTAAAGGTCACGGCTATTCAACAGATTTGTTAAATACTTGTATTGATGACAGTAAAAGCAAGGGGAAAAAGGGATTATGCATTTTGGCGGCAGCTAAGAAAAAGCCGTTTTTGGCAGACCCAAAATTTTTGAAATACAAAGGCTTTTCCGTATGTGATGAAGCTGATAACGGTATTCAGCTGTGGTATTTGCCTTTTGACGGAAATGCTCCGTTGCCGAAGTTTAATGAATGTGCAAAACATCCTCACATTGAAGAAAAAGGATATGTTTTGTATTATACCGATCAATGTCCGTTTAATGCAAAATATGTTCCTGTAATTGAAAATATCGCAAAGGAAAAAGGTATACGTTTTAAAGCAATCCATTTACAGAGTAAAGAGGAAGCACAAAATGCTCCAACCCCAATTACAACTTATGCATTGTTTTCGGACGGAAACTATATCACGAATGAGCAGATGAATGATAAGCGTTTTTTGAAATTATTAGAAAAATAACTTCCGATTTGCAGTAACGGAGAAATCGAAATTTTGTAAAGCGATTACTGCGTATTATACATATACGAGAAAGGCGGCAGAGCAGAATAATGCGAACTGCGGAAAAAGCCGTAAGAACCGAAAAATGCGCTCTTGTCGGGACAAATGCGCTGATTGGGTACACTGACAACGAAAAACAAAAAGAGGAACTCAGGACGGGTTTTGAACGTCGAAACGTAAATGTTCAAACAAGGTGAGCAAAGATTAGCGAACGGACACATTCCGCACACAGGCGTACGGCGCGGTCAAGAAACAAAAAATCTTTGCAAAAACAGATAATAATGATACAATTATAATATAATGAAAAGGTTATTTGAGCCGGAAGAGTATGTCCGTACGTCGCTGGTTTGACACGATATATGCAGGAGAAACGGACATCTGCCAAATAACCAACTTTTTTGGGACTGTCAAAATACAGTCCTTTTTCGCGTAAATTTTATAAAACGGAAGTAAGCGTAGGATAATTTAAAGCTTGTGTACCGAATAGCGAAAATGTTTTGAAAAAATCTTGACTGTGACGAGCTTGGCAGCGGCAAACCTTTTGAACGACTCACGAACGCTTGTGAATACCGCGCCTTACAAGGCGCGGTAAGTGACTTTGTCACGTAAACCGGATATTCGGCGGTAAAACCGATTTCGGCAAGTAAAAAATTACCGACAAAGCCTCTACAAGCTTAGCAGCCTTGCCTTTTTCGTTACAACTGCTTTAACACAAATTTATCTTTGGTAACTCTGCATATCGGACACACCCAATCGTCAGGCAGATTTTCAAAATCGTCACCGGTATAAACATAATTGCATACGGTACACACATACTTGCCCTCGGTTTTCGGCGGCTGGTAACTCGGTGCTTTTTTCGGTGCCGTACCCTTAATGTTGTTGCGGTAGTACGAATACGTCATCGGTGTTTCGCCGCAAATGCGTTCTCCGTCGACCACTTCCGCGATAAATAAAGCGTGCGTCCCCACATCTACAATATTTTCCACCTTGCAGTGCAGCCATACCGATGTATGCTCCGTCAATACGGGAAGATTATTTACAAGCGTTCTGTAGGAGTATTGCCCGAACTTTGATTTTTCGCGGCTGCTGTAAAATCCGAACGTTGAAATAAGCTCCATAGGGGCGGACTGTGTCAAAACCGATATTGAAAATTCACGCGAATTTTGAATACACGCCGCAGTGTAGTTGTCGTGGTGCAGACTCAGCGCGATTTTTACAGGCTCTGCCGAAATCTGAAAAACCGAATTGACAATACAGCCCGCTAAAATATTATCGCCGTAAGCACCGACTACATATAATCCGTAAGAAATATCATACATAATTGAGTTATCCATAATCTCTGTCCTTTCGTTAAACATTTACCTAAACAGCTCGTCTGCCAAGCTTTTGATACGCTGACGGCGTTCGTCGGCATGATGCACCTCTATCGTTACGGTGTCACCCTCTTTTGCATTGGGCAGCAGCGAACGCGGCATATCGGCAAAACTGCCCTCGTCAAGCTCAACAACCGCAAATTCACCTTCAAATCGGTCTATTACAACCCTCATTGATTTTCACCTCCGCCGTTTTCGGTAGTTATTAAAATATTGTCACCGTCACACAAAGCTGTGACTGTACCATCGGTATCAGTGCGGAAATATTGGATATCGAATTTATTAAACAGCTCCTTAACTTCCTTGTGCGGATGACCGTATTCATTGTCTTTGCCGCAGGAAATTACCGCATAATCGGGATTGACCGCGGACAAAAACTCCTTTGAGGTTGCTGTGCTGCTTCCGTGATGTCCGGCTTTGAGAACATCGGCGGACAAATCATATCCCTTTGACAGCATTTCCTTTTCCGACAGTTTTTCCGCATCACCGGTAAACAGGAATTTGCAATTTCCGAAAGTCACTTTAACGACTATGGAATAATCGTTAAGACTGTCGTATTTATCCGAATTCGGCGCAAGCGTTTCAACTTTTACTCCGTCCTCGTCCAAAACAGTCATACCGCCGACGGTTGTATTAACAGTATATCCATTATTCTTGATTGCTAACAATAATTTTTCAAATGTTGCGGTATCCGTAACGGCGTTCGGCATATAGATACTGCCTATTTCGTAATTTTCCACAATTTTGCGCATACTGCCGATGTGGTCGGCGTGCGGGTGAGTCGCAATAAGAAAGTCGATTTTATCCGTATTTGTATTTTGCAGACACTCGTTTATTCTGTCATATGCGTCGGCTGTACCGGCATCTATGAGTATAGTTTTGCCGTTCGGAAGATATATGACTGTGCTGTCGCCCTGACCGACATCAATATATTTGACGGTAAGCGTGTTTGACGTATCAACCTCCGACGTTTCGGCAAGCTGTCTGAGTATATCCGCAAACAGCTCGATATCTTCGCCGCTGCATCCTGTTAAAATTGTAAGACAAAGTAGTAATGCCGATACGGCTTTCAGTATTTTTTTCATAACTTTTTTCTCCTTGATAATTGTCTGCCGGCAAACTTCAAACGGATTTGCCGGACTGTTTTTTTGCTGGAGCTTGGAGTAAACACTCAAAGCATTAACCATTGCTTTTTGCTGTAACGGATTTTTTTGTTTTTTGAAAGGCTGTCGGCAAAATACCGACAGCCTCAGACTGTAGACAAAACCCAACGTGTTTTGTATTAAAGTTTAGGTCAAGCCTT
>CAYRCC010000089.1:0-3517 GCA_964422725.1 uncultured Lachnospiraceae bacterium
TGGTTTGCTTTTGGACACTTTTGTCAAATAACAAAAGTGTCACAGGGATAGCAGATGAAATATGATAATATCTTTGTCATAATAAGGGGCGGTAGCCCCTTATTATGACAATAGATACCCACCAAAAGGGTTCAAGGGGCAACGCCCCTTACCACCAACGTTACGATAACCACCAAAAAGGTTCAAGGGTAACACTCTTGTTTGCCAAGGGGCAACGCCCCTTACCGCTGAATAACGATAACCACCAAAAAAAATAACGGTTGACAAGGGTAACACCCTTATCAACCAAACCGCCTGCCCTTTGCGCAGGCTGTATCTGCACGCGCAAGCTGCGGTTACCGCCAAAACGGGTTTGCAAAGGGTAACACCCTTTGCAAACAAGGGGCTTTCGCCCCTTAAACCTCTTTTGCTTTGTTCGACAGCTCATACAGCTTGTTCATTGCCTCAATAGGCGTGTACGTGCTTACGTCCATACACTTTAACTCGCTTGTAATCTGCGCCGCTATAACGTCCTCAAACCCTGTCTGATTGCTTATGCTCTCCTCCTGTTTCTTTTTGGACGTTTTTTTGTTTGTATATACACTCTCGTCCTTTTCAAGCTTCGATAAAATCTTTTTCGCACGCGACGTAACCTCCGCCGGCACTCCGGCAATCGCGGCAACCTCTATGCCGTAACTGCCGTCCGACTCGCCGCGCAGCACCTTTCGCAGAAACGTTATGTTGTCGCCGCGCTTTTTCACCGCTATATGGTAATTTTTCACTCCGTCCGTTGTTTCCTCAAGCTGTGTCATTTCGTGGTAATGCGTTGCAAAAAGCGTTTTCGCGCCTATTTTCTTCTTGTTTAAAATATACTCCGCTATCGCCCACGCGATTGAAAGTCCGTCAAACGTACTCGTACCGCGGCCTATTTCGTCGAGAATAAGCAGCGAATTTTTCGTTGCGTTTATAAGTATGTTCGACATCTCCGACATTTCCAGCATAAACGTACTCTGCCCCGACGAAATATCGTCCGACGCGCCTATACGCGTAAATATTTTGTCAACCATACTTATCCGCGCGCTTGATGCCGGAACAAAACTGCCCACGTGCGCCATAAGCACAATCAGCGCCACCTGACGCATATATGTGGACTTTCCCGCCATATTCGGACCGGTTATCACCGAAAGGCGCGAGTCGTTGTCATTCAGATACGTGTCGTTCGGCACAAACAGCTCGTCTTTGAGCATTTTTTCCACAACCGGATGCCTGCCCTCGCGGATAGTGATTTCCCCTGTGTTTGTCAGCTCCGGCATAACATAATTGTTCCTATACGCAACCTCGGCAAGCGATGCAAGCACGTCCGACACCGCAATAATGTCGCACACTTTCTTAAACCGCTCCGAATGCTGTGCAAGCTCTTCTATAAGCTGTTCGTACACATGGCTTTCGAGATTCGATATCTTCTCCGACGCTCCCATAACGAGATTTTCTATTTCTTTCAGCTTTGACGTTATAAATCTTTCGCAGTTTGCAAGTGTCTGCTTGCGCACGTAATAGTCCGGAACGTGCGAAAGGTTGGATTTGGTGACCTCGATGTAGTAGCCGAACACCTTGTTGAAATTGATTTTCAGATTTTTTATACCTGTTTTTTCGCGCTCCTGTGCCTCAATCTGCACAAGCCACTTTTTGCCCTCCGTCATAGCGTTGCGCAGAAGGTCTATCTGTTCGTTGAACCCGTCCTTTATTACACCGCCGTCGCGGAACAGCGCAGGCGGCTCGTCGTTTATGGCGCAGTCAATCTGGTAGCGGATATCGGCAAGCGAATCCAGCTCGTCAAGCAGCTGCACCATCATAGGCGACTTGCACTGTATCAAAACCGCCTCAAGCTCAGGCAGTCTTGTAAGCGACATTTTCAGGGAAATCAAGTCGCGCGGTGTGGCGGAGCCTAAGGATATGCGGCCGGATATGCGCGATATGTCGTAAATACCCGAAAGTACCTCTGTTAAATCGTCGCGCAGTACCATATTGTCAACCAGCTCGCGCACCGAATACAGCCGCTTGTTAATCTGTGCCGCATTAATCAGCGGTTTTTCCAGCCACTGTTTCAAAAGCCGCGCACCCATCGACGTTTTTGTGCGGTCAAGCACCCACAGCAGCGAGCCTTTTTTTGTGCGGTCGCGCATTGATTCGGTTATTTCCAGATTTCTCCTTGATGACAAATCTATATCCATATACTGGTTTATTTCGTAAGTATTTACGGTGTTTATGTATTTGAGTGAATTTTTCTGCGTGCGTTCAAAATACGCAATCATTGCGCCGATTGCACGTATGGAGTGTTCCTTTTGGTCAATACCCAAATCGACGAGGTCGTCGGTGGAGAAGTGTGCCAAAAGCGTATTTTTTGCATTTTCAAGCTCGAAATATTCGTCAAAATCGTTTACGGCGGACTCAAACCGATTTTTAACCGCCGCGCCGATTGTTTCGTTTGCGTAAGTGTTTACTATAACCTCAGCGGGACAATAGCGTGCGATTTCGTTAAATACGGCGTTGCGGTCGGGCGATTCTATCTGTACGGAGTACAGTTCGCCGGTGGTTATATCGGAAAACGCAAGACCGCCGCCGTCGTCGTCAAGATACACTGCGGCGAGGTAGTTGTTTTTCTTTTCGTCAAGCATTTCCGAATCGCTTACCGTGCCCGGAGTTACCACGCGCGTAACCTCGCGGCGTACAAGTCCCTTGGCCTCTTTCGGGTTTTCCACCTGTTCGCATACGGCGACGTTGTAGCCGCGCGAGAGAAGCTTTGATATGTACACATTTGCGCTGTGATACGGCACGCCGCACATAGGCGCGCGTTCTTCAAGACCGCAGTCTTTGCCGGTCAGAGTCAGCTCCAGTTCCCTTGAGGCAATTATAGCATCTTGGAAAAACATTTCATAAAAGTCACCGAGCCGGTAAAAGAGTATACAGTCGTTGTAGCCTTCTTTTGTTTCCAGATATTGACGCATCATAGGTGTTACTTTTTCTTTCATAACAAGTTCCAACCTTTCCATATGTAATGGGGTTTGGTGCAAGCCGTCCGCGGAATGTTTATTCCCAAACTGCCTGTCAAATTACTTCAACAAATGTATTATACACTATTTATCCGAAATTTTCAATGTGTTTTGACAAAAAATACGGTTTTGGCGGCAAGGGGCGAAAGCCCCTTGTTTGCAAAGGGTTCACCCCTTTGCAAACCCTTTGGCGGGTATCGTGACGTTGGCGGTAAGGGGCGTTGCCCCTTAGGCGGAAACAGCTTGCGCGTGCAAATGTAGCTTGCGCTTGACTGAAATAAGCGGTAAGGGGCTACCGCCCCTTAGCAAACAAGGGTAACACCCTTGTTAATCCCTTTTGGTGGTTATCGTGACGTTGGCGGTAAAGGGCGGAAAATAAGCTTGCGCTTGGCGGAAATAGGCGGTAAGGGGCTACCGCCCCTTAGGAAAACATAGATATTATCATATTTCATCTGCTATCCCTGTGACACTTTTGTCGTTTGACAAAA
>CAYRCC010000090.1:0-3286 GCA_964422725.1 uncultured Lachnospiraceae bacterium
TCTCAGTCATTCATACGGTCTTTTCGGCGAGAAAAAATATACCCTTGACGAAATCAGACTGCGATTAACTATGCGACCTAATGGAGTAGAAACAGCTCGCCGCGCCGCTGAAAAAAGGAGGACCTATTTGGGTCCTCCAATTGTTTGTAGCTATTCCATATAACTATATATCCAAATTAAAGAATTTATTTATTCTTTCGGTATTTATTTTGGATAGCCCGGCTTCTTCAGCAAAGCTATCCCATTTAGAAATTGCATCTTTGACCTGCTTGATGTATTTTTCTGCTTCAGCTTTTTTTATTCCCGCAAATTCTGCAGCCTTTATAAAATCCTCCTTTGTGATTTCATCAGCTTTACCGTTTATAAGCATTTGATGTGCATTAACCCATGTACTGCTTTTGCTGTATGAGAATGTCATATCGTATGCAGGAGACAATCGCCACACACCCTTTTTGTCCATAAGGAATGTCACGTTTTTTGTATGGTCATCGTAATTCTTCGCATATTCGTTAAACAGCATTCTTTTATATAACTGTACAAAGTCGGTATGAGGAATATTTAATTGTCTCATAATATTAAAGGCATCTTCGTATGAATACATTCTTGGGGAATTAAAGTCCATATGCGCTATAGCACATAAGCTTTGCATATGCAACTTTTCACCTTTAACACCTTTTCGGTCGAATCGTTTCGTCAGGAAGTGAGCCCTGCCGTTTTCTTTATACAAGCGACATTCACTCATTTTGATGCCGGCATCTTTTGCCATAAGGTAATATGCATATTCGATTTTGGTATATTCTTTGCCATCAGGTTCTTTATCCTTATCCTTGTTGTTTGCAATATCATCGAATTTTAATAACCAATATTCAAAACCTTTACCGGCATTTATTTGCCCCGAACGCACTTCATTTGTTTCAGGATTCAATGCGATAAGTGTTTTTGCTCTCGCGCCACCGACAGAGGAACTTCCTTGCATCAACTGTGCAATCATATTATCATCATACTTAATATTAAGGCTTTCTCTCTCGGACAAAATATCCGAAGCTAATTTGGTAAGGGCATCAATATTTACTTCCTCATTAATATCAACTATATTAGTTGATGGTTCATACTCTAATGCTCCCATCCCTCTTTGCCCTGTATAACAAAGTTTCTCAAGCACAGTAAGACTGTCTTCCGTTCTACCTTGACTTTCTAAATAGCGTTTAATAACAATGTTACCGAATTTGTCAGGAAGAGAATCAGCAAGCATTCCCGGAAGTCCACTAAAGGTTATCTCCGGCAATGCCGGAAAGGAATAAGTCAATTCAGATAGTGGCATTTTTACCGGAGCGACTTCTATTCCGCTTGGAATGAAATTATCATCATATTGGAATCCTATAAGTCCATTATCTTGTCTGTGAAGGTAACCAATTGTCGTACCCCACATTTTAACTTTAACTGTTTTTATATCCATAATTTACACCTCTCATTTATCTTCTCCCCATATCCAACCTGATTTTTGTTTGATATTCTTCTGTCTAACCCTTTGTCTGGGAGGTTTCTGTTCAAATAGTGCTTTAAAGTCCGGCTGTAATTCCGGAATTAGCATATCTATATTTTGTATCAGACTTAATGCATTCATAATTTTCAAATAATTCGAGAGTTTTGAATCTACTCCGTTTTCCATTCGTACTACCGTACTAACAGATGTTCCGCATTTGCGTGCAAGGTCCGCTTGTGTAATATTTAGCGATATACGATACTGCTTTATTCGCATACCAAGTTCCTTCAAAATAACCTGTTCGCTTTCATTTCCAATTATTTTCATAAAATCACCCATTTTTTAACTTGTCATATTTGCATTATTATATTATCATATTATGTTTAATTTGTCAAGTTTGATAAGTTATTTTTGAAATTACAAAAATTTGTACCCAACCTACCGCAATGTCAACCGATATAATTTTAAGTGTGTTCCGCCGTAACCGGAGCGAAAAAATGCACTGCCAATGCTCCGCCACAGTGGTAAAAAGAAAGCCGTTTCTAACAACTTTTCTAACAAATCTGTTAGAAAAATCTTAGAAACGGCATTTTATTGCGACATAGCAAAATTCTGAATTTTATGCGGTTTTTGAGTTTCAACCCCCGCACAAAGCCTGATTTTACGGGCTTTTAAGCGTTCCGCTATCTTCCGACAATTTCTAATAAAATCGTCTGAAATCGCGGAAACGGATATAACTCGAAATCAGGTAGTCGCGCAAGCGGCTCGTGGGTTCGAATCCCACCCTATCCGCCATCGTCGGAACAAGTTTCACTTGTTCCGATTTTTCTTTTCAAGAAAAATCAGTCACCTGCTCCTCTGTTCCTCCTTTTTCACAAAAAGGTACATTCACGTCGACTATTCGCTTGTAAACGCACTCATAACGCCTTTGGCTCATTACCGCCTTTTGCGAGTTTAACTAAATCTATATCTTTCGACTTCGCAACCCCCTCAAAAAGTCATTAAATTCGCCCTACAATCGATTTAATCTGTCTTGTAGGTAAACCTTATCCTACCCATCGTTAATAAGTGCTTATATCGCCTTATGTTGTTGAGATGTTTCCCATGGTTTTTGAATGAGTAAACAAATTATGAACAAATCCAATTTTCTACAATTTTGTTGAGGTAAGTATTATCAAGCAAACATCTAAACTGTTTATCGATAATACTACCTTTAAAGCTTTTTTCACTTTTTAATATGTTGAGGGCAATTTGACGCAAAACATTGAAATTTTCTGCTGAATTGTCCTTTCTCGCTCTGCTTTCATCTTCTCGAAATGCCATATCCAATACCCAATGCAATTTATTTTCAATACTCCAATGACTCCTTTTATGCTCCATCATTCTTTTTGCAGTCAATCCTTTACAACTGAAAATAAAATAATGACTTTGTCCGGATTTTGCCCCGTTTTCTTCAATCTCACAATATATTGCGCCCATTCCGCTTATGCCGTCCCACTCTTCTTTTCCGTTTAACCATCCGATTTCTTCAGAAATAACACATATTCTTGATTCAATTCTTCCGTAACCTTTTTCTACCGTTTTATAATAATCACTACTGTTAATAACATCTTTATCCTTACAAATATCATCAAGATATAGCTTTACATCTCTATACAGAGTCTTTTGGTTTTCTTTCAATGATAATACATAATCCGCATTTTTAGATATAATTTTTTTAGCTATATCTTTTATGTCCCCATTGGGCGTGCTCACGCAAAATGCGAAATTTTAACACGCAAAATGCGAAAAATAAAAAAAGAG
>CAYRCC010000091.1:0-3157 GCA_964422725.1 uncultured Lachnospiraceae bacterium
CAATAACGTTGTTATGCATAGGCAGACGTTGCCAAAACGCGGTGGTAACCGCAACATCAGTCGCTCGGGCGTTGCCCTCGATTGAGAGCGTTGGGTGGGGAATAGCTTTTTGGGTGGTTACCGCAATGCCAGCGGTTGCCGAACCGCCTACCCTTTTCGCAAAAAGGGGTTTCCAAAGGGGCAACGCCCCTTGGTGTGTTTTTTGTTATAGACAAAAAATAGGTTCAATAATAAAATTGCATTTTAGCATCAGCGGCGAAAAACAGTGCGGACGTGGAAAAGCGCAGCGTTTCAGGTAGCACGTCGTTTTTCGCAAAATGCAATTTTATTCTTCCTTAGTTTTTTGTTTATTGCGGCAAGGCAAAAGTACCTAGGGATAGCAGAATCATTATGACAATGAATTGTCCGACTAAGGGGCTACCGCCCCTTACTACTTATATAAGTCAAGCGCAAGCCACATTTGCAAGCATAATCTGCGGTTACCGCAAAAAAAGGTTTGCAAAGGGGTAACCCCTTTGCAAACCGAAAACCGCCGCCATTATTTCTCTACTTTTATAGTATACTCCGTCCCCCAATCAAAATCCTTTTTCTTCATATTTGTCTTGACTCCGCTCTGCTCCATCGCCGCCAGTGCCTTTTTAATCGTGTTGGTGAAAATGCGTATGTCCTTAAACGCCGGAAACTGCTTTTTCGCACTTTTCGCCGGTGCATCGCGCATCATAGCGATTACAAACTCCTCGCTCTGCTGTACATTCAGCTGTTTGTCATATATAACGCGCAGTGCCTCAAGCTGACGCTCCTCGTCGGCAAGCGGAAGTATCGCGCGCGCATGGCGTTCTGTCAGTGCGAACTCGCGCACCAGCTTTTTCACCTTGGGACTGAGTTTCAGCAATCTCAGCTTGTTCGCTATGGTTGACTGGCTTTTTCCGACTTTGCGCGCAAGCTCGTCCTGTGTCATACCCTGCTCGCGTATGAGGTTTTGGTATGCCTCGGCAATTTCAAAAAAACAAAGGTCCTCGCGCTGTAAATTCTCAAGCAGCGCAAGTATTGCGGATTTGTTGTTGTCGGCATTTATCACTATTGCCGGTATCGTCGGGGCAGACAGCAGCTTGCACGCGCGCCACCGCCTTTCGCCGGCTATTATTTCGTAGCCTTTGCTTATGCGCCGCACCGTTATAGGCTGAATTACGCCATGCTCGGCGATTGAGTCGGCAAGCTCGGCAAGTGCGCCGTCGTCAAACACTTTTCTCGGCTGATTCGGATTCGGATGAATTATTTCCAAAGGAATATTTAGTATTTTCATGCGTTCCTCAGATGTGAATTTGCTTTTAAATGTCTGCATCATATTTAACATCCCTTTCTGTTTTGTAAAACAAGCTGTAAGCTTTGAGATTTGTCTGCATTTTTATCTTTAAGAGAATTTGCCGCGGCACAGACTGATGCGTTTTGCAATGATGCCGTATGCGGAACTGATGTCGGAGCAATTGTCATACCTGTCCGCAAATCCCGCTGTACCGCGGCAGTTGGTAGTGGAAGGTGTAAAAACGATATATGCGCGCCGCCATGTTGGGGGTGTATTTGACAATACACAAAGCGGCGCGTTTATGCATAATATCGCCTTACATTTGCAATTATAGCACACAAAAATTGAAATGTGAAGAAAAATCAGTCGACTTAAAATAATGATAAATTGTAAATTATCCCAATTATCCGCAATAACCGCGATTACACAATAGGCTTTTTAGACGGAATACCGGCTTTTCGGGGATATTGTGTTGGAGTGTGTCGCACTTTTTTTATCATAATAATCTTGTGATTGAGGTCGGTGAACGGTATATCAAACGCACTGACTCCGACAATTTCACCGCCGAGAAGTGCGACAGCCTTTTTGCCCGACTCGATTTCCGTATCCGCCAGCGGACCTTTCAGCGCGAGGAAAACTCCTCCCACCTTAACGAACGGCAGGCACAGTTCCGAAAGAACCGCAAGATTTGCCACCGCGCGCGACACGCACACGTCAAACTTTTCGCGCAGCTGTTTGTTTCTGCCGCCGTCCTCGGCGCGCGAATGTATAAACGTTACGCCGTCAAGCTCAAGCTCGGAGCATACGGTCTGCAGGAAATTTATACGTTTGTTAAGCGAATCCAAAAGCGTAAGGCTGATGTTCGGGCGCGCTATTTTAAGCGGAATACCCGGAAATCCCGCGCCCGTACCGACATCAATGACAGAGCCTGTGATTTTGTCCGTAAGCAGAGGAGTCAGGCTGTCGAGGAAATGTTTTGTGACGATTCCCTCGTCATCGGTGATGGCGGTGAGGTTTATGTTATTGTTCCACTCAACGAGAAGCTCGGCGTATTTTAGGAACTGTTCCGTTTGAGTGTCTGTAAGATGAGTGCCGAGTTTTTCGGCACCGTCAGAAAGCATTGTTTTCATAATATCTCCTTGTATGTATTATGGCGGGGTGATTGCAAAGAAAAACCCTTTGCAAACCCTTTTGCGAAAACAAGGGTGTTGCCCTTGTTAATCCCTTTTGGCGGTTATCGTAATGTTGGCGGTAAGGGGCGTTGCCCCTTAGGAAAACATAAATATTATTATATTTCATCTGCTATCCCTGTGACACTTTTGTCGTTTGACAAAAGTGTCCAAAAGCAAACCAAAGGGTAAACCCTTTGGAAACCCCCAAAAACCGCCGCGCTTGACTGAATGTACCGCACGCACCGAGTGTGTTTTAGTGTTTGCTTTATTCGCTCCGCTCAGTGGGCGCAAACACTTTACGTTTCACACGCTCTGAACGTTGGGTCGCTTTGGCGTTTTTTTCCGTATCGCAAACGCGGTGAGCTGACAATAACGTTGTTATGCATAGGCAGACGTTGCCAAAATGCGGTGGTAACCGCAACTTTGGTTGCTCGGGCGTTGCCCTCGATTGAGAGCGTTGGGTAAACATTGAATTTTTTGGTGGTTACCGCAACATCAGCGGTTGACGAACCGTCAATGGTTTGCGCAAGCGCGAAAAAGCCGCTGCGCCGAGAGGGGTTGAGGGTATGCCGTCGCTGATACTGTAATAACCGCTGATGTTCGGTGAAATCAGCGTTTGTATAAACGTACCGCGTTTAGAACGGCACAAAATTTGCGAGCCTTGGCGATAAAGCAAATTTTG
>CAYRCC010000092.1:0-3128 GCA_964422725.1 uncultured Lachnospiraceae bacterium
TGGAGTTCATTTTCCTCTTTTTTTGTCACCCATCAATTGTATCACAACATTTTTTCATTAATTTTCTTATTTTAAACCGCAATATGAAATGTATAATTTTTTTCCGCGGCAAAATCTTGTATTTTCGTTGACATTCGGCGCAAAATACGGTACAATTTATAATTAGATGTATATGACCTTATTTGAGTAAAATGCGTGTTCGGCGAAGAAGTGCGCTCTTTGGCGGCGGTTTCGCGCAATACGCCGCAGATTAGGAGAGGAGCAAGATATGTTTGACAAATTGGAGGCATTGGAAGAACGCTTTGAGCTGTTGAGCAAAAAAATAAGCGACCCCGACATAATCGCAGACCGCGACACGTGGCGTCAGCTCTGCAAGGACCATTCGGATTTGTCGCCTATTATAGAGAAATACCACGAATACAAGCAGGCAAAGCAGACTATAGCCGACGACAAACAGATGCTTGCCGAAGGACAGGACAAGGATTTTGAAGAACTGATAAAAGCAGAGCTTGCCGAATCCGAGATTGCTCTTGAGAGCATAGCAAAGGAGCTTAAAATATTGCTTTTGCCGAAAGACCCGAACGACAGCAAAAACGTAATCGTCGAAATCCGCGGCGGTACGGGCGGTGACGAGGCGGCGCTGTTTGCCGCGGATCTTATGCGTATGTACTCGATGTATGCGGAAAACAACCGCTGGAGAACGGAAATTTTAAGCTCAAATCCTACCGACATAGGCGGTTTTAAGGAAGTTTGCTTTATGATTGAGGGACAGAGCGCATACAGCCGTCTGAAATTTGAAAGCGGAGTACACCGCGTTCAGCGAGTGCCGGCAACGGAGTCGGGCGGACGTATTCACACGTCGGCGGTGACGGTTGCGGTGCTGCCGGAGATGGAAGAGGTTGAGATAGATATAAATCAAAACGATTTGAGAATAGACGTATTCCGCGCCGGCGGACCGGGCGGACAATGCGTAAACACTACCGACTCGGCAGTGCGCATAACGCACATTCCCACAGGAATTGTCGTGTCTTGTCAGGACGAAAAGTCACAGCATAAAAACAAGGACAAGGCTATGAAGATACTTCGTTCGCGTATTTATGACGTTATGGAAAGCCGCAGAAACAAGGAAATCGCGGACGAAAGAAAATCACAGGTTGGCTCGGGCGACCGCAGTGAACGCATACGCACGTACAATTTTCCACAGGGGCGCGTTACCGACCACCGCATAAATCTCACGCTTTACAAGCTCGACCAGGTGCTTGACGGTGCGGCGCTCGACGAAATTATCGATGCGCTCATAACAGCCGACCAAGCCGCAAAGCTTTTGGGCAGTGAGGAGTAAAACAAGGCAGAATATATGCAATTGTCTGTATTATGCGGACAATTTCTTATATTATAAAATTCAATATCAATATCAAAACACCAAAACGGAGTATTTGCATATGCGATGCTCCGTTTTGGTGTTTCGAGGGACAGCGAAATGTGATTTTCATTTTTTTGAACATATGCTTCTGTCTTTATTTCAGGAATTTGCGCGGTGACATACCGGTAAATTTCTTGAATGTTTTGTAAAACGTCGAATAATCGTTAAAGCCGCATTTAAAGCATATAGTGGTAAAATCTCCGCCCGATGCCAGCAGTTTTTTAGCCTCCGCGATACGGCGCGTGTTAATGTATTCCTTTATCGAAAGTCCGACGTTATCCTTGAACATATGGCACATATAGTATTTATTGATGTACACGATGTCGGCGAGTGTGTCGAGGGATATGTCCTCGGAAATATTCGCGTTTATATATTCGACGATACAGTCGATTTTGGGATTTGAGCGTTTTGTCAGCCGCGTGCTTACGCCTATTTCCGAGAATGCGGAGTTAAGGCTTACCAGAAATTGTATTGTATAGGTCTTAATCATCAAATCGCTTTCGGGAACGCGGTTGACCACGTAATGCTCGATGTCTGTGAAATATTTGTAAAATCCGTATTTATCCGCGATGCTTTTGTCGATTTTGTTAAACTCACCGAGCGGACGTGTATTGATAAATTTCAGCAAATCTATATCCAAGCCGGCAAGGAACATCGGCGAAATTTGCAGAAACTTACGCGCGTAATGACTGCCGGAGCGAAAAGCTATGGCATGCAGTTCCTGCGGGCGCGTGATGAACAAGTCGCCCGGACCGGCGGTATACTCCGTATCCTCGACCATATACGTACCGTCACCGTCCACGAAGTAGAGAAACTCATAGTATTGGTGGAGGTGCATTTTAAATTTTTGAATGTTTGGCGAGCTTGAGCTGTAAAGGTAATCTTTTCTTTTAAAAGAAATAAAATCCATCGAAACCCCTCCTTTGGTTTACACAGCAGTTTGTGTTGCC
The DNA here is from genome assembly GCA_964422725.1 of uncultured Lachnospiraceae bacterium. Taxonomy (GTDB): domain Bacteria; phylum Bacillota; class Clostridia; order UBA1381; family UBA1381; genus CAKSNH01. The sequence continues at coordinate 2,374 of CAYRCC010000092.1, forward strand.
GGCACATATGCGCCGAAACGGCAGTGTATACAAATATTATAGCACTTAACAGCAAGATTTGCAAGGTATAAGACAATGCAAGCATTTTTTTTAAGACGGATTTATGGTAATATTAATTCAAGATACAATGCTTGCGGTTAAAACCGCTGTCATTTTAATCTTGCTCTCTCTAAATATATTTACTGATAAAACAGCGATTCGGGGTGGTTTGCCGAACCGCTGTTTTATGTTGGGGGAAAAGGACGAAAGCCCTTTGTAAACCCCTTTGGTGGTAACCGGGGTTTTAGCGGTAAGGGGCGGAAAATAAGCTTGCGCTTGGCGGAAATAGGCGGTAAGGGGCGTTGCCCCTTAGGCAGACAATTCATTGTCATAACAATTCTGCTATCCCTGTGACACTTTTGTCGTTTGACAAAAAAACAAAAAGCTAAGGAAGAATAAAATTGCATTTTGCGAAAAACGACGTGCTACCTGAAACGCTGCGCTTTTCCACGTCCGCACTGTTTTTCGCCGCTGACGCTAAAATGCAATTTTATTATTGAACCCATTTTTTGTCTATAACCAAAAGCAAACCAAGGGGCGTTGCCCCTTTGGAAACCCCTTTTTTGCGAAAAAGCTTAATACGAGGATATTCCGTCAGGTAATCGGCAAAATTCACTCTATGCCTGAGTTCGTGAATTTTGTGCCGTTTTAAACGTTGTACGTTTATACAAACGCGGATTTCGCCGAACATCGGCGGTTATTACAACGTCAGCGGC
>CAYRCC010000093.1:0-2724 GCA_964422725.1 uncultured Lachnospiraceae bacterium
TTTCACCGAACATCAGCGGTTATTACGACGTCAGCGACGGCATACCCTCAACCCCTCTTAGCGCAGCAGCTTTTTCGCGCTTGCGCAAAGGGCAGGCGGTTCGGCAACCGCTGAAATTGCGGTAATCGCCAAAAAGGATTAACAAGGGGCTTTCGCCCCTTGTAATCACCCCAAATTCCGTTCTATTAATTCAGCCAGTTCCTGCGCACGCTTTGTTATATACTCTTCGTCACTGCCCTCAATCATAACGCGTACAAGCGGCTCTGTACCCGACGGCCGTATAAGTACGCGGCCTTTGCCGTCAAACTCTTTTTCAAGCTCGCCGATAACCTTTGCTACCTCGGCATCGTTCATATACGTCTGCTTGTTCTCGTTCTTAACTTTGGCGTTTCTCAGCACCTGAGGAAGTATATTAACTATGCTTGCCGCCTCCGAGGCTTTTTGTCCGGTCTTTTTAAGCACCGACAAAAACTGTATCGCACTTACCAAGCCGTCACCGGTGGTGTTGTGGTCAAGGAAAATGATGTGTCCCGACTGCTCGCCGCCGATAACATAACCCTTGTCGAGCATTTCCTCAAGCACATACCTGTCGCCTACTTTGGTTTTGGGAATGTCGATACCCAGCTTTTCGCCGGCAATAAACAGTCCGAGATTGCTCATAACGGTGGCTACAAGAGCGTTGTTTTTGAGTGTGCCCTGTTGTTTCATATAATTTGCGCACACCGCCATAATGCGGTCGCCGTCGATAATGTTTCCTTTTTCGTCAACCGCAAGCATACGGTCCGCATCACCGTCAAACGCAAGTCCTACGTCCGCGCCGATTGATACTACATAGTTTTGCAGGCTTTCCATATGTGTAGAACCGCATTTGTGGTTAATATTAACACCGTCGGGAGTATTGTGAATAGCTTCCACGTCCGCGCCGAGCTTTGAAAGTGCTTTAAACGATGTCATATAGCTTGCGCCGTTAGCGCAGTCGATAGCGATTTTCATACCTCGCAGACGGCAGTCAGTCGTGGAGATTGCAAAGCTTACATAGTCCTCGACAGCGTTGTGGTTTGCGGACACATAGCCGACTTTGCCGTGAGTGGGCATTTGACCGATGGTTTTGTTTCCGAGAATATATTCTTCGATTTCGTTTTCGATTTCGTCGCTGAGCTTGTAACCTTCCGAATTAAAAAACTTGATTCCGTTGTACTCGCACGGATTGTGCGACGCGGAAATAACAACGCCGGCATCGGCTTTATACAGCCTTGTAAGGTACGCGACAGCCGGAGTAGGCACTATACCGAGCGGTATAACCTTTGCGCCCATTGAGCAGAGTCCGGCGGTCAAAGCCGCTTCGAGCATATCGCCCGATTTTCGCGTGTCCTTTCCTATAAGTATGCGCGGTCTGTGCGTTACGGATTTTGTAAGCACATAACCGCCCGCCTGACCGGTGCGGAATGCGAGGTCAGCTGTGAGTTCGGTGTTTGCGACACCGCGTATACCGTCAGTTCCGAATAACTTTCCCAATTTTGTATCCTCCCAAAAATTAATTATAGTCCATACTCAGCTTTTGCACGCGTATATCGTCGCCCAGGAATTTGAGCGGAGTGAAAAACTCGTATATGCGCGATGTAAAGCGCGTTGTGTACATTTTAGTCAACTCGTTCATATTGAAATTTGTGCTTATTATCATTTTTTTGCCGGCACGCATACGTCTGTTCAAAAGCGCAAAAAGGCTGGACTCCACCAAATTCGTGCGCGATCTGTATTCTGTGCCCAGGTCGTCTATAATCAGCAAATCGGAATTATAGAATTTTTCAATCATACTTTCGGCATTTTTTTTGTTGTAACGCGCCTCCTCGTAAACCTCGAAAAGTCCTGCCGCATCCATATATATAACCGTTTTTCCGCTGTCGAGAACTTCTTTTGCGATACAGCCGGACAGAAAAGTCTTGCCAAGACCGCTGCTGCCGTAAAAGAGCAGGCTTTTCGGATAGGTATCGAAATTCTCGGAAAACGCTTTTGCGATGTTGTAGATATCCTTTATGCGCGAGAGCGGCGACACGCCGTCCGGCTCAACGATTCTGTCGCTGTAGTAGTCAAACGAAAAGAACGCGAAATTTTGATTTTTCATAAGGTCCATCAAATTTGAGTCGGCGTATGCCTCGTTTATGAGCTTTTGTTCAAAGCATTTACAGCGCGCACTGCCCACGTAACCGGTATCGCGGCAGACTTCGCAGGTATATTTTATTTTCATACAGTCGGGGTCGAACCCGTTTTCGCGCAGTAAACGGTCTTTTTCGGCGTTCAGCCGCGCGAATGTCTGTTTCATTTGTGACAGATACTGTTTCGCGTTTGCGGGGTCGGTAAAAATGTTTGCGCCGACAGAGGCGATTTCGTTGTCTATCTGTTCGATACGCGGTATTTTGGCGTACACTTCGCGGATACGATTCCGGCGATATGCCTCGTTTGCGATACGCGTATCCTCGTATTGCTGAAGTATGCGTTCGGTAATTTCGGCGTTGTAGTTCATTAAATCCCTCCTCCGTTTTGCGGTACGGTTATATTTTATCATACAGTTGTGGATTAAACAAGATGTTTTTGAAAATAAAAGGGTGGGGAAGGGGTTATAAAGGGGCAACGCCCCTTAGGCGGAAAATAAGCTTGTGCTTGGCGGATAGAGGCGGTAAGGGGCTACCGCCCCTTACAAACAAGGGTGTTACCCTTGTCAATCCG
>CAYRCC010000094.1:0-2689 GCA_964422725.1 uncultured Lachnospiraceae bacterium
GCAAGCCTTTGAAAAGGCTTGACCTAAACTTTAATACAAAACACATTGTGTTTTGCCTACAGTCTGACGCGCCGTTTAGGCGTGTTTTTATTTTGACTATTATCCGACACGCTTTAAAAATTCTTTCGCCCTGTCCGATTTTGTGTTTTCAAACACATCTGTCGGAGTACCCTCTTCAATGATTGAGCCGGCATCCATAAAGACGATTCTGTCGGCTGTTTCGCGTGCAAAGCTCATTTCGTGAGTTACTATAATCATAGTGGTTTTTTCTTTTGCCAGTTCTTTGATTACCGATAAAACTTCGCCGGTAAGTTCAGGGTCGAGCGCGGAAGTCGGTTCGTCAAACAGCATAAGCTCAGGACGCATCGCGAGTGCGCGCGCAATTGCTACGCGCTGCTGCTGACCGCCGGAAAGCTGTGACGGGTAAGAATTGATTTTGTCGGAAAGTCCGACATCGTCAAGAAGCTTTTTTGCATACATAACAGCACTTTCTTTTTCCTCTTTGTTTACGATTATGGGTGCTTCGATTACGTTTTCAAGCACCGTTTTGTGCGGAAACAGATTGAATTGCTGAAAAACCATACCCATTTTTTTGCATCGCTGTCTGATGATTTTTTCACTTACATATTTTCCGTTTTCAACTATAGGCTCGTTATCTATCAAAATAGTTCCGCCGCTGACAGTTTCCAAATTGTTAAGACACCGCAGAAATGTGCTTTTTCCGGAACCCGACGGACCGATAATAGCAATGGTTTCACCCTTTTTTACGTTAAGACTTATATCGTTTACGGCTGTGAATTTGTGATATGTTTTAAATATATTTTTTGCCTGCAAAATGTACATATTAAATGCTATCCTTTCTGACATCAGTCCTTTTTGTCGTAGTATGCATAACGTTTTTCCAAACCTTTAAAAACTAAGGTTATTACGAAAGTAAGTGCAAGGTAAAGAAGTGCGGCAACAGCGTATGCGGTTGCGTTTGAAGTATTGCTTACGATGTCTTTGGTTTCTTTTAAAAGCTCGGCAACCGACAGTGAGGCGGCAAGCGATGTGTCCTTGATGAGCGTAATTGTTTCGTTTGAAAGCGGTGCAAGCACGCGTTTTACAGTTTGCGGAATTATGATTCGCTGCATTTTCTGCAATTTTGTAAAACCGAGAGCTTTGCACGCCTCGTGCTGTCCTTTGTCGATTGACTCTATACCGCCTCGGAATATTTCTGAAAAATATGCGGCGTAATTCAAAACAAATGCCGTAATTACCGCCGGAAGTCTGTCAAGAACTATATTTATTCCGAACAGCGGAAGATTCGGCAGTGCAAAATATACGAAAAACATTTGCAAAAGCAGCGGAGTGCCGCGCAGTACCCATGTGTAGAACCATACAACAGCTTTTATGATTTTAATTTTGGAAGTGGCAAGTATGGAAAGTATCAGACCGAGCGGTATGGAGCAAATCAATGTGATTGCAAATATCTGTATCGACACCAGCGCGCCCGATGCTATTCTCGGCAATATCTGCATAAAATAGTCTGCAAATTGTGGAATATTCATTAATCAAGTCATCCTTTCAGAATACTCTGTAAAACAATATTGGGTACAACGTTTTCAAACGTTGTACCCTCAGCAATTACGGCTAATTATTTCAATACAATATCCTTGCCGAACCATTCTTGCGAAATCTTTGTTGCCGTACCGTCGGCAATTGTTTCTTCAAAGGCTTTGTTAAATTCGGCAAACAGCGTTTCGTCCTCAAGTCTTAAGGCAACACCGTACTTGTCCGGACCGAAATCTTCATCGGCAAAGGTAAAGATATTGTTCTTTTTTGCGTTTTTGTAGCTGCCGAGCACTTCGTCAACTATGATTGCATCAATTCTGCCTATTTCAAGATCCATAATAGCTGTATCATAGTCCTTATACTCTGAAATTTCTTTAATTGTTGTAGCACACGAATCGGCGGTGAGCGCATCGAGTGCAGAGCTTTGTGCCTGCGTGCCTACGTTTTTGCCGGCAAGGTCAGCTTTTGTTTTGATGTTGTTTTCGGCTTTTGTCATAATGACAAGTCTGTTGTCGAGATACGGGTCGGTGAACTTCATAACTTTCTTTCGCTCCTCGGTGATTGAAAGTCCGTTCCACAGTGCGTCAACCTTTTTGTTTTTTAATTCCATTTCCTTTGCATCCCAGTCAATCGGCTGAAATTTCACTTCGACACCGAGCTTTTCGCCTACCGCTTTCGCAAGGTCAATGTCAAAGCCTACCAACTCGCCGTTTTCATCGCGGAACCCCATAGGCACAAATGTATCGTCAAGACCGACGACAAAAGTTCCTTTTGATTTTACTTCTTCCCACGAAGTGTCGGCAGCTGTGTCGCCGGTCTGCGCCGGCTGTGCCTGACATCCGGCAAATAATCCGATTGCAAGTGTCAATACCAATGACAGTGATAGTTTTTTCATTAGAAAAATCTCCTTTTCAAATTATAAAATATGTAATAATGATAATTATACATTAATTTGATAATGTTGTAAAGTAGATAATTATAAATTTTTGCGAAAAAGCGTATAAAACCACCTCATTTAACAAGAGGAAAACGGCGAAAATATATTTTATAATGCAAAATATTAACGAAAACTTGTATTTTTGTTGTGATACAATTGATGGGTGACAAAAAAAGAGGAAAATGAACTCCAAATATG
>CAYRCC010000095.1:0-2470 GCA_964422725.1 uncultured Lachnospiraceae bacterium
GCAGAATTGTTATGACAATGAATTGTCCTACTAAGGGGCAACGCCCCTTACCGCTGACAATAGATAACCACCAAAAGGGATTAACAAGGGTAACACCCTTGTTTGTAAGGGGCGGTAGCCCCTTACCGCCTATATCAGCCAAGCGCAAGCTTATTTTCCGCCCCTTACCGCCAAAGGGGTTGCCAAGGGGCAACGCCCCTTACCGCCAACGTCGCGATACCCACCAAAAAGGGTTTGCAAAGGGAAACCCTTTGCAAACAAGGGCCTTTCACCCCTTACCATAAAATTTATAAAGGAGCATAAAAAATGGATTTCATAAAAAAAGACTGCGAATTTGACATAATCGGTTTCGGTGAGGTTATGCTCAGACTTTCGCCGCAAAGCAAAGAAAAAATATCACAAAGCGAGGTTTTTGAGAAAAACGCCGGCGGCTCGGAATTAAACGTTGTGTCGGGCGCGGCTATGCTGGGCGTGCGCTCGGCGATAGTGACTAAGCTGCCGAAAAACAAAATCGGTCACTTTATCCGCAATAAAATCCGTTACGGCAACGTCAGCGACGACTACATCATCTACGATGATACCCCCGAAAAACGCCTCGGTATATACTACTACGAAAGCGGCGCGTACCCGAGAAAATCATCTGTTATTTACGACAGGGCAAACTCGTCTATGTGCCGTCTGCGTCTTGACGAGATTGACGAAAAGATTTATTCGCAAACGAAAATATTCCACATAAGCAGTATCTCCCTTGCGATTGACAAGGAACTGCGCAAAACGGCGGTCGAAATGATTAAGCGTTTCAAAAAAGAGGGCACGCTCATATCCTTTGACGTAAACTACCGCGCCGCACTGTGGAGTGAAGAAGAGGCGAAAGAGGTAATCGAGGAGATTTTCCCGTATATTGACCTGTTATTTGTTTCCGAGGAAACGTCGCGCCGTATGCTGCGCCGCACGGGCACTCTTGAAGAGATAATGAAAGGCTATGCCGACGACTACGGCTGTAAGCTTGTGGCAACCACGCGCCGCGAGGTTATAAGTCCGACACGCCACAATTTCGGCTCAAAGATATATTCAGACGGCAAATTTTACGAGGAAGAACCGTACAACAACATCGAGGTTATCGACAGAATAGGCAGCGGCGATGCTTACCTTGCCGGCGTTCTTTACGGGCTTATAAAGTACGGTACACCGGAGCGCGCACTGGAAATAGGAAACGCGCTTTCGGCGGTTAAAAACACGGTTGTCGGCGACATGTCGGCGAGCAGTATAGACGAAATCGAGGGTGTTATAAAGTCGCACAAAGCAACGGGACACCAGGACGAAATGGTGAGATAAATTTAGTATGAAAATAGGAAATCTTACACTTGAAAACAATATATTTCTTGCGCCTATGGCAGGCGTAACGGATTTGCCGTTTCGGGTTATGTGCCGCGAGTACGGCGCGGGATTTGTGTATTCGGAAATGGTCAGCACGAAAGGACTTTATTATAAGGACAAAAAAACCGCCTCTCTTCTAAAGCTCCACCCGTCGGAAATGCCGGCGGCGGTACAGCTCTTCGGCTCAGACCCCGAAATAACGGCTCTTGCGGTACAGCAGCTCCAAGACTGCGGTGCGGCTGTGATTGACATAAATATGGGCTGCCCTACACCGAAAATAACGAATAACGGTGACGGCAGTGCACTAATGAAAAATCCTGCGCTTGCCGGAAAAATCGTAAATGCCGCTGTCAAAGCATCGCAGATTCCTATTACCGTCAAAATACGAAAAGGCTGGAACGACGAAAATGTAAATGCGGTTGAAACAGCAAAAATAATTGAGGCAAACGGCGCATCGGCGGTTGCGGTGCATGGGCGCACGCGCGAGCAGTTCTACCGCGGAACGGCGGATTGGGATATTATCCGGCGCGTGAAAGAGGCTGTAAAAATCCCCGTTATCGGCAACGGCGACATATTCACCGCACACGATGCACTTCGTATGTTTTCCGAAACCGGCTGTGATGCTGTTATGATAGGCAGAGGTGCACAGGGCAACCCGTTTTTGTTCAGGCAGATAAACGAGCTTATGAGTACGGGCGAGGTTAAAACGGCGGTATCGGCGTGTGACAGAGTGAGGGAGGCTATGCGCCTCAGTGCGATGCTTGCCGCCGAAAAGGGTGAAAGCCGCGGTATAAAGGAGTCGAGAAAGCATATTGCGTGGTTTATAAAAGGTTTGCCGGCAAATACGCAGTTTAAAGACGAGGTGTTTAGGATTAACACCCTTGCGGAGATGAACGACTGTCTGGGGCGGTATCTTGAGTTGCTGGAGAAAAAACAAGTATGATTTATTGCAAAGGGAACCCCTTTGCAAACCCCTTTGGCGGTTATCGTGATGTTAGCGGTAAGGGGCGGAAAATAAGCTTGCGCTTAACTTATATAGGCGGTAAGGGGCTACCGCCCCTTATTATGACAAAGATATTATCATATTTCATCT
>CAYRCC010000096.1:0-2462 GCA_964422725.1 uncultured Lachnospiraceae bacterium
AATTTTGCCGATTACCTGACGGAATATCTTCGTATTGAGCTTTTTCGCAAAAAAAGGGGTTTCCAAAGGGGCAACGCCCCTTGGTGTGTTTTTGCTTACTTTTGTCACAAAACAAAAGTAAGTAGGGATAGCAGAATTGTTATGACAATGAATTGTTTTCCTAAGGGGCAACGCCCCTTACTACCAACGTCACGACGACCACCAAAGGGTTCGCAAAGGGTTTCCCTTTGCGGAAGATACTCTCTCCCCTTTCCCGCGTTATAACCGTTACTAACGTGGATAACTCGTGAATAACTTTTATTTTTTTTATCAAAATTGTTATCCACGAATAACCCTCACGCCGATAACGCCTTACCAACAGCACGCTGTGAATAAAAAACTCAGCTGTTTTCAGGGCTTGACCCGCTTTTTCACGTTATCCGCGGCTCTACTACTATTACTACTATAAATAATAATAATATATTATATTACAGACGTATGACTGCAGCCACACGACTGCACATCTTTACAAGGAGGACTACACAATGAAATTTATTTGCGGCAAATCCCGATTACTGGACATCATAAACACCGTCCAGCGCGCAGTACCTACAAAATCAACCAATCCGATACTCGAATGTATCAAAATCAACGCCGATGCAAGAGGTTCTATATGCTTTACCGGTAATAATATGGACCTTTGCATTGAGTACACAAGCGACTGCAATATTGTACGAGGCGGCGAAGTCGCTCTCGATTCCAAAATGTTCGGCGATATTATAAGAAAACTGCCGGACGACGATATCTCGATTGATGTAAATGAAGAAAACAACGTCACTAAAATTCAGGCCGGCAGAACCGAGCTCAATATAAGAGCCTTTGATTCAATGGAATTTCCTACCACACCTGAGTTTGACGAAAAATACAGTTTTTCGCTGAATCAGCTTGTTTTGAAAAAAATAGTAAGACAGAGTATTTTTGCCGTATCGTCAAATATGGCGCGCCCTATTCAGACGGGTATGCTGTTTGAGGTGAACGGCAACAGGCTGACGGTGGTTGCGGTTGACGGAGTGCGCCTTGCTTTGCGTAACTGTGAGATTAATTCAAACGGTGCGGAATTTAAATTTGTCGTACCGGGCAACACACTGCGCGAGCTTTTGAAAATACTCAAAGACGACGACGAACCGGTAAATATAAAAATATCCGATAAGCATTGTATGTTCGATTTCGGTTACTATAAAGTAATAACCAGACTGCTTGAGGGCGATTTTCTGAACTACAAGCCGCTCTTGTCGACACACAACACAATAGAAATAATAACCGAGGTGCGGCCGCTTTGCGACAGTCTTGAACGTGCATCGCTTTTGGTGAACGACGATACAGTTCAAAAGAACGATAAAGTGCCTGTAAGGCTGAAACCGGAAATGGAAAGAATGGAAATAAATTGTATGACATCAAAAGGCAGAATACACGACGTAATCCCGATTGAACTGACGGGCGACGAAATCGAGATAGGGTTTAACTACAAATACATTCTTGATGCACTCAGGGCAACCGAGGAGGAAAAGGTAAAGCTGGAGATGAGCAGTCCGAATTCGTCGTGTTTTATCAGGTCGGTCGGCGAGGACGACTATATTTATATAGTACAGCCGATAAGACTGTATCAGTGAGGCGGAGCTTATGCAGATTTATAATATAAGAAATGCGCAGAACAGCGAAAATTGCTATATAGTTGCAAACGGTGAAAGAGCGTTTGTGATTGACCCGGGTTCTGGTGCGGACGAGATTATGAAAAAGGCGGCGGAGTGCGGAGCGAAAATCGAGGGAATACTGCTGACACACTGTCATTACGACCATATGAGCGGTCTTGAAGATTTGAGAAAAATGACGGGTGCGCCGCTGTATGCGACGGCGGAGTGCGGCGAAAATATACAAAGTGTGCGCACGAATGTTTCAGCGCTGTTCGGCGATCCGATAACCGCCGCCGCGCCGGAGCGGACTGTGTGTGACGGTGAAGAAATTTCGGTTGTCGGAATGTGCGTAAAGTGTATTAAAACGCCGGGACATACATCGTGCTGTACGTGTTTTCTTGTCGGAAACAGCCTGTTCAGCGGTGACACGCTGTTTTTGCGGAGTGTAGGCAGGTGGGATTTGCCGACGGGCGACAGGGGTATGCTGGAGGAGTCGATACAGAAAACGCTTTACCGGCTGAGTGACGACACCGAGGTGTATCCGGGACACGGCGCGAAAACGAGCATAGGGTACGAGAAGAAGTTTAATTTGGAGATACGCGGTGACGGAACGGGGGTGTGGTGAGGTTTGCAAAGGGGAAGAGGTTCGGTTGACAAGGGCGTTGCCCTTGAACCCTTTTGGCGGTTATCGTGACGTTGGCGGTAAGGGGCGGAAAATAAGCTTGCGCTTGGCGGATATAGGCGGTAAGGGGCTACCGCCCCTTAGGCGGACAAAGATATTATCATATTTCA
>CAYRCC010000097.1:0-2447 GCA_964422725.1 uncultured Lachnospiraceae bacterium
AGGAAATTCAGAAATTGATGAATCCAAACATCACATCAAGTCTTACAAAAGAGGATAAGGTTTTACTGCGTGCAGCGGTGTTCCTTGAGTGGTGCGACTATATTGATAGTTTACCTACGGATGATGAAATGGATGCAAACACAAAAGAATACCTTAAAAAGAATTTTGTGGTTTCTGTAAGTTTCCGATTTACAGACAAATGGGAAAACGGCGAAGTCGTGTATTATTTTACCACCAATCAAAAGTGGATATCACAGTAGAAAGGAGAATTTGAATGTTTGATTTTCTACAACTTTTGGGCGGTATTATCCTCTCGGTGGGATATATTCCGCAGATCATCAAACTGATTAAGACTAAATCAGCAGAAGACTTCAATGTAAAAACCTTTATTATGGTTTGGATTGGCATCTTCTTTATGGAGATTTACGCGGTTGATTTAGCTATGGGCGGCAGCGGTTTGATGTATTTGATTACTAATACAATGTCGCTTCTTGTTCAAAGTGTTCTTGTTGTACTGATATTAAAATACAGAAACAACGGGTGAGCCTATGAACACTCTACGAATTGAGGCAACTCTTGCCAAGAAATATGGATACTCTCCATTACCTCCAGACTTATCTCAAAAATATCGTGATTTCTTCACTGAAAACATACCTGAGTTTCTTGACATCAATGGTTCAAGCAAACAACTAACTACAATGAATGGAACGCCTATATGTAATGGGTATGATCGAATTGTTGTTGGCGATTATGGTGCTTTTATTGAGTTTTCAAAAGAAGCAATCGCAACTGATTTTGTCATTCAGCCCGGACAAGAGTATCGGGTTAATGATGATAAATACAAAAACAGAGTTAAGTATATTTGGCTCACCGTTTGTGACGGTAGTGGAGTTAAGATATATCAACAAAAACGAAAAGTGACTTACGCAGACTATAAAGCACGCAAGTACTATGTTAGCGTACACGAGGTTTTAGAAAGGAATGTGGATTCAGTATGAAGTACTATGTTGTATCTGATGTTCACGGCTACTTCTCTTTGATGAAGCAAGCCTTACAGGAAAAGGGTTTCTTTGATGATAAGGAACCACACAAACTAATTCTATGCGGCGATATGCTCGACAGAGGCGAAGAAGCTCTTGAAATGCAAGAGTTTATGCTTGACCTACTACATAAGGACGAGTTGATCTTTGTCAGAGGTAATCACGAAGACTTAATGATTGAAATGTTGAACAGGTTTGAGGACTACCGTTGGGAAATCTCTCTGGGAGCCTCTCACCACAACAGTAACGGCACTTGGGATACTGCCTTACAACTTAGCCGTATGGAAGAAAACAATGCTCTCCGCAACACGCAGGAGTTTATATATAAGGTTATGGAGTCAGGTTTCTATAAAGAGTTAATTCCGGCAAGCGTGGATTACTTTGAAACTGAAAACTACATCTTCGTTCACGGTTGGATTCCCTGTATTACAGAGGATATGCCTGCTTGGTATCGTCGAAACCGCCATTATAAGTTTAATCCCGATTGGCGAAATGCCAGAAAGAAAGATTGGGATAACGCAAGGTGGTTTAACGGTATGGAACTTGCAGAACTACACGATGTCGTTGAACGAGGTAAGCAAATTGTCTGTGGTCATTGGCATACTTCCTATGGTCATTCAAGACTCGAAAACAAGGGTAGCGAGTTTAACAGTGATGCAGATTTCTCTCCATTCCAAGGGAAGAATATTATCGCAATTGATGCGTGTACAGCCCACTCTGGGTTAGTCAATTGCTTGGTAATTGAGGATTAAAACAATGAAAAAAGTGTTAGAGGTTTGTGAGGATATTATTGAAGATATCCTTGAATATTTAGGTCTTTTAATCGGATTGTTTCTGGCTCTTTTGCTGTTAGCAATAGTCATTGGTTTTAATTACATTCCCATACATTTATCTATTCATTACAGTCTTTTGTGGTTGTTTACCCTTCCTATTACCGTGATTATCACATACAGAGTCCTTTATGCGATATTTCACGACGACAGAAAAGACCGACGGAAAGACTGATTTTATAAATTTTCGATTTAAGCGGTGGTTAAGAATGGCGAAATATCCATTCTTTCCACGGCTGAGTCAAATACTCTGTACTTACTAATCATAAGAGGTGACAGTATGGATAATGTGGATTTGTGCGTCTGTTGTGGCAGCATTATACCAGAGGGTTCTATGGTTTGCCTTGACTGCGCCAGAAAGTATGAGAGCGCTTCAGAAAAAGACACCATAGCTTTTATTGAAGAGCTTTGTGGTATCAAACTATATTGGTACCAACGACTTCTCCTAAAAATGCTTGAACGCTCAATCAAAAATCCCCGAAAGGGTTTACATAGATATCTTTGAACAAAAGGAGGTATTTAATGGATATTCAAGAATTGAAAGCTGAGTTTCTGGATATTTGCAAAACCACTATTC
>CAYRCC010000098.1:0-2405 GCA_964422725.1 uncultured Lachnospiraceae bacterium
GAAAAAATCCCACAAACACAGGGTTTGTGGGAATAAAAAACTGAACTTTTTTATCTCTTACTAAACTGCGGAGCACGACGAGCGGCTTTGAGTCCGTATTTCTTTCTTTCCTTCATTCTTGAATCTCTTGTCAGGAATCCGGCTGCCTTAAGGTCAGCTCTGTAAGCGTCTGTATCAACCTCAAGCAAAGCTCTGGCAATACCGTGACGGATTGCGCCTGCCTGACCTGTGAAACCGCCGCCCTCAACCTTAGCGATTACATCAAACTTCTCAAGTGTCGAAGTAAGTGTAAGCGGTTGACGAACGATAACCTTCAATGTGTCAAGACCGAAATATTCGTCGATAGTTCTGCCGTTTACAGTAATATTACCGTTGCCCGGAACCAGTCTTACTCTGGCAACAGATGATTTTCTTCTGCCGGTACCGTAGTATTGTTCTTTAGCCATAATTCTCTAATCCTCCCTCTTATTTGATTTCGCCTGTCCATACTTCAGGCTTCTGAGCATCGTGACCGTGCTCTGTACCCTTGTATACGCGAAGTCTTGCAATAGCTTTTCTGCCGATGGAATTGTTCGGAAGCATACCGTTGACAGCCATGATAACTGCCTTTTCAGGGTTTTCAGCCATCAGCTTGTTGTAACGGATTTCCTTGATACCGCCGACCCAGCCTGTGTGATAATAACGCACCTTCTGGTCGAGCTTTTTGCCTGTGAGGACGATTTTGTCAGCGTTGATAACGATAACGTGGTCGCCGCAGTCAACGTTAGGAGTGTAAGCCGGTGTGTGCTTACCTCTCAAAATGCTTGCAGCCGCCGCCGAAACTCTGCCGAGAGGTTTGTTTTCAGCGTCGATAATATACCATTTTCTTTTAATCTCATTTGGTTTTGCCATAAAACTACTCATGGTCTAAGTACCTCCTTTTTAAAATTCAGTCATTTTTCATACGCATTGTATTTTACTACTTTTTTTTGCGGGTGTCAACACCTTTTTTTGAAAAATTTAAATTATAAACCTTAAACTCCTTTATACTCTTCTTTTCTCGCGTATACTCGCAAATGCTCATTCTCTATTTTAAAAAAAATTATATTTATTCTGTGAAAAAAGCAAAAAAACAGTGCAAATAAGTGCAGAAACTGGACTTTTGCGAAAAAAGGGGTTAAAATAATCATATCGGGAGAAAACGGCGTGCGGACGGAGCGGAGCTGTTTTAAGGTTTGGCAAAATGCGGAAGAAAATATCGGGGAGGGTGCGAAAGATGAACAAAACGGTATTTTTAGTGCTTTGTGCGGCACTGTTTATTATACTGACTGTATTTGACGGGGTAAGAAAATCTAAGAAAAATTGAAAAAATGCTCATAAAAGCATTGCAATAGTGCAATATTTTTGGTATAATATATACAACAAATGATTTTTTAAAGGCGAAATTTATCGTGCTTTTAATTAATACTCAAAATCCTCGGGCGGACAGACGTTTTCGTTTGTCCGCTCTGCCTGTTTTCGGGAGTTTTTGAAAAGCTATTCCAGCAGCTCCCGCCAGCCGGTAATATAAACGTCGGCTGTATTTTTGATTTTCTGAGCATCTGCGCGGCTGCTTTCGTCGTAAACGCCGACAGTGCGCATACCTGCCTTTTTTGCGCCGGTAATTCCCTGCAGAATATCCTCATATACCGTACATTCGTGCGGTGCAACGTTTATGCGTTTTGCCGCGAGCAGATACACATCGGGATTGGATTTGTTGACACCCACCTCGCTTGACAGTGCCACCGCGCCGAACAGGTCCAGCACGCCAAGGCGTTTCAGTGCGGCCGTGCAGAGGTCGGCAAAGCCCGATGTTGCGACAGCGAGCTTTACGCCGCGCGAGTGAAGCTGGTGCAGATATTCTTTTGCGTAAGGTTTAAGGCGGATATTGTGTATGTACTCGTGCGCGGCGAGAGAGTTGAGCTCGGCAAGGATTTCGGCGGCGGAGGAATCGGGGAGAAAGTGCGCGCTGATGTACTGCGATGATTCGGTGAGGGTCATTTCGCGAAAACGTCCGGCGTGGATTTTATCGTATTTAATGTTGTGTTTGGTAAAAAATATTTCGGTTATTGAGTTCCATACTCCCATTGAGTCAAGGAGAGTACCGTCCATATCGAATATTGCTCCGTGCATTGCAATCAATTCCTTTCATATAAATAGTATTTCAGCGGTAAGGGGCGGAAAATAAGCTTGCGCTTGGCGGATATAGGCGGTAAGGGGCTACCGCCCCTTACAAACAAGGGTGTTACCCTTGTCAATCCGTTTTGGGTGGGTATCTATTGTCAGCGGTAAGGGGCGTTGCCCCTTAGGCGGACAATTCATTGTTATAACAATTCTGCTATCCTCACTTACTTTTGTCTTGTGACAAAAGTAAGCAAAAACACACC
>CAYRCC010000099.1:0-2317 GCA_964422725.1 uncultured Lachnospiraceae bacterium
ACTCTTTATTATCTTCCAGAGGTATATCCGGCTCTTTCTTTTCGTAATACAGGGAAAGCTTCTCCCGATTGATTTTATTCCACTCGGCATAGAGTTCAGCCACGTCCTCATCCTTAGCAAACTCGGCAACGATTTTATTTACCGTTTCTTTAATATCTTTCGGCAAATAACCGTACACCTTTTTACCTGAATGATTTTTGAGCTGCTGACGGAGAATTTCAAACAGATTTTGTAATTCCCAACTTGCTGGATACACGATGAAGGTATCTTCTATCAAATCCTTAACCTTTTCTTTAACCAAATCACGCTGCTGTGTTTCCATTTTGAACAGCTTATACTGTTCGTTACGAAAAATATCGTTTGCGAACAGTCGGCGCATATCCTGAATGGTTTTCTTGGTGATCCAACCTTGTTCGCCGTCTTTGGAATACACTACCAAGTGAATGTGCGGATGGTGATCCTTATTGTGAAAGCCGGCATACCATTTAAGGTTGGAGAGACTGATGTTGTGGGCTTCGGCAATCTCGGCAACATTGCGCCGTACTAAATCTTTCCACGCCTGTGCATTGTTGTAGCCAAGCCGTTCCGCATCCTCTCGCCGCAGACTGAGGATGTGTGTGAAGACAATTCCGTTATGAGCATTGACTTCCTCGGCGACCTCATCCAAGTCGATCTTGTCATCGGTCTGAGTGAACAGACCGTGTGTACCAATTTTTTCAACGCCGGGGCGTTCCGCAATATATGAAACTAATTTATCAAGACGGTGAACATCATCACGCTCTATTACCGCATTTATAAAATTGGTTGCATTAGATTTTGTAGAGCTGTTATTATAATTTTCGTATTCCACATATTCTTTTGAATGCGGAAACGATTTTATAATATCAGCAATCAATCTTTGTTGCCTGACGGTTGACGGCGAGTGATCAATGCCTGTTGGTAATTTTTCAACGCTCTCGCGCGTTCCGATATACCGGAGCAATCTTCCGGTGTTGGCTCTCGCCGGATTTTTATAATAATTGCAAGTAAAAAATATTTTTGCCATTACTCATCACCGTCCTCGCCGTTCTGATACCGATATGCATTTTCAAATTGCACTCTGCCATTGTTGAGAGCAACATCACGGCAGCACATATCGTTGAGGCGATACAAGGTATCTTCATCAAGCTCACCGCGGCTTACCGCAATGTGATTTTGCTTGGCAACCTCAACCGCCAGCTTGAAAATAATTTCGGAAAAGTTCCGTGTGACATCGTTCATCTGACTTTTTATAACCGATGATAATATTGGTGCAATATAATCGGTATTTTTTTCGTTCCGCAGATAGCCCATATAAAAGTCAATCGCCTTGTTTATAAAATCGTTTTGTGATTTAGCGTATCCGCTATCCACGAACTCGTTTATTTCAGCATCTTGTTCCGCCGTCACATACAGCGGAAATCTGCGTTTTTTGGCTTTATTTTCTGCCATTTTTATCTCCTTTCTGCAAGACCACATAAATCTGCTTTTGAATATTTCGTAAAATCCCCTAACGGTCGGCTCTGCCGTCCGAAGTAAGTAGTGTGGGATGACCCCACACTTTAACCTGCTTCCTTTGATGACGTCCGTCATACCGCTACTTTTGGGTGTTTTCGGTCGTATTCGGCGAGTTTTGCCAGTGCATTTTGCCTTTGCATTTCCTCGTTCAACCGTATCATCTGCTGTTCGTAATGATACTCCACTGCTTCTTCTATCGGGCGGATAGTATAAAGCAAATTACCGTTACGCTTTTCGCCTTTCTTTGTGACGACGGAGGTCGGCTCGGTTGTGATCAACCGTTTCTCGACCAGACCGTCCACATATTTTTTAACGGTGTTGTTGCTCATACCAACCGCTTTCCCGATGGTTTTATAACTTGGGTAGCACTGAAAGGTTTTCCTATTCTCACAATATAGAAGATAAGCATAAACCAAGATTTCACCACCGCTGAGTCCCAGCGAGAAGATTTCATTCGGCAGAGGAAAATAATTTTTCACTGCATCTCTCTTTGGGTATGATTTTCTTCATATGTCCTCGACCTCCTGCAGCCCTTCCATTACCTCCACCATAATTCGTGCGGCAAGAATAAATCCAGTTTTGAATGCATCCCTTTCTGTCAGCAGAGATAGTTCTCTTTGAGCATCTTTGAACTTTTTGAAGATTTCTTTCTGCTGTTCCGTCAATGTGTTGTTAAGCGCATCCTCGTTCTTACACATTAATTTCACGAGTTGGTCGACTCTTGAACTGTAAACGCTAATATAAAAGTGAGCCACTTGGCAGGCAAACGCTCATGAATAAT
>CAYRCC010000100.1:0-2224 GCA_964422725.1 uncultured Lachnospiraceae bacterium
TTTTCGCAAAAAGGGGTTTCCAAAGGGGCAACGCCCCTTGGTGCCTTTTTGGGTACTTTTGCGGCAAGGCAAAAGTACCTAGGGATAGCAGAATCATTATGATAATATCTTTGTCCTACTAAGGGGCAACGCCCCTTACCGCCAAAACTGCGGTTACCGCCAAAGGGATTGCAAAGGGTTTCCCTTTGCAATCGAGGGCAACGCCCTTGCAAACCTTTACGCCCCTTTCACTGTATTTTTATTGTAAATAATCAATAACCCTTTTAATAAAAGATTGTCATCACATATAATCTTCCTTTTGCAGTACGGCACAATAAACCCCGAAAGTCCGCCCGTCGCGATTACCGTTGCCGGCATACCGAGCTCGTCCTCCACGCGCTCTATCATACCGTCTATCATAGACGCATTCGCGTTGAACAAACCACTGCGCATACATTCAACCGTATTTCTGCCTATAACCCTCTCCGGCGGTTCAAGACCGATACGCGGCAGCTGTGACGTGCGCGACGTCATAGCCTCCTGTGATACCATAATCCCCGGTATTATCACGCCGCCCAGATAATTTCTGTTTTTGTCCACCACCGACAGCGTAGTTGCCGTGCCCATATCAAAAATAATAAGCGGCAGAGGATACTCCGCCACCGCCGCCACCGCATCGACAACCAAGTCGCTTCCCAGCTGTGCCGGATTGTCGATAAGAATGTTGAGTCCGGTCTTGACTCCCGGTCCGACGAGCAGAGGAGTAACCCCCGTCATAAGCTCTATCGCGTATTTTATAACCCCGCTCAGGGGCGGTACGACCGATGAAATAATCGCGCCGTCAATTTTTCTTTTGTCTATACCGTTTAATTCCAGTATCGAATTAAACATAATTGCGTATTCGTCGCCGGTTTTGCGCCTGTCTGTCACAACCCGACTTACAAAATGTACCTTTTCGTTATCAATACCGCCTATGACGATATTGGTGTTTCCCATATCAAGTGCTAAAATCATTATATATCTCTCCGAAAATATTTTTTACTTATTTTTTATATCATTTTTTGAAAACTGCGCCGTCAGCTTCGATTTGTGCAGTGCCGTACCCACAGCACCGGTAATTACCGTTGAGGCAAGCATCTCAAACACCGCATTTATGCCTACAAACGAGCATATGAAAATAATTATGTTTTTACCGCCTATAAGCTCGCGCATATACTCAGTGTTGCCGAAAAGTACAACCAGAGCCGTCATAAACAGTACGGTATTGAAAAGCGCCGAGCAAAAGCCTGTTATACAGCAAGCCGCGCCGTTACCGAGTTTTCGGCGCGTAAACTTAAATATGTAACCTATTATAAACCCGTCCAAAACGCGCGGAACAAACCGCTGTACAAATGCCAGAAACGGGTTTATCCCAAACAGCACCGCGCCCATCGCGCTTGTACCGCCCACTCCTATACACTGCAAAAAACTGGTGAGCCCGAACACCGCGCCGATTACAGCCGCGCCGTTCGGTCCGAGCACCACCGCGGCAACCGCTACGGGAATTACATTAAAAGAAATGGCGAGCGGTCCGATGTTGAGGTAGCCGAGAGGTGTGTACGACATCAGCAAAAGGATTGCCGTCAACAGTCCCAGTATTACCAGCTGTCTGATCTTAAATTTTGTGTTCATATTAAAATTTCCTCCTTGTTATTATTCTCCGTTAAGGAGATACAATACAATTTTAGCAAAAATATTATATAATATACCGTCCGATAAATCAACAAAAAAGCTGATAATCAGCGAAAAATATTCAAAAGAGTCTGCTCCGGCGCACTCAAAGCAAAGTATTCAAAAAAACTTTGTGCGCCTCAAACACAGGCGCGGCAAGGGTTTGCGACAAAAACGCAAAAAAAAATTAAAAAAATTTCAAAAAAAGTATTGACAATATTATAAAGGTTTGGTATAATAAATTTCGTCGTCAGGGATTAATACCTGCGGCGAGGAAATTTGGGAGTATAGCTCAGCTGGGAGAGCGTCTGCCTTACAAGCAGGATGTCACAGGTTCGAGCCCTGTTACTCCCACCAATTTCAACCTTGCGGTTGAAATTATAAATTGGATACGGTCCGGTAGTTCAGTTGGTTAGAACGCTAGCCTGTCACGCTAGAGGTCGTGGGTTCGACCCCCATCCGGATCGCCAATTTGCCTCTGTAGCTCAGTCGGTAGAGCAGGGGACTGAAAATCCCCGTGTCGGTGGTTCGATTC
>CAYRCC010000101.1:0-2071 GCA_964422725.1 uncultured Lachnospiraceae bacterium
TTTCACTCTGAAAGGTGCATACGTACCCTTCAGAGTGAAAAACAAAAATCAAATTCATTATCCTCGCAACTGTTACAGTAAAATTCACAATCGTTCTCACAAACACAAACTATGCAACACAGATTATATTGTATTACAATGGTGTCTTTCAAACAAAGATATATCACTTCCGACAAAGGAACTTTACTCGCTTGTTTTGAAAAAGAAGATTATACATAACAACCTTCCGGTTCTCAGATGGAACTTTGATAATGTGCGTGGAGATAGATGCAGCGGATAATATAAAGCTCTTGAGAGACTATCCCAAATTTTGTGTAAAGTCTTGAACAGATCTCCAAATATGAACGGCTTGAAAAATCGTGGCTTACAAGACATTTTAATTGCGTGTGTTGACGGGCTTACAGGTTTTCCGCAGGCAATTGAAGCGGTATATCCGAAAACAGAAATACAGCAGTGTATTATTCATCAAATCCGTAATACAACAAAATTTGTTTCGTACAAGGATATTAAGGCACTCATGGCAGATTTAACGAGGGTTTATGCCGCCGTTGACGAGCCGACAGCACTTGCAGAGCTTGATAATTTCGATGAAAAATGGAGTTCAAAATATCCTAAAATCGCAATTTCGTGGAGAAGTAACCGGGCGAATTTATCCACGTACTTTAAGTATCCGCAAGAAGTCAGAACGTTGATTTATACTACCAATACCATAGAGGGATTTAATCGTCAGCTTCGTAAAGTTACCAAGAATAAATGCGTGTTTCCGACCGATGACAGTCTGCTTAAAATGCTCTATCTTGCAATGATGGACATCACTAAGAAATGGACCGGAAAACGCCGTGATTGGGGACAAATCCATTCGAAGCTTGAAATATTTTTTGCGGACAGATTGGATAAATAGCAAAAAAATACTCGGCAAGTAAAGAGCAAAATGAACGTCCTCACAAGAGGATGCCCTTGACGTGCCGCTGATTTTTCGCTATAATGCACTTAAGGACAGAAAGCCAATCTGTGGCTTTCTGCCCCTTGAAAATTTTTAAGATTATATTACCATTTTGGAGTTTACACAAAATTGGGGATATACCCAAATAAAAAGCCTAAGCAATCAAAAATCATACTTAGACTTAGTTTTTACTTGTTTAACAACTTAACTGACAATTCATCAAACAATTTAATATGAGTGGTAATAATTCTTTTATAAACATCATTAGCATCGTCCTCATTATAAATATGTGATGTGGAATTTCTGTCATCTAATATTTGAAGCCAACCAATATCATTTGTTATCACGTCCATATTATATGCCTCACGCATAACACTTTTAGGACTGTTAATATCAGCCACTTTTTCCGTCAAAAGATATTCTCTTATTGTTTTCCATGCAAGCTCGGCAGTAAATTCAAATCTTTGTATAACACCATCTCTGAATGTAAGATTATCATATTTCTTTGAATCTTCTATAGATTCGTGCAATCTTGCAAGTGCATTTTTATAATTATTAAGCTTTATTTGAAATTTATCCATTATTGTTACTCCATCAGCCATTATATTTTTATATAATTCTGTGTTGATATGCTTGTCCTTTATAAACACTATATCAAATTTATTAAGTGTATCTATATTGTCTATATCATCTAAAAATTTAGACTGCTCATAAATATTCATGCTATCAGAAAACACAGCAATATCATAATCACTTTTAGCCGTATTATCTCCTCTCGCTCTTGAGCCGAATAATACAACCTTTATTATAGCTTTATAATTCAAAGCTGTTCGACGTACTTCATTTAATACTTTATCCATAGTGCCACCATATTCTAAATTTCTTATTAATAATTATATCATAAGTAAAAATGCTTGCTTACAATGGCATTTTTACGCAGTCATCAATTGGCTCATAAGCAAAATGAAATTTTGCAAACCGTAGGCAGACGGTGTAAAGCGTTAGCACTTATAAGCATATCATATCATGATTTTGTTCAATTGTCAATAAGTGAAAACACCGTATTTATGCGGTGTTGTGATACAATTGATGGGTGACAAAAAAGAGGAAAATGAACTCCAAATATGA
>CAYRCC010000102.1:0-2066 GCA_964422725.1 uncultured Lachnospiraceae bacterium
TGTTACATAGGCAGTCTTTTCTTTTGTGTCAATTCCCATAGGCATCGTCCTCCTTTAACCCGGCCATGGTAGTTGCAATCAAATTGATGGTGGACAGAAGTTCATCGGAAACAAAACCTCCGACAGCGAGGTGCTTCAACTCTGTGCAAATAAAAATGGCAGAGTTGTCACAGAAGGTAAATAATCGATAGAACTTGCAAAATACTTTCGACAAAAACGGATTAATAAAATTGAATCAGAAAAATGTCGATTTTTTGTTTTACTTGTGGTATAATCAAAATAATAAAAGTGGTTAGGGGGTTCTATTAATGTATACCGATAATTCTGCACAATTTTCTGTACATACACGGCAATTGAACTTTTCGCTTCAAGAGTTACAGAATCGCGTTGATGCCAACGATATTATTACCGATCCGGACTATCAGCGAAGATATGTTTACGATGTAAAGCGTGCGTCGAAGCTTATCGAATCTATTTTGACTGGAATTCCTATTCCTGTAATCTATTTAGCGGAAGAAGATGAGGGAATATATTCTGTTATAGATGGCCAGCAAAGAATAACATCCTTCGTAAAATACTTGAAAAATGAATTCGCATTAACTGGGTTAACGGCATTATCGGATTTAAATGGGCTATTCTATAAAGAATTGGATAAAGGCACACAGCGACGGCTAAAAATGCAAACAATTTCAGCTGTATGTATTGAGAAAGGATCAGAAGATTTAAAGTACGAAATTTTTTCTCGTCTAAACCTTGGTGCGGTAAAGTTAAAAGATCAAGAAGTTCGAAACTGCATCTACCGGGGTAGCTTCAATGACATGCTGAAAGACGTTGCAGCGACGAATCAGACGTTACAATTGCTTTTTCATGACGATAATAAGCGGTTTGCATATGAAGAAAGAATTTTGCGGTTCTTTACGTTAAGGAATTATATGCAGCTCAAAGGAACCTACAAAGTTATGATGAACGAATACATGGAAAAGCACCAGAATGACACTGAAGAACAGATACGAGCTGCAAAAAACCAATATAATAGTTTGATTGAATTGGTTAAAGTGGTTATGGGTAACGATGCGTTCTTTTCGTTTTCCAATGATCATCGCCGAAAGTTTAATGGGGCTGTGTATGACTCTATTATTATCCCCTTTTCTTTCTTCCAGAAGCGGACTATCATGAAACATGCTGATGAAATTCGAAATGCAATAAACGACTTAAAACAAAATAATGCTGAGTATCAGAGCTGGGTATACGTTGGAACAAATGCCGGAATGAAAATCCGAAATAGAATTGATGCGGTAATGAGCATTATGAACAGGATAACCACTTCGGATAGCCTGACTTGCGGAAAGAGGCTCTTTGATCCATCGATTAAAGAGCACCTGTTCCGACCTGGATATATATGCAGCTACTGTGGCAATCATATTTTGTCTATTGATGATTGTGAGATCGATCATATTATCCCTTATGATCGCGGAGGACCAACAGAAATTGAAAATGCACAGCTTTTACACAAATGGTGCAACAGAAGCAAGGGGAGTATAACGGCTCCAATTGAAGATTTTGAAGACGATAGCGAAGGCGACGAAGAATAATGTAGCAATATCCGTTGTTCAAATTGAAATTCGGCACCACCCAGCGTTGGGCAAAGGTACCGAGTCAGGGACTTAGTGATATATTGGTAGTGGCTTTGAAAGAGGAAGAAAATTAATCCCTTTACTTATCGCCGTTTTTAGCACCCCTTTTTAAGTGTTTTCCTCAAAGTTTGGATTATTGTTTACAAAAAGTTTATAATAACGATGACAATATAGAAAAGAGAGCTAACTGACTTAATCAAAATCAGTTAGCTCTCTTTTTATGAATAATGAAATTTTGTTGCCAAATCGTTGCCACAACTTCGCAAAATCGGGACTTTTACGGCTCTACAGCCGGGAAAGTGGTCTTGCGAAATCATTCCCACTCGAGACCGAGGATTCTATCACTCATTTTTTGCTCTCTATTTAGTCTATATATTCTCATTTTTTACGGCAAAAGCGGGATAAAATTTTGTCTGTCACAAATAATGGTAC
>CAYRCC010000103.1:0-2056 GCA_964422725.1 uncultured Lachnospiraceae bacterium
AAAAACGCCCGAAAACGGCGTAAAATCAAGGGTTTCAGAAAAATGTTGTCCTTACGAAATCGTGCCATCTGCTGCCAAATCTTCATACAAATTAGTCAAAGGATCGCCGGTTACTGCAATAGATGCCGCATTAAACGGTGCTCCTTGCGAGCTTTGCGGATATACCGAGGCACCGTTGTCGGCATAATAATCCGCAGACTGCATATTAGCCCAATCCTTGCCCATAGTACCTTTGCTGAGTTGAGATACTATACTTCCAACCATTTCGAGATGTCCTAATTCTTCTGTACCTATATCCGTCAGCAATCCTTTTGAAATATCATCGGGCATAGTAAAACGCTGCGATAAATATCTCAGTGATGCACCAAGCTCGCCGTTTGGACCGCCGTATTGCGTGACAATGACTTTTGCCAGCGCCGGATTGCAATTTTTGATTTTAATCGGGTACTGCAAATGCTTCATATATGTGAACATTATCTGTTTGCCTCCTTTTCCCATGGCCACGGGCCCTCAATCCATTTAAAGCTGTTATACACAGCCGAAGCTTTTGCGGTGAGCGGTCCGCATTGATCCTGATATTCCGCAACCGCTTCCTTGGCTTTCATAACAATGTCCTTGAACATTTCAAAGGCTTTTCTGTCGTCGGGGTGCGTGTCGAGGTATAGCTGCAAATCCAGTGCGGCAAATTCATACGACTGCACTTTCTTTAATAACGTCATTCTGTCCATCACACCTCGCCCTCCTTTTTACACATATTTCCGTATTCATCTATAGTAAGCTCCAGCTCCGGAAATGCTGTTCCGCTGCACAGTGCCTTTTCGGGACAGGTGACTTCTCCAATCATTTGCCACGGAACATACGCATACCCCACACAGCCGCACATACAGCCGCCGTTATCATTTACGGAACACATAGTGCATTGAACATTTTCTCTGTCTGCCGTACAACCGGACATTTTACAGTTTTCCATATTCATTCCGCCTTTCTTTTAATTACTTATACAAATATCTGTATTTACATAATATGTTTTATCATTTCAAAATGTGCGGCTTGTGCGCCTCGTTAATACAAAAACACAGCCATACATTGCTGACTTCCTTATATAATGAAAGCTGACATAGATACAGGCAGTAAACAAAAAACTTTTGAAAATTTTCACATTGTTAGCGCGTAAGCATACTATATAGTATAAACAAAGCGTAAGGCTTTGAAAATAAAGGAGGATTTTTTATGGGACTGTTTGGTGGATGCGGCAACGGCTGCGGTAATAATGATCAGTGGATTTGGATATTGATTATTATTGTGATTTTCATTTGTTGCTGTGATAACAATAACGGATTCGGCGGTTGCTGCAACGATAAATGCTGCTGATTGTCGGCGGGATTTCGCAGAACGTTGATTAAAAAGGGGCTGTAAGTTAATCCCCAAAAAAACAGAAAGAGATCTCATTTGGGGCACCCTCCGTAAGGAAGGTGCCCAAGATGCTCTTGTATCTAAATTAAATAGTTATTTTGTTAAACGGTATAGTCTGTGGCTATGCCGTTTTTCTTTTTGTGTTCCGATATACGATTCCGGAACACCTCTTCCATTTCTTCGGACTGAGTTCTCGCAGAATACCGACACCGTTATAGTAAATATCGACTATCTGAACTCGCTTGCCATCAAGGTATCCCGGTGCGTGTACCACGATTTTATCAATAAATTCGTGTACCAACTCGACAGTCAATCCCTTGATTCCCGTTATCTGCTTGACCTTTCCGAGCTTTGTTCGGTTCTCGGCATTTTTTCGCAAGTTCTTTCTTCTTATCCTCGCTGTAACAGTCCATTTGCTTACAAGCAAATTCCTTTTCACAGGCTTGCACATTCAACAGAATTCGCCGCATACTTTCCAACACCGTTTCCGTCACTATCTTTCGCGGATATAGCGGTGAATTTGCTCTCACTGTACATTAATTTTTATATCACCGGTTACGGTTGTAATTTCGCATTTTCCACCTGATATTGTTTTTGGAACGCTGATTCTGCCGGTAGAGGTTTCGGTGATAAATACCTTTTC
>CAYRCC010000104.1:0-2004 GCA_964422725.1 uncultured Lachnospiraceae bacterium
TATAAACCCGTGCCTCCGAGCGTGCAAATATCGCACCCCACCGCTTTTATACAGTATAGCACATTTTATGCGAGTTTGTCAAGGCCCTGAATAATATGAATATCTAACAAATTGCAAAATGTAAATTTTTTATTATATATTGAAAAACTGCGGGCTGTGTGGTATAATATATTCAATGATTTTGTAATTCTTGGGCTACATGATGCACTTTCATAATACGATTGAGTAGAAATATGTAAATTGTAAAAGGAGTATTTAATGAAAATGGTTTGTGCAATATTTCCGTCGGATAGATTGAAAACCCTGAAAATGAGTTTTATTGCAACATTTATATTGGGATTTGTGGCACATGGATACGCATTTTTTAATAGTTTATTCTCTCATGACGGGCTGGTCATATGTGCTGATGTCGGTGAAGAAATGTGGAAGGTGACACTTGGAAGATTTTTGGTTCCTTTTTACAGAATGTTCAGAGGCAACATAGAATCACCGCTTTTGATAGGTACATTATCATTGATATATATATCGCTGTCTGTTTATTTTTGCTGCAGATTGTTCAAGATTGAACGCTTGCGGACAATCATTGCAATATCTGCTGTATTTACTGTCAATACTACCGTTATCGCTCAGACGGCAACTTATTTATATGAACTGGATTTTGATATGCTTGCGTTGCTTTTCGCGGTTATTGCAGCGTATTGTTGGAGTCTCGATGGAAAGTACTGTTTTTTATGTCCGGTATTCGTATTTCTTTCACTTGGTATATATCAAAGCTACATATGCGTTACGATAATACTGATAATGATATATTCGATAATAGAGTTTGCGAAGAACTATAATGCAAACACGAAACGCATTGTCATAAACGGCTTGAAGGGGATTGCTGAAATACTTTTGGGCGGAGTTCTGTATGCAGTGTGCTTATTTGCTGTGGGGCAATTATTTAACACATCATTTGAAAGCGGATTACATAACAGCTTGACCAATCTCACATTTCAAAAAAATGATTTGTTTGGCATGATCGTTGAAATGTACTTGTATGTGGGAGAAATTTTAGTATTATTCTGGCACGCAGATTTACAATTCATGTTTTTCGGCTACGACTTGACGATTATAATTACAATCATACGGTTATTTTTGATTTTACTTATTCCTGCAATTCCCGCTTTTCTTTTGATAAAAAAAAGAATAAAACCCATAAATTTTGTGTTTATATACCTGCTTTACGCACTACTTCCCGCAGGTATGAATATCATTTATATATTGGACAATCGTCATGTACATTCTCTTATGTTATTCTCTTTCTGGCTTGCCTGGCTCATTCCGGTGTTCTTTATGGAACTTACGGAATTTAATGAGTGCTTCAAGAAATCGGCAAAAACAATTATAAAAAGTATTTGCTGTACCTGCCTTGCGATTGTTATATTTATGAATATCAGGACCTCAAATGCAGTTTATCTGAAGAAAGACCTTGAAAAAGATGTGACGCTTTCAACGATGACCGATATATCTCGTTTGATGTATGATACAGACGGCTATATTGCAGGTCGGACAGAGGTTATGTTTGTCGGAAAATACTCTGCTTCTTCACCGGAATTCGATAATCTTGTGGCAATCGTCGGATGTTCAAACAAACTTGCGACAACACATTCAGCATCTTACACGAATTATTTCAAGCTGGTTTTGAATAAACCCATTGCTGTGAAAGAATTTGATAAAAAAATACTCGAAAAAGAAGAGGTGAAAAATATGCCTTGCTATCCCGACCGAAAGTGCGTCGGCTTTGTAGACGACATACTTATAGTGAAGCTCGGCGAATAATCGGGTACGCAAAAAGGAGACTATCGGGAAGTCTAAGGCGTTCTGAAATTTGCAATTAAAACAACCCCATTATTAGATTTACAATCACATGGGAGACTCGGAGCGCGGGCGGCGAAAGTCGTGCCGCGCTCTTTTCGATTGAGTGGTTAAAACGCTGTCGTCAAAATGCACAAAAAACGCGTT
>CAYRCC010000105.1:0-1757 GCA_964422725.1 uncultured Lachnospiraceae bacterium
AAGTAAATACAGCGTCATAATCTGTGTTTAACCAAAAGTTTCCGTAAAAATCTTGACTTTTAAAGTTTGATATGATATACTGATAATGTACACAGAAAGCCGAATCTTATGCGGTTTTGAAAGAAAATTTTGTTATGCCGTAAAAACCGCTGCTGTGTTTTGATATATTTTGTATTTAATACATTGCGTTCGGCTTTATTTTAAAACAAACAACCGAAAAAGGAATGTGTCTGTATGAAAAAAATATATGATTTTGCAGTAAAATGGTGTGATAAATTTTGCAGCCCCAATACAGATTATACGGAACTGACAGACAACAGTATGGAACAGGATTGTAAAAATCTTGGATTCACAATGGACTGCGGTTACTCTTTTTCACAACAATACGGTCGTGCATACGAAAGATATGACGAACTGCACAAAATTATACACGATATAACAGATATTCAATTGCTTGGCAACGCCGTGTATTCGCAATGGGTATCTTTTTGTCGTTTGGCAAAAAAACCTAAGAAAATTGCCTCTTTCGAGGCACGTGCATGGTTTGCGCTTGCACTTTGCCGACTGTCTGTGATTACAGAAAACAATCCCGAACTTTATTACGGCAGACTTAAAAAACTGCACATCACATATGAAAAAGGCCGCGGTGACGAAACAGCGGATTCATCGGGTGAAGTATTACAGCACATAACCGCGGATAATTACGGCGAAGTTCATTTTACCGCGTATCGGTCGTCTGATAACAGCGATGACTGTGAACCGGTTCGAGACAAAAAAATGAATTTGGACTGTGCCGCTGTCAAAACTCTGTTTTCTTCTGCTGTATCATATTTCTGCAAAAACCAAAGCGACATAGACAAAACAGATGCCAATAAATTAACCGCCGAATTTACCGATAGCGACGGTATTGAATATACTTTCACGGTATTTCCCGATGACTGCGGCGAAGAACTTTCTGCCGCAATAAGCGGTGTAACAAATATCGACAATTTGTTTCTTTCAAAAGAAAATCCAAATCACGATACCGTAAACACGGTTACCGTGAAGTATAACAAAAACAACAACACCGCCGAATTTTCGGAACGGCTTACCGTCGACCGCAAAACAGGTTCGCTCGAATATATCCGAAAACCCAACTCAAACAGCGAAATTACATATAAATGCGAGGGCTCGACGGTTATACGGAAAATGCTTGAAAATCTTGATACGAAAGATTTCTTTTCAAAAGATGAAGATACCTCCGGCGGCACGTTCGGCTCAAGATTTTATACGATAACAATTGATTACGAAAAGAATCCGAGCCGCACATTTTCGGGCGGTTTTAACAAATCCGGTCTGCCTGCGGATTTTGCCGAATTTGCCAAAAGCATATTTGAATTTGTCAGCATTAACTGTATCGGCGACATATTGAATCCGTCGGTTTACGAAAAAGATATTGCCGACGAACCGAAATATATTTTCTGCGGTGTGAATTTCGGCGGAAACCGCAGAGTCTATTATTACATCACCTATGACAAAACCATTTTGCCCGGAGATTATGTTCTTGTTCCTGCCGGAACCGATAACGCGCCAACTTTTGCGCAAGTTGTCAGCGTTAAATCATTTGCGCCAGACAAAGTGCCGTTTCCGATTGAAAACGCAAAACGCGTTATACGTAAATGCACGAAGTTTCGTATGAAAAACGAATAATTTACATATATAAACATAACCTGCGGTACAATCCCGTATGGGCGGATAATATCCGCCCATACAGGTTG